>JBNKLA010000046.1:0-2774 GCA_050292115.1 Sulfurimonadaceae bacterium | reverse complement strand
AGTACTTTGCCCGTATACGCGGTTATATCTCTACGGTGAAAAAGCAAAACGGCAGAGTACTTGAAGAACTGCGCAATGCACTACTGGGCAAGCCTTTTATGCCTCAGGCTTCTATGGGGTGCTGAATGGTTACGAATAATCATCGTATTAGTTAGCGTTTTTCTTATATGGACTTCGTAATCATCAAAAAACACTTGGTCAGATTTTAGCAGTGGCAGGCATACTGCTTTGGTCATATATTGGTGTGCTTGGCTTAGGAATGGGTACATAGACAGAAAAGATATACCTCATTTTGTCGGAAGGCGACATGTCTAAACGCGTTATAATCTCTAAAATAACAAAAGAGAAATAAATGATTGAATTTATTTTTGAAATTCTTGGCGAGTTTTTATTGCAGGTTATTGGAGAAGCATTGCTTGAATTTGGCTTTCATTCACTGGCACAACCCTTTAAAAAAGCACCAAATCCTTGGCTGGCCGCGATAGGGTATTTTCTCTTTGGCGCTATTTTTGGAGGCATCAGCCTTTGGATTGTCTCTTCGCATTTTGTGACAAATGAAACGTGGCGTATCGTCAATTTGCTTGTAACACCTCTTGCTGTCGGTGTTGTAATGTCGGCCATGGGTGCGTGGCGTGCGAGACGGGGACAAGAGGTATTGCGTATTGACCGTTTCGTTTATGGCTACCTGTTCGCTTTGGCTTTTGCACTTGTGCGGTATAGGTTTGCAGACTAAAATTACATGTAAACCTTTATAAAAAAATGGTGGTAATTGCTGCCGCCCTTGATCTGCCCGTACGTCTGCACACTCTCAAAAACGCCCGAACGGTGAAAGATGCCGTATCCTGCCGAGGCCTTTTTACTAAAACGGTACTCCAGTGAAAAATCGAGATGGTTCATAAACTTACTGCTCTCTTTGTAACCGTCTTTTCCATTCGCCCAGCGCTCCACATAGGTGGTTTCGGTGATGTAGGAGATTCCCGTTGCCGCACCGAGACGAAAATCGTAAGGAAAGTCAACAAAAAGTTTAAACGACGTTACGCCCTCTAGCGCACCGTTTTGTACCTCTGATGGCGCATGAAACGCCACGCCACTGTGCAGGTAAAGCGCGGTGGCGTTACCAAAAATTTCATCCCAAAGCGGGTAACCGTAAAAGAGCGAGACCATTTTATGTGCGTATCCGTCTTCGGGTGCCGAGAGGGTTAGGAGCTGTGAAAAGCTCCCTTTGGTGGCGAGGCCAAAACCGATGCGCATGTAGTCATTAATGCCGCTTCGCTTTTGCACGCTCCAACTTCCCAAACGTAGTCCCGTAATAAGCTCATGCGTCAGCGGGCGCTCAATTTGGGGAGCATTTTTGGCTTCGCTACCGAGGTATTCGCTTTTGAGTCGCAGGTAAAGCCGGACATGTGAGCTTAGTGCGTACGTGCTTTCGATTCCAAGCGCGGGCACAGCGTTGGTGTCAATTCCATAATAGTATGTATTAAATACTTGAGAGCGGTAATACAATGCCAAAAAAGGCTTAAGTTCCAGTGCGCCGTTTTTGTAGCCGTATAGGGTATTTGCTTCAATATAACTGCGCATGTAGCCGTCTTGCATCAGATCTATATCCAATTGCCAGTTTTTATACATGTAATGCAGATTGATTCCGCTATCAAGCATGTCGCCGCTAAAATACTCCTCTGCGGAGTGGGGCATATCGACATAGCGGATTTTGGCGAGTGCATTAAGTTCAAACGTATCGGTGTGATAAAGGTGCAGTCCATAGCGGTTACCGCGCATATAAAAGTGTTCGCCCTCAAACCACATCCACGGCAGATAGGAGTACATGTAATCATCACGATGTTCGCTTTTATACGGCACGGTCGCGGCGCGAAAGCCCATCATAAGGGCAAATGATTGTTGCGGCTCTTGCGCAGAGAGCATCAAAGCAAGCGAGGCGAGAAGCAGGGCTCTTTTCATTGTCGCCATTGTAGGCAACAACGATAACAAAGCGATTACAGATTAGCGGATAATGTCGTAATCTTCAGGAATAACGGCTTTGAGTTGCGATGATTGCACAGGCAGATTCAATTTAAGGTCACTAAACTCAATAGCACTTTTATTGCCAAAATCATCCACATAACGAATAGCGCCAAGCGTGTTGTCTTTAAGAAAAATGTCGTAAGACTTGTCGTTGTAGTGTGCTCTGTAGTGTGTGTCATCAATCTTTTGCGAGGCTTTTAAAATAGCGATAATATCAATCGTGTCGCCAATATCTCTAATAATCGCCTGCTCAAGATCGGGCTCAACGATGGTAACGTTGGCGTTATCGATATAGATCTCTTTTTCAATCGGCGTGGCGTAGTGCCAGTGGGCAAGAGCAGGCTTTTTGGCGCGTAAATTGCCCGTGTAGGTGAGTGTTTTGTTATGATCGTCGGTAATGGTCTGCTTAAAGTTTGAGCGTATTGACTCCAGCTCAAAAGGAAACGCAAAAATAAGCTTAAATGTAAAGAGGATTAGGGCAAAAATTTTCATGGGATGCTCTTTTTTTCTGCGATTATAACGTAGCTGTTATAACGATTTACCGATACGATAGCTTTGAAGTGTTATAATCCACCCTATTTTTAATTCAGGGCACCACCAAAAACCCTAAACAGGCTCAGCGATAGAGAGAACGTTACAATCAAGACGGTACTTTGAAAGCCTAGCCAAAGCTAAGGTGAAAAGTACCAACGCAGAGTGTGGCGTTCTCTCTATCGCCCGAAGGGAAGCCAAAAGAGCGCCAATCTCGCACCAAA
>JBNKLA010000045.1:0-10534 GCA_050292115.1 Sulfurimonadaceae bacterium | reverse complement strand
TTTGGTGCGAGATTGGCGCTCTTTTGGCTTCCCTTCGGGCGATAGAGAGAACGCCACACTCTGCGTTGGTACTTTTCACCTTAGCTTTGGCTAGGCTTTCAAAGTACCGTCTTGATTGTAACGTTCTCTCTATCGCTGAGCGTATTTAGGGTTTTTGGTGATGCCCATCAAAGGAGCTACAATGCAATCACTTATTCCCAACCTCGGTGTTGAAAACATCGCCCAAACGGTGGCGTATTATCAAAACCATTTCGGCTTTGCGCTGCAAATGGCTGTTAACGACAAGCATGAAACAACCGATACTCTTAAAGCCGAAGATCGCTACCTTTGGGCTATGATACAAAACGGCGGCGTAACGCTGATGCTGCAACAACAAAAAAGCCTAAAAGAGGACGTCGGCGATTTTTTTCAAACGCTTGGCGCTTCGGCCACTTTTTACATTAATGTTGAGAATGCCGATACGCTTTACGAATCGATCAAAGATCATGTGGAGGTTATGAAAGCACCTTCAACCAGCTGGTACGGTCAACGCGAGTTTTATGTAAAAGATCTTAACGGTTACGTGTTGGGATTTGCGTCGAGTATGTCAAAATGATACGACCTCGTTAATCTGAATCACAGGTGCTATGTTTGTGTAGTTGGCGGCATCGTTTTGCAACTAGCAGATTAGGATTTAAGCAATTTCTACCCGATTTTTTCCCTTCGCTTTGGCTTGGTAGAGTGCCGCATCGGCTTCAAGTAAAAGTGTGTCGATTTTGGTCGTATGCTCATGAGTTGCCGTAACACCAAACGATGCCGTACATGTAAGGCTTTCTCCTCCTTCGAGTTGTACTTTTGATGCTTCAAGTAGTGTACGAAGCCGCTCGGCTACTTCTGCCGCGACGGCTTTTTCGGTGTGCGGTAGCACAATGGCAAACTCTTCGCCACCGATTCTTCCAATAATATCGATCTCGCGGAGCGCTTTGCAACTCACATCGGCGACCATGCGCAAGACAAGATCGCCGATGCTATGCCCATAGGAGTCGTTGATGCGTTTAAAGTGGTCAAGGTCAAACATAATAAGCGAAAAAGGATCATTGTAGCGATGGTGACGCGCCAGCTCTTGCTCTGCCTTTTCAATGAATGAGCCGCGGTTTTGCAATCCGGTTAAAAAATCGAGATAAGCACGTTGTTCCAACTCGTTACGGACATTGTGGTTTTCAATGGCAACAGCGGCCAAATTCGTACCAAAACTGATGCGGTCAATATCCTCTTTTGTGGGGCTACTAATGCGTCTATGATAGATGGCTACCGTGCCAAGTACTCTGTTTTTAGAAGATATAATCGGCTCCGACCAGCATGCCGCCAGATTGGCACGTTTGGCAAGCCCGCGATAAGGTGCCCAATACTCATGGTTCATGATATTTTCAACAATTACCCGCGTTCCCGTTGCTGCTGCCGTACCGCATGAACCGACTCCAATCCCGATCTCTATGCCATCAATGGCTTCGTTATAAAAGTCAGGAAGTGATGGTGCCGCCCCGTTATGCAAGTGTTTTTCTTCTTTATCAAGTAGCAAAATGCTACATAAGGCATCGCTATCTTCGGATTCCATTGTTTTAACAATAGCGTTGAGAATAGTGCTAAGCGGTGCCCCTTTGGCCACCATCGCCAAAATACTATCGTGTGTTATGTTGCGCTGTTCACTCTTCCAGTGCGCGGTCATATCACTAAAATTAAAGAGCCATTTATCTTTGATCCGTTTACCGTGAATCATGACGTAACGTTCGCTTCCATCTTTACATGTAACGGTAGCTTCAAGTGCTGGAGGCTCTGATGTGCTATTGTGGTAGACTTCTTTTCTCCATGGTTTTGCGATACGCTTGCGATAGTTTTTATCGGGAAATGCACGTTTATACCAGCTGAAAATATAGGGTATATCCAAACGCGTATAACCAAAAAGCTCCGTAAAATGGCGGTTGAGGTACTCTATTTTTCCCTTACTATCGGCCCAGCCGATTCCAATCGGGGATGAATCAAGAATATCTTCAAGTGCAATACGCTGTTGTTTACTCTGGTTGAGATCATTCTCAAGTCTATTTTGCCGTAGTTGGTCTAGGCCACTTTGTGCCAGCATACGAGCCATATCGACCATGCACGTCATTAATGCTTCCATCTGTTCTTTAGATACAATAGGAACGGCATGTATCGCTTCGAGATAAGCGCTCTCATCATAGCCTATTAAAGTAGCACGCTTTTTAAAAAAAGTGATATCTGGTGCACGATCGAGTACTTGACCCAAAAAGAGTGTGGCCAGACGCTCATCTTCGATCACGATCGGTGTGGCATAGTCGATTAGCCCATTTTTGCACACTGCATGGACAATTTCGCCCTCTTTGAGCCGGTGCATCAACTCAAAATTACTCTGCTGGCAATCGAGATTGCTTTGCGAATATTTGCGATGAAATAGAGCACATGCGTTAATCCAGCCCGCTTGGGTAATAATTTCGCCATTTTCGCCGACAAGACCGTTAGGTACGCCTGTTGCTCTGAAAAAACTCTCTAATAGCTTTTCAAAAGCGGCAATATTGACTAACTCTTTAAACTTATATCTTGTTTCGAGTTTGACCATGCCCTCTCACCTTTGTTTGCATTTTATTCTAACATAAATAGGTTAAAACTGTACCCTCGTTTTGCGTAGTGATATAATTGTGCTATGCAAACCGAACATCCTACTCGCGAAAAAATTCTTGATGCCGTGTATGAACTGGTCTATATTCACGGCTACAACGGTACAAGCATGTCGATGATTTTAGAGGCCTGCGCGATTCCTAAAGGATCGCTCTATCACTTTTTTAAAAGCAAAAAAGCGTTGGTACTCTCGGTGCTCAAAGAGCGTATTGCTCCAAAAATGGATGAATTTTATGAGCTCAAAGAGAGTAGTGAAGGGGCCACTCTTAACACGGTCATTATTAATATTCTCAAGCTAACCAAAAAAGAGCGCTCCATTATCTACGGTTGTCCGCTTAATCGGCTCAATCAAGAGATGTCGGCGGTTGATAAAGATTTTGAACGTGAGGTGACGATTATTTATGATCATATCAAAAGTAAGCTAGTGAGTGTGTTGGAGCGTTCGCATCTTAAAGAAGATGTTGATACCGATTCGCTGGCCGATTATATTATTGAAAGCATCTGGGGCGCGCTATCACTTCCACCAAAGCAGTCCTCAAAAGAGCGCTATCTTCGCTCTATCGCACATTTGGTAAATTATCTCAAATCCCTCAAAATTTAATTTAGACCGATCAGTCTATTTTAAGAGTGCCTATTGTAATATTTGTGCTTAGACCGATTGGTCTAACCCAAAGGAGTATCGATGTTTATTATCCAACCCGAACAGAGCGATGAGGTTAAAGCACTTTTAGTTGCCATCAAACGAAAAATGGGTTTTGTCCCGCCCCATTTTGAACTTTTTGCCGCAATTGATATTGAAAAAATGAAAAACTTTTTAGAAGAGAATCTCTTTTTTTTAGAGCACGAGCGCATTAATGCGCATTTGATGCCCTATCTGCGCCTTGAAATTGCGCAGCGAGAGTGCAGAGACTACTGTATCAACTTTAATACGGCGATGCTTGAACGCCTGCAATATCCGCAACTAAGCGAAAAGCAAAACGCGATGTTATCCGCCGTGCTCAAAGCGATGTATGAAAGCAAAGCTTTCGGTGCCGATGACATTGCCGCACTCGAAGCACTTGGATTTACGCACAAAGATTTTTTTGATCTGCTTAGCTATGCTACCAATTTTATGGGCAAAAGTAAGATGATTGAGGCGTATTTGAAATAGAGGATCATTTAAAAAAATTATTATGCTACAATGGACTTAAAATAAGGTTCATGTAATAGCGATGTTTTCAACAGATTTTTTGCTTCGTGCACTTGATAGCACCATAGATCCTATCTATGTGGCTGATCAAGAATTTCATCTATGTTATGTTAATGATGCCGCCTGCAATGCTTTGGAGTACACTCGTGATGAGCTACTAAAAATGACGGCTTTTGACATAGACCCCGTAACGGATTTTGAGCATATTAAAGAGAGTGTAGCACTCTGCGATGACCCCCATCACAAAATAATTCGTTTCAAAACAAAACACCAAACCAAAAGTGGCCATGTTTTTCCCGTTGAGATAACCGTCTCCGAATTGATGTTTGAAGGAAAAATTTACGGCATCAGTATTGCGCGTGATATCAGTGAATCCGAACGCAACAAAGAGTTGCTAAAAGAGAAACAAAAACAGCTGGAGTTGCAAAAAGCGGCTATGGACAGTGCGAGTGATGCTATCTATATTATCGATAATGCTCAAGAGGGCAAACTGCTTTATGTCAGTGACGCTGCATGTAAAATGCTTGAGTACACTCAAGCGGAACTTGTAGGCTTACATGTAAGAGATATTGAAGCACAAATGAGCGATGAAGAGTTAAGGCACAGGCGTGAAATGAGGGCGTTTACGACGATATCAAAACATCGTACCAAAACCGGAAAAATGATAGATATTGAAATCTCGGCCACGACATTTACGTATGATGAGAATGATTTTCGTATTGCCATCATTAAAGACCTTGCGCAGCAAAAACAAGTGCAAGCCGATCTGATGCAGCGTGAAGAAGAGTTTCGTTCGCTTGCCGAGAACATCCCCGTTTACATTCTTCGTTGGGATACGGATGCACGTTATCTTTATCTCAATACGGCAATAGAAAATCTTATGGGTGTGACACTTGATGAGGTATATGGAAAATGTTTTTATGAAGTTGTAGGTGACAATTTCATAGAAGTACAGCGTGCATATGAAAAAGTTTTAAATACTCAAGAGAAGGTCTATCTTGAGAAAATAATGATACCGATGTTGGATCAAAGCATTGAAATTCATAACATCAATTTTGTGCCTGAATTTGATGAAAACAGAAAACTTGTCAGCGTTTTGTGTGCCGGTTGGAATATGACCGATATTTACAATCTTCAAGAGGAGCTTCAGATCAAAGAGCGTGAATTGCGCTTTCTTGCCGAATTTACTCCGGGTATGATGAGCGCTTTTCATATTATTGCGGATAATGTACGCTTGATGCTTTATGTATCACCGAAAATTAGAGATATTTACGGCATTGATCCCGAATTTGTGAAAGAAAATGCCAAAGCACTTGATGCGCTTATTTATCCTGATGATCTTGAAAAATTGTATGAAACATATGAAGAATCGGTGCGCAATATGAGTGTTTGGAATCAGCAATACCGTATCGCTCACCCTCAAAAAGGAGAGCGCTGGATTGAAGAGAACAGTACCCCTGTACGTCATAATGACGGGGGGATTACATGGTACGGCTATATTCATGATATTACGGAGCAAAAAGCGTTTGAAGCCAAGATCGAATATATGGCCTATAATGATGTTCTTACGAATCTTCCCAACAGAGTGTTAGCACGCGACAGGGCAACTCAAGCGATTGCCAATGCCGGGCGAGATGGCCTGAAAGTAGCGCTTTTCTTCATTGATCTTGACGGGTTTAAAACGATCAACGACTCTTTGGGGCATGGTGTCGGTGATAAGATGCTGGTATCGGTCGCGTCGCGCCTCAAAGAACGCATCCGCGAAAGTGATACTATCAGCAGGCATGGAGGGGATGAGTTCATACTGGTTTCTTCGATTGAAAGCTCTACAAATGCAGTGGGGATAGCACGCGAGATTCTACAGCGTTTTAAACAGCCTTTTTATATTCAAGATCAGATTCTTTCGGTTTCCGCTTCTATAGGAATTGCGATCTACCCCGATAACGGACTTGATTATGAAACATTGCTTAAAGAGGCTGATATCGCAATGTATCACGCCAAAGAGAGCGGTAAAAACGGTTATGCGTTTAGTAAAGAGGGAATGAGTGCTAATATTTTGAACCAACTGACGATTCAAAATGAGTTACCCAAAGCACTGGAAGAAAACCAGTTTGAGCTCTATTATCAGCCGCAGGTCGATTTAAATGGCACGCAGGTCATTGGGGTTGAGGCATTGATTCGATGGCATCATCCCGAACATGGCATGATTTCACCCATAGATTTTATACCCATAGCGGAGAACAGCGGGCATATTATAGCGCTTGGTGAGTGGATTATCCATGAAGCGTGCAAACAGGTTGCGCAGTGGAACAGAATGCGTCAACGCGCACTTGTGGTAGCGGTTAATATCTCTGCCATTCAGTTTAAACGAGGCAATCTTGTTGCAATCGTCGTTGATGCGTTGCATACTTCGGGACTACGTCCGGCACTACTGGAGCTTGAAATGACCGAATCCATTATGATGCACAATATCGAAAGTGTACTAACGACGGTTCAAGAGTTAAAAGCGATGGGAGTAAAACTTTCCATAGATGATTTTGGCACCGGTTATTCGAGTTTGTCGTATCTAAAGCATTTTACGACCGATAAGCTCAAGATCGACCGTTCGTTTGTAATGGATATTTTGCAAGATGAAGAAGATGCCGCTATTGTACGTGCGATTATTCAAATGGCCAAAGGCTTGCATCTGCGCACCATTGCTGAAGGTGTTGAAGATGAAAAGACTTTGGAAATTTTAAAATCTTACGGTTGCGATGAGGTACAGGGGTACTACTTTGCCAAACCGATGAATCCAAAAGACTTTGAAACGTACTGTAAGAGAGTCTGTGGGGTTCATTAGCCCTCAAGAATCATCATCGCTCCGCCGCGCGGCTGAAACTCAAAATCGACGGGCACGACTTTTGCCTTAAAGGTTTTGAGTATCGTGTTTACAAAAGGCGAGAAATTATCCGCTTCATTTTTGCGACTGTTTTTAAAATCGATCAGCGGAAAAATTCGCACCTCCTTGGCAACGCGTAGCATTTCGCGGATACTTTGAAGGTGAAACTCAAGACTCAATCGATCATCATAAACAAAGAGCAGATGACTGCTCAGCAGTAGATCGAACGCTTTGTCGCCATAAGAGAGCTGCGGTAGGGTTTGATATAAATAGTGCCTTGTGTTGAAATCGTTTTCAAATCCTCTCAAAGCGCGTTGACGGTGCTTTTTATGGTTTGCTATGGAGCCGTAAAAGTCAAAATTATGATCGGCCATCCATGTGACGTCTTGATAGATCAGCTCAATGGAGTCATACGCCCGTTTGATAATCGCCGAGGCATCGTGAGCATAGATAATATCACATCCGTGTGCGTCAATATTGAGTGCTTTGGCATCGGCAATAAAACTGCTGACACCGCTGGGGCAATCAAGAACTTTTTTGCCGCGCAAGGTGTTGGGGTTGAGATTGAAAAAGGCCATGTACTCTTCAAAAGTACGTCCGGTAATAAGGTAGTCGCGTAGTTGTAGCGCCATAAGGATATCCTTAAACATAAAGTAGTGCTTGCTAAAATATTGAGAAAGTAGTAAAAAGAGTTAGGCGCGGGGCCAAGAGAGCATACGCGTGAAAACGAAGAGGGTTATATGTAACGTTATGGTATGCTCCTTGGATTTGATAAGTGCTATTGTGCCCACCACATCCTTAAATAGAGGCCAAGAGTTGAGGTATAGCCGACTTCACTAAAGGCAAGATTACCTTTGGAATCATAAATAAATGTCGTCGGAAATGCCGCCACTTTAAATTTTGAAGCCAAGAAGCCGTTATGATCGTTGATGACATCAAAACTGAAATCGTGCGTTTTAAGATAGTCTGAAATCTCAGTGTCACTGCCCGATTTGACGGCGACAGTGATAACGTTAAAGTGTTGGCTAAGGCGTTCAATATTGCCTGCTTCAAGTTTACATGTAGGGCACCATGTGGCCCAAAAATGGATTAAAATGGGTTTGTTTATAGTAGTATTAGTTTCAAAATGGGTGTTTTGGATCGTGTCGGCATCAAAAATTTCAAGCTGTTTGGAATCGAGTTGCGGTGCCCTGATATAACTCATAATATTGAGTATAATACCCATCAAAAGCACCGTAAATAGGAGCTCTTTTAAAATTTTTTTGAAGCGTGGTATTTTCAATAGTACTCTCCTAAAATGACAAGGTGACACATGGTAACATTAATATGACAAATGTAAGCTATAATGATTTCCGGAGAATAACCATGCGATTACTTTTAGTGCTTTTTTTCTCTTTGTCACCGTTGCTGGCATCGCCTAATAATGCCGATTCGCTTGTGTGCGAAATTTTGGGCGAAGGGGTGAAACGCATTCAGTGTACCTATTTTGCCGAGCGTGTGACGTATGAGCGTCACATCACGTTTTTATGGCGTTCGCCAACGATTGCGGAAGATCAGCGTGAACGCACAATCGTACTCAATGCGCATCACGGCTCCGTGTATGATTTTAGATATTACTACGGGCGTGCTCCCGGAGAGTGGGATGTCGTAGTCAAAGAGGGCAATACGACCTTGGGTGAGACCCATTTTGTGATTGAAGAGTCCGAAGAGGATCAGGAGTATTAGCGATCACGCATCGATTTTGAGATATGTTCCAAACGAGATTTGGGCTTTTCCTCAAATGTGATGTTTTTCTTTTCATGGATCGGTACGATGAGTGCAAGCAGAATGAAAAGCATACCGAAAATGATACCGCTTAGAACCGTTAAAAGCAGTTTAAGACGCTTGTCATTCATTGTGAGCTCGCTTTTTAGTAATTTTACCTCAAACTTGCAAAGGTTGCCATGAGACATATTGGGATAGCACTCTTTCTCTCATGGGTCGCACTATCGGCCAAAGAGCCTGATCTCGGATTATTGTTACATGTAAAGCATAATTCGCTACTCGATTTTGCCATCGATAACCGTGAACAGCTTTGTGTACCTTACGGTATCTACACCTTAGAGATGCTAAAGCATCAGAACCCACATGCACGTTGTCAAAACGCAGTCGATGCATTTTATAAGCACCATCCGGATCTGTATACGTTTGGTGCTTCTTATCTGTATCCGCAACAGCAGTACCATCTTGAGGTAAAGCATTTGGGTTGTGTGGTGTATGCCATGGGAAGTAAAAGCTATGCAAAAATGCTTTTAGAAGTGGGTATGGCTGTGGTATTAAAAAATTTTAATGATAAACGTTTTGCCCAAGATTACCGCCGTGCACAAGCAAAAGCTCGTAAGCAACAACAGGGTTTATGGAGTGATGCAGAGTTAAAAACGTGTATGATGCAATAGTTTTAAGAGGACTCTTCAGACTCTTCGCTAGTAAGATAGACCCAATACTCTTTATGTGTACGACCCTGATTGAGAAAGTAGATTTGTAAAATAGCTACCCGATAGAGGGTAATTAGCATTTTAGCAAATGGAATAACAAGCGCAATAGGCATCCACCATGGCTGTTCTTTGCTACCTTTGGAGAGGATCATCTCATCCATACCGATGTTTTTGGATAGGTAGAGTCCAAAAAGCATGGAGAATAAAAAATTCAGAATCAGCCCAAGAATTATATAGGCAACAAAATCCTGCTCATACATTCCGGCGATCATAAGCTTCCTTATTTGACGTTTTCAATAGCGTCTTGCAAAATTTGCGTGGCTACCGCTTTGTTTTGGTAATCTTTTACCTTGACCCATTTGCCCGGCTCCAGCATTTTATAGGTCTCAAAAAAGTTCTTGATTTTGGCAAGCGTATGTTTGGGCAGATCGTCAATATCTTGAATCTCATCAAAAGTAGGATCAATTTTACTTACCGGAACGGCTAAAAGTTTTTCGTCTACGCCGCTCTCATCTTCCATGATAAGTACGCCGATTAAACGGCAGTTGATTACGGAGCCCGCTTGCATGGGGTATTCGGTCAAAACCAGTACGTCGGCCGGATCACCGTCTTGTGAGAGCGTGTTGTTGACAAAGCCGTAATTGGCCGGATAATACATGGCTGAGTGCATCACGCGATCGACCACAACGGCACCGCTCTCTTTTTCGATTTCGTATTTGATATTCGATCCGTAAGGGATTTCAATAACCGCTTTGACTTTGTCGGGGTTTTCGCCGTAGCTGATTTTGCTCAAATCCATGAAAGTGCTCCTTAATTGAGAAAAAGTAGCGAAAGTCTATCGCAAGTAACCCAAAGCAAGCCTAAAACGTAACACTTCTTTACGCTTTGTTGCGTTTTGCGTAGCGTAAAAGTCATTAATAAACATCTGTGTTGTATTATGCCCTTTCACATATAATGTAAAGGCAAATATATGGAAGATGTTAATCTTGTATTTGAAGGTGTGAAGTTCATGTTTTTAGGCATGGGAACGGTATTAATGTTTCTCATCCTGATGATTATTGCCATGAACCTTCAAACCAAAATAATCACTAAATTTTTTCCCGATCCTGTAAGCTCAGATGATAATTCTAAAACCAATCACAAAAATAATAATGCAAAAGTTGCGGCGATTACGGCGGCGATTATGCATCATCGAAATTCTCAGGTATAAAGGTAGCGTATGGCAAAGAAATTTATTGATGTAATGGATACCACCTTTCGTGACGGTTTTCAATCGGTATTTGGCGGTCGTGTACTTTTAAACGATTTCCTTCCGGCAGTAGA
>JBNKLA010000044.1:0-2590 GCA_050292115.1 Sulfurimonadaceae bacterium | reverse complement strand
TGATCGCCTCTTTATACATGTAACTATTTTAGCGTTTATTGGTATAATAGTTGTTAAGAAAAGCTTGTTAAACTCCCTATTTTAAGCCTTGTTAAGGCTTCTTATTGCTGTTCGCATGGCGGGGTTTACTTGGGGCTTACAATAGTGCGCAAGTAGTATTACTGCGCCTTAAGCGCGGCATCGAGCTCTTTGGAAAAATCGACCACATTCGCCGCACCGTCGATGCGGTAGCGTTTGTAGCCTTTGGAGGTTACAAAGTGAAAGGTCGGCGTGCCGATGTAGGGTAGATCGTGCAAGTAGTCGTTGTGGATATCAAGATGCAGTGGAATAAAATTCTTCATAATTTTACTTGCGATGGCTTCATCTTCAAAAACCACGTTTTCCATATACCAGCACGCATCACAATCCTCTTTTGAGAGCATCACCATCACCAATTTGTGCTCTTTTTCGGCTTGAGCCAATGCGGCTTTATAGGTTGAGGCATACTCTACCTCGGCTAAAAGTGAGAAGGAAAAAAAGAGTGAAAGAATAAGATAGCGCATCGAATCTCCTAGAGTGAATTTAAGTGTTCAAGAAATAGCGTAGGTTCCATAAAACCGACAATATCTCGCCCTTGAATACGGTTGGCGTTTTCATCAAAAAAGAGTACTACGGGTGGGCCAAACACGCCGTATTTTTGGCTCAGTTTTTTCTCTTTGTCGCCGTTGGCCGTCACGTCGGCCTGGACCAGCACAAATTCGCCCATTTTCGCTTTGACGGCCGGATCGGCAAAAGTTTCATGTTCCAACTCTTTACAGGCTACACACCAGTCGGCATAAAAGTCAACCAGCACTTTTTTACCATGAGAGCGTTTTAAAATGGCATCCAGCTCTTCAAGCGACGTAACTTTTTCAAACGTAGCTTCTTTGGGCAATGCCGTCGATGCACCAAGCGGTTTGGCAATAAACTTTTCTAGCGGATTAAGCGGATTACTCGCACCCGTTACACCTCCCAAAAAGAGCGTTGCTCCAAACATAAAGATAATGACCCCCATAGACTTGGTAATCGCTTTGGGACAGCGCGGGCATTCACTGCGTACCGATTCAAACGCTCCCATATTGACCGCCGTGCCGATGAGTAAAAAACTCCACAGTAACAGTGTGACGCTTTCGGGAATCACGCGGCTGAGCATCCAAATGGCCACGCCCAGCAACATCACACCAAAAATCGCTTTGACCGTATCCATCCACGCTCCGGGTTTGGGCATAAATTTTCCGGCACTAAGCCCAATAAGCAAAAGCGGTATGCCCATGCCGATACTCAGCGCAAAAAGTGCAATTCCGCCCAAAAGCGCATCACCCGTTTGGCCAATATAGATGAGTGCGCCGGCAAGCGGTGCCGCCACACACGGCCCGACAATAAGTGCCGAGAAAAAGCCCATAAGCGCTACCCCTAGATAGCCGCCTCGGTTCTGCCCCACACGGTTAATACGCGACTGGACAAACTGCGGCATTTGCAGTTCGTAATAGTCAAACATCGAGAGTGAAAGCGCTACAAATATGAGTGAAAAGAGCACAATCACCCAAGGAGTTTGAAACGCCGCTTGAAGATTGGCACCAAAAAGTCCGGCCAAAACTCCGGCAATGGTATACGCTACCGCCATGGCGAGCACATACACCAGCGACATCATAAAGGCTTTGCGCGTGGTGATGTTTTCGCCCTGAGCAACAATCACCGAGGAGAGAATCGGTATCATTGGAAAGACGCACGGCGTGAGCGCAAGTAGTAGCCCAAAGCCTAAAAAGCTTAGGATGATAAACCAAAGATTGCCCTCTTTTAGGGTGTCGGCGATAGTGTCGCTCTCGGATTTAACGTTACTCTTTTTTTTTACGCTCTCACCTGATTGGAAAGCATTTAATTTGCCTGCATCAACTTGAAGCGTAAAATTTTTGCTCACCGGTTCATAACAGAGCCCTTGTTGTGAACAGCCCTGATACTCCAGCGTAATCGTCACGTCATGCGTGCCCTCAAGCGGCGTTTTCGTTTCCAGATTTACCACAATCTTTGGAGACTCAAGATAGACCATAAACTCATCATGCTCAACAGCTTTAGGCTTTTCAACGCTACCGATAACAATCTCATCATCAGGATTTGCATCCTTTACATGTAACTTATCCTCATACAGATAGATATCTTCTGCCAACTCAATTACGGCTACGATCTGCTGTGAATCATTGACACTAACCGAGGGCTTAAACGCCTCATCGGGCATCAGAAATTTTCCAAAAGCGTGGAGTGAAAGTATAAATGAAAAAATCAAAAAAAGTGTGCGCATTTTATTCCTTTGGCGACATTATATGCAAAGATGTTTAATAACCTTTTATAATAGCAATCAAGAGATAGAGATAAAGCTTACAGGCATGTTTCATTTACACGTCATTTTTATTACGTTTTTTTATTTTTTTTACGCTTTTCGTGACAATAAAGTTATAAAAACCACCTAATATCACAATAGACTTCTTGCAAAACTCCCAAATAGTCTCAGAGCCAAGAGACGTAGTGAGATTGGGCTTTTCTTCTTTAAGTGCGTAGCCGTAGCTACGGACGCAAA
>JBNKLA010000043.1:0-12994 GCA_050292115.1 Sulfurimonadaceae bacterium | reverse complement strand
CTACGGTAAAAAGGTTCTAACGTAGAGCACGCGCAGCTTTTAAGTGCCCGAAGGGAGCCAAGAGACGCAGCAATCTTGAACTTTTTTCTTTGCGTCCGTAGCTACGGCTACGCACTTAAAGAAGAAAAGCCCAATCTCACTGCGTCTCTTGGCTCTGAGACTATTTGGGAGTTTTGCAAGAAGTCTAATAAAAAAATAGGAGTAACACTATGAAAAAAAGTATTGCAATAATCAGTTGTGCCGCAGTGATGGCACTCGCTTCGGAAGATGGTGAACTTCAATCTCAGATCGACACGCTCAAAGCCGAAATTGTAGCCATGAAAACCGAGCAGAGCCAGACAAGCGATGCGCTGATTGAGGAAGTTGGGAGTCTCAAAGATGCCATTTTCTCACCGGTAGACGAGTATGAAAGTATCAGCTCTCTGGGCGTGGCGGCATCGAAGGTGTACCACTCTAAAAGCGCGGTATCCATCGGCGGTTACGGTGAATATAAATATAAAAAGCAGAGCGGTTTTAAAAATTATGAGAGCGACACGGCCAACGCGACGCGCAATAAAAGCGAGTTTAACGTGGTGCGTTTCGTTCCCTATTTTGGATTTAAGTTTAACGACTGGATTGTGATGAATACCGAAGTCGAGTTTGAAGACGGCGGAGCGCGCTCGGACGATACCAAAAATTATAAATACGCCATTGTCGAGTTTAGTTATCTCGATTTTCTTTTTGATCCCGCATTTTCGCTACGCGTAGGGCACATTCTAGTGCCGATGGGTATCACCAATCTCAACCATGAACCCGTGGCGTATCTTACCACGGAGCGTCCGCTTGTCGAGACTTTTATCATTCCTTCGACGTGGCATACTAACGGGGCGCTACTGCATGGCAAGATTGAAAATTTTGAATACTACGGCGGCATTATTACCTCGCCCGATGCCGGAAGGTTTACCGAAGGGCGCTTTATTCAGCAAGGACGCCTTGGAGCGCGCCAGTTCACGGATGATCTCTCGTTTGTCGCCCGCGCTCAGTATGCCGCGGGCTATGGAATTGATGTTGGCGGATCGCTCTGTTATGGAAATTCCAGCATTCTTGAAGAGGATAGCCCAGGTGAAAGCACAGGCAATAGCGGCGATGCCAAAATAAGCATCACTATGGCCGAAATTCATGCGACGTACCGCGATAACGGATTTGACATTAAAGCGCTTGCGGCATACGGGGCACTCGGCGGTGATGTGGACGCAATCGAAATGCCCGAAGCGGTTAATGGGCAGTACCTCACCTTTGGTTACGATGTGCTACATAGCGTCGGTACGTCGCATAAACTTTACGGCGTAGTTGATGTTGAACGTCTTGATATGGATGCCGCAGGCGATAGCGCCTATCCCGACAGTAACCGCTTTTTTGAATACAGCGCGGGCATCGCCTATTATCCCGATCCTAAAGTCTCCATAAAAGCCGATTACGCCATCAAAGATTACGCCGCAGATGCGAAATTGGCCGATGAGAATTATCTTACGATGCAAATCGGGTTTATATTTTAGGAGTCACTATGAATAGCTTACATGTAACGTTTTTAACAGTATCCATCCTCGCTCTTGGCGGGTGTGGAGGTGCCGGCGGTTCTTCGGAGCAAAAAGTATTTCAGAGCAAAGAGGAACTCGGAGAAGCACTCTTTTTTGATACGAATCTCTCACTCAATCGTAGCATGGCGTGTGCGACTTGCCATAATCCCGACACCGCTTTTGCCGATGCGCGTTTTGAAGATCCCTCACACGGCAATCCGGTGGAGGGAGCACTCTCTTTGGGCGATGACGGTCTTTCGCTTGGCGGGCGCAATGCCCCGACGGTAACCTATGCCATGTTCGTTCCCACTTTTACGCTCCAAGAAGACGGCACCTATATCGGCGGACAGTTTCACGACGGGCGCGCGTCCGATCTCAAAGCTCAGGCAAAGGGTCCCTTTCTTGACAGCGCGGAGATGATGATGCCTGATGCGGCGAGTGTGATTGAACGCGTCAAGGAGAACCCAGATTACGTTGAGGCCATTACGGAATTTTACGAGGATGTTCTTGATGATGCTAACGCTTCGTATGATGCCGTTGCCGAAGCAATCGGAAAATTTGAAAAAATTGAGGCGGTATTTGCGACCTTCGATTCTAAATACGACCGATTTTTAAGTGGTGAATATACGATGAGCGAGCAAGAAGAGCTGGGCTACAGCCTCTTTTTCTCCAACAATAATACCAACTGTGCCACCTGCCATTCGCTTAACTCCGAGTCCGAAGCGCGAGAGCGTGAGCTTTTTACGAACTTTGAGTACGAAAACATCGGTACGCCGCCCAACCGTGCCAACTTTGAAGCCAAGGGTATGGATTATGAACCCGATCTGCTACTTGGCGGTCGTGATGATATCAACGACAGTGAAATGTATGGAAAAACGCGTGTTCCTACCTTGCGCAACGTCGCCGTGACCGGCCCGTATATGAGCAACGGCGTCTTTAAAAACCTGCGCACGGTGCTTGAGTTTTACGACCACATGGCGGGTATGGGAGATCATCCCCTTAATCCCGAGACGGGCAAAGCGTGGGATGATCCCGACGTAAACGCTACCGTAAACTACGAGGTATTACAGGCCACAAAAGCGTTGAGCGACGCAAAAATCGATGCCATCGTAGCATTTTTGAAATTGCTGACCGACGCGCGTTATGAGCATCTGATTCTTGAGGATTAACATGCTGTATCAAGATGTCAACAAACGCAAAAGCCTAAAGGTGTTTCGCGAGTGCCTTTATAGCTACATTAAAGCCAACGCACTACGCTATTCGGATCAGCGTGAGCGGGTGCTTAAAGTGCTTTATAAACAGAGCTATCCTATGACGATTGATAAAATACTGCGCATTCTCAATAATGATAACGTCAAGGCGGCAAGCTACCCCACCGTGGTGCGTCATATCAATTTTTTTAACCGGCTGGGATGGTTAAGAGTGGTGGATCGTCCCCAAAAAGAGTATCTGCTTGCCGAGATACCGCCACAATACGAGGAGGGACGTTATGAAGTTAGTGATTACGGTTCTCTTTAGTTTACCGCTTATGGCTTCGGTACTTATTAAACCCGAAGCGGCCATTCATGCCGTTTATGGAACATCGGCGCGTATTGAACCTAAGCGCCTACTCATCAAACCCGATGCGCAGACCCGTATTCAAAAGCGCTCCGGCGTGACGCTTGAGAGCAAATTGGTACGGTGTTATGAAATTCGTGTGAATGCCACAAAGGCGTATGCCATTTTGCTTAGCCGTACCGTGCGTACCAAAAAAGCGGCGGTGCTTTACATGTACGCTCCCGATCACACTCTTAAAGTTGCTGAAATCATCGCCTTTGGCGAACCTATGGAGTATCTACCGAACGTAACGTGGATGCAACAGTTTCAAGATGTTAATGACTCTTCGGCCTTGCAACTGGGGTCGGGCGTGCATATCATAACCGGTGCAACGCTCAGCGCACGCACTGTTAGCGACGGGGCGCGTCTGGCATCGGCAATTATGGCTGAGGCGTTGCAATGAAATTCACGCTTGTCAAAGATCTCAAAAACGATCCGCTGATGCGGCCGCTACTTAGCGGGTTGCTACTCTTTACGATGCTTTTTATTATCAGTGACATCGGGCAAAAAAAGCATGATATCGGCTTACATGTAAGCAGTGCATCGGCTACGTTTTACGGCAATGAAGCGGCATTTATTGATCCAATATCGCTTGAGGTCGTGCTACAGACGGTGCATACCGATCTCTTTTTTATGATGATGATTCTGCTTACACTCGGTGCCGTGTATGGACGTCTGGTGCCCAACACGCGCAAAAGCCGTTTTATGATGCATCTGCTAAACGCAAGCGCTTTAGGCTCGTTAGGCGTTTTTATAGCGTGCTACTATACACCGTTGGTGGTGTTGTGGGTGGTGCTGATGTGGAGTTGGCATATTGCGGCGCTTGTTATGAGTCTTGAGGCGATTTATAGGCTGTGGCGTTGAAACATCATATTTATCGTATCGCGATTAGTTATTTTGCGCTCTTTGCTTTGGCTTTGCTGGGCACGGGTAGCGCAATGTTCTGGCTTAAAACCGGTATGAATACGCAGGGTATTTTTGAGTATTACGGTGCCAAAAGCATCACTGGACTTTCAGAGCTTGCCCATCCGCATCTTGGAGGAATGGGGCTTTTTATTATGGTTTTGGGACATTTTTATTGCTTTAGCGCATACAGACAGAAAGTACAGCTCTATTTTATTGCAATGTTTGTTGCGGCACTGCTGGTAATCGCCACGCCGTTTGCGCTAATGCAGGGGTATACCGGTGCCGCCGTACTCAAGCTTGCGGCATTGGTGATGTTGGTGCTGTTTGGCACGCTCTTTTCTATAATGCTTTGGTATTTAGCCAAAGAGTCCAAATAGCAAATACCACGCTAATCCCGTGATTAAAAGCGTGCCCGTCAGCGACGCGGTATGCAGTGTATCTTTGGATTTTAAACGCATCGTGCACCTCTTTAGCTCGCAATACGTGTGAGGTTTTCAAACCACGGCGTATATTTGTAACGCTCCTCACTCTCGTGTTTGAGCGAAAAATCAATGCGGCTTCCGGTTAAAAAAATGTGCTGGATAAGATCTTGCGGTATATCAAAATGCTCATTAAGATAGTTGCGCAGATCACGAGTCATGGCAAAGAGGTTAAACTCCGGTTCAACGTTTACATGTAATGAGTAGATCATGAGAGATCCTTAATGGCATTTTCGATGATGCTACGAGTAAGCGGTGTATCGAGAGTGCCGTGGCGCATTTTAAGCGTGCGTAAAATAGAGCAACGCATTTTCATGTTCGGCGCCATTCCCGAAGTGCTAATGAGCGCATGGATTTCGTTTTTGAGTTGATTAACTGACATTGGCGTGCTCCTGATTTAAAAATTTACAAAACTCCTGTTCGACGCAGGCACATCCGCGACGGGTACAGATTAGTGGAATATTCTGTTTCTTGGCCTCTTTTTTAAAATAGCTCATGGAGTTGTGCTTTAAAAAGTCGGTGAGCATAATGATCGCATCGGTGTTCGAGGGAATCTGTTTGTGTGATGTTGAATTTTTACGGCTGTTCCAGTGCGTCGTACGTGTTGCACCAAGCACTTTAAGGCGCTCTTCAATGGAGTGAATTTTGTCGCCTCCGATAATCAATATAGACATTGGGTGACTCCTTTTTGATAATTAATATCAAAAGTATAAAAGAAAGAAGCTTAATAGATAATGATATCTATTATCATTTATTTGGAGTCGGGGTATCACAGCTAAGAAAGGTATCGATATTATCGCTTGCGATGCGTTTGCGATCCATTGTGTAGAGGATGTAGGCGAGGCGAAACTGTTTTAAAAAGCGTTTGGCCTCACTAATATCCATAAGAGAAACGGCGGTGGCATAGGCATCGAGATCGCTGCTACTTATGTCGCCAATAAGCGTCACCGAGGCAAAATGCGTGGCGGGGCGTTTGGTTTTGGGATCGATAAGGTGATGATGCGCTCTGTTTTCGACATAGCGTCGGTAATTGCCACTCGTAGAGATACCGAGATTACTCAAACGGGTACGATGGCGTTCAATAATGCCTTCGGGATGAAACGGATCGGTAATCTCCAGTTTACATGTAGCGATGCAGCGAATGTCACCGCTAAGAGCGATACTGCCATCCTTGATGCCCGATTGCTTAAATATCTCATGTGCCTTGTCAATGCCAAAACCTTTGCCCATACCGCCAAGGTCAATGGCGATTCCTTTTTGTATCCGGGCATGAGAAGCGTTAAAATCAAGGGCGCTAAAATTGATATCGGCGTTTTGGAGCTGTGTGTCAGAAGGGATACGCTCTGCTTCGCCAAAACGGTAAAGATCGCGCGTAATGGCACCGACGGCGATGTTAAACACGCCGTGGCTCTCTTTATAGTAGCGTTGCGACTTCATCAGAGCCTCGTATGTGTCGGCTTGCAGGCTCACATTGTGCTCATGATTGAGGCGGTAAATATCGGCTTGAGGTGCATACGACGAGAGCGCCATCTCCACCGCTTTAAGGCGTTCAAAGGCTTCTTGAATGATCGCTTCTTTTTCATATGGTGCACAGAGGGTCGCAAACGTTCCCATAAGCATTTGGGTTCTACATGTAAGGGTATTTCCAAAAAGCGAAACCGTGGCAAGCAGTATAAAAAGCGCGCGCATCTAAACCCTTTTTGCACTCTGTTTGATCATGATGACTCCCAGTACGGCAGCAATGAACGAAGCGATAAAAATCGAGAGTTTCACGGCGGCAATAAGGCTTTCATCGGTAAACGCAAGATGGGTGATAAAGATTGACATCGTAAAACCGATTCCGCCGATAAAGCCCACGCCAAGCACCTCAAACCAGCTAAGATTGTCGGGTTTGTGGATGAGCCCCATTTTGGCGCCAAGATAGCTAAAACCGAAAATACCCAACGGTTTGCCCGCAACCAGACCCAAAATGACGCCTAGTGCAATGCCGATGTGCTCCGTAAACGCTTCGAGTTCTATAACAACGCCGGCATTGGCAAAGGCAAAAAGCGGCATGATGAAATAGGCGCTAAAGTTGTGCAGGGCGTGTTCGAGCTTGACCAGCGGATTTTGTACACGGTCGTAACCGCAAGCGATATTCTCAAGCGCGTCGATCTGATAGTGGTTGAGTATGGGAATGGTGTCGATATGCTTTTCAAAACTCGTAATCGCTTTAGTACTTTTTTCGATAAAGGCGTACTCATCAATTTTGGAGCGAATCGGAATGGCAAAAGCGAGCAGTACTCCGGCGATAGTGGCATGAACGCCGATGGAGTGAATGTAAATCCAGAGTAAAATGCCCAAAATCATGTAGGGCCATAAGCTTTTGACCCCTTTGAGGTTGAGCAACCAAATAAGCGCATACACCAGCGTTACATGTAAGAAGTACGAGGCGTGAATTTCGTTGGTGTAGACGGTGGCTACCACGAGCACTGCACCCAAGTCGTCCACCACGGCAAGTGCAACCAAGAAGAGCTTGAGCGCGGGATTGACTCTTTTGCCTAGTAGCAGTAAAATCCCCAGCGCAAAGGCGATATCGGTGGCCATGGGAACCCCAAATCCCATGGGATTGTCGCGGTTAAAAAGCACGTAAATGAGTGCCGGAATCGCCATGCCTCCCACTGCCGCGACAACAGGAAACGAGGCCTTTTTAAGCGATGAGAGTTCACCGATAAGTAGCTCACGCTTGATCTCCAGCCCCACCATGAGAAAAAAGAGTGCCATAAGTCCATCGTTGATCCACATGTGCAAACCCATGGCGATAGTATGCTCTCCCAATGCCACGCCCAAACCCATATGCCACAGATCGTAATAGGTCTGCGAAAGGCTGGAATTGGCAACGATGACGGCTAAAATCGTGGCACCAAAGAGCAAAAATCCACTTAATGCCTCTTTGGAGATAAATTTTGAAAAGGTATCGATATATCGAGTCATTAAGCCCCTTTGCCAAAAAAATTTAGCTTATTATACAACATCTTTAAATGCTAGATGTTAGGTGTGCATCTTATGAGATGTAATGGTCATCATCAAAATTTCTTAACGCTTTTATAACACTATTAATTATAAAATGTTGCACATACTTCTATAAATATTTATGTATCTAATTATAATTATTATTTTAACTTAACATTTATTTAACACTTATCGCTCTATCATTCTAGGTACCCCAATTTTTTTAGGAGGAACCTATGGATCAAATTGGCTTGTTTCCCCTCTTTTATTTCCCTGAGTTTGGCTCTGCTTGGCTGATGGGAATTACCGGAACCATTCACATTCTGGCATCGCATACTTCGGTAGGTGCCGCACTGCTTTTTGCCTTTTTGGCGCACAAGGCGTACACACAGAACCGCTCTGATTTGTATGACTACATGAAACGCTACGGCATGTTTTTACTTATCTTCTCTTATGTTATCGGCTCCATCACGGGACCGGGAATTTGGTATACCGCTACGGCGGCGAGTCCTCGGGGCATCAGCGCGCTGATTCACAACTTTGTCTGGGTTTGGGCGACGGAGTGGGTCTTTTTTGTTTATGAGGTCATCGGTGTATTTGCGCTGGTCTATTTCATCAATAAGATCGACCGCAAGACGCATCTGAAACTCACCTACACCTTTGCTCTTGCCTCTGTAGGCACGCTGGCACTTATTATCGGTATTATCAGCTTTATGATGTGGCCGGGAACCGATGCATTTTATGCTACGGGATCGGCAAGCGACGCCTTTTTTGGGCTCAACACCTTCCCGCATATGTTCTTGCGTATCGGCTTTATGATTATGATGTCGGGCGTGATCGGTATGGTTATTTCATCCGCACTTCCCGATCAGGAACTTCGCTCGGAACTCACTAAAAAGATGGGTTATACCGGTATGCTTGGCGGTTTCATGACAATGTTCTTTTTTATGTGGTATGTCTCTACGCTCCCTGAGAGTGCGGATATGTTGCTCGATATCTATCTGCCCGACATGATACAGTCACGTCTGATCTTAATGGCGGCATTCTCACTCTATTTTTTGATTGCCATCTTTATGCCGCGTCTTGTGGTACGCCCACTGGCAGCAGTGATGGTGGCGGTCATTTTAATTGCCGGACTTTGGCCGGGTGAAAAGCTGCGTGAGAGTTTGCGTAAACCTTATGTTGCCGGACGCTATATCTACAGCAACCAGATTATTTCGCGTGACGTAGAGGGCAAAGGAATTAAAAGCGAGGTGGATAAGCTTGCACGCGTTGGTTTTCTGGGGGCTAGCCTTTGGATACCGGAGCGTCTGCGTACCATTACGCCGCAAAACAAGCTTGAAGTGGGCGAACTGCTCACCAAACGCGCTTGCTCTAACTGTCACAGTCTTGAACCTAAAGGCAAATTCCGTCCGCTTATGGACAAAATGGCCGGATGGGATGCGGCAACCATAAAAGGCTTTATGCAATCATCGTTGGCAAAGGGAGCGATTCCGTATATGCCTAAAATCGCTCTGCCCGACGCGGAGTTTGACGCCATGGCGACGTGGATCGCCACACAAAATCATTAAGGAGGCACTATGGATGCTACTACGTTAAATTTGCTTCGCGATCCTGCGGGCGTACCTTTTTATCCGGTGGTGTTTCAGGCACTCTATGTGCTTACGTGGGCACTGCACGCCGCGTTTGTACTGCTCTCTTTGGGCAGTATGGCGCTTTCGCTATACGGTGCTACAAAACAAAAGAGCGATCCTAACTGGAAGATACTTACTCCACATCTGATTCAGACCGGTAAACTCAGCGTGTCACTTTTAATTGTGTTGGGGGTGGCTCCGTTACTGTTTACTCAGGTGATTTATGATCCTAACTGGTATGTTACCAACGCCATTTCCGGTATTTGGGTCTTTATCTTCATCTATACGCTGATTGTAGGCTATTTAATGTATTACTGGTACTACTATGCCAACAAAAAAGGCTCCTCTTCAAGCGTGCTGGTGGGGACGCTCTCGTTTCTTGCCTTGGTGTTTGCCGGAGTGTTGATGCATAACTTTGCCGTCGAGTCCATTCAGCCTGCCATGTGGCAAGAGTGGTATGCGCCGGGCGGTCAGGTAGATACATCGGGAACCAACTTTCATATCGATATTGTGCGTCTGGCCTTTATGGTGAGTCTTTCCATACCGGTAACGGGTATCTTTTTGCAAAACTATTCGCAGTTTTTAAGCACACGCGATGATTTCAAAAAAGAGTATCTCGACTTTACCAACTCCATGGGAACTAAAATGGCAACTATCGGTTTGATTATTAGTGCCTTGCTTTATGCCGCTTGGACGGTTCAGGCCGGTGTATTGCTTAGCCCGATCTCTTTGGCTACGGTTGCAGGGGTTGTGGTGTTGCTACTTATGGCAATGAAAAACTCCAACAGCTACGTTACGACTGTCGTGTTGGTGGTGGTAGCTTTGCTTATTTCAGCAGTGCGCGAGTATATCCGTTATGAAATCATGTCGGGCTTTGGTTATAGCATTTATGACTATCCGATGAATATCGACTGGCCTTCGGTGAGTATGTTCTTGCTTACGTTTGTATTTTTGGGCTTTACCGGCGTGGCGTTTATTGTCACTATGGCGTGGAATGTCGGTAAAAGCAAAGAGGTTTTTGATGCCGAAAATCATGCACTCACTCGCAAACTCGGATCGGCAACACTGTGGATATTGGTCACATGGTGTATTGTCTATATGGGTTGGGGAATGATGGTGCTGTTTAAAAACGTTCTGGCCTAGCACGCTCATGCTATAATGGCAGGCGACGTGAGATGATCGCGTCGCTATCCATTGTAAAGGCATGATTCGCTTGATCCACTCTGTCAAAAGCCAAGACGGCTCTTTCACCGCATTTAGCCCCGAATTTAACGAACACTACCACTCCACCAAAGACGGTGCGCTAAACGAATCGCTACACAAACATGTCATTCCCGCACTCTTACATGTAAAGGATCGTGATGAGGTCGTCATCTTGGATATCTGCTTTGGGCTGGGCTTTAACACACTTGCCACACTGCATTATCTCCATGCCAACCAAATGAACAAAAAGGTAACGATTTTTTCACCCGAATTTGACGGTGAGCTTATAAGCGCATTAAAAGATTTTGAGTATCCCGAAGTGTTTGCCCCGTTTATGAACATTATTAAAACTATTAGTGATAGCGGCGAATACCGTGATGATGGCTTACATGTAAAGGTAATTATTGATGATGCCAGAGCATACTTGCGTACATGTAATGTCAAATTTGACATTGTGTATCACGATGCTTTTTCGCCTGCAACCAACCCTATGCTCTGGACGCAGGAGTATTTTGCCGACATTGCGCGGCTCATAAAAGATGACGGGATTCTTACGACATACTCCACTGCACTGCGCACTCGATTGGCTTTACATGTAAACGGATTTAATGTCTATCTGAACAAAGGAGAAGGCTACCGTAATGCAACGCTGGCATCAAAAAGTGTATTAGAATATGAAGTGGTGGATATGGCGCATAAGATTACATGTAACCCCAATGTGTCGCCGCTGGTAGATTTATAATAGAGTGTTTGCTTATAATGCGTTCTTATATAGGAGCGTAAGCATGAAAAAAGCGGTGATGCACCATACTTTGTTACTGTTGTGTTTGGTGCTTGCCGCATCTCTCTATTTTGCCGAACACTCTCTTGTAAGCGGAGATTATTTGCTATTGGCACTTTTAGTGGCTATGGGCGGGGTCTTTGTGTTTGAGAGTTATAAGCTTGTACGTTTGGTGTTCAATAAAGCGCGCTGATACGCTCAATATCACTCCAGTTGTTTAAGGGTTGTCTGTGGGCTAAAAGATGTTCGATATAACGTGCGAACATATCGGTTTCGATGTTTACGCGGCTCCCTTTTGTGTAACTTCCAAAAAGCGTCTCTTTCATGGTAATGGGAATGATGGTTAGGCGAAAGCTGCTCTTAAAAACCTCGTTAATGGTCAGACTCACTCCGTCAATCGTAATGGAGCCTTTGGGAACCACATAGCGAATAAATTCGGGATCGATGGTTATTGCAACGTCATAGCTGTTGCCGTTATCGCGAATGCTTTCAATGGTGCCGATGGTGTCAACATGCCCCTGAACCATATGCCCCTCAAAACGATCCCCCATCATCATCGCCGGTTCCATATGCACGCGCCCTTTAAGATTTTCGGTGGCAATGTGCGCCGTGGTCTCGGGCGAAAGCTCCACGCTAAAACCGTCGTTTTCAAGCGAAACAACACTCAAACAGGTTCCGTTGATGGCAATGGAATCGCCAAGTTTCGGCCGGTACGAAGCACGCAGCGAGAGTTCGGAGCCGCTAAAACTTTTAACCTCCGCCATTTCACGAATGAGTCCTGTAAACACGTTCTTTCCTTTACATGTAAAGCGTTATTATAGCTTATCATCTGATGTTGCGCCTTCTCTATTTGCATATCTTTTTTCCCTTTAGATATACTATGAGTAATTTTTATTTGGAACGCTTATGACAACACTGCATATTGATAGTGATGATAAAACGGCAATACAAGAAATCAGAGATTTTGTAATAAAAAATTTCCATTTCAAAGTTGAAATTGTGAAAGATACAACATCAACAAAATGGGCTGATTTTGCCAATAATATGGATGGGATCTTTACAAGTGATATTGTCGATCATATCGCTAAAAGCCGTAAAGAGGCCAGAGATGATTTTATTGCCAATATCTAAACTATGAGCAAAACCTATCTTCTCGATATCAATATCATCTCCTATCTAACCGATGCCAACTCACTCCATAAAGATAAAGGGCACCACCAAAAACCCTAAATACGCTCAGCGATAGAGAGAACGTTACAATCAAGGCGGTACTTTGAAAGCCTAGCAAGAGCTAAGCTAAAAAGTACCAACGCAGAGTGTAGCGTTCTCTCTATTGCCCGAAGGGAAGCCAAAAGAGCGCCAATCTCATACAAAACTTTTTATCGTCATAGCTACGGCTATGACTCCAAAAAGCTTTTGCACGATCTTAACACTCTTTTGGCTTCTGAGTGTGTTTAGGGTTTTTGGTGGTGCCCTAAAATTAAAAATAAGTTGCTTTCACTATCACAAAGCGATAACGTGAGTGTTTCTATCGTAACTTTGTATGAGCTATCGTATGGTTTACACTCATTTCAAGGCGACAATAAACACAAAGAGCTTTTTGAAAAAGGGATTGAATTTATAAAGGATTATTTGACAATCTTTCCTTTGGACGTAGCAGAGATTGATATTTTTGCTCAATTAAAATCAAAATATAAAAATGCAACATATAGCACCCCAAAATGTCAAGACAACTTCCCGAAAAGTTTTATTCTCATAAGTACCTGTTACCCTAAGCTACACTTTCAGAGTTGCTAGTGTAGTTTTCACCATTTTGTTTTAAACTCTCATAGTAGACTTTCATTGGTT
>JBNKLA010000042.1:0-2382 GCA_050292115.1 Sulfurimonadaceae bacterium | reverse complement strand
ATCCTCCCGCTTCAGGGGTGATGGAAATTATTAACAGCTATCTGCTGTTAGACTAAAAAAGGATAAGACTATGAAACTATTACTAACAACACTGCTACTGCTTTTTGCAATCTTACAAGCTGATGACCTGCCAAATACGGGACTACAACTTTATGAGGGCGAGTTTAATACATTTCTTGAAGGCAACTACTACTATGGTGAAGGAGTGACCTTTGGAGGGATTCCTGTTGTGGGGGAGTGGAGTGCATGTGTATCATGGGGTATGAAACTTGATGTTAATGGTTCGGCTATTTCAGGTGATGTTAATGGAGGTAATCCTGTCTATTTTGTTAACGAAGCGAGTACAGAATTAGTCGTTTTTACAAATCATGATAATGCGACATATTATATACGTGAATATGGTAACAATGGGTGCTTGGGAGTACAATATAGTTATGCTGGAGATATATCTGCAGGTTCCAACAGCTGTGAAATTTGCAAAACCACCTACAACGCAAAAACCTACGGCAATAATAGCAACCGAGTCAATATCTGGGTCGGAAATTAAGGAGCGATGATGAAACTCATACTAGCACTACTAATCTCTCTATTCATTCTAGGATGCGGCGAAAGTAGCTCTTCAAAAGATGATAATCAAACTACCGAGAGTTCCTCTTCCTCTAGCGCCAGCTCCTCTTCGGGCTTGGATGTAAGCAATCTGCACCTCACCAGCCCCAACGACCGCAGAGCCAATCCCTCGTTTGCATGGGATGTTGCCATTAATGCCGACGGCTACGAAATCAGCACCGATGGCGGCTTAAACTGGATGGACATCGGCAATGTCACCAGCTACACCTTTAGCGGACTCTCTGATGGCAACTATGATGTGTTTGTGCGGGGGTATGCGAATGTGGAGGATAATACTACTACCGCTGAATAGAGAGTTTTGCTATACTTGATCAAAAATAAAAGGCCAACATGAACACCCTGATCCTTGCCGCGGAGTGTGGGTATGTTAAGTTCAAACTGTACGACTTTGGCTAAAATGACAAAAAAGGATCAAGATGCATTTGTCTATCGATATTCAAGACAGTTACTATGATAAACTGATGGCGTTTATCAAAACATTGCCTCAAAATGTGATTCATATTACAAACGAAGATGAAGAGATGCAGGCATATTTGCGCTCAGAGCAATTTCAAAACGATAGAGCACGACTTCATCAAAATGCCAATGCTTATCAAAACGGGACGCTAGAGACCACCTCACATCATGAAATGTGGCAACGCATTGAGAAAAGAGCACAAGAGCGTTAATGCAAATTGTCTATACGGCTGATTTTGAGAATGCTTTTACAAAGTATTGGAATTTTATCGCCGAAGATAGTGTAAACAGAGCCAATATATTTCAAAGTGCTCTCAAAAAAGCTCTTGAGAGCTTATCTTACATGCCCTATCGGTTCCGACAATCAATTTATTTTGAAGAACAAGAGTACCGTGACCTTGTTTTTAAAGGGTATGTTATCCCTTATATGGTGGACGAGGCTAATGATGTGCTGATCGTGATGGATATGATTAAGTGGATTCAAAAATAAAAAGGCTCACATGAACGCCCTGATCCTTGCCGCCGGACGCGGTGAGCGGATGCGTCCGCTGAGTGACACCACACCCAAACCGCTCTTACATGTAAAGCATAAACCGCTGATTCTTTGGCAGATTGAGCGGCTAAAAGCGTGCGGTATTACGCAGATGGTGATAAACATCGACTATCTAGGGCAACAGATTGTCGATACGCTTGGCGACGGCAGTGCCTTTGGCGTGACGCTAAACTACTCCGATGAGCGCGAGAGCGGGGCGCTTGAGAGTGCAGGTGGAATTAAAAAAGCGCTCTCATTATTGGACGATGAGACGTTTGTGGTGGTCAATGCCGATATCTGGTGCGATTATAGGTTTGATGCGTCATTTGAACTCGGCAGTGATCTGGCACATCTGATTATGGTGAGCAATCCCGAACATAACCGCAATGGCGACTTTGCACTCGAATCTGGGCGACTGCGAAACGAAGGAGCAACGCGCTACACCTTTTCGGGCATCGGCTACTACCGACCCGCGCTCTTTGATACCCTTACATGTAACAAAGCCCCACTTGCTCCACTACTACGCGAGGCAGCGCAAAACGACCGTATCGGCGCTACGCTTTTTAAAGGCGTGTGGAGCGACATCGGCACGCCGCAACGGCTTGAGGCGCTTGAAAATAGTACTAGACTTCTTGCAAAACTCCCAGATAGACTCAGCACTTAAAAGCACAGTGTGATCAAGGCAGGTTCTTTTTAGCGTAGCCGTAGCTACGGTAAAAAGGTTCTAACGTAGAGCACGCTTTGCTTTTAAGTGCCCGAAGGGAGCC
>JBNKLA010000041.1:0-22907 GCA_050292115.1 Sulfurimonadaceae bacterium | reverse complement strand
GGCAATACTATTGAAAGTTGAGAAGCAGGAGCGTAAAAAACATGCTCCATTATTGCTGTCAATTTTGGAATTACGCTAATATTGTGAATGTAAAAATGGTCGGTCTGGATGGATACAGGTTTTTCAGGGCTGACTAAGTATGAATCTAAGCATCGAAAAAGTACCTTTACACAGAAGTTGTAATTATCAACTTTTAGATATTTAAAAATTGAATCGCATATTTAACCATACTATTATTAAAAGTAGTATTAAATAACGTTAATATTAAATATAAATTACACTTTGTGCGTGAATCTCTACTTATGGGCACCACCAAAAAGCCTATTAGAGAGGTCTCTATTTCACATCTCTAACGCAACGAATATGCCGATCACGTGTTTTAGAGTAGTGATTGACTACGCCGTCTTCAAAATAGACCAGCCAAGCATCGGAGAGATCGGCTACGCACTCCGATGCGCTCCAGTAATCCTCGGAATCCACAAAACGAATATGCTCGATGGCAGCCGGATCTTCGCGATTGGGGTCGATGAGTGTGTAGAGCTCTTTGACTTTGGGGAGTCGCCAGTCATTATATCCCTCTAGCTCAAGCCGTTTGCAGTAATCCATGGCTTCTTCCCAATCGCCTTTTAGGTTGGCGGTGGCGGGGCTATCTTGCCACATTAATCCCATTTTGGCATCGACATATACCGAGTCTGCCGCCATCGACAGTGCGCAACTCATCGTCCAAAGTATCCATCTTCGCATCTTAGGCTCCTTTGTGCCTATTGTACAAAAATTCTTTACATGTAACGCTTTAACAATTGTTTTAGCGTCACTTTATCCACAGGCGTTTGATCGCCTTCGTAAAGCCTGCGTTCGAGTAAATCCGCCATGGCTGCGGCTTCGCTGTCATCAAGATGTTGCACCAATACATTGAGTGCCGCTTTCTCATTGCCTACGCTCACGCGTGTTCGCTTTTTTGATTCTCGGTTAAAAAGGCGTTGCCAGGGGATCACACCGAGTGCCAATCCTGCCAATAAGCCAAGCACGCCCGCCGCCCACCACGGTATTACTGCACTTTCACTTTGAATCTGAGGCGCTTGAACTGCTTTCATCGGTTCTGTTTGAGCACGTTCAACGGTAACCGACTCTTCTTTTTTAACACGCGTACCTTTAACGCTTATGGCTACGGGAGTCGTCTTCACTGTTTTTACACGCGCCTCTTTGGGGTCATAATAGCTCAGGCTAATCGCGGGAATCGTATAGTCGCTATCGGCTACCAGCGCCATTTTCTGACTCCATGTACCTTTATACGCACCGTTTTCAAGATACGATTTGGTGGCGGGATCCTCTTCGTAAATACTTACATTTTCAATATGCGGTTTAAGCGAAGTAATATCTTCAAAATTGCCGCTACCGCTTATTTTGAGCGTCGCATTAAGCGCTTCGCCCGCGTCTATCTCCGTGTTTTCAACATCAAGACTAATCTTAAAATCGCCAACTAGGTTTACCCCTTGCGGCAAATCTTTGACCTCAAGATCAAGCTCGTTCGAGAAGTAACTGCGCCACTGCAACTGCGGAAACCACTGTCCCCAAGCATCGCGCGAATGGCTACGTTGCGCCACCTGCAACTGCGCATGCCCGATATGCTGCATTCCCGCTTTTTGCGCCGCCATGATATAGACTACTTTGGTCACGCTATAATCGCCCTGCTCAAAACGCTTGCTTTGCTGTTGCTCTTTTACCCAAAAGTTTTTCATCTGCGGTTGCAAAAATTTGGAATCGACTGCCTCGGCATTATGGCGCTGTTTGAGTGTAATCGTTACCTTAAACGGTTCGCCTACATGTACGCTTGGCTTTTCGGCCTCCATCTCCAAAATAAACGGCGCATTTTTGTCTATAGTCATTGCTCCTACAGTAATCTCCACCTTATCGGTACTGTAGTATTTACCGTCAATCTTCACGGCAATGGGATCAATAGTGCACGATTCGCTGGGCATAAAACTATAGCTAAGCACCTGCGCTTTGGAGTAACTGCCATTAATGATCTGCATATTGGTGGAGCGCGATGTGGAGAGCACATCGGTGTTACAAATTTTGCCGATAGTGGGTTCTTCAATGTTTTCGCCCTCTACATGTAAGTTCAGCACCACACGCTCGCCGAGGGTAATGTTACTGCGATCCACCTTTGCCGTCACGCCGGCGGCATGTAGCAAGGGAAGGGTTAGAAAAAATATTAAAAATTTACCAAGGGTTTTCATTGGGATTTTGCTCCTTGTTAGACTCGTTTCGGTTAAGTTGATAGAGATGGCCACCCTGATCTTGTTGCATCAGCTGAAGCCATTTTTGCGCTTCACGTTCACTCATGAGTGGGTTGGGCTCTGCCGCTGTAGCCGTAGCATTGCGATCGTGCGCTTCTTGATCTTTTTGCTCGGGTTGCCCTTCGGATTTTTGTTCTTCTTGGCTTCGGTTTTGATCAGCGCTATTTTGAGCGTCTTGTTTGGGCTCGTCTGAAGTGTTGTTGTCCTCATTTTGTTTAGGATTTTGCTCCGGTTTTTGCTCGCTTTTTTGATCATTCTCTTTTTTATTATGGTTCGGGTTTTCGTCTCCATTTTGCTCTTGCTTCTGATCGTCTTGCGACGGCTCTTGCGTTTTATTATCGTCGTCGCCGGAGTTTTGCGAATCTTTAGACTGCTGCTTGTTTTGATCTTGCTTGTTTTGCTGCTCTTGTTGCTGTTGCTTCATCTGCTCAATCGCTTTTTTAACCGCCTCAAGATTGGCTTGGGTATCGGCATCTTCTTTTAATTTCAGCGCCTCTTCATAGCTCTCAACCGCTTTTTGCAGCGACTCCATATCCCCTTTTTTGGCATATGCGTTGCCCATGTTATAGAGCGTGTCATGCTGAAAATTGCTATCGGCGCTATGTATCTGCTCATACCCTTTGATCGCCGCATCATAACGACCCATCTTATAGTCGGCATTGGCGCGGTTGTAGTGCGTTTGCGCGCTGGGATGATTGCTAAGGTACTCGCCGTAAAGTTTGGAGCTACGGTTATAATCTCCGGCTTCATAGCTTTTTTGGGCATCATCAAGTAGCCTAAAATCGAGTAAACCCGCTTGTACGTCACTTACATGTAAGGCCAAAAACGCCACAATAAAAAGATGTGGTACCCCCACAGATACTCGTTTGCTCATTGAGGATGTCGCAATCAAAAGCAGTAGTAGCGCCAATCCCAGCGGATAGTAAAAGAGCGCGATATAAAGCACAACCTCCTCCTCTTTGAGCTCTTTGCGCACGGTTTTGGAGTGGATTTCACTAAGCATTGCGCGGATATCGTCTGATGACGTTACCGACTCCACATACGCACCGCCCGTATCAAACGCAAGTGATTTAATACTATCGTTGCGTTTACTCACAATAATCTTGCCCGCTTTTTTGACAAACCCACCATCTGGCAGTTTTACCGGAGCACCCTGCTCACTGCCCAGAGCAAGAATAAAGATTTTAATTCCCTCTTTTTTGGCCAGCGCGATCTCTTTGGAAAAATCCTCTTTATCACCGCCGTCGGTAAGCAGGAGCAAGTAGCGGTTTTCATTGGTTTTGAGCGCTTCGCTAGCCGAACGGATAAGGCCTGAGAAATCGGTTCCCTTTTCGGTAATGGAACCGGTATTTAGCTGTTTGAGCAAAAAACGTACGGCGCGGTGATCAAAACTGAGCGGCGAGACCAGATACGCATCTTTGGCAAACGCCATAATACCGATACGCTCTTTGGGGGCTTCGCCCAGCAGATCAAGCACCTTCTTTTTAGCCGCTTCGAGACGCGTAGGAAACACGTCTTGTGCCAGCATCGAATCGGAGATATCCACGGCTACCATAATATCTGCACTTTTGGCTTTGACCTTTACCTTGCCATCTTCGATCACCGGCTGTGCCAGTGCGACAATAAGCAGTGAAAAGATCAGAAAAAAGAGCGCATTGCGTCCGCGCATTCCCAGCGTGTTGGAAGTGACCTGCAAGCGCTCAAGCACTTCGGGCGAAAAGAAGTGATACTGTTGCTCTTTTCCGGTTAGCAGAAAATAAAAGAGCATAATCAGTGCCGGAAACATCAAGTATAAAAACTCGGGATGCACAAAAATCATATCCACCCCTTCTTATTGCGTAGATAAATATAGGCCAAAAGTGCCATAAAACCGACAAAAAGCGGGTACATGTAATAGTATTTGAGATAGTTGTAGCTTTCACGCTCAATCTCGGATTTCTCTAGCGCGTCAATACGCTCATATACCTCTTTGAGTTGCGAAGCGTTTTGCGCGCCAAACGCTTCGCCGCCCGTCTCTTGCGCCATAAAATTGAGCACCTGCGCATTGTACTCCGTCGGACCGCCGATACCGATAGGATAGAGCTTGACCCCCTCTTTTTTGGCCAGCTCTACTGCCACGTCCAGCGGGATTTTTCCGCCGGGGGTATTATGGCCATCGGTAAGCACAATGGCGATTTTGCTTTTGGCCTCGGAGTGTTTCATCAGATTTACCGTTTGTGCCAACGCTTCATACAGTGCAGTAAACTTTCCGGCCATGCCGATATAGAGCTGATCCAGTATACGTGAGAGAATATCTTTGTCATACGTCAGCGGCGAGGCGACAAAGGAGTATTTTCCAAAAACCACCAAACCCAGATTGTCGTTGTTGCGCTCTTTAATAAAATCGCTTACGATATTGCGCACCACGTCAAAACGGTTGGCCCCCGGATTGGTAGGATCAAACCCGGGTGCGCTCATGGATTGACTCACATCCAGCACCAAAGCGATATCATAACCGCGTTCGGGGTCGAGTTGAATCTGCTCCTCCTTCACCGGCGACATCAACGCCATAATGAGCATTACAATTCCCAGCCATTTAAGTATAAACAGCAGATACGACTGCGACATCGTTTTTTTAACAAACTGTTGCGTATGCGGAAAATAGATCGCATCCAGCCGCATACGACACAAGTAATCACACGCAATAAAAAACCCCACTATAAAAGCGAGTTTGGGGTATTCAAAAAAGAGTCCCTCAAACATCGATTATCTCCAGATAGATTTTATAGTACCCCTTTGTCTCCTCATCAATTTGCATTACCGTTTTTTTATACTTAAAAGGAGCCAGTCGCGCTACAAGGTTTTCATAAGTTTCACTTTGGCGTGCGCCGTCATTTTTGAAGCTGTAGCCATATTTGGTAATAGCATATGCCGCCGCTTTCGGATTGGAAAAGTCGATATTTTCAAGCGATTTGTAATGCGCTTTTCGTACACTTTTATCGGTGCGTTTTTTATAAAACTTCCATGCAAAAAATAGCGCGGCCAAAAGAAGCGCTACCGCCAAAATCACTACACCGGCAAAGTAATAAATGGAGTAATCGGGTATCTCCACCAACGGTTTAATGTCATGCAGGGGGATATCCGGTGCGCTTGGTGTGGGTTTGCTTAGCGGTAGTTTGGGCAGATTAGAGTAATCCATTAGCGCCCCTCAAACAAGCGACGCAGTTTGACGCTTGCCACATCATCGGTGTAGATTTTACTAAAGCGGATCTGATCTTTGCGAAAACGCTCATAGAGTTTATGATCGTGCGCCGCAACTTTTTGAGCATACGCATTGACGCTACTACGGTTAAAATCGCCCTCCAGTACCGCGCCGCTCTCGGGATCGCTTAGTGCGCTAAAGCCCATACTCGGAGGATGCTCTTCGAGGCGGTCACGCACAATAATGACTACCACCTCATGCTTTTTGGCCAGCAGACGAAAATCGGGCAGATCAAAAAAATCGCCGATCACGATAATGAGCGATTTGCGCTTCAGGCGTTTGTAGAGCGTCTGCGCCATCATCGGATAATCCGCCTTTTTGCCCAGCGCTTCAAACTCCAACACCGACTCCACATACTTTTGCACGGCAAACATCTTTTTGCTTGGGCGCTCATGCGTGTGCATCTTATCGGCAAAGATATAGTGACTTAGCAGATCGCCGTTGCGTAGCACCGAAAAGCTCAGTAGCGCTACCAGCTCGGCAATCACGTCTTGTTTGAACTTTTTGGATCCAAAATAGACCGAACCGTTTAGCATTGTGGCCAGAACCACATTTAGCTCACGCTCCTCACGAAATATTTTAATATAGGGACGTTGCATCTTAGCGGTGGTGTTCCAGTCGATATGACGGATATCATCGCCGTGCTGATACTCACGCATCTCGATAAAATCATACCCCTCACCGTGAAAGATAGAAGGATTGTTGCCGACCATTTCGCTAAAGACCTGGCGACGCGCGCGTACCAGGATTTTTTGCAGTTTGCTCATTAAGGAATCGGTACCGCTTTTAAGACGTTTTCAATAATCTGATCGGTCGTAATGCCTTCGGCTTCCGCTTCATAGGTGAGCACAATGCGGTGGCGCATCAGCTCTTTGGCAATATACGCAACATCAACCGGCGTGACAAAATCCTTGCCGCGAAGATATGCCATCGCTTTGACCGCCTTAAACGTATCGATACTCACACGCGGACTGGCACCAAACTGAATCTGATCGTTTAGCTCTTTTAATCCATAATTTTCAGGATTTCGCGTTGCGTGGATGAGTTCGATAATATAGGTCTCGACCTCTTCGTCTACATGTACGTCTGCCACCTCTTTTTTGAGCGCTTCAAGCTCCTCGGGATTAAGCACGGCACGGATGGTTTCGTTTTTACCACCGGCGATACGGCGCGCAATTTCAAGCTCTTCTTCTTGGGTGTTATAGCCTACATGTAACTTCATCATAAAACGGTCAAGCTGCGCTTCGGGAAGTTGATACACACCCTCTTGCTCCACGGGGTTTTGCGTGGCCATTACAAAAAACGGAGGCGAGAGTTTAAAGCTCTCCTCGCCAATGGTAATTTGGCGCTCTTGCATCACCTCTAGCAGTGCCGATTGCACTTTAGCCGGAGCGCGGTTGATCTCGTCGGCTAAGAGCAAATTGGTAAAGATAGGGCCTTTTTTGATCTTGAAGTCGTTATTTTTAGGATCGTAAATCTCCGCACCTAAAATGTCGCTGGGCAGAAGATCGGGTGTAAATTGCACCCGCTTAAATGCCAACCCCAAACTCTGCGCAAGCGCTTTAACCGTGGTGGTCTTAGCGAGACCCGGAATACCTTCTATAAGAATATGGCCCTCACACAGCAGACCGATCAACAAGCCGTCGATCAACTTTTCGTGACCCACGACCACCTTGGAAATTTCAGATTTAATGGTTTCTATTTTACTATGCATGTCACACCTTTTAAAGTGCGAAAGTGTACTTTAGCGAGGTAAATGTTTGTTAAATTTTTAAAAGCAATGATTGATGACGAATTTAATAACATTACGTCAACGTAATCATTATGTTAATCTAGCGTAATAGATACACATTACAATCGCGCCAAAAAAAGGCTCGATGTGAAACGCTTTTTATCACTCTTAATCATCGTTTACGCCGTCTCATCATTTGCTTCGGAACGCGCTGCTACCATTCATGTTCAAAAGCTCTTTCTTGAGAATGTACGCACGGCAAACGATATGCTTAAACGCGGCAATTATGAGCAGATGGCACACTACCAAAAAACGCTTGCCGATGTGCGAGAGCACTTGCACATCCTGCGTATTTATCCCCAGATTCTTGAAGATTTAAACACCTACGATCAAACCGTACGCAACGTCACGGCATCACTACAAAAAAACGCACCCACGCTCAAACAAGACCGCGAAGCTCTGATACGGAATCTTGAAGCGTTCAATAAACGTTTGGCAAGCATAGGACTTTTTGAATTACTGCATGGCTGGCAAGATCTGACCCGCACCAAAAGAGAGTTTGTTCGAGTACCGCAAAAGAAGCTCAAAAAAGCATTTGATACTCAGTGGCTCTATGTCAATACACTGATTCAAGAGCTTTATCTCGACGAAGAGTATGAAACCCCGATACTGGAATTTTTAATTGATTATAAAAAATCTTTTGACGTCATGGCAACCGCCTACCAAGAAACCGGCTATCAAAACGTTGCCAACCTCAAACCGCTGAGTTATAAGATTAAAGCGGATCTATTAATGATTCCGAGAGGTTAACGCTTTTTCTATTTTACCCAAACTCCATCCTTCACGCTCCGCACGGTCTATAAGCGCTTCATGACCGCCTTGCAACGCTAAATCGCGTAGCAGGGTTTTAACATTCTTGGCGCTTTGAACTTTGCGTGTGTGGCGTTTTTGTTGCCACAGCAGACGGGCGTACCACCCCAATATCACTCCGCTTAAAAGCGTAAACATGTAGTACACAAACGTACCGTCGGTGTTTTTATCAGGTTCACCAACCTTATCAAGCAGTTCCTCTTTTCGGTACGGTGAACGCACTTCTACGACCTGACGCTCCATAATCAGATGTTCCACACGCCGTTTGGCAACGTCAAAATAGGCAATATCCATGCGCGGTATCGTAAAGTTGTGCTCGCCTACAAAAGCGAATTTTTGTATAATGCGCCCCTCATAGCCTTTATTGCTTAGCCTTATGTCGCGTTTGGGTGCTTCACGAAACACCTGCGCGTCACCGGCATCAATAGCGATGGCTTTCATCGTGTCGAGATTACCGTATCCCGATAACTCAAGTGAAAGATGAAACGGCTCAAACGGTGCTATTTTAGCTTTGGAGTGCGTTACATGTAACGCTAATTCACCCGTTAAATCCGGATATGAGGGCTTTACATGTAAAGAAACTTTGGGCACATTTTCGCGGCTTTTGGCGAATTGGTAGTACTCCATATTATCGCGCCCGATCACGGCATTTTCGACCTGCTCGCGCGAGGTTTTGCGAAAGAGTGCCGTGGGTGCGATACTCAAGTCTCCCGCATGTTTTGCAAACAGTACAAAGCGGTAACCGTTAACGCGCCTGCCGTCAATAATATGCTCATCTTCGTTTAACACCACATAGCGAAAATCGTCATCTTCTTTGGGCAGTTCCAGCGTGATACTCGTGCCATACGCCGTATCATCAAAACGGCACGTATAATACAGCTCCACCGCCTCGCCCACTACAGCCTCGTTAGCACCGATTTTTGCATCCCACCGATGCGCCCCAAAGAGTGTAAGCGGTAACACAATACTCCACAATACTCTACCAAGGATTGTGCTCATGAATACTCCTTTGGTTAATCAGCTCATACTGGCGCGAACTCAGCCGCCCTTTAGCATTTGAAAACGAAAGCCTTGGATCGGACGCGTTTTTTTTCCCCTCGCCCGCACCGCTTGAGGCATCGGCCGATACGTTCATGTTGGAACCGCCGCCCTCTTTTTGCTTTGGGCTTCCCTGCGATTCGCTCTGCTCGGCACGTTGCTTAGCGTTTTGGCGTCCGCTAAGCATCTGCTCTTGCTCCTGCACGCCCAAAAGCGCCAGCAGATTCTCTTTGGTCTGCATATCGGTTTGAAGCGTCCATGATTTAACAAACATCTCGCGCGCCTTGGCGTACATCTTGAGCCGTACATAACAGTTGGCGGCATTGAAAAAGAGGCTTGCTTTAAAGGTGGCGTCATTGCTCTTAACGCTCAAATAAAGCTTTAAAGCCGCATCGTATTTTCCAGCCTTATAGTAGCTGTTGGCCGCATTATAGCGAGCATGTTCATCATTGATGGCTTCAAAATGGTGCGCTGCAGCTTCATAGCGTTTATCTGCATACGCATTTTGCGCACACCACAAATGATAGCCATCGAGAATTGCGGCATCGGCACTTGCTCCACCCCACAATGCAAATAGCGCAAAGAGCTTAAACAAACGGCGATGCAGTGTTGTAAATGCAAGCATCACACTCATAAGCGCCAAGATGACAAAAAGATAAAAAAGTTCATAATAGGCCATCACTTTTTTACGGCTCTCAAAGTCGTTGTGCTCAATCGCTTTGAGCAGTGCCACAATATCGCGCGCGGTAGGCACAGACAACACCTCTGCACCGGTGCGTGAAGCCAATGTCTTTACCGCCGTGTTGGCGCGGCTAATCACCATCTGCCCCTGTGCATCTTCGAGTGTATCGCCGTTAGGTAGAGTAAGCGTTGCACCTTGCGCCGTGGCCAGTAACGCAATGTTTACATGTAAGGCGTTCTCTTTAGCAAATCGGACTTCTTGAGTGTAATCTTCTTGGTCGCCGCCATCGCTTAACAGCAACACAATAGGCTCGGGAGAGTGCGACATCTTGCGCGCCAGTTTCAGTGCAGGCATGAGCGCGGTAGATTTGGTCATCACCAGCGTTTCATCCAAGCGCTCAAAAAGATGCAGCAACAGTGCGCCGTCATTGCTAAGCGGGGAGAGTACGATTGCATTGGTGGTAAAGCCGATAATGCCAAAACGGTCATTATGATCGAGTGCAATCACGTCACTAAGTAGCTTTTTGGCATACCCAAGCCGACTGGGTGCAATATCTTTGGCCTGCATGGAGTATGACAGATCAAGCGCGATAATCACATCGTGTCCTTGCTGGCGTATCTCCCGCGGCTCTTGTTCCAGTGCCGGACGCGCCATAGCCAACACAATCCAAAACATCCCCAGCAACAGCAGAGCAGTTTTACGGTTAAGCACCAGCGTATGGCTTCGATAACGCTCAAACAGGTAAAGACCAAGAGGTGCAAAAAGCCAAAACCACTGCGGCGCTAAAAAGTTCATAGCCGTTGCCCCCGATGCAGTAAAACACCCAAAGCCGCCAGAGCGATCAGCAGGGGAATATATGCAAAATAGGATTTTACAAGATACTCGCGCGAACGGATATCGGAACGCTCTAGCGTGTTAATTTTGGCATACACTTCGCCTAGAGCCTCTTTATTTACCGCCGGAAAAAACGTGCCGCCGCTCTGCGCGGCAATGGTTTTGAGTAGTGGCGCGTCATAGCTCTTTTCATCACCGATGCCGACGGTGTAGATTTTGATTTTGTACTCTTTGGCCAGCGCCACCGCCTCTTTGGGTGCAATGCGCCCGCTGTTGTGCTCCCCGTCGCTAAGCAAAATGATAAGCTTGCTTTTGGCTTTGGAGTGTTCAAGCGCCCGCACGCCCATGGCAATGCCTTCGCCTATGGCCGTATTTTGCCCCGCCATGCCCTCGCCCAGATAGTCAATCATCTCGGCGACCATCTCTTTTTCGTACGTTACGGGCGAGGCGATAAACGCGTAATCGCCAAAAAAGACCACCCCGATATTGTCGTTGGGACGCTTTACAATAAACGCTTTTGCCATCTCTTTGAGCACCTCAAAACGGCTTTGACGGCTCTTGGCATCGTAGCCCGACGCTCCCATAGAACCACTGCCGTCAAGCGATAGCACCATGTCGATACCGTGACGCCGATCCGGCACGGCGCGCTCAAACGCCACCGGAGACGCCAACGCCGCCACCAGAGCCGTAAGTGCCAAAATTTTAAGCAACCACTCCGTTTTAAGCCACGGCTTTTGAGGCGAAAACAGGTGCAGATGCACAAAGTACTTTAGGGCGATCTTTTCTTTACATGTAAAGAGACACCAAAGCAGTATCGGCAATAGCGCAAATGCAAACGGGTATTCAAAATCGGGCCAAATCATTATAGATGATTGTACCTCAAATGCCTAAAAAAGAGTTTTTAATAAAAAAGTTACTCTTTTTTTATATTTTTCATTGACATAAAAGTGCATTTTCTCTATAATTCCCGTCCACAAACGCGAGTTTGTTTTTTTGTCTCGTTAGCTCAGCTGGTAGAGCACGTCACTTTTAATGATGTGGCCGTTGGTTCGAATCCAACACGGGACACCATTTTGGATATTTGCACACAAGCTTTTCGCTCATGTACTTTTCGTACACTTCGCAAAAACTTTAAGCACAACTATCTCAAAATCTTTATTTATGAATGGCCCCATCGTCTAGCGGTTAGGATCCATGGTTTTCATCCATGTTACCGGAGTTCGAGTCTCCGTGGGGTCACCATTTAAACTCCCTATTTCAGACACTTTCCAGCTTTAAGTTTTTGACTTGTACGCTTTTTATACGTTTTTCGTTCAAGAACACGGCACGCTGTTTTGTCTCATTTTTGATGTATTTAGCGTATAAAAATAGATAAAATAGCAGTTATGGAAAAGTTGAATAAAGAAGAGATGCCAAATCAGAGTGACACAATACCTTTTAGTGAGCATTACCGTTTCAATGAAGATTCTGAAACAACATCACTGCTAGAAGTCTCCAATAAGCGTAATGCGCATATTAGAGAGATTAAAGATAAAAATCCTGAGTTGTGGCAGACTATCTTGCAGAAGTTGAAAATTGACTGGACATATCACTCCAACAGCATTGAGGGTAGTACGCTTAGTCGTGGTGATACCCATTTTTTTTTAACCGAGGGGTTGACGGTTGAGGGTAAACCCTTTAAAGATTTTTTAGATGCCAAAAACCACGCTGAAGCGATAGACTTTCTCTTTGAAGTTATTACGAATGAGAGAGATTACTGAGGGGCTAATAAAAGAGCTTAATGCATTGATTCTCTCAGATGTTACCTATACCGATGCTCGCGATAGCATGGGCAAAGCAATCAGAAAAAGAGCCAGACCGGGGGAATACAAGATTCAGCCCAACCATGTACTACTTCCGGATGGGGACATTCACTACTATGTTGAACCGATACAGGTACAACCACAGATGCAGCAGCTTATAGAGTGGATCAAAGAGAAGGATACAAAACTACATCCTATTGTAGTAGCTACGATTACCCATTATAACTTGGTACGCATTCACGCCTTTGATGATGGAAATGGTAGAGGTGCCAGAATCCTTATGAATCTGATTCTGATGAAACATCACTTTTTTCCTGCCGTTATTCGTACAGAGAAAAAAAGAGCTTACTTAAACGCTATCCATCAAGCCGATAAAGGTGATCTGCTACCTTTCATTAAATTTATTATTGCTGAGCTGATTGAGACTCAAGAGTCAGTTATAAATGATTTTGATCTGTCATCATCAAAATAAACAGGTAATAGCCTAAAAATGAAAACTGAACTGGCTACAATAAATGGTACAAAGAAACTACAGGAGACCAAAGAGTGAATGTTCCAAAAAATGGAGTCATCTCATAGTTTTACAAACCACAAATCCACTTCTTTAATCACCGTCAGCTCTTTGGGACCTTGGATATAAATTTTTGCAACATCTTTCATAAGACGTGTATCTCCGACTTTACATGTCCATGTAGACAACCGCTTTTTTAATTTTGCATCACTGCTCTGAATCCGCGATGCCTTTTTGTCAAACAGTTTGTAAGATGTAGGGTGAAGATATTTGCGAGCGGTGTTAAAGTCAAAATTTCGAAACGCTTCGCAAAATTTTTGTGCAACAACATCAGGTTTGCTAAAAATCTCTTTTTTTTCATTATCGGAAATATTGACAGCTTGCGTGTTCTCTACATGTCTTCGTGTTGCGACAGTGTTCTCTTTCCAAAGTGGATCATTGAAATGTATACAACTGCCATGAGAAGCTTCCATATTACCGGTATTAATGCAATGGGCATCATGCAGATGCGACACTTCCATATACTTCAAAAATAAAAAAACACTACCGTTGGAATGTGATACATCAGCATAGCCGGGTGAATAAATAATGCTACCGTGACCAACGCTTCCATCATGTGATATTTCGACATAACCATTTGAAAAAATCAGATTATTTTGTGAGTGCGCTATGTCAATATCTCCGGTACAAATGACAACGCTATTGGCAACAAAAGAGATCTTACAGTTACCGTCCACGGCTATAAAAGCATTATCTACATACCCAATGTCATTAACATCTATAGTAAGATCACTGCGGGTTGAGAAAACACCGTTCCCCAAGTGATACAACGTCTTTTTTCCTTGTTCAGCGACTACCGTCGTAAAGTCTTTATCGGTAAAGGTCTTGACTTTCTGTGCAACGCTGTGTGTCCATGCCAATAGTGTTGCATATTCATCTTGTAACTGTTGCGGTGTTGCCGTTTTGAGTGAAACGATTGTTTTGGAAATAACAGAGAGTTCTTGAGGCGATGATTCATTGGCAATAGAGAGTGCAAGCAACATAAGTGTCAATAGAAGATGTTTCATAAATTTTACCTTGGCGTATTGGGCGTTGTTTGCAAGTATATAGGGCATCTCCAAAAACTATCTTGAAAAAGCGATAATGCGGATTTTAGAATTGAATGGGCGCTTTTAGTACAACAACCAGTGCAAAAATGCCCATAGTAAAAAGACAATCAGGCCAATTAGCCCAAATACAATAGCAATACGCAATACCAGCGTAATGAGAAACCAGATGACTTTTTTATTAATTTTCACTTTTTATACGGCTCAATCGGAAGCTTTTTACCGATAGCATAGAGCATACCGCCTTGCAGATTAATCACTTTGTAGCCCAACTCTTTATCCAAAAAATTTGATACCATACCGGTACGGTTTCCACTGCGGCAGATGAGGGCGAACTCCTCGCCGGATTTCACGTGCGTAGTAAGTTTTTTTAAAAAAACGTTCACATCATAGTTTCCGCGTTCATCAAAAAACGTAATGGGGATTGCACCTTTAAGCAGCCCCGTTTGTTTCCACTCTTGCGAGGTTCGTATGTCGATAATTTTGGTTTTGGAATTGATTAGCTCAATCGAAGGGTATTGCTGTTTAACTTCGGCAAAAAGCGGCAGAAGCAATAACGAAAATAGAAGCACAAGTGTTTTCATGAAATGGCCTTACATATAATTTGGCTAGAATTATAGGAAAAAAAGATAAATTCATGGGGCAAAAGGCGGATAATTCCAAACGTTTACGATACATTCGCGTGCTTGAACGTTTCACTCAGAGTATTGTTAACTATCTCTTTAAAAGTGACACGCTAAGCAAAGACGTGTATAACAAAAAGATTGAAAACAACCGCCGCTATTTAGAGCGCATCGAAAGCGTACCGCTTTACAAGGGTGAGTATAACGACCTCGAACAGCTGGTATACAAAATGATCGCCCTTAGCGAAAGCGACGAAGCAATCGAGTCGATAAAAGAAGAGCTACTCTATGCGGCAAATCAGATTGAAAAAAGCATGAACCGAAGGCGTTACAAAAAAGACAAACACCGCGATGACAAGTTTAAAGAGTGGGAATAGCAAAGGAGCTCATTTGGCTGGCGGGGAACTCCTTTGCAGACTCTTACTTTATTCAAAAATGGTGTTATTTTAATGTGAATACTTTAGCTGTGAAATTATATAAAACGCATAAGTGCATTACAATCCAATATCACTACAATGCGAAAAAATAAGGAGCTTTCATGCATACGATTAACATAGAGCACGAATGCGGATGTTTTAAACGCAGTTCACTTGAGAACCATGTCGCCATCGATGACAAAGACGACGCCCTGATGCACTCGCTTGATATCCTCAACCAGATGAACAATGAGTTTTGCGGCAAACACAGTTTTAAACTACTGGAAGTCGGTGAGAATTTTGTGATTGCCAAGAATGAATCAACCTCTCATGGATGCTGTGGCGGTGGCTGCTCGCACCACTGATGGGTCATAGGCCCGTCGCTATTTTTCCAAATACGCCTTGAGCTCACGATATTCATCTTCAATGTTTTTAAGGTTTTCAAGCATTTTAATCTCGTCAAATCCCGCATTGTCGCTCAAGAACTCTTGACGCCATGCGATGGTATCTTTTAACTCATCAAGACCCGTACTCACGTATTCAAGCATCTCGTCAATCTCTTTGCCCCGTACAACGCCTTCGCTATCGGCTTTGTAAAAGAGCAAGGCATAGTTGTCTGCTTCACCTGAAAACCGAAAATCATCGGCAATATTTTTCACAATCTGCTTAATACGTTCGTCTTTAAATACCCGTTTGGCCATAGTAATTCTTTTTCTCGAATTATACAATATGGCATAAAACTTGCTCTTACATGTAAAGCTAAAGGAGGCAAAAAATGGCGCTGTTGCAAAAGCTTTCGCTTAAAGCGAAACTTTTTATTCTCAGTATCTTTATTCTTGCCAGCCTTATCATCATTGCGGCCATCGGTTATCGTAACATCACCGCGATGAAAAGCAACCTTGATGCACTTTATTTTGGTTCGCTCGTACCTATTACCAACCTCAATACCATCATTGCGCTCTACAACGACGACATCAAAGATCGTTTTTATCAAGCGCAAAACGGCGTTATTAAACCTGCCGATGCCGCACATCAGATGTCAAAAAGTCTTACCCAAATCCGTGCGCTTTGGAACAGCTACGCCAAAAGCTACAAAGAGGCTAAAGAGTTACCCTATATCGAATACACTACACAGCAAATCGACGCCAACGAAGCGTACTTTATAAATATTATCGAATCATGCTATCAAGGGTGTCACAAACATGATATATCGCACAAAGAGCTACTTGCAAAGATTCACAACGTTCAAGAAGCACTTAGCAATCTCTTGCATTACGAAAATGACATGGCACAGTTTGAGCGGCATAAACTCATCGCCACGTACAACAACTCGCTGTTTCGCATTACGCTTATTATCGTCATTGTCATTATTGTGGTGATGGTCATGAGTTTTATCATTTTCAAAAGCATCAACCGCACCCAAAATCGCCTTAAAATAACCACACAACAGCTACAAAGCACCAATAAAAAACTTGAAAATGCCTCGTATACCGATTCGCTAACACATCTGTATAACCGCCGCTATTTCAATATGCTTTACGACCGCGAACTCAAGCGGGCCAAACGGGCCAAAACGACCATTGCCTTTTTAATGCTCGATATCGACTATTTTAAACAGTACAACGACACCTATGGGCATCTTGAAGGCGACCAAGTACTCAAAGCCGTTGCCAAAATGCTCAAGGGTGTCTTTCAGCGTCCAAGCGACTATGTATTTAGACTTGGCGGCGAAGAGTTCGGCGTGCTTATTACCGACACCGAAGAGCGCATGGCGGAGTTCATGGCATCAAAAACAATTACAGCTCTACAAAAGCTTGAGATTCCCCATAGCGCTTCAAAAATACACGATTACCTCACGCTCTCTATCGGTGTCATCATCGCCACACCCACTCTGGAGCTTAACGATGAGCGACTGCTTTCCGAGGCCGATAAAAACCTCTACAAAGCCAAAGAGTCAGGGCGTAACCGTTTTGTCAGCTCCGTACTTGAGCCGTTTTAACGTTTAAAGCGGTAGCCCTGTGCTTCAAAGCAGTCGCGCAAACGCGGTGCGATATCACCTTGAAACTCCATCCACTCCGCTTTACATGTACCGCCGCATCCTACTTGTTTTTTAATTGTTTGTAGCAATGTTTTAGCATCATTAACGCTTACATGTAAAGGTCCCACTAGTGTCACCGGCTTTCCGCGACGCCTCTCTTTTTTAAATATAAGTTGGTGTTTTGAGGGCAAAAGTAGCTCATTTTCGGTAACGATGTTGGCTTCTTCAACCTCGCTCCACCCTTCTCCCCAGTCTGAACCGAAATTCAGGTCAAGTTTAACACCGCGTGCCATTAGGGCGCCACCACCCGCTGGCTTAGCAAAGAGATGCCCTCGCCACCCAGTTCATTTTTATAGACTTTGCTAAGCACCTTGTTGGGACAGCAAAAACGATCATCATACAACAATACCAGCACTTCATCGCCTTCTTGGAGGTAGTTGTGCTCGCCCCAAGGGCTATAGCGCGTGGCTCCTATACTAATTATGGCCTCTTTAGGTTCATTACATGCCTTGAGATAGGCCGAAATCGGCTCAAGCGGTCCGTGATCTTCTTGCGTATTGATCTGATTGCGCATCCACTCAATCAATTTAGCATAAAAATAGCTGTATCCCGTAAGTTCCACATCTTCACCATAGCGAAACAATCCGCTTTCACGCCGTACAAACGACGCGATACGCCACTTTTCAAAACCGTGCCCCTCTTCAAACGCCGCAATGGGAATATGCGTATCGCTCAATCCTTTTGATGCTTCGCCCCAGTTCTTTTTTTCCGAAATCTTACTGGCACCCTCTTTACGAATCGAACAGTCGTTATACGCTGCAAACGCTTTGGGGGTAATAGCACTAAGCACACCGTCTTCATACTCAAGGTCGCAAATCAGCGCGACTTCGGGTTCTGCCTGCACATTGCACGGCTCTTTAGGCAACATAATGGTATCGTTGCTTAGCGGATAAATACCAAGCGTGCCTTCAAAATCGGGCAGATAAAACGGAAACATCCCTTTAGGGCCGTTAGGATCGTCGGTCCAGACCTCTTTAAAATCTTCAATCTCTCCGGCCTGTTCAAGATGCAGGGCAAAATTACCCGCAACGCCTAATCCCACAAAATTTTTATAGCGTGCCATTGGCTTTGGCCTCGGCAAATGCTTCATAAGAGCCTTTGAAATCAGTATATGTTCCATCGGCGTGCAATTCGATAACGCGTGAGGCAAAGGCATCTAGCAACTCGCGGTCGTGGCTGACGCAGATGACGTTGCCTTTAAAATTGTAAAGCGCTTCACCCAATGCCACAATGGCTTCGAGGTCAAGGTGGTTGTTGGGCTCATCCAGCACTAAAAAATTACCGCCTTCAAGCATCATTTTACTTAGCATCATGCGGTGTTTTTCACCCCCTGAAATATTGGCCGCGCTTTTTTCTTGCTGTTCGCCGTTAAAGAGCATACGCCCCAGACAGTTGCGAATCTCGGCAATGTCGCGCTTGGGATCAAACGCGCGCAACCAGTCATAAAGCGAATCTTCGCTTTTAATGCGGTCGGTAGTGTTTTGCGGAAAATAGCTCGGCTCAATCGTCGCACCCCATTTAACCTCGCCGCTACTGGGTTTGATCTCTTCCATAATAATATTAAGCAGTGTCGTTTTCCCTACGCCATTAGCGCCAATCAAAGCAATTTTTTCATCGGGTTCAATATGCAGGTTGATATTTTGCAGTACCGCGCCTTCACCGTAATCGTGGCTCAACGCCACCACATCTAGCGCTTCGTCACCCATGACGCGCTGCGCCTTAAACACAATACTCGGATCGCGGCGACTGGAGGGTTTAATATCTTCGATACTCAGCTTATCCAGCTGTTTCTGGCGTGAGGTGGCCTGCTTGGCTTTGGAAGCGTTGGCCGAGAAACGGCGCACGAAGGCTTCGAGTTGCTCTTTCTCTTTGAGCTTTTTATCGCGCTCCATCTCTGCTTGCTTGGCCATGACGTTAGCGGCGATATACCAGTCGTCGTACGTGCCGGTAAATTCGCGGATTTTTTGATAATCCACATCCAAAATATGCGTCACGACGGCGTTAAGGAAATGGCGGTCGTGCGAGATGACGACCATGGTGCCTTCGTGGCGTTGCAGTTCGTTTTCTAGCCAACTGATCGTCTCAATATCGAGGTTATTGGTCGGCTCATCGAGAAAGAGCACATCGGGTTTGGGGAAGAGCACCTGTGCTAACAAAACTTTGAATTTATCGGCCGTGGGAAGCGAAGACATCAGATCGTTGTGGCTCTCGGCGGGAATCCCCACATTTTCCAAAATTTTCGTAATCTGCACGTCATACTCATACGTCGGATCCTCTTCGACGCAGATCACCTCTAGCTCTGCCAAGCGGTTGTTGGTAGCGTCATCTTCAAAATCACCGTTGACATAAAGGTCTTCTTTCTCTTTTATCGCGTCATAAAGGCGTTTGTTGCCATAAAGCACCGCATCGATGATACTAAACTCTTCAAACGCGTACTGATTTTGGCCTAACACGCCCACTTTTAACCCGGGTTCCACCGAAATTTCACCCTCATATTCGTCGATCTCGCCGCTAAGAATTTTCAAAAACGTCGTTTTTCCCGCACCGTTAGCGCCGATTAGACCGTAGCGCTTGTGGCGGTCGAGTTTGAGGTTGATCTCGCTAAACAGCACCCGACTGCCGTAGCGCATGGTTAAATTTGTCACTTGTACCATAGTTGTTCTCTTTACATGTAGATATAGTTAGCGCGATTATAACAAAATTGTTTGTGCCTCACATTTAACTCACAACTTCATTTTAGACTACGGAAAATTAAGAAGATACAAAAAGGATCTCAAATGAAAACGTTAGATATAACACTCTCGGCAATCACGGCGGTTGCTTTGCTTACAGGATGCGGCGGCGGAAGCTCTAGTAGCTCTTCGGATAACAATGCGCCGCAAGTAGAAGAAGTTGATGAAGTTTTACAAAGTGGCCGTTTTATCGATGCATCGGTACAGGGGCTTGGTTATGTATGCCAAACTTCAGGGCGCACCGGTAGCACCGATGCCAATGGAATCTTTACATGTAACGTCGGCGAAGCGGTTGCTTTTTATATTTCCGACAACTATATCGGATCGGCATTGGTACAAGATACGATTACGCCCTATACGCTCTTTCCCAACAATCCCGATGCGGTAATTAACCTCGCGCAGCTTCTGCAAACACTCGATAGCGATGGCAATCCCGACAACGGCATTACTTTAGCCCTTGATCGTGTAAGCGCTCTTGAAGGTGCCGCTTTGAATTTTGAACATGAAGATTTTGATCTTACCGCAGGCGCACTTTTGAATGAATCGCTCATTAACGCCGAAGCGGCACGAGAGCACTTAAATACCACATTGGGACTCGGCAGCAATGAAGAGCACGTACCCGTAGAAACCGAAGAGGATACCATCCCAGAAGATGATGAAGGCGTTGTAGATTCCGGCGAAAGTGCTTCTTCTGAAGATGATGACACCTCAGGTGGCTCAAGTAGTTCACACCCCTCTTGGGAACTTCCTGACTTTGAAATCCCCGATGACATCGAATGGGAAATTCCTGCAAGTAGTTCATCCGAAGGTTCAAGCAGTTCACACCCTGCATGGTACGTTCCTACAACAGTTGATATCCCCTCAGGCGTCACGATTGATGTTCCCGTGTTCACCATAATAAGTGTTGATGATTTTGCGGCAAGCTATGATACGGCGCCCAAAGGCCAAAGCAAAGCCTATTATGACCAGATTTGTCAAGACAACCACGGTGAAGATGCCCAAATGGCCGACTGGAATCAAATTGAGCAGCTTCAAAACATCGGTGCCGACATGGAGCGCCTTATGAGTAACCTTTCACTCACAATTGACGGTGATATCGCTTTTATTGCGGTTGATGGCGAAGTCGATACCACAAAAACATTTTGGGGATTAACCTACGAAGGCACCTCTACCATTTATTATGATGCCTCTTATACCGGAACTATGGCTATCGACAATGGTATTGAACAATCAAGCACCTATAGTACTACTCATGAATACCCCGTAGCATGTTACGTCCCGCAACCTTAACACTCGGCAGGCTTGAAGCCTGCGCGTTTTTATGTCATAATCTCAAGCAAAAACACATGAACGTAAATCTGCTCAAATACCTCAGTAATCTCACCATTCTCTACGCCGAAGATGAAGAGCGTGTCCGCAACAATGTGTATGAATACCTCGAACTGCTTTTCAAAGAGATCATCATCGCACAAAACGGCGAAGAGGCGTTTGATCTCTATTTTGAAAAACGTCCCGATATTATTTTAACCGATGTCGATATGCCCAAAATGAACGGCATAGAGTTTATCAAAAAAGTGCGCCAGAATGACAAGCGTACACCCGCAGTAATTCTTTCGGCACATACCGATACCGATTATCTTCTCAGTGCGGTTGAGCTGGCTGTAACAAAATATATTATTAAACCTTTTGAAGGTGAAAACTTCATGAAGGCGTTAGAAAGTATTTTTGAGGCCAGCGATAGAGAGATTGAACTTATCCCAAAAGTCATCTACTCCTTTTTAAATCATACACTCAGCACAGATGCCAAGATTACCACACTGACCAAAAAAGAAGCCAAACTTTTTGAGCTACTACTCAATCATCCCAAAAAGCTAGTAGGATACGAGCAGATTGAAAACGAAGTGTGGTGCGATTTTGACGATGTGATGACTTCGGAAAACCTGCGCACGCTGGTTAAAGCACTGCGCAAAAAATTGCCTGATGACCTAATTAAGAATGTATCGGGGAGCGGGTATATTTTGGATGTGTAGCTATTGACTCTCACCTTCCACATTCTCATACCCTCTTACAAACACATCATAGTTGCCATCGGAGAGTCCGCTAAAGGTGTAGCTAGTAACATTGCCGATGTCCATCCAGTTTAAGCCGCCATCGGTGCTGATTTCATAGCCGTCGGCATTAATAGCAACATCCCATGCAAACGAGGGATTGGCTCTGCGGTCGTTGGGGCTGGTGAGGTGCAGATTGCTTACATCCAAGCCCGAAGAAGAGGAACTTTCAGTGCTTTGATTATCATCTTTTGAAGAGCTGCTTTCGCCGCATCCTAGAATAAATAGAGAGATTAGTAGTGCTAATATGGGTTTCATCATGGCTCCTTAATTTCCGACCCAGATATTGACTCGGTTGCTTTTACTTCCGTAGATTTTTGCGTTGTAGGTGGTTTTGCAAATGTCGCACGAGGAATCTCGGCTAATATCTCCTGTATAGCTATATCCTACAAATAAGCATCCATTGTTACCATATTCACGTACATAAAATAATGCGCTATCGGCATTAGTTTCAATACGCAATTCTGTTCCTGCTTCATTTACAAAATAAACAGGGTTGTCCCAAATAACACCGCCTCCTGTAGCCGAACCATTAGCATCAAGTTGAATGTCTCCTCTTGAGCATGTATGCTTCCACCCCCCCTCAACAGGAATCCCTCCAAAGGTCACGCCTTCGCCGTAGTAGTAATTTCCTTCAAGAAATCCATTATATTCACCTTCATACTCTTGCAACCCCGTATTTGGCAGGTCATCAGCTTGTAAGATTGCAAAAAGCAGTAGCAGTGTTGTTAGTAATAGTTTCATAGTCTTATCCTTTTTTAGTCTAACAGCAGATAGCTGTTAATAATTTCCATCACCCCTGAAGCGGGAGGAT
>JBNKLA010000040.1:0-28558 GCA_050292115.1 Sulfurimonadaceae bacterium | reverse complement strand
ACCCGCTGTTTGACGGTGAACTTGTAATAGCTCATCAGCTCCTTGATCTCCTCCACGACAGCATTGATCACGGGAATCCTGATCTCATCCTCTTCGGCAACGACAATGGCTCTGGAGAGTACCTCTGCATCGACCCTGTCTGTCTTGTTGCGTTTGCCTATCGCTTTGGCATAGTTTCTGGATTGCTTTGGATTGATGACGAAGGCGTTAATCGCTTTGTCATGGCAAAACCGGTTCAGCAGTGCCGAGTAGCTTCCTGTCGGCTCATACACAAAGACCAGATCACGGTGCTCTTTCTTATAAAGCTTTTTGAGCTTTGCATATAAGCCTTTGATCCCCTTGAGCGTGTTGTCGATCTCAAGATGTAAGTTGGTAACAGGAATATAAACAGAAATGGTTGACTTGGAAATGTCCAATCCGATAGAATGCATACAGAGAACCTCAAATGTTTTATTGAGAGTTCGTTAGCTCAGGAACAAACGTTCCTGAGTGATCCGACAACTGCTTTACACTTAGCTCTACCTCGTGAAATACGATCTGGTAAAAACCGATCTAGTCGCCACTCAAGTTTGAAGTGTAACTATCTGACTGTCCCTCAAGCTGGACAATTGTCTCTCTTATGAAAAACAACAACCGCTTCGGCTACAAATGCGATATGTCAACGTCTCTCAAACTCTCTTTCATATGGTAGCAAATGCTACAAAAACATGATACGAGGCTGCTTTTTTACTCATAGTGAGACCACATCCGATAGAGCTTTATGATTTTCTCTTCTTCAAATACTTCATAAACCAGACGATGCTGCTTATTGATACGACGCGAAATCTTTCCATTAAGATTCCCGGAGAGCAATTCGTATTTTGGAGGATATTTAAGGGGATCGGTTTCAATAATCGAAAGCAGTTGCATCACTTTGGGCTTCAAGCCGCTTGATGCAATATTTTTGGCATCTTTTTTAGCCTGTGGCGAAAAAAGTAGTGTGTACATTACCAGTCTAACGCATCTTTAGTGACATAGTTTTCTACCGACTCATTAGAGGCGTCGATGATACTCTGCTCCATCCCTTTAATACTTTTTAGATATTCATCATCACTTTGGTAGGTCGTTGTGTCTAAAATCTCGACTTCGTTTTTAGAGAAGTGTTCCAGCAACCACAAAAATTTGTCATTGACACTCTCTTCGACTTTGAGTGTAATCATCTTCATAATCTCTCCTATGTGAACCGATTATAGCGAAATATCCATGTTTACATGTAAGCCTCACGGCGTTACATGTAAACTGATCTCCTCACCCTCTGCATCAAACACTACTTTGCTGCCTTCTTCGACTCTACCTTCAAGTATCAAATCCGCCAGACGGTCTTCGACGATCTCATAGAGTGCGCGTTTTAGCGGTCTGGCTCCGTATACAGGGTCAAATCCCGCTTTGGCGATGAGCACTTTAGCGGTGTCGGTAAGAGAGAGGCTGATGTCACGTTCAGCAACTTTAGCCACAATCTCTTGGAAAAAGAGATCGACAATGCCGACAATCTCACTTTCACCTAGCGGATTAAAGATGACGGTATCATCAAGGCGGTTCAAAAACTCGGGGCGAAATGCCTGTTTGAGTTCGGCTAAAACAAGCGCTTCGAGATTTGCTTCGCCCGCCATGTTCATGATTTTATCGCTTGCAATGTTGGAGGTGAGGATGATAATGGTGTTGGTAAAATCAATCGTCACCCCTTTGTTGTCGGTGAGTCGGCCATCATCTAGCACCTGAAGTAGCATGTTAAAGACATCGGGATGCGCTTTTTCCACCTCGTCAAACAGCACTACGCTATAGGGTTTGCGGCGCACGGCTTCGGTGAGTTGTCCGCCCTCGTCATAGCCCACGTAGCCAGGAGGCGCACCGACTAGGCGGCTTACGGCGTGTTTTTCCATATATTCGCTCATATCAAGACGAATCATGGCGGCTTCTGAATCAAACAGAAATTTGGCTAGCGTTTTAGCGGTTTGGGTTTTACCCACGCCCGTCGGCCCTAGAAACAGAAAGCTACCGATAGGGCGGTTTTTATCGCTCAGGCCGGCTTTATTGCGTTTGATGGCGCGTGCTACGGCGTGGGTGGCTTTTGTCTGGCCGATCACGTCACGGTTTAACTCATCCTCTACATGTAAGATTTTATCTTTCTCGCTTTGCAACATCTTATTGACGGCAATGCCCGTCCAGCGGCTTACAATGCCTGCGATGGCGTCTTCGTCCACCGAGTTTTTGAGTAGCGTACCGCTCTCTTGCATCTGTTTCCACTGCTCTTGGATAGTTGTCTCTTCTTGCACCAGCGCAGGAATCTCGCCATACTCTATAGAGGCCGCTTTGTTGTAATCGCCCGTGCTTTTGGCCTGCTCGGCCTCGCGGCGTTTGGCTTCAATGTCGCCTTTAATACCGCCGATGCGATCAAAAATCTCTTTTTCATGCATAAACTGCGTTTCTAAAAGGCGTTGCTCCTCTGCCGCGTCCGAGAGCTCTTTTTCAATCTCTTCCAGCCGTTTTTCATTGCTCGCACTTGCGTCCATTTTAAGCGCCTCTTGCTCTACATGTAACTCTTGGCTTTTGCGTTTGACCTGTGCAAGCACATGCGGTTCGGTCTCCATCTGAATCTTTAATCCCGCCGCGGCTTCATCTATAAGGTCAATCGCTTTATCGGGCAAGAAGCGATCGCCGATGTAGCGCTCGGAGAGTTTTGCCGCGGCTACCAGTGCGGAGTCGGTAATGGTGACACTATGGTGCGCTTCCAGCCGCTCTTTAAGGCCGCGCAAAATCTGCAAGGATTGATTCACACTCGGCTCATCCACGCTAACAGGCTGAAAACGGCGCTGAAGCGCGGCATCTTTTTCAAAATATTTGCGGTACTCTTTGAGTGTCGTCGCCCCAATGGTGTGCAGTTCGCCGCGTGCCAAAGCGGGTTTTAAGATGTTCGCCGCATCCATACTCCCCTCGCTCGCACCCGCGCCTACAATAGTGTGGATTTCGTCGATAAACAAGATGATATTTGCGCTCTTTTTCACCTCATCAATCACCGCTTTAAGACGATCTTCAAAGTCGCCGCGGTATTTCGCTCCGGCAATAAGCGCGCTCATATCGAGTGCGACGACACGCTTGTTTTGCAGACTCAGTGGCACCTCTTTGTTGTAAATACGTTGCGCCAGTCCTTCAACTAGCGCCGTTTTTCCCACACCGGGTTCGCCCAGCAAAATGGGGTTGTTTTTGGTTTTACGAATCAAAATCTGCATCATGCGGCCTATCTCTTCATCGCGTCCGATCACCGGAGAAAGTTTGCCCTCTGCGGCCTCTTTGGTGAGGTCGATGCCGTATTTATCCAGACTCTCTAAATTTTCATCGGCCGTTTGCGACTCAATTTTTTGGCCGCCGCGCATTGCCTCAAACGCTTTGCGCAGATCAACCAGATCGACATATTTCCCAATAATCTCTTTAAACGGCGCGCTTTGCAAGTTGGCCAAAATATAGCTGTCCACGGCTAAATAATTGTCACCGTTTTTAGCCATCTCGCCGCTACCGCGCTCAAGACTCTGTGCAAAATTGCGTGAGAGACGGATGTTCTCTTTGTTGACATGTGAGGCTTTGGTCAGCTTATTGGCCTCGCTTTTAACATCCAGCTCTATCGCCGCTTTGTCGATGTTCATTTTGCGAAAGGCCTGATTGAGCACCGAGTTGGTGTTGGTAAGCAACGCCCACAAAAAGTGGATTGGTTCGACTTCGCTGTTTTGGTTATGAAGTGCCAAAGAGATAGAAGACTCTATCGCTTCGGTCATTTGATGGGTGAGTTTTTCAAAAATAGTATTCATTGTGTATCCTTCATTCATATAGAATAATTTTACACAATTGAGTCTACTATTGTCAAGTATATTAAGTAATATTTTTTAGGGTGTAGGGTTTACATGTAAACATATAGATTTTAGGGAAATGTACTATAATAGTTTATTATCAAAATATTATTGTGGGAAATGCCATGTTTTTGAGGTTTTTATTGCTTGCAGGTTTTTTTTGCGTTTTAAACGCTGATGCCATTGAGTATAAAATGGGGCATGGTGTAAGACTTCATGACATGCTGAGTGTAGGCGGGTATGTCTCTAGCGAATATGAAAGTGGTAAAGGTGAAGATACGTTTACGGTAGATGATCTTGCGTTTCTTGCTTATGGCACACTATCATCTTCTGTGAATTATATGGCAGAACTCGAATCGGTGAACTTCTATACCTATGATTTTCGCAACGAAACGTCACGAAGCGATACGCGTTTTCATATTGAACGGCTCTACTTTGATTACCGCTATTCCGATACGCTTGGCGTAAGAGCCGGCAAATTTATCACGCCGATGGGCTACTGGAATCTTGAGCCCATCAACGTCCTTCGCGACACCACTTCAAACCCGTTTTATGCCATCGACATGTTTCCGCGCTTTGTAACGGGAGTGGATATCAACGGCTATGTTCCTGGAAGCGACAGCACGACCTACCACCTTTTTGGCCAAAAAAACAAAGATCTCGACGAACACTACATTAATATTCCCAACGAGCACTTTTTCGGGCTTTCGATTTACCACGCTTTTGATATGGCATGGAATGTTGGCGGAAGTATTGGGCAGTTTGAAACCTTGGCAGATGAACGTTACCGCTTTGTGCAACTCAACCTCAAATATGAGGAGTACCCTTTTAAACTGAGCGCCGAAGCGATTGGCCGCAAACGTGAGCGTACCCCTGTTGAGAATGATGAATATTCACACGCCGCATACCTTCAAGCCGTCTATAATCTCTCATTTGAGCACGCCGTGGTGTCTCGGGTAGAGACCTGCAAAGATGACTACAGCAACCTAGACCAGCAGATATTTTTACTGGGATACAACTACCGCCCCATCTATCCGGTATCGCTCAAAGCGGAATACCAGTGGCACAATGAGAGTGCCGATAATCGCTTTTTAGCTTCGTTTTCGGTGCTGTTTTGATGCAACGTATTGCACTGTTTATGCTTTTTTTCACAATGCTTCATGCTGAAAGTATCAGTGTCGTGGCTTCAGTGCAAAGTGACTTTGACACGCTAACGCAAAAGCAACTGCATGATCTTTTTCTCTCAAAGCGCAGCTTTATCGGTTCACAAAAGGCGGTACCCGTCAATCTGCTTGCCAACAACGACCTGCGTAAAGCTTTTGATGCGCATGTGCTTCAAATGCACCGTGAAAAGCTCAATGCGTATTGGGTTCGCCAACACTTTCAGGGGGTGGTGCCGCCCCTTACGCAATCTTCTACTCAGGCCGTAAAAAAGTTTGTACAAAACGTTGAGGGTGCCATTGGGTATATTCCTTCTGATATGCTAGACCCGACCTTAAAGGTACTCTATGAGTTTTAAACTCAAAACCATCATGCTTTTTTTGGCTATTAGCATCGTGCCCTATACGATCACCATGCTCTTTTTGGGTAATACGCTACGTGAAGAGCAATCACGTACTATTACGAAAGAGCTTCAGACACAGCTTACCATCACGCGCCAAAATATCGTACAAAACCTTCAAAGACTTCAAAGCGATCTAGACTTTATGGCAAAGTCTGAAGTTATGAACGATCTTTTTAGCGATGACCTTGACCGGCGCATCAGCCGCATGTTGCTTGCCAAAAAAGAGATGCTTAAACTCGATGGCGATTTTTATCTGGTTTCCAAAAAAGGGCTTATTATCGCATCCAGTGATTTTGGGCAGATTGCATCGTTATTTGAAGATACACCCCTTTATTCGATTCCGGTTCGGCTTGCCTTTAACACACAACCTGTTGCGACCTTACATGTAACGTACAAACTTGATAACCTGACATCGGTTTTTACAAACACGCCGCAACGCCACTACTATGTGCAAAACGCGCAAAACGAGATATTGTTGCGCCCTTCAAAGTTTAATGAAGCACTTCAAGCCAGAACCTCTATTGAAGCACTTGGCATTGATGTCATTCTTGAAGAGGACAAAGCACACGCTTATGCGCTACTTTATACTTATGAGCGCTGGTTTTTGGTGACGTTGGTGATTGGATTGATTGTCATTGTCTTGATTGCGCTCTATTTTGCCATTACGCTGATTCGTCCGATTATTACGCTCTCTAAAACCGCCAATACCGTCACGGCAACGCAAAATTACGAAACCCGAGTCGATGTGAACCGCTCGGATGAGATTGGCCAACTCGGCAGTGCATTTAATGCGATGATTCAAGGAATGCACCGCGCTCTTGATGAGATTGGAGCCCTCAATAGCGAAATCGAAGATACCTAGCGCGAAGTCGTTTTTACCATGGGTGCCATCGGTGAAAGCCGCTCTAAAGAGACTGGAAACCATGTGAAACGGGTGGCCGAATACTCCAAAATCATTGCCCTACATTACGGTCTTAACGAAGAAGAAGCCGAACTGCTCAAACAGGCTTCGCCGATGCACGATATTGGTAAAGTCGCCATACCCGACGCCATATTGAATAAACCCGGAAAATTTACCGATGACGAATTTGAGCAGATGAAACGCCACGCCGAACTGGGCTATGAAATGCTCAAAAGCTCAAACCGTTCACTGCTTAAAGCGGCGGCTATCGTGGCATATGAGCATCATGAAAAATGGGATGGAAGCGGATACCCCAGAAGACTCAAAGGCGAAGCAATCCACATTTACGGACGCATCACCGCACTTGCCGATGTATTTGATGCACTGGGTAGTGACCGTGTTTATAAAAAAGCGTGGGATAACGAACAAATTTTTCAACTTTTCAAAGAGGAGCGGGGCAAACATTTCGACCCCAAACTCATCGATATCTTTTTTGAAAACCTCGACGCGTTCTTACATGTAAAAGAGCGCTTTAAAGATCTTTTTTAGAATGCTATAATTCAAACAAAAATGGAAGAGCGCTATGAAGCACGATTTTCTTAAAGCCTACCGTTACCTCGATGCAGGCGAGATTGAAGCCCATCTTGAGGGGGTAGAATACATTATTTTGGCACAGCCACACGCCAGTAGTGAGAGCAAGATGCCAATGCATTTCACCCTATTTTTAAATACGCACGACGAATTGCCCGAAGCGATTAAAGCTGCCGTGTTGCAAAAGTTTTGCGCGCAGTATGCCATTACAAAAACCGCCGAGGTTTTAAGCGCTTTGCAGGCTGTTGCTTTTGCCGAAACCGATGGCGAAAAGATTATGCCGATGCACCTTTTTAAGCCCGAGGATCACGCTAATGTTCCGCATACATTTTTACATATCATCGATTTTTTAGGGGATGCGGAAGGTTTTAAAGAGGTTAAAGTCGAAGGCCAGACGGGTTGGAGCTATAGCTACAACTGACACATCGCTTCAATCTCTGCAACCGTCTTAGCAATACCTTGTGAAAGATTTTCGCACCCGTTTGGGGTAATTAAAATATTATCTTCAATACGAATCCCGATACCCCTATAGCGTTCAGGTGCATCCGTGTCGTCTTTTTTAATATAGATACCGGGTTCAATCGTCATTACCATGCCCGACTCAAACGCAATCTGTGCGCCCGCATCGTCCACATACGGACAGGGGTCATGCACATCCAGCCCCATCCAGTGGCCGATACCGTGTGGATAATATTTTTTATGTTTTTTCTCTTCAATCAGCGTATCGATATCGCCGCTTAAAATGCCAAGTTGCACCATCCCCTCACAAAGCAGATGTTCCGAACGCTCCTGTAGCGTTTTTTTGGTGATGCTCGGTGTTATCATGGCGATGATTTCTAGCTGTACATGTAAGAGCATTTCATAAAGCTCACGCTGTGGTGCGCTAAACATACCGCTTACCGGAAACGTACGCGTAATATCGCTAGCGTACATGCCGTATTCGCAACCCGCATCTATCAGCACCAGTGCGTCTTCAGCCAAAGTGTCGGTATTATCGACATAGTGCAACACATTAGCGTTATCGCCTCCGGCTACAATGCTCTCATAGGCGTTGTGTCTGGCACCGTTTTTGGCAAAAACGTATTCGATCTCCGCTTCGATCTCATACTCTTTCATGCCGCTACGACACGTTTTCATGGCGCGATGGTGCGCCTCTTTGGTGATTGCAAGTGCCTGACGTATTAGCGCAATCTCCTCATCGCTTTTAATAAGCCGCATCTTCTGTGTCAGAGTCGTAACATCACAAAACGTTCGGGGCGATTTAAGCACACCGCGCGCATTAAGCAATGCTTTACATGTAAGCCGCAGTTGCTCTAAAAGCGGATCATCACTAAAAAGATCATAATAGAGTGTAGAGACGTTTTTGAGCATCTCGTGTAGCGTCTCTTCAAAGTTTGCCATATCATGAATTTCATCAAACTCATGCACGGCTTTTGCGCCCCCAACACCCATGCGCCCGCCAACCCAGAGCGCCTCTTCTTCGCTCACATTCGTAACAAAAAGGTGACTCTTTTTTGTTTTAGCATCAAACACCAGCGCACACTTATCTTCGGTGATTCCGCAAAGATAATAAAAATTGCTCTCTTGACGATAAGGAAACTCCGTATCGTTGCTTCGTGTGGTGTAGTGCGCACTAAGCAGCACGGCAACACCCTCTTTTAACTCTTTTAAAAACGCATCGCGGCGTTGTTTATAGTCTGTTTCATTCATAAAAAAGATTGTAGCGTAGAAGCGCGGGAGTTGCAGTAAGCGCGACGATTAAAAATCGCGCTCTAGCAGTTTATCGACTTTTAAGATGGTCAAAATACGATCGGCCTGTTTACCAACACCTTCGATCATGCTCTTATCTTCGAGCGCCGTATCGGGTGCAGGACCAATATCGATTTTTTTCAGACGTATCGCTTCGGTCAGACGATCAATCACAAAACCGGCAACCTCATCATCGTTTTTAATTACGATCACGCGCGTTTCCTCCGTCTGTTTAGCTTTTGAAAGACCAAATTTAGAACGCAGATCAATAAGCGGAATTACCGAACCGCGCAAATTAAAGACGCCAAGTACATAATCGGGTGTTTGCGGCACGCGCGTCCAAGCAATGGGTTTAATAATCTCTTGAATACTCAAAATGGGCACACTGTACTCTTCATCCCCCACGATAAAGCCGACAAGCTGAATAATCTCTTCTAAATTAATGCCGTCATCTTCTTGCTGGGTCTGCTGGTTGTTGATGATACTTTGTAGTTTTTCACTCATGACGACACCTCCATCGTGAACTTGATATTACGTTTGACGACATTCAACAGATAATCGGGCGAATACGGTTTGGTGATGTACTCAACCATGCCCGATTCTACCCCGCGCATACGGTCTGATTTACCCGAACGTGACGTGACGGCGATGAGTGGTAGATGTTTATACTTATTGTATTTCTTGATCTCGCTTGCCAGTGAATATCCATCCATTCGCGGCATCTCGATATCAATCAGCATGGCATCAAAATTGTGCTCTCCGGCTTTGAGGATATTAAGCGCTTCCATACCGTCAGTGGCTTCAATAAGAGTGATTCCAAGCGGTGCTAATGATGTTCTCATAATCGTACGATCGGTTTTGGAATCGTCCACAATCATCACACAGTAATCGCTTGGCTGCGTTTTCTCTTTGACACCGCTACCACCGCTACTCTCAGAACCGATAGTCGATTTGATCGATTTTGACATCTCCATAAGTGCCGCGACATCAACAATAAGCGTTACCCCGCCATCGCCGCGGATGGTCGCACCGGCGATACCGTCGATACCTTTAAGATACTCGCCAAGCGATTTGATAACAATCTCTTCTTGACCCACAAGCGAATCGACGATAAGGCCGATTTTGCTCTCTGCTAAACCGAGTACCACAACATAAGCGTGTTCGCCTCCGTCAAAAACCCGCTCGACTTCAAAAATATCGCCGATATGCACCAAAGAGAGCACCTCTTCGCGTAAACGCATAACAGAGCGGTTCTCAACCGTATATATCTCATCGGTCGTAATACGCACCGTCTCAAGAACCGAGGCGAGTGGGATCGCGTAGTACTCCTCTTGCACGCCGACTAAAAGCGCTTGAATAATAGCTAGCGTAAGTGGAATCTTAAGATTAATCGTCGTAAATTTATCGACTTCCGATTCAATATCGATGATACCGTTGAGTTTTTCAATATTGGTTTTGACCACATCCATTCCCACGCCACGGCCTGAAACATTGGTGACGGTCTTAGCCGTTGAGAGCCCCGGTCTAAAGATCAGTCCAAAGGCCTCTTTATCGCTCATATTATCAGCCTCTTTCTCGCTGATAACCCCTTTTTCAAGCGATTTTGACTTGAGAATATCGACATCCAAACCTTTACCGTCATCGGTAATTTGAATTACAATATGGTTGCCTTCATTGTACGCTTTGAGCTGGATCGTACCTGCTTCATTTTTGCCTTTAGCCGCACGCTCATCAGGATCTTCGATACCGTGATCGCATGAGTTACGGATGATATGCACTAGAGGATCACCGATCTCTTCTACAATCGACTTATCAAGTTCGGTCTCTTCACCGCCGATCTCAAGCTCGATCTTTTTGCCAAGCTCTCTTGAAAGGTCACGAATCATGCGCGGAAATTTGTTAAACACTTTACCAATCGGCAACATCCGTGTCTTCATCACCGCAATCTGCAAATCGGTCGTAACCAGAGACACAATAGAGACGACTTGGTTGAGCTCCTCAAGAAACTCTTCGCCTTCATAACGCTCTTCGACGTCATCATTGATTTTAATCAAACGGTTTTTGCCCAGTACCAGTTCACCGATAAGATTCATCAAATGATCCAACCGCTTAACATCAACACGAATGGTCTGCTCTACCGAAGCCCCCGAACGTTTTTCCGCAGGGGCTTTACTGCTTGGCGCCGCTTTAGGCTGTGCGCGCTCTTGTGCAGGTTTCGCTTGCGCTACGGGAGCCGGAGCCGCTTCAGGTATAGCCTCGGGGGCTTCTTCTGTTTCTTCTTTAGCATCACCGCCTGCTGCTTTTTTGGCTTCACGTTTGGCTTTGTCTTCGGCTTGGCGCTGTGCTAACAGTCTGGCAATCTCCGCCTCGACTTCGTCATCGCTCATATTGGCGTAATCGGGCTCTTCTTCATCCGCAGATGCTTCCTCTTTTGGAGCTTCAGGGCTAGGTGTTTCACTCGGTTCGGCCGGCGCACTTTCGCCACTTGCGGCTTCAGGATGTTCAACATTGCCATCACCGCCTGCTGCCCTGTCAAGCCGCTCCACACACGCAGAGACGTCAAGCCCCTCATCACTACCGCTGTCACGAATCTGTTCCAGCAGATTTTTCATAAGATCAACCGATTCTAAAATCACATCCATAATATTGGCATCAATCAACAAATCACCGTGACGTGCAAGATTAAGAATGTTCTCCATATGGTGCGTGAGATGCGTCAACACATCAAAATTCAGAAATGAGCTTGCCCCTTTTACCGTGTGTGCAACTCTAAAGATACGGTTAAGAAGCTCAAGATCTTCAGGGGAAGACTCCAGTTCAACCAAATCTTGATCCAGCTGTTCAATCAGTTCAAACGACTCGACCAAAAAATCCTGTAGTATCTCTTGAAATTCATCCATATTTCACCTCCCTATTCGACATGTGAGCGGACAATCCGCGCAACTTCATCATAAAATGTACTGGCATCAAATTTCACCAGATACGCCTCGCCGCCGGCATCTTTACCGCGCATCTCACTAAAGTGATCGCTAATCGAAGAGTTAAACACAATCGGGACTTTGCTAAACCGGACATCTTCTTTAACTTTAGCAGCAAAATGGAACCCGTCCATAAGCGGCATCTCGACATCCGATACGATCAATTTGAGATGCTTATGGATATCATCATGATACATATTATAAAGATCTTCCAAGCGCTCAATCCCCTCATTGCCATCCGGTGCTTCTATTACCTGAAAGCCCATTTTTTCCAATGCATCTTTGACAATTTTACGGGCGGTTGCACTATCGTCAAGCAGTAACACCAAGCCGCTGAATTGATACTCATCTTTAGGAATATCACCATGCGACGGTGCATAGAGTCCTAACTCCTGAACCACCGTTTCCAAATCGAGAATGAGTAGTACCGAATCATCTTCAATACGCGTCACACCGGTAATTTTTGAACGATCCAGTGCACCCGAACCTGATGAAAACGACGCCGGTTCAATATCTTTCCAATTAATACGGCGTATGCGTTTGGCATCATGCACCACAAAGCCTATCAGGATATTATTAAACTCGGTAATGATGACACGGGTATTTTTTTCGGTAATATTCTCAGGCGTTTCAACCCCCATCCATTCAGCAAGGTTGACTACAGGAATGACCACCCCGCGAAGGTCAAAAATACCTTCGATAAAGTGGGGAACTCCCGGAAGTTCAGTCAGTTTGGGCTTTCGGATGATTTCACGAACTTTAGCGACATTAACGCCGTAAATCCCTTCGTAAACCTCATCGCCCATTTTTCGAAAAATCCGAAAATCAACCAACTCCATCTCATTGCTGCCGACCTTGAGCATATTGTCTTTGGCCATACAAGACTCCTTAGCTGTAAGCGAACTCTTCGAATCCAAGCCCGTCTTGGCTAGATTTTACAATATAATATCTTTCATTACAAGCAAAAGCGCCAAGGTTCACATAGCGACAGTTACCCAGAATAAACGTACGATTTTGGTGAAAATGCCCTTCGATGACCACATCAATTCCCGTAAGCGGTATGGCTTCAAAACGACGGCGAATCAGCGTTTCAAAATCTACGATTTCACGACAATCCTCTTTCTGTTTTAAATAGCGATCAAGGCGCGTTATAAGCGCATTTGAACTCGCGGTATTCACCAGTGAAAGCAGATAAAGCACTACCTTGGAGCGAATAATGGTTGTATAGAGCCGATAGTGCCATACGCTACCAAAATCACCATGTGCAACCAATATTTTTTTGTTATTAAAGCTGAGTAAAAGCGGCTGTTTCGATATGGGGATCACCTCTATTTTAGGAAAAAGCGGCGCAATTTGAAAATCGTGGTTGCCTTCAAAATAGAGTACGGGAATCTTCTCGGCAATGGCATTTAAACATCGGATAGCCTCATGATTACGCTTACATGTAAGCGCAATGGGTGCAAAAAGCATGTCAAAAATATCCCCCATCAATATCAACTGCGATACCGAAATACGGCCACTTTCAATGTCGCCAAGAAGCTCTAAAAGCTTGGGGCGCGCATCGCTATAATGCGCGTCAGTGATAACAAGTGCGTTTTCGAGCAGAACCTTAGGGGACATACGCTATGGTTGGAATGGCTGTACGTTCATCAAAACCGCACATCAGGTTTGCATTGACAACGGCTTGTGAAGAAGCGCCACGCAGAATATTATCGACACTGCTATTGATATAGAGTTTATTGCCGCGACGCGTAGCAAAAATATTGCAAAAATTGGTACCTGCACACGATTTTAGATCGACCGGATGCTCAAAAATTCGCACAAACGGATCATCTTTGTAAAAACCGCGTAGCACTTCAAGCGGATCGATCTGCACATTTAAGAGCATATACGCATCGATCATCTCGCCGCGGGTTGCGGGAATCAGGTGGGGCACAAAGTTGATATCAAAATGTTTGCCGCTCTGTTTCAAAAGCTTTTCGTGAATTTCAGGTTGATGTCGATGATCTAGCACTTTATAGGCAAACATGTTTTCATTGATGCTTACAAAGTGCGTGCTTTCACTGCACTTTTTACCCGCGCCACTAATGCCGCTTTTTGCATCAATAAAGATAGGATAGTTCTCGTCAATATAGGGTGTAAAGGGTGCCAGCGCCAAAATGCTTGCGGTGGGATAACATCCGGGATTGGCCACGAGATTGGTGGTTTTAATCGCCTCACGGTAGAGTTCGGGCAGACCGTAAACGGCACCGCTAAGATGCTCCTTATCCTCATGTGCGCAATAATGCGCCTCGTACGTCTCAAGCTCAAGTCGATAATCGGCTGAGAGATCCACCACTTTTACGCCACGCTCAAGTAGCGTTTTGGCAAAGCCCATCGAAGCTTGATGCGGGAGCGCTAAAAACGCCAGTTTACATGTAGCGGCTATAGCATCGGCATCGGCCTTTTCAACCTTACATGTAAAGATATTTTTAAGTGCGGGGTGCATCACGTCAAGTTGCTCACCGCCACTGCTTGTCGCTACATAAGCGATATTAAAATAGGGGTGATTTATAAGAATTTTAAGCAGTTCAAGACCGGTATAACCGCTGGCTCCGATAATAGCGACATCAATGGTGGGATTCAAATACAATCTCCTGATATTTCACCTCTAGCACTTCAAACTCCTTCTCGCCGCCGGGGAGTTTGGCTTTAAATTCATCGCCCTCCTCTTTGCCAAGCAACTGTTTGGCTAACGGCGAATTAAACGAAATAAGTCCGATCTGAGGATTACTCTCAAAACCGCCTACAATCGTGTAGGTGACCTCTTCATCATTGTCAAGATCGCACAACAGCACGGTGGAACCGAAGCTTACACGTGCGTGTTCAAGCTCGGAAGGATCGACAATCTGCGCGGTCGCAATAAGCTTGCTGAGCTCGTCAATGCGGCTATCGGTATGGTTTTGTTTCTCTTTGGCCGCATGATATTCGGCATTCTCTTTTAAATCACCCAGCTCAACGGCGCGTTCAATCTCTTTGGCGATTTCGGGACGCTCCACGCTTTTAAGATAATTGAGCTCTTCGGAAATTTTCTCAAATCCGAATTTGGTCATCGGTTCGCTATTTTGCACACTACACTCCAACGGGAATTTTTAGTAAATTATATCGAAAAGTAGACTAGAGGGATGCAAGAGGAGAGAAATGGCCCGCAAAAGGGACCATGCACTTTACCAGTCGCGCACGAGATTATGACAGCGCATACAGGCGCGTTCAATGTCCAAATAGGCGTTTTGTGCCGTATCGCGACGTGTACTGTCAACACTCTCTTTAATGGTGTCGATCGCTTGTTGGATCATAGCGGCCGACGTTACGGCAATGCGAGATTTAAACTGCTTCTCTTTTGGCAACATCGCTTTAATGTCGCTCTCATTTCCAAAAAGCGCAGTTGTCTGTTTTTCCAGTCCGTTTACACTGGCAATGATACTTTTGGTATCACCGTTTAAAAAACCTGCCTGCATTTCAATCATAAAATTATCGAGCTTGTGCATGTTCGTTTTAAGATCTTCACCCGCTGATGCTACCATTGGCACTGCGATGGCAACTGCCGCCAAAATAGAAACGATTTTTTTCATTTTGCATTCTCCTTGTACTATTGCTATAGAGTCACTATAGGGCACTATAAATTAAACAAATATTAATTTCAGATACTTCTGTGAAAATTTACATAAAAATGCGCTTTCTCGCCACAATATACGCTATTTCAATAGCTTTTTAACCGCTTCGGAACACATGGCTAACCCAAACGCTCCCGTCACGCCGACAAAGCTCCCTTTTACTTTGGTGCGGGCGGTTTCAGCGCTGTAGATGCAACGGTAGTTGCGGTCAAACTTGCGCCGTTTGAGTTCGCGCCGGATTTTAGAAGCAAACGGATCGCCCTGCGTGCGCCAGATAGAATCCACACGAATTTGTGTGGGGTCGATTTTTTTCGCAGAGCCCGTAGCGGAGATCAGTTTTTTATAACACGTTTGCGCCAGAGCCAGTTTAGCGTGAATGTCGTCAATCGCATCGAGAATCAGATCATACGGTTCAAAATCAAACGATGCAATCCACCCGGCATCGATTTTGACGTTTAATGCCGTGATTTTGGGATAGTGTTGCTTTAGTGCCTCTACTTTGATTTCGCCTACATGTAACTCTGAGTGCATCTGCCGGTTTTGATTGCTCACATCATAGCGATCAAAATCGACGACGGTAATGTCGGTAATACCGCTACGATAGAGACAATCGAGTGCAAAACTGCCGACACCGCCGACACCGAGAAGCAGTATTTTTGCTTCTTGAAGCTCTGCAAACTCCGCATCCCCAAAGAGCATACGGTTACGCTCATATATCAAAGCCACTGCTCCAGCGTCTGCATCGAATCATACGCACTCAAATCAAGTAGCACGGGCGTTATCGAGACATACCCTTTTTCAATCGCCTCAAAATCACACAACCCCTCAACACCCTCACGGCGTTTATACTCAAGCGGATGCAGTCCCAGCCAGTAATACTCCAACCCTCTTGGATTGCGGTGCAGATGCGCATCATTGGCATAAAAACGGTGCCCAGTATACGTTACATGTAAGGGTGCTTCGTGAAGATCGGGCGGTATGTTGATATTGAGAAACTGCCGTTCGGGGAGCGGAAATGCACCTTTGAATATCTTCTCTACCAAGGTACGGATCGTCTGTTGTGCCAATGCCAGTGAGCCCAGTGGTTTGGTAAAGTCCATCACTTGTGATATGGCAATAGAGGGAATGCCGTGTAGTACCCCTTCCATTGCCCCTGCTGCCGTGCCGGAGTAGGTGATATCTTCGCCCATATTAGAGCCTTTATTGATACCGCTAATAATCAAATCGGGCTTACGGTCGGTAAAAATGGAGTGCAGTGCCAGATAGATACAGTCACTCGGCGTGCCGTCATCGAGTTTATAAAAATCGTCTTCAACACTAACGAAGCTAAGCGGATGCTTCAGTGTCAACGAGTGCCCGCACGCCGATTTTTCGGTTGCCGGAGCCACCACCGTGACATGCGCCAAATCCTCAAGCGCCTCAATTAGGGCGTGTAAGCCCTCAGATTCGTATCCGTCATCGTTGGTAATCAGTATCTCTTTCACGCTCTATCCATTTTTTGACGCCATTGTAGCAAAACGTCGATACGCATAGCAATTTGGCATGAAAGATGCTTTTAACGCATTATGAAAACCGAACTCTTTTTTTTAATCGCCATACTAACACTCACTGCCGTTTTAGCCTTTAACACCGCACCTTCTCAGAGTCACTCCCCTTTACAAAACGATGAAATTGCCAAATTTCAAAACCATTATGAGCATATTAAAAATATTGGCGATACGGCCAAATTAACACCCGAAGAGCGCATTGAGCTCTTTTATCTAACCCAAAGTGTTCATGAACGTATCACGGCGGCATTGGCGCTTGACCCTGCTGCCACCGATAAAATGCAACAGCTGGCACAGGCGACTCAAAACAAGCTTGCACGGATTGTAGAGTCACACGATAGTAGTGAATTGGTGATGCTTCAAAACGAATTTAGCCAGATGATGCGTGCCGGAAATGCCCTGCTTCATGCGCATAACACAGAGTCGCAAGCCCCTTCACGCACCTTATATTATCTGCTGTTAGCCCTGCTTGCGGCTACGGTTCTAACGCTTTTTATGCTAATGGGACATCGAAATAATGAGCTGATGAAACGACTCGAAGCATCAGACATAGAATACGATAACTCTTTTCGCGACTGCAAAGAAGAACAACGACAACTCCACGATGACATCGAGACGCTTCACGGCGAATACCGTCACAAAATTGAGACACTGCAACACGCACTTGATGATGCTAAAGAGGCGTCTGTATTAGGGCACAAAACACTCGATGCGTGTCAAAACGACCGCCATGTTGATGCACAAAAAATAGCGACGCTTCAAAAAGAGTTGCAAACCGCACAAGAGCATGAAGCCACACTGCTTGAAACCGTAGAGACGCTCCAGCAACATCACGAATCCAAAGCGATTGAAGGCGATGAGCTTAATCATCTTGTCGAATCTCTTGAGCATGAGCTAAGCCATATCTCTGAAGCCCTCGGCATCATTGACGATATTGCCGATCAGACCACACTATTGGCGCTCAATGCCGCTATAGAGGCGGCGCGCGCGGGTGAGCACGGGCGCGGTTTTGCCGTGGTTGCCGATGAAGTACGCAAACTGGCCGAACGCACCCAAAACAACCTTCAAAACATTAAAAGCACTACGGCAATCATTAACCAGACCGCATCCGAACTCTCGACGCTACGAACGTAGTACCTTTCCCTCAGGATAAAGTTTGGATTCGGGCACAAAAATAAAACGGTTGATACCATCTTCGTACTCATACCCCAATACCATATCATGCGCTTTTAAAATGGCATCGACCAGATAAAGCCCCAGCCCAAAACTGTCTTTGGAGGGGTGGTCTTTCGTAAACGGCTCACTATAATACGAAAGAGGATTTTTAAGTTTATTGCCCGCATTGGCAAATACTATCTCATCCCCTTCGGCGCGGATGGTCACCTGATGATCCGGCGAATATTTCATGGCGTTGTCAATCATATTTTTCACCGCCGTCACAAAGATACGGTAATCGACTTTGACTTTATACGACGCATCAATCTCCACCCATACCGCGTCATAATCCACCATCGCCATATCGATTGCTCCATCAATGAGGTCGATGAGACGATACTCTTTCTTATCGATATGGCCAAAACCCGCCGTAACCTCTTCGATCAGTGCAAATTCGCCTATAAGCTCCTCCATGCGTTTAAAGATCGCCTCAAAACGCTGTTGATGTTTCTCCTCTTTTACCATCGTCGCAGCAATACGTCCTTTGGCAATCGGCGTTTTAAGCTCATGCATGATGTTGCGCAAAAAGAGCGTGCGCGACTCAAGCAACCCGTGAATCTTCTCTTGGGTATGTTCGAGTTCATTACCGATCATGGCGATCTCATCCAATCCACTCATTTTAAACGAAACACCTTTTTTTCCGGCACCAAAAAGGGCAATTTTGCGGCGCAATTTGCGCAACGGACGCAGTCGCTGTAAAATCAAAATAAAAGCAAGCGAAACGATGGCGACAATCGTACCGTATGCCCACACGAGATGGGTACTTTGATAGGGTGTTAGCGCGCGATCTTTAATCAGTACTTTCATCTCAAGCGATTCGAGAAAAAAGTAGATCTCGCCGTTGTATTGCAACATTGTGGAGCGCATGTCACGCACCAGTTTTTGCTTGAACACATGCGAGCGATCAAAAAAGAGCGCTTCGTTTACGGCTTGAAACCCCTCGCGTTTAAGAATTTTGGCATTCTCTAAAATCCTGGCTTCACGCTTTTTATTGTGTTCGACATACAGATCATATACGGCAAGATTGGCTTCAAAAATCGTTTGTGACGTGTTGCGCTGAAGGTGCATACGGTAAATTTGCGCAATCGTGGAATTTTTCATAAAGAGGCTGTTAATGTGCTCACGCACATTCAGCTCATACATTTTCCAAAAGGTGTAGGTCACGCTTAAAAAGGTGACAAAAAATGCAAACAGTACGGTTAGCAACACCGCATTGGAGCGAATTATCTTAAAAGCTTGTATCCTATGCCCCGAATCGATTCAATAAGCGCTTTATCGCCCAATTTATTGCGGATACGGCCGACCATCACGTCGATACTCTTGTTTGAAGAGTCTTCATTTATCGCCGCAACGTTGTGAATCAAATCTTCACGCGACACCACGGTACCCTGTTTTTTAATCATGAACCCTAAAATGCCGTACTCCGCATTGGTGAGATCCAGTTCACGCCCTTTATAAAAAATGCTCATCGCGGATTCATCAAGCTTAAAATCGCTCTTTTCTTGAACCTCAATCTCGCCGCCGGAGTGTTCTGAACGCCGTAATACCGACCGAACACGCGCTTCAAGCTCACGCGGATCGTACGGCTTAGGCAGATAATCATCCGCACCCAGTCCCAATGCTTTGACTTTGTCGTTAACATCAGAGCGGGCCGAAGAGATAATAATAGGGATATTTTGGCGCTTTCGGATCTCTTCGCACACTTCAAGACCATCCATTCCCGGAAGTGTCAAATCCAAAATCACCACATCAAAAGGCTTAAGCTTCAAAATGCTAAGCGCATTAAACGGATCATCTTCGGTCCGCACCTCAAAATCAAACTGTTCTAAAAACTCCGTTAGGATCTCGGCAAGTTCGAGATCATCTTCTATCATCAGTATCTTTGTCATGCGAAAATTGTAGCGCAGATGCGTTAATGTATTGTTTACATGTAAGCGATTATAGTAATGCCTCTGCGATGTGATATGCCGCAAATGCCAGCAGGTAAGCTACAACCGTCGTAAACAGTAGCAGATAGCCAAAATATTTAATACCGCCTGCTTCCCGTGTAAAGACAACCGATGCCGCAAGACACGGCAAATAGGTCATAATCACCACCGTAAAAGCGATGGCAGCACTTATGGAAATATGCGAATGCAATACCTTTGCCAGCGAACGATTTTCGGCGTCTACGTCACCGCCAAGTGAATAGAGTACGCCCAGTGTCGAGACTACGACCTCTTTGGCCGCAAGCCCCGTCTGCAATGCCACCGCCATTTTCCAATCAAAGCCCAACGGTTCAAATACCGGTTCGATAAACTTTCCAATGCGACCCAGATAACTCGCCTCCAACAATTTTTCGGCCTGCTCATTTTCAAGTCTGCTCTGCTGCGCTTGAGGTGCCGCCGCTATTTTTTGCGCATAATCGGCTTCTATGAGCTCATTGTGCGGATAGTTGCTTAAAAACCAGATCAGCATGGATGCCGCCGCAATATAGGTGCCTGCTTTTTTAAGATACATCCACGTTTTGGTCACTACCGTGTGCCAGATGAGCTTAATCGAAGGCAGACGGTATTTGGGCATCTCCATGACAAACGGCTCATCGGGGCCTTTAAATACGGTCATTTTCAAAAATTTTGCAGCGATAAGACCGATTAGTGCACCACTAAGGTAAATAATAAAAAGAACATTTCCGGCCGTCTCAGCGGCAAAAAATGCGCCGCTAAAGAGCACATAAACCGGCAAACGCGCTCCGCAACTCATAAAACCGATAATAAAAAGCGTCAACAGGCGGTCGCGATCGTTTTTGAGAATACGTGCCGACATATAAGCAGGGATAGAGCAGCCAAAACCCGTAACCAGAGGAATAAACGACTGCCCGTGCAAACCGAATTTATGAAAAAATCCATCAAGCAAAAAGGCCACGCGTGACATATAACCGGTTGATTCCAGCAGTGCGATACCGATAAACAAGATCACAATATTGGGCACAAAAAGCACCACGGCGCCTACACCCGCAATGACACCGTCAACCACCAAAGAGCGCATGTCATCATTGCTAATCGTCGCACCGACCGCCTCGCCCATCCAACCAAACAGTGCATCGATCCACTCCATCGGGATGCTACCCAGTTCAAAGGTGAGCTGAAAAAGTGCCCACATAAAAAAGAGAAAAAGCGGAATACCGAAGATGGGATGAATCAGCACCGAATCAATCTGTTCCGTCAGTGTGCGTTCACTATTATCGGCTTCATTGAGATGCACCGCTTCAGCCACAACACCACGATTAAACGCAAAAAACTCTTCGGCAAACACCTCTTTAAGATCATCCGTATCGTGATGCATCTCGATATGCTTACTCGCATCAATAAGCATAGGTTGCAGTTCGGTCCAGATCGGATTCTCATGAAGCGTGCGATAGGTTTTTTTCTCACCACGCAGCAGGTTTATTGCAATATTTCGATTAGAGATCGAAGCTTTAAAGCGGTGTTTGTCAAGATACTCCGTAATACGGATCACTTCCTCTTCGAGTGCTTCGGAAAAAAAGAGTTTAGGCTCTTTAAAGGGAGCTTCGTACGTTGTGATTAGGGATTTAAGCAGTGCATCAAGTCCGGTCTGTTCCGCCGCCGACACCTCAATTGCCGTTACTCCCAACAGTTGTGAGAAATAAGGAGCATCAATTTCAATCCCTTCATTTGCGGCTTCATCACTCATATTGAGTGCCAGCACCATTTTACGGCTCATGCTCATCAATTCGGTAGTGAGCTGAAGGTTTTTCTCAAGATTGGTCGAATCAACGACATTAAGCATAATGTCATACGCATCATTGCATAAAAAATCATGCGTGACGCGCTCTTCGATAGTATAGTTGGTAAACGCATACGTTCCGGGCAGATCAATAATCGTAAACTCATACCCTTCATAAGCAAACGTGACTTCGGATTTTTCAACCGTCACACCGGTAAAATTACCTACATGTAAACGGGCATCGCTTATGGAGTTAATGAGCATACTTTTGCCCACATTGGGTTGACCGACCAGCGCGACTTTAATGCTCTTCACAAGACACCTCTATTAATTCCGCTTCCTCTTTGCGTAGTGCGATACGCATTTTTCCTATTTTAATTTCAACCGTACTCTTTGCCGGAGCGTACTCCAACAAGTTGACGGCGACGCCTTTCATTAACCCAAGCGACATCAAACGCTCTTTGAGTGCGCCTTTGGCATGAATTTTTACTATCTTAAACGTATGTCCCCGTTTGCATGAGGTTATCGTATTCATTATTTCCATCTGTTTTAAAATTCCGTAATGATAATTAATATCATCTAAATTTGAGATTAAATAAGGGGGCTGGTGTTATAATAAACACAAAAAAAGAGGCATCAATGCAGTATTTGTGGCGCGCTTCGAGTCATTTTAATCTTGCCAATTTGGTAACAATGCTCAATATTTCCGCCGGACTTATCGCCGCGTATTTTATTACGCAACACAATTTTTTTATCGCCATCATTTTGGCGTGGATCGGCGGCGCCTGCGATATCATCGATGGAAAAATTGCGCGCAAGTTCAAACTCTCTAATGAATTTGGCATTCAACTCGACTCCTTTGCCGATTTTCTTTCGTTTGTACTCATCCCTACGTTTCTTATTTTTCAAGCCGTCTACTCTTCACTTGAAGGTGCCATGATAGTGATAGCGGGAGCGGTAAGCATCTACTATGTCATCTCCGGTCTGCGCCGTCTGATCGAGTTTAATATCAACAGCGATGCGGGTGAGGTGGAGCGCTACTTTGTCGGCGTTCCCACACCGCTTGGTGCCATACTGCTTTGGCTGGTCTATCTGGGATTTATTTACGCTTTGTTCCCTCCCGTTATGGTGATGATATTAATGATGGTTGTTGGCTATTTGTTAAATTCCAGTGTTAAAATACCGCATCCTTAAAGCGAGCGTATATGAAAGAAATTTTAAAAAACTTTACGATTTTATATGTTGAAGATGACAATGCCGTACGCAAAAGCGCAGTTGAGTACCTTAAACGCATCTGCAAAGAGGTACTCGAAGCCGAAAACGGTAAAGAGGCCATTCGCATCTGGAAAGAGCACCATCCCGATGTGATTATTACCGATATTAACATGCCGCGGCTTAGCGGTATCGATATGGCTCGGTATATCCGCGCCGAAGATAAAGAGACGCAGATTATCATTGCTACCGCGCACACGGATACCGAATACCTTATGGATGCCGTGGAGCTACAACTGGTCAAGTATCTTGTAAAACCGATTACCAAAGAGAAGTTGATTGGTGCACTTGAGCAGTCGGTACAGCTTATCGAAGATAAATCCAAGTTTTCACTGCAACTCTCCGAAGCGTGTAGCTACAATGCCTATTCGCAAACCGTGCAGTGTGCCGATAATGAAATCAAACTCACCAAAAATGAGCGCCTCTTTATGGATCTTTTGGCACATCATCACACCCGTGTTGTGCGTTATGAAGAGATCGAAAGCGCGATCTGGCCTTATGAAGGCATGAGCCAAGATGCCATTCGCTCTTTGGTGCGGGGCTTACGAAAAAAAGTTCCCGAAGGAAGTATCGATAACATCTCAGGTATGGGATATAAAATTAATATCTACCGCTCCTGATAGTAGCGTATGCGTATGGTAAAGCAGGCACCGTCATTGCGGTTTTGTACCTCTAGCGTTCCATTGAGATGCCCCTCTATGATCGTTTTTGACATATAGAGCCCCAGTCCCGTCCCCTGAGCCTGACTTTTGGTAGAGAAATAGGGTTCAAAAACTCGTTCGATGATTGCTTCGTCGATACCGCCGCCGTTATCGCATACTTCTATGACAACATCTCCCTCGATCTCAAGCGTCTGAACTTGAATTACGGGAATAGCCGTATCGTTGTATACCAGAGCGTCTTGCGCATTTTTAATCAAATTAATCACCACCTGTATCAGCTCATTGCGAAACAGTGCGATTTCGCTATGACTTTTATAGGTGGTATTGAGCGCAATACCATCGACCTCTAGCGTCTGTTCAATCAACGGAAGCGCCTCTTGAATTACCGCACTCACACTTACATGTATACGCTCTTTATCGGGTCTAAAAAAATTGCGAAAATCGTCAATCGTATGCGACATAAACTCCAAAAGTTTTGTCCCCTCGGAAAGCTTGTCATCAAGATAGGCTTTGGTGAGTTCTTTATATTCAAATGCGCCCTCGATATTCATAAAGAGATACGACAACTGATTTAACGGCTGACGCCACTGATGGGCAATCATCGAGATCATATCGCCCATTTCCGCCATTTTAGACTGCTGAATCAGCATCTTCTCTTTCTCTTGATGCTGTTTTAATGCCGATTCAACACGCTCTTCTAACGATTCGTTCAGCTCTTGAAGCCGCTGTTCGCGCTCACGTACCTGGGTTTGATACGCCATAAAAACAGACGTCACGCGCCGTGAGAAAAAGAGCGATAATATCACGCTGATAATACCGATAATCAAGGTGCCTAGAGCAATCCGCCACATCTCACTACTAATGCGATGCTTCAGCCGCGCCTGATCTTCTAATAATCTGGCATCAAAACGGGAACGGTCAAAACCGTACACTACCGTCCATCCAAAAGGTTTAAACGTTTCGCTGTAAAACATAAGGTGTTGCCCTTCAACTTCATGCCACATCGCTTTATCGGTACGCTCATGCGTGAGCATATAGCCGACCTGACGGTCAATATAGGGTCTTGCTGAACGCGACACATAAACCGGACGCTTTCCATCAAAAACGGCAATAAAACCGGAGCTGTCTGTGGGAAATGAGCGTATCTGGCGTAGCTGTTTCTCTTTGATCTCCCGCAACGCTTCATTTACATGGATGCCACTGCCTAAAAACCAGTCGTAATGGCCAAAATCTTTAACATACATAATCTGATCGCCGGTAGCTTTGCGAAAATGCGATTTGATATACCCCTCGCCTCTTTTGCGCACCATCTGAATCTCTTCTAAAATAATGGCACGCCCATCAACATCTTGATAATTCAGCATATTGCTATTGGCAAAATCTTTGCTTGCGGAGAGAATATTATTGCCGCGATAGTCGGTAATCCATATATAGTTTTGCGATCCTTTCCACACCATCCGCTTGAGCGAGTCGGAGATGTGGCGCTTAATAATCACCTCGTGCGAAAGCTTGTTGTACTTTTCTTGAATGTACATCGCCGTTTCATAGGCCAAATCGACCCGCTCTTTAAGCTCTTTTTTAATACTCTCTTCAAGATTTTGATGACTGTACTCCAAAAGCTGTATCATCTGGCTGACCCAATTTTCACTCTCAAGTTTTTGCGTCGCCAGATATTCACGGATATAACGTTTTTGCTCTTCTTGATAGGTATCGGTAATCCGTTTGACATAAAGATACGTTGCCGTAGCGATTACCAAAAAAATGGTGAGTAGCGGCATAATAATAATCATGCGCGTAATAGAACGCTCGGAGCTTCTCACGTCTGATCCCCTTCAATGAGCTTTTCACTAATCTGCTTTTTAGGTTTAAGCCCCAATTCACGTATCGCTTCTACCCTGCGAATCAGGTTTCCGCGCCCACTTGAAAGCTTGTTCATAGCGCTCTCATAACTTTTATGCGTCTTATCAATCTGCTCACCGATGCGTTGCATATCTTCGATAAAACCGGCAAATTTGTCATAAAGCTCTTCGGCTTTTTGGGCGATTTCGCGGGCATTCTCTTCTTGCCGCTCACGACGCCAGATGTGCTCGATTGTACGCAGTGTCACTAACAACGTAGAGGGAGAGACAATAATAATATTTTGCTCATATGCCCGTCTGAAAAAGCCGCTCTCTTGCTCAAGCGCCAGTAAAAAAGCGCCTTCAATAGGCATAAACAGCAATACAAAATCAAGCGTTTTGATACCCTCAATGTTCTCATAGCTTTTTAACGCCAACCCTTTAACATGAGCTTCGATTGAAGCGATATGCGCTTTGAGTGCCTGCACTTTTGTCTCAGGCTCATCGCTGTGCATAAATGTTTCGTACGCAAGCAGTGACACTTTTGAATCGATAATAACGTCCCGATTTTGCGGCAGATGCACAACCACATCGGGGCGCAATAAGCGGCCGTCACTATCGCGATAACTGCCTTGCGTTTCATACTCATGCCCTTGGCGCAGACCCGACTCTTCTAATATCTTCTCAAGTACCACTTCGCCCCAATTGCCTTGGGTTTTATTGTCGCCTTTGAGCGCATGGGTAAGATTAATCGCATCTTGACTGATCTGTAAGTTCAGCTCTTTAAGACGCACAATTTCGTCTTTGAGCAGATGACGTTCCTTGGTCTCATTAAGAAAACGCTGCTGCGACTGTTGTGAAAATGTGGCGATCTGCTCACGAAACGGCTTTAAAAGCAGCTCTATTTGTTGCTGTTGCGTTGCCTCAAAGCGTTTGGATTTTTCTTCAAAAATCTGGTGGGAGAGATTCTCAAACTGGCTTTTAAGCGCTGCTTTGGCTTCGTCAAGCAAGCGAATTTTTTCCTCGTTTGCACGACTATGTTCTTCAAAACGGGTGTGTAGCACCGCATAGTCCCGATCAAGTTCCAAAAATTTATCGCGCTCTTCGTTAAGCGCATTAGTGAGCCTTTTTATCTCTTTTTGTTTGCTCCAATAGAGCGCGAACAGTAGCAGTATAAATACCACTAATACCAAAATCTCAACAAGTAGCGTTTGCATAAACGTCATTTTACTCAATAATGTTTACATGTAAGCGTCGCTGGGATGAAACGATATCAAAAGGTTCACTCCGTTGAGAAAGAAAATGTAGCTTGATCGTATTGTAATCAATGAGCTCGACATCTACACTTTGAGGGAACCTGTAATCCATCAACATTTCCGAAGCATCATAGGGACGAAAATAGATAACGTGATCTTCGTTAGCACGAATATCAATATGCGCCTCTTTAGCACTCACGGTATGCACCGGCTCTTTGAAGGTTTGGGTATGAAACTGCCATGAGAGTGTCTCGGTGGCGTGTTGGGCTTTATAGATAAGCTCCACCCGATATGTGGTGTCGTACTCTAGCCTTTTGAGTGGAAACAGCGCATACTGATTCGGCTTAAACTTATGATTGGGATCGTTATGTTGATGCATTAAACGAACATCTTTAACGATCTTTTCACCCTTAAATAGGTTAAAAGAGAGTAGCTTTACACTCTTGAAAAAGTAGTCATTAAACTCTACACTTATAGGAAAACCGCTCACCTTATAATCGGGTAAGGGATCGGGATCTTCATTATAAAATACCGGTACCACGTCGCGCTGTCCATCATAGGGATAGGCAATGATTTTAGGATTATAGCGCTTGAGGCGATCATGCGCACCCAAAAACGATGCCTCTTTAATGCGAAATGTTTTATCGGCGCATACCTGATACACATACCGGCCTGCGGCGTCATAATCTTTGCCGTTGCACAAGGTGTTGAGTTGACGATTGCCCATAAGATACACAAACGCGCTACGATCACTATCGCTCGGATCTTGTACAATGCCCGCACCGATCTCATCGATATCCGGACTCAAAAAACCAAATCGGTGATAAATTGCGGCAAAGAGCCCATCCATAGAACTTTTCGCGCTGTAATTTTGGGTGGAGAGATTCTCGTTCACATACGAAGAGCGATATCCGGCATGTGTTGCACGATCTGAAGGGCTTACACCTGTAAAATAGGCTAAACCCTGACGCTCCATATGCGCAGAAAGGTTGTTGTGCATCAGGTAATCGGCATGAGCCGTAGCGGCAGATTCAAGTTGCGCATTGGGCATCAACGCATTTAATCCGATGGTGGATCGGATGCTATCAAGATAGTGTCGCGCCTGCGCTTTTTCATAGGAAATGGTCATAGGAGGGATTGTGCGAACCACTACCTCCTTTGATACCACATCACTTTTGATGTTCACAAGATTCCATACCAACAGCGCTAATCCTAGCACCAGCACCACAAAACCTATACGCATATTATGTCGCCTTTAGTATGAATTGATCAAGTATAATCAACACCTTTTAAGAATCGCATTAAATGCGCTCATGACGCATCGGCAAAAATTGTCAAATTAATCGTCATTAAATTATGCAATATTATATTAATAATCAATTTACTTTATATTTTTACGATTCTAAAGACCTTCACTAAAGGAGTCCACTATGAAGATCGTCTTTAACCTTCTACGTTTCTTTGTCGGCGGCCTTGCCGCAATGCTTACATTTGTGGCCGCTAAAGCCAAATAACTCTTCGCACCGGTTTACGCTGATGCGTTTGCCGGCTCCACGTTTATTCAGTAAACAAATCATAAATATAGTTTGTAACCATTCAGCACCCCAAACAAAGAGGCACAGAAATTGCTAAACATATTGCATGATGACCCGAGAAGAAGCGATCGATTTTTGCAAGAATAATCCCGAAGCAGCAGCAGACATTATTCTTATGGTAGATAAGCTCGAA
>JBNKLA010000039.1:0-16009 GCA_050292115.1 Sulfurimonadaceae bacterium | reverse complement strand
CAAGATTGCTACGTCTCTTGGCTCCCTTTGGGCACTTAAAAGCTGCGCGTGCTCGGCGTTAGATTCTTGTCAACGTAGCTACGGCTACGCTAACAAGAACCTGCCTTGATCACACACAGCTTTTAAGTGCTGAGTCTATCTGGGGGTTTTGCAAGAAGTCTAATGATTTGATTATAGCTTAATTAGCGGTAAGGACGACTCAGTTTCCAAAATTTTTTGACACCCAGTAGCGCTTTGTGGTCAATCTCGTAACTGATACATGTAAGATAATCCAAAATATCGCTAGAAGCAATGCCGGTCTGTTTGGAGTAGTGGTGCAGTATGTAAAAGGGGATCCGTACCTTGTGGCGTAAAAACGCTTTCTCAATGCGTTTCATGTAGTGCTTATGATCGTGATAGCACAGCAGTGCAAAGACAAAAGGAAGCCCATGACGGCGGTGCCACTCAAGCGCAAGATCAACCATGGGTGCACCGCTAAGTGCATAGCGCAAGGCTTCGTCTCCGATGAGCACTTTGCCTTGTAGTTGCAAAACCGCACTTAAAATATTTGATGTTGCCGAGGCCTGATCGTGAGCGGTATTGGTATGGGGCTTAATGAGTACGCTACGCACCTCTTTTTTGGCGACAATCCCCAGTGAAACAAAGCGGCGTTTGTGTGCCGTAACGCTGGAGATAAACGCTGCATCGACCCGTCTGGCGGCAAAATCGCGGTTGATTTTAGAGGGCACGCCGCGTTTGTGCTGCATCATCATAAATTGTTGCGTATTAAGAAAACGCTTCATAAAGATATGAAACGGTAGCAGATTGATATAGTCGATTTTTCCAAAAACCAAAACGGCGCGCTCTCTTGTAAATTAAGTTGGTAATTATATCTTGCTTTATTTCACTTTAGCTATAATCGCCCCTTTACATGTAAGGAACTCTTATGGTAACGGTTGAATTTTTAGGTCCCATACAAATTCCCCCTAAACAGATGCAGGCTACAACCCTTCATGACGTGGCGAATGCACTCAAAGACGATGATGCGCTTAAAGAGTGGCTTGAGAGTGCGGCAGTAGCAGTGAATGATACGCTGGTCTCTTCACTCGATACGGTTTTAAACGACGGCGACAAAGTTTCACTGCTTCCTCCGGTGTGCGGAGGCTGAGCGGATGGAGCTTTATGACGGTGCGTTACATGTAAGCGAAATTCTCGCGCGCTGGTATGATGAGGAGCGCCATAGTAATTACGGTGCCTATATTCCTTTTGTAGGTACCGTGCGTGACGAGTCGCAAATCGAGGGGCTTAGTTTTGATATTTACGAGCCCATTTTACAACAGTGGTTTGATGCGTGGCAACGGCGCGCAAAAGAGGCGGGCGCTATTGTGAAAATGGCGCATAGCCGCGGTGATGTACTGTTGCATGAGTCCTCATATATTGCGGCGGTATTTTCGCCCAAACGCCGCGTGGCGCTGGAGATGATTGATGCGTTTGTAGAGGACTTTAAAGCGCAGGCACCAATTTGGAAATATGATCTAAAAAACGGTGAGCGCATCTACGCCAAAGCACGCTCCACACCCATCAGCGGTAGCGGATTGCTTGGGGGTAGGGCATGAGTTTTATCTCGTATGCGACTTCGATTAATATGTTGGAGTTGCTCAACCTTCCCGAGCCGCGAAGCGAAAAAGTCTTTTTAAGCGATGCGCTAGGGCGTGTGCTTTTTGATGATATCATCGCACAAGAGGATTATCCCAAAGTTCCCACCGCTTCGATGGATGGCTACGCCATTCGCGCCGAAGATCAGAAAGCAGGCGAAATCGCGCTTTTGGGTGATAACCCCGCCGGAAGTGAACAAAGCGTAGCGGTAGCGACGGGTACCTGCATTAAAACCTTTACCGGCTCTAAAATGCCCGAAGGCGCGGATACGCTGATTCCCATAGAAAACGTAACTTTTCTTGATGGGATGATCAGTATCGATGAAGCGGTAGCGCAAGGTTTTAGCGTTCGGCCTGTTGGCGAGAGTTACTGCAAAGGTGACGTTTTGATATCCAAAGGCGCCACAATCGGATTTGCCGAAATTGGCGTAATGGCGGGTGTGGGCAAGGTGATGATCGATGTGGTGCGTAAACCGCGTGTGGCCGTGATCGCCACGGGGAGTGAAGTGCTTGATATTGGCGAAACGGCGCAAAACAGCGCGCAGATTCGCTCTAGCAATCATGTCACCATTGAAGCCATTGCTAAAATGGCCGGAGCCGAAGTGATCCAACTGGGTGTAGTAGGCGATGATTTTGATGCGATCATGGGCGTTTTCGAATCCGCCTTGCGCGATGCTGATATTGTGGTTAGTACCGGCGGCGTGAGTGTGGGGGATTATGACTTTGTAAAAGAGATCGTACCCAAACTCGGTGCCGAAGTGATCTATAAAGGGGTCAATATCAAACCCGGGCAGCATCTGATGATGGCGCAAAAAGATCAAAAAATGCTTTTGGCGCTTCCGGGGTTTGCCTACTCATCAAGTGTGACCTTTATTCTTTACGGCGTAGCGTTGATTCGCCGCTATCTTGGCAAAGAGGGCACGAGTGGATTAATCGAAGCTTATCTGAAAACCCCGTTTTCAAAGCGCTCCAAAAAGAGTGAATTTACCGCCTGTAATCTTAGCTTTGAAGATGGCCGGTACTGGGTCGATTTTGAGGGTAAAAAGAGCGGAAGCTCCGCCATTTTAACGAATCTTTTAGGCAGTAGCGCACTGATGCTCAGCGGCGAGGATGACGGCACGCTTGAAGCGGGAATGGCCGTACATGTCATCAGGTTAGAGAATTTTTAAGCGCTTCTTCATCCATCGCCTCTTTGAGGTATTTCACCACCACTAAGTTCTCATTTTCATTGATGTACCACTCTGCGATATGTTCGCTCTCAAGGTTTTTGAGTTTTTCCATATCGACCTGATCTTGGGCAATGAAAAGATGCGCATAGCGTTTGGGGTTTTGGAGTTTTAGTGTCCACAAAAGCCATAATACGCCTAGTACCATCATCGCCGTGCCTAGCGTTTTACGATCGGAAATATCAAGCAATAGCCCTGCCAGCGTTCCGCCTATAAAAGTTGCAAAATAGGCCGCCGAGTTGCCGATGCCCAGCGCCGCGCCTTTTTGGTGCACTTTGGCAAACTTGGAGATCATCGACTGCACCAGCGGCTCCATCATGTTAAACGCTACAAAAAAGCTTATCACCCCTACCACAAAAAGCGTACTAGAGTGGCTAAAACTCATTAGGCCAAATGCAACAATAAAAAGTACTATTGAGAGCAGAAAAATTGCTTTGGGCTTATTATGTTTTTCACCAAATACCACGGCAGGTCCCATAGCGAGCAGACCAAAAATCATCGCAGGCAGATAGGCATGCCACAGTTCGCTCTTATCCCAACCAAAGGGCTCCGAGGTGAGAATCAGCGGTATCAATACAAACGCGACCGTCATCATCCCTTTTTGCATGGCGTTGATGATGATCATGCTCAACAGATTGGGGTCTTTGAAAATATCGGAGGTTTTGGCCGTCTCATGATAGATGTGTTTAATACGCGGCGGCGTGGGAACGCGCACAAAAAGCACAATGATGGCCAAAAACGCCAGCACGGCGGTAATCCAAAAGAGGCTTGCCACACCAAAATGCGCTCCGATAACCGGACCAAGCCCCATAGCCAGTGCAAAACTTAGCGCAATCGTGCCGCCCATCAGCGCCATCGCTTTGGCACGAATCTCCTCTTCGACCAGATCGCTAATCATCGCCGTAATAACCGAACCGATGGCTCCGGCACCTTGCAAAAAACGCCCCAGCATCAAGAGATAAATATTCTCACTAAGCGCACAGATAACGGAACCGATCAAAAATATAAGCAATCCTATCAGTAGCGTGACTTTGCGTCCGATGCGATCACTCATGGTGCCAAAAGGCACTTGAAAAAGCGCCTGTGTCAGGGCGTATCCACCGACAATCACACCCACTAAAAGCGGTGTGGCACCTTGCATCTGTATTGCATAAAGCGAAAGTACGGGAAGCACCAAAAAAAGACCCAAAAAACGGAGTGATAGTATCAAAGAGAGTGGCATGACGTTTTTAAACATGGCAGAACCTTAATTCAGTTAAAATGCGTATTATAATACAAAATGATGATACATAAAGCCTTACATGTAAAGCTAAAGCGTCTCATAAGGATGACAATGAAACTGGTACTCGCAACCTCAAACAAGGGAAAAGTAAGGGAGATCAAAGCGATGTGCGAAGCGTACGAAGTGGTTCCCTACACCGAGCTGATCGAACCTTTTGAAATTGTCGAAGATGCTGCAACGTTTAAAGAAAATGCGCTCATAAAAGCGCGCGCCGTATACGAAGCGCTTGGCGACGAGGATGCCGTGGTGATTGCCGATGACAGTGGCATTAGCATCGATGTGCTTGGTGGTGCACCCGGAGTCATCTCCGCACGCTACGCCGGAGAGGGCGCGAGTGACAAGGAGAATCTTGATAAAGCCGTTAACGCCTTACATGTAAAGGGAGTAGAGCGCTCCAAAGCCCACTACACGGCGGCAATCGCTATTGTGGGAAAAGGCAAAGAGTTTAGCGTTCACGGCTGGATGCACGGCCATGTCATCGGCACGCCGCGCGGTGACAAGGGGTTTGGATATGATCCGATGTTTATCCCCGAGGGGTATGAACAGACCCTTGGCGAGCTTGATGACGAGATCAAAAAAGCGCTTTCGCACCGTTCACAAGCGCTTAGATTGGCAAAGATAATTTTACAGACGTTTTAATGAAAGCTTTTATTGAAACCCATATTGATGCGATCATCCCCATTTTTTATGAGAGACTTTTAGCGAGCGATTATCTAAAAATATTTTTTACCGATGAGGTCAATATTGATGCATTGATTGAAAAGCAGAAACAGCGTTTTTTGTATTCATTGACCTTGGAGCCTGAAGCGCTAGAAGAAAATTATATCGAACTTGGAAGGTATCATCAGGAGATCGGTATTCCTTTTGAGATTTTTTCGGTAGGGATTGAGCTTCTTGAAGAGTTGCTGGTAGCACAACCTTTACATGTAGACGCTGACATGAAACGCTCCATTAGGCACTTTTGTCACAAAATTCTCATTTATACCGCTAAGGGGTATATGCTTCGCGCAGTCGAAGATTTCTCCGAAGAGCTTATTCTTTTGATCGAGGGTGACTTTAGTTATCACTCCGATCATGAGACGATGTTGCTACGTGCCCATCTGCTATGGATGTTCAAGCTGATACTGGCGATCCGCTCTCATGATCCCTCCAAAGCGCCGGAACCCGATCCGACAAAATGTACCGTCGGAACGCACTTGCATAATGACATCATTCCCAATTACATGGAGAGCTACAAAGAGGCAAAATACCTTGTAAAATTGCATAATAACATCCATAGATTCGGCACGCTTATTTTCTATTTTCTTGAGAATGAAAAATATGATAAAGCGCTACATTTCATCACACGTCTCTTTGAGGAGTCGCTCAGTATTACGCATCTGCTTGAGATAAAAATGCAAAAAATAAAACTTGTCGGTTTCTCTAAAGATCCGCTTACCGATGCGTATACTCGAAAAAGCATGGAAGAGATGCTTGATCATGAATTTGATGTGGCCAATTTAGCTAAAAAGCCGCTATGTGTTATTATGGCGGACCTCGACAAATTTAAGTCGGTTAATGACACCTATGGTCATCAAATGGGCGATCATGTTCTCAAAGTATTTGGCAAAGTACTCGAAGAGTGTGTAAGAGAATCGGATTTCGTTTTTCGATACGGGGGAGAAGAGTTTCTTATTTTACTTACAGGTACGCGAAAAGAGTCTGCCGTTGCAATTGCCGAACGTATACGCAGTGAGCTTGAGAAGCTGAGCATATCGCATGACGGCGACACTATTAAAGTGACTGTAAGTCAGGGGATATCTTATTTTGATCCGGTATTAGAGAATCACTGTACGAAAGATGAGCTGATCAGTAGGGCAGATCAAAAGCTGTATGAAGCCAAAGCGAGCGGAAGAAATCGGTATTGCATCTAAACACCTAACGGGAACTCTACCAACGATAAATCGTTTTTCGGTTATTAGGGTTGTACATCTCAAATCATAAAAGCAATATTATAGTGATATTTGGATACACTTCCGTATTCGCGGGAATAGCTCAGTGGTAGAGCACAACCTTGCCAAGGTTGGGGTCGCGAGTTCGAACCTCGTTTCCCGCTCCATTTATATACCTCAGATGAGATTTTTACAAAAGTTTCATCTGAGGTATTTTGCTTTAAGCCCGGATGGCGAAATCGGTAGACGCAAGGGACTTAAAATCCCTCGGTGGCAACACTGTGCCGGTTCAAGTCCGGCTCCGGGCACCATACAGGTAAGCAAAACGCGATACTTCAACATTATTGGACAGATGGCAGAGCTGGTTGAATGCACCGGTCTTGAAAACCGGCGAGGGTCATACCTCCCAGGGTTCGAATCCCTGTCTGTCCGCCACTTCAAATACAATCGGTCCCATCGCCAAGTTGGTAAGGCACGTGATTGCAAATCACCCACCCCCAGTTCGAGTCTGGGTGGGACCTCCATCTAAAAATTGTGCTACTATAGTGTTATTATCTACATGTAAGGTATTTGCAATGAACAAAGAGAAAATTTTAGAAGATGCCCAGCAGTGGTTTCGCGACAAGATTTCTGAAAATCATGAGAAAAATACGTTAAAACTAAAAAATCCAAAAGAGCATCAAATCAATCCTTTTTTATTGCCCTATTTAGCGAATTTCTTAGAGGGTGAAACCAGTGAAATTAGTATCGCAAAAGCACTTATATATCCTCGTGTTTTAGGCACTTCTATTACCACATCTTTTGGAACGAATATCCAAAACTTTGCCTCAACGGTTTTATCGTCATTTGGCAGCTTAATTTCCGGAATTGATATTGAGTTTATAGATCAAGTAGATAATGAGCGAAAATATTGTCAGCTAAAATCGGGCCCAAATACCATTAATAAAGATGATGTAGAGACAATCGCACACCATTTTCGTGATGCGATCAGACTCTCTAAAACCAATAATATAAAAGTCGGACATGACAACTTTATTGTAGGTCTTATTTATGGTGACAAGAAAGATATCAACGGCCATTATAAACGCATAGAGAATCAATACTATCACCCTGTTATCGTTGGAGAGGAGTTTTGGCATAGACTTACAGGAGATAAGAGGTTTTATTTTGATCTCATTGAGTCTATTAGTGAAGTTGCTATAGAAGCAGATTTTAAATCAAAGCTTGATGAAGTGATAGCACAATTAGCGGCATCGGATCAAATCAAAGAAATTGTTGAAAAACTGCAATCATAATATTTCAATTTGCAATATTTTAAAGCAAACGCTCTCTTTTAAAATACAATAACCATGTATAATGTTGACAAAGGATGAACATGGGACTTTTGGAAAAAGAGTATTATAGTATTGCCGAGGTAGCAAATATTTTATCGGTTTCTAAAGAGACGTTACGCCGTTGGGACAAAAATGGAAAAGTTGTCCCAATGCGTCATCCCGTTAATAACTATCGTGTTTACCATAGAGACCAATTGCACCGCTTTGAAGAAGCGAAGTTGATGTTTAATTCATTATGGGAAGAAGAGTTACATGTAACGCCAAAGAGAACCTATAAATCCATAGAACTCTTTGCCGGAGCGGGCGGTCTGGCGCTAGGGTTGGAAAAAGCAGGTTTTGAAGCCGTACTTTTAAATGAAATCGACAAGCACGCATGTAATACGCTGCGTAAAAACCGTCCTAAATGGAATGTAAAAGAGGGAGATATAGCAAATATAGATTTTTCCGCTTATGTTGATATTGACTTTTTATCGGGTGGGTTTCCTTGTCAGGCATTTTCGTATGCCGGAAAAAAATTGGGTTTTGAAGATACCAGAGGTACCCTTTTTTATGAGTTCGCCAGGGCAGTTAAAGCAACAAAACCAAAAGTTTTTTTGGCAGAAAATGTAAGAGGGCTATTAAAACATGATGAGGGTAAAACATTAAAAACCATCAAAGCAATTATCAATGACATCGGATATGAACTTATCGCTGAACCTCATGTTTTAAAAGCTATTTTTTATCAAGTACCTCAAAAAAGAGAACGTCTTTTTTTTGTTGGAGTTCGTAAAGATATTATGGAAAAGATTAATATAGATCATTTTCAATGGCCATCACCCTATAAACGCATTATGACGCTGCGTGACGCCTTTTTTAAAGGAGAGCTTTTTCAAAGCGATGTTCCAAACTCAGACGGCCAATCTTATCCGCAAAGAAAAAAAGAGATATTAGATCAAGTACCCCCGGGAGGCTATTGGAAAGATCTTCCCGATACTCTGCAGCGTGAATACATGCAAAAAAGCTACTTTTTAGGCGGCGGGAAAACAGGAATGGCCAGACGCCTCTCTTATGATGAACCCAGCTTAACGTTAACCTGTTCCCCGGCTCAAAAACAGACAGAACGGTGCCACCCGGAAGAGACACGTCCTTTGAGCGTTAGAGAGTATGCTCGCATTCAGACCTTTCCTGATTCTTGGAACTTTCAAGGCTCAATGACGAGTCAATATAAGCAGATTGGCAATGCCGTTCCTGTTAATTTGGCATATGCGGTAGGACGTAGCTTGGTTCGCTTGCTAAATAAAATTGAAGATTTGCATTGTTAGCTTCAGGAGTGTAGAGAAGAAAGTTATTCTTCATTTATACTAAGAACCGCCTGCGCTTTATGCGCCTCAATAACATCACGCAGACTTTTATCCGTAAAAAACGTGCCAAACGGTATAAACGAGGCGATAAATATTTTGAGTGCTTCGCGTTTGTCGATCTGCTGTTCCGTCAGGGTTAGGGTAATATAGACGAGTAGTGCAATAAAGAGCAGACCGTGTGTCATGCCGACGATTTTCACGTAGCTGGGATCACCCCAGACATATTTGAGCGGCATTGCGATAAATAGCAGTGCCAGCCATGAAGTGCCTTCGGCCAGTGCGCTAAAACGTAAAATGTTTAGATTATTCATTGTTGTGTTCCTTACATATAACTATTGGGGCAGTTCAACGCCGAAAAGTCCGAAAAGCAGACCCGAGGCGATAAGGTAAATCCCAAACGGCGTGAAATTGTAGCGTGCGACTATGGCAAGAAAACTTTTAACGGCAATATAACCTACAACAAAAGAAATAATAAAGCCTACGAATAAAAGCATAAAATTTCCATCGGCAATAACCTCATACTCTTTGAGCATCATATAGCCCGATGCGGCGCTCATGGTGGGGATAGCGAGCAAAAACGAGAAGCTCATGGCTGTTTCGCGTTTTAAGCCCAACAACATGGCACCGAGTATCGTCGTACCCGAGCGCGAAATCCCCGGAACCAAAGCAAGCGTCTGTGCCAGCCCTATGCCAATAGCCTGTTTATAGCTTACGCTATCAAGATCGCCTGCATGATGTTCCTTTTCACGCCAAAAATACTCAATAAGCAAAAAAGCGACTCCGGTAAGAACCATTAGAGCTACCGTTGAGTTCATTGCAAATAGCGCTTCGATCTGCTTATGAAACAGCAAGCCGACAACACCCGTGGGAATGAATGAGACAATCAATTTGTACCAAAGCGTAATGCTTTGAATTAAACGCTCTTTATAAATCAGCATGACCGAAAAAATGGGTGCAATCTGCACGATAATCTCAAATGCGCGCATAAAACGGTCTTGCTCCAGCCCAAGAAGTTGTGCTCCCAAAAGCAGATGCGCTGTGGAAGAGACGGGAAGATATTCGGTAATTCCCTCGATAATCCCTAAAATAACGGCATCAAAAAGTGTCATAGGCGCTCCTAATGTGATGCGAATTGTAGCATTAAACCGAACCTAACGGCGACTTCGATATAATACGCGGTTTGATTTTTTTATATAGAGGCAACTCATGCTACTGTTCACACCCGGTCCGACTCCGGTTCCAGAATCTGTCAGAAAAGCGATGGCCGAGCCGACCATCCATCACCGTACTCCCGAATTTGAAGCGATTTTTGAGCGTACCCGCACCAAACTCTTCAAGCTCTTTAACACCGATGAGGTGGTAATGCTGGCATCAAGCGGTACCGGTGCGATGGAAGCGGCCGTGACCAACCTTTGCCACAATACGCTACTGAGTATCAACTCCGGTAAATTTGGCGAGCGTTTTGGAAAGATCGCCGTAGCTAACGGACTTCAAAATGTTGAGTTGAAGTATGAATGGGATACCCCTGCGGATGTTGCCGATGTGTTACATGCACTCGAAGCCAACCCCGATATTGACGCTATCGCCATTCAGATTAGTGAAAGTGCGGGCGGGTTGCGTCATCCTGTTGAGCAGATTGCTAAAAAAGCCAAAGAGATACGACCGGAGATTATGATTATTGCTGATGGTATCACCGCCGTGGGTGTGGAGCCGATTGACGTGAGCCATATCGATGCGCTGGTAGCCGGCAGCCAAAAAGCGCTAATGTTGCCGCCGGGTCTCGCAATTTTAGGGCTTAGCAACAAAGCAATCGAAAAGATCGGTGCGGGCAAAGGATACTATTTCAATTTGGCCGGCGAAATTAAAAAACAGCGCCAAAACACCACTGCCTACACGGCGGCAACCACGTTGGTAATCGGCACCGAAGCGATTTTGGATGAGATCGAAGCAAACGGCGGAATAGAGGCGCTTTATGATGTCACGGCACGGCGTGCCGAAGCGACACGCAAAGCACTCGAAGCGCTGGGTCTGCACAGTTACCCTAAAGTTCCTGCACTTTGTATGACGACGATTGATGATGCACAGGCTAACGAAATCCGTGCGTTGCTTAAAACCGAGTTTGAGGTTAACATGGCCGGCGGGCAAGATCATCTTAAAGGCAAAATTTTTCGCATCAATCAGATGGGATTGATTAGCGTGCATGAATCGCTTTGGGTAGTCAATACCGTAGAGTTGGCACTGGGCAAATTAGGGCGTCGCGCGTTTGACGGCACGGCGGCCAAAACGTTTAACGAGGTTTTTTACGGCTTATGATTTTCGAACACGAGATACCCAGCGGCAGTAAGCTCTATTTTGGTGAAGCGGCTAAAAAGAAACGCGAAATCGAGACTATCGCCAGTCGTATACTGGATAAAGCGGGTTTTGAAGAGATTGTCACGCCGCTTTTTTCGTACCATCAGCACCAGAGTATCTCCGATGAGCGTGAACTGATTCGTATTAACGACACACACAACTACAATATGAGCTTGCGAGCCGACTCGACGATTGACGTAGTGCGCATTATTAACAAGCGCCTCGGTCGCAATACCACGCATAAAAAGTGGTTTTACATTCAGCCCATCTACCGCTATCCCGCACATGAGCAGTATCAGGTAGGCGCGGAGTTTATTGATGAGGTGAAACTCAGCCGTGTGCTCAATGAAGCGATGCAGATATTTGAGGGCTTACATGTAAAGCCTCTGCTACAGATTAGCAATATCAATATTCCTAAAAAAATATCCAAAATGCTGGGCATTTCGCTTGATGCGTTTCGCCATATTAATGTGGAAGAGTTCCTCTCTCACGATATCGATTGGCTTAAGCAGTTGGTCTATTTACAACATGTCGATCAGATCGATGCGGTGATCGAGGCGGTACCCGATGAGCTTAAAGCGGAGCTTATTGCCATTAAAGAGTTGTGCGCAGAGGTTAGCTATGCAAATGTGGTGGTGGCACCGATGTATTATGCGAAGATGCTCTATTATGACGAGCTTTATTTTCGTGTGATTGAGGGCAATGAGATTTACGCGCGTGGCGGTCGTTACGGTGATGAAGACATTACGTCGGTTGGTTTTGCCATCTATACCGACACCCTTGTAGAAGCATTAAGTTAAGGATTAAAATGAAAGCAGATTTAATCGTAGGCGTCCAGTGGGGCGATGAGGGCAAAGGAAAAGTGGTCGATAAACTGGCGCAAGAGTACGATATGGTGTGCCGCTCCCAAGGCGGGCATAATGCCGGACATACCATCTGGGTAGACGGCGTACGCTATGCGCTACATCTGGTTCCCTCGGGCGTGCTCAATCCCAAAGCCATCAATATTATCGGCAACGGTGTGGTGCTTTCTCCTGAGTCGATTATTGAGGAGATGAGCCAGTTTGAAAACCTCGAAGGTCGGCTGTTTATCTCCGATAAAGCGCATTTGAATCTTTCGTATCATGCGCTTATTGATCAGGCACGAGAACGTCTAAAAGGCGATAAAGCTATCGGCACGACGGGCAAAGGCATCGGTCCGGCTTATGCCGATAAAATCAACCGCGTGGGGCACCGCGTGGGTGAGCTACGTAATCCGCAAAAACTGGGTGCGAAGATTTTAGAGTATTTTGAGCAAAACCGCGCGATTTTTGATGTGCTACAGATCGCCACACCTGATAAAACGGCACTGATGCAAGAACTTGAAGCATTTAGCGCCAAACTTTCACCTTTTATCGCCGATACCACGCAGATGCTATGGAGTGCACTTGATGAGAATAAAAAGGTGCTACTTGAAGGCGCACAAGGCACCATGCTCGATATTGATCACGGCACCTTTCCTTATGTGACGTCAAGCTCAACGGTAAGTGCCGGAGCGTGCACGGGATTAGGGCTGAATCCTAAAGATATCGGTAAAGTCACCGGTATCGTCAAAGCCTACTGCACCCGTGTGGGCAACGGCCCGTTTCCTAGCGAAGATCTGGGTGAAGACGGCAAACGTCTGGGCAAACAGGGGCATGAGTTTGGCACCACAACCGGACGCGCACGCCGCTGTGGCTGGTTTGACGCAGTAGCGTGCCGCTACGCCAGCCGCCTTAACGGCTGTGACGAACTGGCGCTAATGAAACTGGACGTTTTGGACGGTTTTGATGAGGTAAAAGTCTGCGTTGCTTACGAAGTTAACGGCGAGCAGATTGCGTATTTTCCTTCGGATTTAGAAGGTGTAACGCCCGTCTATAAAAGTTTTAAAGGGTGGCAAAAGTCTGCCGGAGCACGTCGCTTTGAAGAGCTTCCAGTCGAGGCTCAAGAGTATATCCGCGCGATTGAAGAGATTACCAAAACCAAAGTCGGCATCATCTCTACATCGCCTGAGCGTGACGACACCATTATTCTTTAACAATAAGCTACTCTGCCTAAAATAACAATTCAGGCAGAGTGTTTTCTAAAACCTGCATAACCTAACAAAATAGTAAGAATAAATAGCCCAAAAGAACCAAAGAGCGGGACGTTAATAGCACGTGCGCCACTGCTATTAGTGTAACGCACAATAGCAAAATCGTAGTTGATACCATGCGCCGGCAATAATTGAAGCTCCGTAGCCGTTTCTCCCACAACAACAATATCGCCGTCAGGTTGTAATGCAAGGGCGTGAGCATGATCTTCTGCAACACCAAAATGCGTTTGAACAATACCGTTTGTACCAAAAGTATCATCAAGTGAACCATCCACGTTGTAGCGTGCAATAATAAAGACATCCACATATCCATCTATCGGTAATGTCCACGAATACCCTGAAACTATCAGTTTCCCATCAGGTTGCAACACAATATCGGTAGCGAAATTGATATAGTTTGCTTCTATATACGTTGTGACAATGCCCTCTGTGCCAAAAGAAGTATCCAGAGTTCCATCGCTGTTATATCGGGCTAATGCCATGCTGTCTGTATAGCTATCAGAATTAGTACTGGAACCTGCTATCACGATTTTTCCGTCATTTTGTATAATAACACCTTTTGCAGTGTCTCCATGATTTGTGATATCGGTAGATACCATGCCATTTGTACCAAATGTATTATCTAAAGTACCATCATTGTTATAGCGCGCTATTATAAAATCGTTATTAGAGCCGACAGCAACTATTTTTCCATCACTTTGCAGTGCCAGGGCGTAACAGGAGCTTGCACTTCCCACATCAGCCATTGTCCAACCGACAGAAGCGAATGAGGTATCCAATGTACCATCCGCATTAAAACGTGCGAGAGCACAATTGTGATAACTTGCCCCATACGCTCTTCCCGCAACAACAATTTTGCTATGGCTATCAACGATAACGTCAAGCCCATACGAGTCACTTTCTCCTATAAAAGCAGTCAGTTTTCCATCTGAATTGAAAGAAGTATCAAGAGAACCATCAGGGTTGTAGCGCGCTAAAGCAACTCCCATGTGAGTGCCATCAGAAGTATGCCCTGTTACAACAATTTTGCCATTATTTTGCAGTGTGACGCTTTTTCCAACGGTTCCATGATTATTAAAATCGGTCATCACTTTACCACCGCTTCCAAATGAGTCATCAAGTGTACCGTCACTGTTGTAGCGAGCCATGGAAAGGTCGGCTTTAGTAGTGCCGGGGCTGTACCCCAGCACCACAATCTTACCGTCATTTTGAATGGCGACATCATTGCCGTAATTGTCTCTATCTTCAAAATCCGTTGTTGCGACACCGTTGTTGCCAAACGAAATATCCAAGTCACCATCTGCAGCATACATATACAGTGGCAAACACACCGATACGATGGCACTATATAGCACTTTGATTTTGATCATCCGGAACCTCTAAACAATCAACAACTTCTGACAAAATAACGCCGTCAGCATTAGAGAGCCCTAAACTTAAATTGATATGACTCCAATCGTCATAATCTTCCAAAATAGATAAACCGTTTGCATCTTCTTCAGGATGTTCATTTTTACAACTTACTTGACTGTTGGTATTGAAAGCAACAGATGTGTCGATATTGCCATTTGCATTCCAGTCTATTGCCAATGGATAGCCGCACACACCGTTATGTTCATCTAAATCACGTTCATCTATAGTGATTCTATTGCCATGTGAATAGTCCAGAATACCATCCGGTTCGGCATCACAGTTGCCACTGTTAACACCATTTAGTTGATACTTATAGTTCATTACGGAGTTGTAATTTGGTTTGTAAAGACAGCTCTCAAAACCGCCATGACGTAAACCTAAATTGTGTCCCAGTTCATGCATAATGGTATTGGCAACGTAAGCAGTATTGTTACAGTAACAGTTTAATGAAACAATTAAATCATTGCCGGGCAACTCAGCCTGTCCTGAACTATAAGTATTGCCCCCATTATATTGGTGGGGCATGATGACATAATGAAAATATCCATTTCTATTGGCTGCAAAATTTGCATTTTTATGATCATCAAACTCTGAACCAAAAATTCCACTTTCTAATAATCCATCAGCATCGTCAATCATATTTCCACCGTTAAATATATCCTCATCCTGACCATAATCCTGTATGATCGTAATACCCGTCGTTCCATCAGGATTGACAACAGGAGCATTGGCAAATGCGTTACCAACAGCACTTATCACGGCTTCAGAAGGCCTATGACTATGTGCAAAACAACCAACATCATCATCAAACCAGTCATATTCAATTAAAATATTTTTGCGAAGAGGATTCAGACCCATTGCCGGAAGATTTAACCCTGCTTGCATACCCAAAACCTCATCACCGTCATTGATGCCGTCTCCATCCGTGTCAGGGTTTTTGGGATCGGTACCGGTGTTATTTATGCCACGATAAACAAGGGAATTTGTCTCAACACAATTTAAAAGTCGGTCACCATCACTATCATTAGTATCGTTGCAGATAAATTCCTCATCTGAATCCAGCAAATACATGAGGATGGCAATACTAAGACCGGGGGGGGGTACTATTGTTATTTTCAGCGGCAAATCCGCAACTAGTGAACAGAGTTGTTAATATAAATACAACAGATTTCATACACAGAGCCTTTTTATGATTTCTGATCGTATTAAACTGGAATACTCCTTAACAATATATTAGTGTTTAATCTCACTCCACGACACCAAAGGAACACAAATGGCTTACAGGGTTGAAAAAGTGAGTAACCTTGGAACATTTGGAGCAGATGAGGAGTGTGTTTGAGCAATATTATGAGTGGAGCCGATACCGTATCGGGTTCTTTGGAAA
>JBNKLA010000038.1:0-7172 GCA_050292115.1 Sulfurimonadaceae bacterium | reverse complement strand
TTTTTCTGCTCATTTTTTCCCCTCGTTTCTCTTGCTCTATTTTACTCTATGAGAATAAAATACTCTTTTTATTTGTCTGTTTTTCTTGGGGTACTATAAGGATACAACTTTACCAAAAACTTCCCCTATCTTATTTTAGTTGCAGACGGCTTGAGTATAATAGAGCTCATGAAGCAACATACGATTGAGCAGAGCGCCATTTTAATGAGTGTGTTGAAATGGCTTTTTCTTGCAAGTATTATTGGCATACTCATTGGAGCAAGCGTTACGCTCTTTTTGAAGATTCTACTCTTTAGCGAAAAAAGCCAATTCCTGCTTCCGTTTCATTACTACTATTTACTCCCTTTCGCGTTAATGTTTAGTGTATGGATCGTTGGAAAGTTTGCACCCGACGCTGAAGGCCACGGTACGGAAAAAGTGATTGAAGCCGTTCATAAAAAAGAGGCAAAAATTGACTTTGCCGTGATTCCCGTCAAACTGTTTGCCACCGTGCTCACCCTTTTTTCGGGAGGCTCAGCCGGAAAAGAAGGACCAGGTGCGCAGATAGGTGCAGGAATTGCATCGCTCTTTTCAAAGATATTTCATTTTACCAAAGATGACCGCAAAACATTGGTAATCTGCGGTATTAGCGCCGGTTTTGCCACCGTGTTCGGTACCCCAATTGCAGGAGCTATTTTCGGTGTAGAGGTCCTTTTTATCGGCCTACTACTGTATGATGTGCTTTTGCCCTCATTTATCGCAGGGTTTTCCGCTTTTTACACAGCGCAGTATCTTGGGATCGACTATACCTATTTCGATATCCGTTTTCATCAACAAGTTACAATCAACTTTATGCTGATCGCACAAGTTATTCTGGCAGGACTCTTTTTTGGTCTGATTGCCGACTTTACCGTTACTGTTTTGCGCTACTTTAAAAAAGCGATAACTCAAATCGCAATCAATCGCTATGTCAAAGCATTTATAGGTGGCCTAATTTTAGTCGTAGCCTCGTATGTATTTGGAGACCACTATTTTGGTCTTGGACTGGAGACCATCGGTAATCTTTTACATCCAGACCCCTATTTTTCTAAAGATATCCCTTGGTATGACTTTATACTCAAAAGTATTTATACCGCCGTCACACTTGGTGTTGGGGGAAGCGGCGGCATCGTCACGCCACTCTTTTATGTCGGAGCCTCAAGTGGACACCTTTTTGGTGCTTTAATGGGCAACGACATTGCCTTCTTTGCCGCACTAGGATTTGTTAGCGTACTCGCCGGTGCCACCAATACACCTATTGCCGCCATTATTATGGCAATGGAGATCTTTGGTCTGGAAATCGCACATTACGCCGCTATTTCAGCCGTTATCAGCTTTCTTATCTCCGGCCACCGCAGTGTTTTCGCCTCACAGATCCTCTCTATGCGAAAATCGAACATGCTGGTGGTGGGTATTGGCGAAGAGGTTGATAAAAGTGATACTACCATACGTGATACGGAACATCAAAAACTCAATTCAATCTACGAACGCTTGCAGATGAAAAAGAAAAAACGCCCCCCTATTGGACAAAAAAGAAGCGATAGTAAAAAACGGCGTAACAGTGAGGAGTGAAATGTGATTAAAAGGAGCTTTTGCCTTATAGTGTTTTTAGTATCTTTAAATTTGTATGCAGAGGAGTCGAACATGCAAGGAAACACAAGTGAACTTTGGGGCGATAACGTTATGTCTGTATTGACACACAAAAATGCCGCTTTTCAAAATGCATGGGACAAACTTGTCGCAGAGCAGAAGCAATCCGAAGGCGAAGATTTTGATCTATCTGCAATGTATCCTCCTGCACCGGATAAGATTTTATTTACAAAAGCATCCGCCGATTGCTCAAAACAACTTCTACAAATCGAAACGGAGCATAACCTTGTTTTTCCCAAATCGTATAAAGAGTTTCTTTGTACAAAAGGCTCTTTTGTGCTTCGAGAAGCATTAGGTACTGAATATTTTGAGCTTTTATCACCCGAGGCCATCTCAAAACGCTCACATGAACTTTTAAACCATTTTATTAAGCGCTACTCCCAAGAAAAGGTATACGACTGTTACTTGGATCAAATTCCTTTGTTGCGCCACGGAGTCGTGTTTGCTACGTCACTCTTACGAGGTAGTGATGAGTATGACGTTTATTTTTTTGCTTCTGAGCAAGCAGGAGAAGTTGCAAAAATTTATAGCGTAGAAATAAAAGAAGGCGTTAGTGCAGACGAATACGATAGTATTGAAAAACTTCTGTTACAAACCACATCGGATATTAATGAGTTGGATGATATTTTGTAAAAGATGATGGCTACAGTGAATTTTTCATTAGATCCTAAACTCTTAAGAGAAGGTTGAAAGAAAAGTATTACAACAAGGATGAAAAAGTGGCTCCGGTAACTGGATGCTCCTGAAAGAACAACGTAATACCGCTAGATACCGAAAAATACGGGGTTTTGTATTTTTCGATTCTCCCCAAAAACGTAATTTTATGGTATTAAATGGCACCGTGGTGGCATCGTCAATTAAAACATATCGTTCAGGGTACCATTTTGTATCGCTTTCATAAACTCTTATGAGTGTTGAAAAAAATTATTGTGCAATTCCGCCATCGGTTACCATCCACCCGAAACTATCCACAAGTATGTTTTTTGCTGCGGTTGCCGAAGACGTGTATTGACTGTCGCCTGCATCGAAGATAACATTGCTCTGTACGGATTGCTTACTCCAACTATTCAAGAGTTTGTCATAATTTACGGTCGGCAGCGCTGCATCAAAAAACATATGCTGTAAATTGTCAACCGAAGAGACATTCCAGTCACTGATATCAATATCAAGCATGCTTGGACCCGTTAATGGATGGCTGAATGTCTCTTCCATGGTAAGAATTTTGGCGGTATCCCACTCGCCAATGTTCTGGGGCACGGATTTACTGTCTTTGAACATCCCTTGCAAACTTGTTACATTTGACAGATCGGGAACATCCGTAGCGTTAAAATCGACATTGACACAATAATCAAAGGAGTATTCCATTGATTCCCAGGGCATGCTCCCCCATTGGCTGACAGCAACAAGTTTCCGTTTATCCGAATAGTCAAGCATAGCCCCATCGTAGCTGTAATCATTTTCATCGAAATCGATGTAAAAGCGCGGGAATATCCCATTTATTTTAACTGTATACACGCCTGGGGACGGGTAAGTATGGACAACATTTTCAGTTAAATTCATCTCACTTGTTCCATCGCCCCAGTCGACACTGTAGTTATAGGTGTACTTATCCGTAGAAAGCGTGAGTCTAATTTGATTGTCTTCGGTGACCCCATTGTTGTCAGTTTTCCACACGGTAATGAAGGGTCTACCTGTGAATGCGCAAGCACTATCTGACATTTCAGATTCGACACCGTTGTCATATGTCGCCAGTGTCGAGAAACAGTGGTTTCCGTGTGTGAGCTCGGAATCTGGACGAATGGAATACGAACCGTTGTCGCAAGTTGTGGAAGGTGTGACCAGTAGGTCATCAACATATAGAGAAATTGTCGTGTTTCCGTCACAACTGCCATGCAAAATCGGTTGAAGCGTGTCGACGATTGGGGCGCCGTCGACAATTGGCGTTGATGGTGCTGGAGGCACATTTTGCGGAGACGAGTTATTATCCCCGCAAGCAGAAATAATAAAGGCCAGTGGTATGTATAAAGAATAGAGTTTCAAAGCTTCCCCTTTCAGCGAATTTATTGATACACAGCCACGGCGAATCCAAAGTCAAATCGCCCGCTGCTATCGCGCTTAGATGCACGGCATACGTTTGTCACGTAAGTTCCTGATACATCGGCAGTGAAATCTACCATTTCATATGCGTTTGTTCTCGAATTCGACGAAGTATTGCTACTATTGATCGAAGATCCGGATGGACCGGTGACGGACATGTCCAAATCAAAGCCCAAAGCATTGCTTTCGCTTTTCCCATAAGCATAGGACCCTCTAACGAGCCATGAAATTGCAATCCTTGCTTTATCGCCGCTGTTCAGAGTAGTGTTCCATTGATAACACGCCCCATTATAAGTAAATGGGCCATACCCGCCATTGTCCCACCAGTATGCAAGTGAACGCCATTGAGAATTATAACTTATGCCTCCAACACCCACGCCATTGACACCGGCACTATTTGCTAAAGATGAGTTCGTAACGGATTGCGTAGCGGTAGCCAACATGAATGCTTTGACAGTTGGAGAGCCCGCATCATGCAAAAAACTGATCCCTGACATTCTATCGGCAGCGATTGCCGCCGCGTGTGGCGACGCAAAACTTGTTCCACTGTCCGTACCAATTGACGTCATTGTGATAGAGATCCCTGGTCCAGACATTTCCGGCTTTTGGGCGCCAGTTGTCGGTTGCAGATAGTTCGAAGTATTATTCAAAACATAGCCACTGCGATTTGCATAATCGCCTTGATAATTTCCAACTGTAATTATGTTGTATGCTTTGGCGGGAGAAAGTACGGCTCTGCTTGAGCCTGTACGCTGATTCCCAGCCGAATTAAAAATGATTTGCTGACGATGCGCATAATCATGCGCATAATCGTCCATGTCTCTATCGAGGGTATCATAGGTCTCATCGCTGGCATAGTCGTTAAGACTATAGTTTTGTATCTTGACATACTGATTCGCATCTAAAAACGTGTCGTTTGGTTTGTTGTCAAACGACGCGCTAAAATCCCCCACCTGAAACGCTGATTTTCATCAGTGGCATCTCTTTAAACTTAAAAAATACAGTTAATATTGAATTGGCTATGCTGAGCTTTTTTAAAAGGAGCAGCATGTGCTAAAACGAGGAGAGATAAAAATGATCAAGGAATACAGGGACAAAGGAATGAGCATTCGGGAGATTGCCAGAAAGATGGGATATTGCCGAAAGACGGTACGGAAGTACTTGAAACTCGAAGGAACGACACCAGTGCGGAGTCCGAGACCTTCTATCGGGTCAAAAGTCGATCCGTTTTTGCCCTATATCGCTAAAGTACTGAGTGAGGATCATGAGATACCTGCCACAGTGTTGTATGATCAGATTGTCGCGATGGGGTATGAAGGAAGTGTGCGCCGAGTACAGGAGGCAATTGCCAAACATGACCTGCGACAACGTGCCGTGAGTGAGGATGAGCTGATACGGTTTGAGACGAAACCTGGTGTTCAGATGCAAGTGGATTGGATTGAGTTTCCCAAACAGGGTTTATCGGCATTTGTCGCCACAATGGGATATTCAAGAGCGAGTTATGTGGAATATGTGACAGACGAGAAGATTGAGACTCTGATCGCCTGTCATATCAATGCATATGCATACTTTGGAGGCGTACCTCACGAAGCATTATACGACAACATGCGCACCGTGATCCTTGAACGCAATGCTTATGGCAGAGGTAAACATAAATTCCATCCGATGTTTGCTGACTTTGCCAAACACTGCGGTTTTAAGATTCGTGTCTGTAAACCCTACCGTGCACAGACCAAAGGGAAGGTAGAACGGTTCAACCACTATCTGCGCTATAGCTTCCATAAACCATTGGTGGTGCAGCTCAAGATGATGGGAATTACGACACTCTCACTAGAGTTGGCTAATGCCCAAGTGCTTAGATGGCTAGAATGTACTGCTAATTGCCGCTTACATGCCGAGATGCTCCAGCGTCCGTGTGATCTTTTGCAAGAGGAGCGCGAGTTTTTAAAAGCCGTACCACCTTCGTATGAGGGGATATTGCCATCACGTACAGCAACACAAGAAGATGAGCGTCGCGACCATGTAAAACAAAAACAGCGCATTGATATTCCTATTCGAGACTTGAGTCTGTATGATCGTTTCATTCCCAAGATGGCTATTGTAGCGGTACCCATGATTACCCTAGTGGCATCCACCCGAGGCGTAAGTGCATGAGTATGATAGAAACCTACTGTAAAGAGCTGAAGATGCCAACCCTTTCGCAGTCTTATCATGAACTCACCACCCGTGCGGCCAAGGAGAACTGGAAACCGAGTGAACTGCTCGAAGAAGCCTTGAAGCTGGAGATTATCGGTAAAGCGGAGCGTTCTCGTGGTGTGTTACAGAAGATGGCGTCGTTTCCAGCACTTAAACGCATGGAGGATTACGATTTCAATCATCCCATCGGGATTAACAAACGTCAGATTGAAGAACTCTCTACTCTGAACTTCGTACAGAAAAAGGAGAATATCCTACTGCTGGGACCATCAGGTGTTGGCAAGACGCATCTGGCAATTGCACTGGGTATGACGGCAGTACAAAAACGTATCAAGACCAAGTTCATCACCGCTGCCGATCTACTGTTGGGACTTCATAAAGCCAAAAAAGAGAAACGGTATGAGAGTTACCTGCATCAGGTGCTTATCGGTCCACCGCTACTAATCATTGATGAACTGGGGTATCTGCCTATGAGCCGTGATGAAGCGCATCATCTGTTTCAAGTGATCGCCAAGCACTATGAACGTGGTAGTATTATCCTCACATCAAACCTGAATTTCTCGGAGTGGGGAACACTGTTTGGAAACGATAAAGTGGTGACGGCTGCCGTACTGGATCGACTGCTTCACCACAGCAATGTTATTCCAATACAGGGTGAAAGCTACCGACTCAAAGAGAAACAACAGGAGTACTATTCAGATCTATTTCAGACAAGGAGTGACAAAAACGAAAAAACGGAGTAAAATAGGCTTGAAACTTAAACGGTGAGAGATACTATCAGGTGGGGGATTTTAGCGCGTCGTTTGACAACCGAAAAGGTGCGGTGCATGCAGCAGATATGAGACGAAAGATTTTAGGAAAAATCACGCTCTTGTCAAATGGATATTTTTATGGTTTGCGATCAAATATTAAAAAAGTGTTAAGAGCCAAAAGGGTGGCTTTTTCGATGAAAAAAGGTAGAGCAGGGGGTAGGTTCGAGGCTACCGCCTAGAAGCCCTGTACGCTACCGCGAAAGGGGGAGTGTTCGGCAGAGCAAAGCCAAACACGTAACGGGTAAAAGAAGGCGTATGCCCGTGTGCTACCGCCCACCACTCCCGCTTCACGCACGAAACAGCGAACCCATCCTTATCAATGATACATTGCAAAGAATGAGGGTGTTTCGGGTTCACCGGGAGTGGTGGCCGCCAGCCACGGGCCGCTAACGGGTAAAC
>JBNKLA010000037.1:0-41892 GCA_050292115.1 Sulfurimonadaceae bacterium | reverse complement strand
TTAGTTGTTGGGACAGTCTCGCCATTTTCAATAGATAATAAATTGGATTTGAACAAGCTGTAAGCGCTTGGCCCTTGAGACCAACGTGTATTGATTGATGCCCAACGTGCACTACCACTTAAATAGTCTCCACCTAAATCAACTTGAAGTGTTTGCGGGATAGGAGATAACCAACCGCTCGCCATCATTTTACCTTCGATCTCAAAATAACCGGTTACGCTGCTATTTGCCAAATCAGAGGCATTGTCTACAACAATCATATTATCCACATCGAACCCATAAGATGATGCTGCATCATAGGGGTCATATGTTGAAATAAATAATTTACCATCTATTAGCTCCATACCAGCAATACTGCGGATATTATTGTTTGGAGTTTGATAGTTAATTCTGTCTGAAAGATCTGAAAAATCCTGAATAGGAGGGCCAGTAAAATCGAGAGCTGAAAAATCATCTGAGTCCCTAATTTCAGGGATTCTAAACTCGGCAACAGCAAAAGCTGGAGAGCCACCAAGGAAGAAGCTATTATTTTCGGCATTTAAAGCAAAACGATTTGATGCCCAGCTAGTCTTTCCCTCCTCCTGTTTAGTATGAGTGATTCTAAAAGCCCCGACATAAATAAGATCGTTTGGCGATAAGAGTTTGGATTCAGCAAAGCTCACAGTCGAGCTAAGTATCATAGAAGAAATGATAGACCCCAGTCCTGCTATTTTCACAATTTTGTTCATAGTATGACCTTGATTTTTCTATCCTAGATAGAAAAATATTATACCAAAAAGATTGACAAAAAGTTAACATGTTTGATCCTTGTTAAAGGTGTTATTTTCTCGTTCTCAACGTCCTGAGACTGTAAAACAACTCACAGTCTACATCTTGAAACGAGGAAAGAACTCAGGGTTTTTAGAACATGCAAAGCTTAACTGATGTGACTGGACTTTCTCTTTTTCATCTTCAGTGCCTCCACGAATGCTTCGACACGGGTGGAGAGTTGTCCCCCTTGAGATGGGAAGGGAAAATGCCCGAATTTAACTTCATAGTGCAATTTCATGTAAGTGTTTTGCTATCTCACTCTGTTGATATTCATCCTGTATAACCAAAAAAAGCGGCAGGAATATGGTAGTGTTCAAACAATAGACTTCTTGCAAAACTCAGCATTTTCGAAAAAAGTCTACTGTTGCAAAAAAAAAGCGCTTTGATCGTACAAGAAGATCAAGATCAATCTTTAGCGAAGTAGCAAAATGTTTCATGATGATTCGGTTCATGATATCTTGTAAATAATCGCGCTCTTTGTTGTGATTGAGCAAAAAATCCTCCAGTCGGTAGGAACGTTTTACAAAATCGGATAAAAAGCCAAGCATTACATGTAAAGCCGTCGTATCAAGCGCTTTGGTCTGCAAAAATGCGATACTGAGTGCTTTTAGCGTCGCCTCATCCAGCACTAAATTACCAAAAAAATTTTCAAGATAGGCATCAATATCGATATGATCGATGTGTGAAGCCTTAAGCATGCTTTTAAGCGTCGATTTGAGCGAGATGATGTCGTAAGGTTTGGTAATGTAGCCCTCAGCTCCAAGCGTTGAGGCCTTATGTATCGATGCATCGTCGTTGAGTGCACTAACAACAATAATTTTAATGGCATTGGGGTAAGCACCGCTTTTGAGGTATTCAAGAATCTCAAATCCACTCTCTTCGCCTAGCATGAGATCAAGCACGATGACATCAAGGTGGTTTTGGCGAATGATAGCGTGTGCGCTTTTAATATCCCCGGCAAAAAAAAGGGTATACCCCTCTTTTTTCAAAATAATCTCCGCCAGCTCTATATTTTGCATTTCATCATCAACAATGAGTACGTTATGGCTTAGCTCTCGCATGAGTTTCTCTCAAAAATAACACGAAACTTCGAGCCTACATGTAAAGCGCTCTCAAGCGCAATACTCGCACCGTGCATCTTTGCAATAGCGCTGCAAATAGCCAGCCCCAGTCCCGTGCCCTCAGCTCCTACACCCTTAACGCGGTAAAACGCATCAAAAATTCGCTCTTGATCGTTCGTATCTATCCCTATCCCGCTATCACTGATCGAAACCACTACCATCTCATGAATCTGCTCAATCGTTACAACAACAGAGCTCTTGGTATGAGAATATTTTATGGCATTGCTGATAAGGTTGTAAAAGAGCTGTTTGAGACGGTTTTTATCTACATGTAACACAAATGCCTTAGCGCTTATGAGTGAAATCGTAATATCTTTTGCCTGTGCAATGGGTTCAAGCGTTTCAATCACATCCATCACCAACTCTAGTAGATTGGCATCATAAAACGTGCCGGATTTTGGGTTTTCACTCTCAGAAAAGAGAAACTTCACATCATTGATAAGTGTGTTCATTCGCGCAATCTCTTCAACATCAAGCACCAATTTTTTACGCGTCTCTAGCGGCAGGGCGTCGTTGGTGATTTCTGATTCAAGGTGAGAGCGTAAAATTGCCAGAGGGGTTTTAATTTCGTGTAAAAATTCGCCGAAAATACGCTCTTGCGATGCTTTATAGACTTCGAGTTCACTCATATTATCTCCTCATAATATAACCAATGGAGCGTATGGTCTCAATATAGCCTTCACCGATCTTTTTACGAAGGTTTTTCAGATGCGCATCAATAGCATTTCCGGAGCGCTCGGAGTTCTCTTCGCCCCAGATGTATTCGCTAAGCTGCAACCTCGTGAAGGTGACGTTTTGATTGAGCATAAAGAGTTCGAGTATTTTGTACTGCTTGGCCGTCAGCGTAATCTCTTCATTGTTTTTGCTAACGCTATTGTTAATGCTATCCATACTCAGCTCTTTACATGTAAGTATACTGGACTTTGTCTCACAGTGGCGCCTGAGCAGCGAACGTACTCGGGCGAGAAGCTCTATATTTGAAAAAGGTTTAGGCAAATAATCGTCCGCGCCGGCATTAAGCCCATCCACACGGTCTTCGACCCGGTCACGTGCGCTTAGCATCAAAACAGGAATAGTGTTTGACGCGTCGCGCAGTGCCTCAATCACTTCGATACCGTCAAGTTTCGGCATCATAATATCAAGTAATATTAGATCGAAATGCTGCTCATAGATCCGATCAAGCGCCTCCTCACCGTCAAAACAGGCTTCGCACTCATAGTGTTCGTTTTTAAGAAGCGCGCAGATATTTTCTGAGAGTTTTTTTTCATCTTCTACAACAAGTATTCTCATGTCGGTTTCTCCATTTCAATCACAAATTCACTTCCAATGTCATGATATACATGATAAAGCTTAATGCCCAGCTGCTTGGCATAAGCGCTACACAGTGCGAGTCCCAAACCGCTGCCTTCGATATTTTTGCTTCCTTCTAGGCGGTTAAAAGGTTGAAACAGCCTCTTGCTTTGCGCTTTTTGGATGCCGATTCCGGTGTCTTTGACACTGATTTTGACGCTATCGTTTACATGTAAAGTCACGTTGACTTCACCCTTATGCGTAAATTTGATAGCGTTGGCGATAAGGTTGATTAAAATGCTTTTGAGCATGTTTTCATCACTAATAATGCGGCATGGATCACACTTACATGTAAGCTGTAACGATTTTGCCTTCGCTTGAGATTCGAGCATTTCCACGCTGTTTTCAACCAGTGCTTTAAGATCAAGCGTGCCGGGCTTAAGCGTGAGCGCTTCGTGTTCGGCTTTGGCAAAATCGAGAATTTTATTGATGGTCTCAAGCAGGTGCTTGCCCGCTTTTTCAATCTTTTGGGGCAATGTTTCATACTCTTGCTCAACCAGTTTCTCTTGGGTCAAAAATTGAGAAAAGCCGATGATACTGTTAAGCGGCGTGCGAAATTCGTGCGACATCTGAGAGATAAACCGGCTTTTAGCTTCGGCGGCGTGTTTGGAAGTCTCAAGCAGCCTGATCTGCATTTTTTGGAGTTCATCGTTTTGGGCAATCGGTTTGGAGATGATTTTGATCACAATGAAAAAGAGTGCCATAAAGGCCAAAAAACTAAAAACGGCCAAGGCAATCAGCTGGTAGCGCAACGCCTCAAGCGGTTCTAATAGTGATGCTTTTGCGATCTCCATCTGTATGATAAGCTCACCCATCCCAAGCTCACTGCTTACAATCATAGCGCTTTCACTCTCACATGCCCCTGCCACAATCTGATCCGCTTTTTTAAAACACCAGTCATTCATCATACCGGCAAGATAATACTCCAGCGACTTATAAGGCAGTTCAATCGTAATGCTTCCCAAAGGCATCGCGGGATTAAAGCTAGCGTTAATAGGATAATCAAAGCTCAGACTCTCATTGACCTCGTTTACAGATAGCGCCTGCGCCATGCGGTTGTGTTTTGTGTCGTATACCGTAATGTTGGTTTTAAGTTTAAAGACGTCGCGCTTTTTCTCGATAAGCTCCATAATACGCTTGTCGATATCGTTGCTGATAATATCATCCATAATCGGTAGCGAGGAGATAAAAGCGGCCTCTCTTTGAATCTCGTTCATATCCTGAAAGATCAACAGTTTCATCTGTTCGAGTTTTTTAGAGTGAATAAAATGCGCTTTTTGCACCAGTGCAGCGCGATTTTGCTCATAGGTGTAATACAGTAGTATAAAAAAGGGCACCAAAGCGACCAGAAAAAAACCGATAAAGAGCCGTTTATACAGTAGTGTTTTCATGGTTCAAATCGGGCGATCTCAATGTAATCATCGCTTATAAGCGCCGTGGGAATATAGCCGACAGCCACCTCGACTTTTTTTACAAAGTGTGTCACGGCCTGCTCTGAACGCAACACCTGAGGTGGCTTAATACCCATAAAGTGCATCTCGTCATAGTAGCTGCTCCACTCCCATTCGCTTACATGTAACACTTGTGACATAAAGGCTTTGCGGGCCGTATGGGCATAAGGCAGGTTTAAAGCAATAATGTTGACTCCTTGCTTGGTGCGAAGACGTTTAAGATAGATATTGCGCAACTCGTTTTTGTGCAATGTGATTCCTTTGGCGCAATACACCACGCTCCAGCTCTCGGCATAGACAGAGCAAAACAGAAACGTCAAAAAAACAATGCGCATTAAAATAGTACCGAAAAAGATACTAAGCCCTCATCACCGCTAGCATCGCCCATAGAGCGTTTGCTGTGACGATATTCGGCTTTAAGCGATAGTGAACGTTTGGGTTTATAGATATAACCCAGCACGACGTTACGCTCATCACGATTATGCATACTGTTAATACGTGCGCTTTGCCCCGCGCGCAGTGCTAAAAAGTGCGTTTCATACAGATGCTGCACGTACTGCACATACCAGGCATAATCCATCCATGTTGAGGTGTTGCCATTCTCCCAGGTCCATTCGCCGTCTTTAAAAATAAATTCGGATGAGAGTTCATTTTTATCAAAAAACCAAAGCGCGTTCACTCCCGTAAAAAGGCAAATTTCCTCAGATGTATTGGAGCGGTAGCGGCCAAAAGGGAGGGCGATTTTGGAGCGGGTATTAAAATGGTACCTTACCTCCCCGCCCACAAACTCATTGGCGATCACATTGTTTTTATTGGTGTCATACTCGCCGCCTTGATGGTAAAAGAGCGAATAGCTTAGGCTTCGATCATTGAGCACGCTACCGCTGATATCGCCTCCGGCAATGATTTTTGGAAAAAACCCTTTGGCCACATAGGGGGTAAAGTTGCTCCAACGAAGCGCTGGAATATAGGTGCGGTTCCAGATGCCGATAGGCGTTAAAAAGACTCCGGCTTTGAGTGAGAGCGCATCATCAAAACGGTATGCCGCATAAGCGCGCATTATGCGCAAGTCGGTCTGTGTACTTGTTTTGCTTTTCAGATCATAATCAATAATGTCATCGCTTCCGGCTTCGATCAAAAACGAGATGCTTGGAGTGATCGTACCAAACAAAAACACTCCGGCTTGATCCAAACCGATAGAGCGGTTGGTTTCACTTGAATTTTTATAGTACGTATCGATATGACCGCCGAGATTTAGCGAAAACGTCTCATTTTCAAAAAGATTCATGCCGCGACCGCTTTGATAATCAAAGGCAAAGAGCGTGGTTGTGATCCATAAAAAGATCAGTAAAAATTTCATAAATGTATCTCTTTTTTCCCTGATTGTATGGCATGTATCTGAATATTGTATGAATTCATAAAAAATTCATTGCCGAACTTTATCATTCGCTACTTTTTGTTTAGGAGCAGTGATGAAAAAAATAGTATTGGGAATCGTTTTTGGCATCGGGTTAAGCCTCAATGCCTTTGAACCGGGACAGCTTACGCTCGATTCCGTTTCTAATTTTGAAGATGGCGATGCCGGATTTAGTATCAGGCACCGCTTTTACGGTGATGTCACAAAAGCAGAAGAGTTTTTTGGACTCGATAACGGATCAAATACCATGATAGGGTTTCGATATGCTCCGCTTAAATGGCTGATTTTTGAAACCCACCATACCTCTGAGGGTAAAACCTATAACGCTAGGGTTGGATTAGCCTACAATAGCGACTATCTGCACGGACAACTTAATGTCAATTATTTCAGTTTTCAAGCCGGTGGCATTGAAGCGCGAAGAGAAAACATTTTTGCCAACGTCGTGCTTCAAAGCCCATTGATATTATCACATATCAGACTCACCACCAATCTAGGATACGACAACTACTATGAGCGTAGCGGTGCAGGTTTTGGAATTGAATGGAATGCACCGAATTTTATGCCGACGGTACTAACATTTACCGAAAGTATGTCATTGCTGTTTGAATACTACACCAAGCATGATGAACTTGAAAATTTTGACAGAGAACATAACGCTTACTCATTCGGTGTAAAATTCAGAACCTTTGGCCACCATTTTGAGCTTCTTGGAAGTAACGCCATTGCCACAGACCCCCGTTCTATGATGCAAGGCACCGATAGCAATGTGATTCATTTTGGTTTTAACATCAACAGAAAATTTTAATAAGGGAGTGACGATGAAAAGATATACGGTTTTTATTGCTATGGTAATAGGTATGAGTGGTTGCAATAACTATAGCGACCAGCTTAAAGAAGCCCCGCCGCTTAGCGGCGACTCCGCTGCGGGACGTGAAGTGTTTAAGACGTATAGTTGTGCAGGATGTCATGGTGACGACGGACGAACACCGGCACTGGGTGTAAGCAGGATTATTGCCGATATGGACGATGCCAGAGATGTGGAAAATGCGCTGTTTGCACTACAATCACTCACCTCTGATAGGCACGCTGCCATGAAATCGGTAGCGGCAGATCTCTCCACTCAGGAGATAGTGGACGTGTCGGTGTATATTGCCAATGAGCTATAAGTTGCTATAAGGTTCAGTCTAACAAAAGTCCTTATGGTGGATAATACTCTTATGAATGCACAAGAATCTTTTACCTTCGGCTATATCTATGTCGTATTATCCCAAGATGGCCAAATCCTTTCGTACCAAACAACGCTTGAGAATGTTGCGTCAGAGCATACACCAAGCGGTTCTTTTGTGAATAGTGTCGTACATCCCGATGATCGGCAACGTTTTGAACAGGCGTTGCAGATGCTTGGCAGTAAAGGCGAAGCGGGCATGTTTGTCAATTGTGATCTCTTGGTTTCAGAAACGAAAGCGCACTTTTTTGATCTTTATTTGGAGCAAAACAGTAATAACGAGATTCATCTGATTGGTGTTGAGCATTTTGAAAATCGTCGCGACGCATTGCGCCCGACACTTCATACGCTGATGTTCAATACCAAAGCGAACAAACAGCAGTATCGCTTGAATGTTTTATATGTTGAAGACGATAAAGAGATTCGCCATAATTTTACGCGTCTTCTTAGCTCTTTGGGCTGTAGTGTAATTGAAGCAGAAGACGGCGCGCAAGCTCTGCAACTCTTTTATGCCAATCGTGTCGATTTTATCATTACCGATATTATGATGCCTCAGATTGACGGTATCGATATGATACGAAAGCTACGCGATGAGGAGTCTGATGTACCCATTATCATTACCAGTGCGTATGATGACAAACCCTACCTTATGAAAGCGATTGATCTTGATGTGACGAGCTATCTGGAAAAACCCTTTAACTTGCACGATCTATTAGAGGTACTGGACAAAGTTGACAAGCTTCTTATGGTGCGTCAAGCACAACGCGATCATGATCAGGTGCTTCATGAAACGCTTCAAAAACTTAAAAATCCTCACCCGTAACAGAGCTTTATGTGAATATTAATACGATACAAACCCCAATATACGTCTGCGAAGAGGCGTTGTTAGAGCGCAATTTGAAGATTTTGCAGCGCGTACGGCACGAGAGTGGAGCCAAGGTGATCTTGGCGCTTAAAGGCTTTGCGATGTGGAGCACCTTTGATTTGGTGAGCCAGTATCTGCAAGGGGCAACGGCTAGCGGTCTACACGAGGCGCTTTTGGCATCGGAACTGGGCGGTGAGGTACACACCTACTCGCCGGCATTTAAAGATGACGATATTGATGAGATTGCCAAAATTTCAGATCATATCGTCTTTAATTCACCCTCGCAATTTCACCGCTACGGCTTACATGTAAAGCAGATCAATCCCAATATCTCAATCTCATTACGCGTGAATCCCGAAGTCTCGGCATCACCGACCGATTTGTATAACCCCTGTGCCGCGTTTAGCCGTTTGGGCACCACGCGTGAGAATTTTGACGAGAGCATTATAAAGCATCTTGAGGGGCTTAACTTTCATGCCTTGTGCGAACAGGATGTAGATGCGCTTGAAACGGTATTAGAGGGGTTTGAGAAGAAATTTGGTGCCTATTTAAGCGGCATGAAGTATGTCAACTTTGGAGGCGGGCACCATATCACAAAGCAGGGCTATGATGTAGATCGTCTTATCGAAGTGATCAAAGCGTTTCGCACCCGTCATGACAACATTGCCGTCTATCTTGAGCCGGGCGAAGCGGTAGGGTGGCAGAGTGGTTTTTTGGCCACACGGGTTTTAGATATTGTCGATAACGGCATAAAAATCGCCATTTTAGACAGTTCTGCCGAAGCCCACATGCCCGATACGCTTGCGATGCCTTACCGTGCCGAGGTGCGTGGAGCGGGGATGCCAAATGAGAAAGCTTACACTTACCGATTGGGCGGCAACACCTGTTTGGCCGGCGACATCATGGGCGATTACAGTTTTGACGCACCTTTACATGTAGGCGATGTAGTGATTTTTGAAGATCAGATTCACTACACTTTTGTAAAAAATACGACTTTTAACGGCATTAAGCTCCCTTCGCTTGCGGTGCTCAAAAAAGATGGAAGCTTACATGTAAGCCGTGAGTTTGGGTATGAGGATTATAAAAACCGTCTCTCTTAGCTCCATGTTTTAAGCGTTTGAATAATCTCCTGTTCGCGTTTGGCGACATAGTGGCTTAAAAGCCGCTCTTGCGAAGTAGTGAGCGCCAATTGAAGATGCAACTTTTCGCTATTTTCAAAGTGCGAGCGGTGTACGAGTGTGGCTTTTAATTCCATCGGTTTTGAAAAGAGCAGTTCGGGTACATCGATGAGTATGGATGCGTATTTGGGAATATCGACTCTGTTGTGGGTTACAACGGCAATACCGCCTATGGAGATGTCAAAGAGCCGTACTTTGTAGTGCACGTTTTCGTAACTCACATGGATATAGAGTGCTCTAAACGGTTGTACACGAACACTTTGGCGCTGATAGAGGGTCTCTTTAAGCTGTGCAAACTGCGTCAGTTCTAAAAGAATATACCCTTTATAGCGAACGGCCTTAATGCGCGCAAAGAGGTCAAAATTGAGCGGGGCGTTACCGATAATATAAATAGACTGTTGCTGTCTGGCTGCGGCTTCTTGAAGCGGATGAACCTTCAGATAAACACTCTTTTCGGTCGTATGAATAATGGACGCTTTGTACTGTATCGGTACGCCCTGATAGGTGTTCATCACCGTAATTTTTACCTTTTTTAGCCGGAGTTGCTCCAGTGCTTCGATGGCCTCTTCCTCGGGTGTCAACACGAGTGCGCCACTCTCGCTCTCAAAGCTTAACGTTTTACTCCACTCAATAAGCGCGTCGATGGCGTGAGCGAGTTTAAGAATACGTTTCCATCCAAAGTTATGGCCGTAAAACGATTTGGTGTAATAGTTGAGCACGATATAAAAGTAGTTCGAGAGAAAATCTTCTAGCGTTCGCGTGGCTTTAAGATGTATGCGAATCTGCGCCAAAATCGCGCGCAACGGCGCATCGGTTTGAATAAAGAGCGCTTCATAAAGTTCTTTGGCAAGTTGGTGACGTTGTGCACTGTCAAGCTTTTCAAGATCGTGCTTAGCGATCTGTATGAATGCTTTTAAAAAGGTATCACGATGCAACTCAATCTGAAAATGGGGATGCGAAATCTCATGTAGGCTGTTCAAAAATGAAAGTGACTCGTTTTTCATGGCTTACTATAAGCTTTGAGAACTTAGCCGTGGCTTATTTAATGATTACTTTAGACAAAATATTAGATAATTGATGTAATTTTGTGCAAGGTGGCGATATGGGATTCTTTTCCAACAACGATGAAAGACTTGTAGCTGAAAATAGCGAGCTAGTTAAACGAATTGCAGCGCTTGAACTTCGCAATCATGAACTTGAAGAACAGGTATCGCATTTTGAGTCTGAAAAACTGAAAATAAAAGACGATTTTGAAGCCAAACAGATTCACTTGGCACTTTTTGAAAATGAGAAGACCCAAAAAGGGCTTTTGACCATTCAGGGCAATATGACGGCCGCGGTTGAAAAATCCAAAAATATTGCGGATGGCATCAAAGAGGCGATTGAGACCTCAAGAGCTTCGTATCATGAGATTGAGAGCATCTCTTCATCTACTACGGCACTAGAACACTCATCGGCGGAGTCGATGGAATCGGTAACCGCGCTCTCTGAGCGGGCGAATGAGATTAATAATATTATCACTCTCATTAAAGATATCGCCGAACAGACCAACCTGCTAGCACTCAATGCTGCTATAGAGGCTGCCCGCGCAGGTGAGCATGGCCGTGGATTCGCCGTGGTTGCCGATGAGGTGCGAAAGCTGGCCGATCGTACGCAAAAGGCGATTGGCGAGATCTCGATTGTAATCAAGTCGATTCAGCAAGAGACGCATGATATGATTGAAAAATCCGATAGTATCAACGGTAATATCAGCGATATGGTGGGTTATGTCAATGCGCTTCAGGGGCATATCGACTCAAGTGTAGAACAATCCAACGACATGAACAACGCCGTGATGTCGATGCGCGATTTTATGTTTGTAACGCTTGCGAAGGTCGATCACATTATCTGGAAAGTCAACACCTATCTTAGCGCGTTCAAAAAAGAGCCTTCATTTAATTTTGTGAACCATCACGACTGTCGTTTGGGCAAATGGTATGAAGAGGGCGAGGGCAAAGAGCGCTTTTCGCATCTGCCGAGTTACTCCAAAATTGTTGAGCCGCACAGTTTGGTGCACAACTCCACCCATCACGTTTTTGATTTGCTGGATGATGCGCGTAACAACTGCGACGATGTCATTCGCCACATCGAGCAGATGGAGCATGCAAGTGATGCAATCTTTAAACTTCTCGACACACTTCTTGTTGAGCAAAACGGATAGCCGCCTCTATAGCATTGTGATAGCTTAGTGTACTCGCTACGTTCTGATACGCGATATCAAATGCCGTGCCGTGATCGACCGAGGTGCGGATAATAGGCAGGTTGAGTGAAACGTTAATACTCTCTTCAAAATAGAGTGCCTTAAGCGGAGCAAGTCCCTGATCGTGATACATCACCACAAAATACTTAAACTGTTCTCGACTCGCAGGCGCAAACGCGGTATCGGGCACCAGCGGGCCAACAAACACCTCTTTGCCGATGCGTTCATTAGCGCGTACTATCGCTTTGGCAATGTCACGCTCTTCATCGCCAAGCACGCCGTTATCGCCCGCATGAGGGTTTAAGCCTAATACGCCAATCGGTGTAGCATCTATACATGTAAAGAGGTCAAGCAAAAATGCGGTGAGTTTGTCTTGGTTTACATGTAAGACTACTTCACGAAGCGCAATATGCTCCGTAAAAAGCGCGACATACATCTGCTCACAGCCCAGCATCATAATAGCCTCTTGCTTAAAATGGCGGCGCAACAGATCGGTATGGCCTACATACTCCAGCCCCGCTTTTGCCCACGCCTCTTTATGAATCGGCAGGGTGACCACCGCGTCGCATTCGCCGCGTTCGCACAGTGCAATGGCTTTCATAAAAGAGCGGTAGCTGTAGATGCCGCTTTGCGCCGACACCACTCCGGGTTCAATCTCAAACGTTTCTCCGACTTTAAGCGTTTCAAAATCATCGGGAATGCTTACATGTAAGCGCTTTGCGGCTTGTGAAAGCATAGCGTGGTCGATGCAGTAAAGAGGCTTACATGTAAGCGATATCGTCTCATGCGCGCGCAGAGCAATCTCTATGCCTACGCCGTTAAGATCGCCGATGCTTACGGCAATAGCAGGCTTATCGGACACACAGCGCCTTCATGCTTTTTACCGCCTCTGCCAAGCCGGTATAGACCGAGCGGGCAATGATGCTCTGGCCGATGTTGAGCTCTTCAATGCTTGCAATCTTGGCAATGGCAGGGGTGTTTTGGTAATTGAGTCCATGTCCCGCGGCAACGCCAAGACCAATGCTTTTGGCGTGAGCGGCGGCATGGGTGAGTGTTGTTAGCTCATCTGCAAGCATCTGCTCCAGTTCACGGCGTGGCAGGTTTAGCTCTTCAATGCAGTGGTGCGAGTAGGGCAGTGACGTATGTAACATGGCGTAGATATTAGCATAACGCCCCGTATGCAGTTCGACCATATCGGCTCCGAGCTGTTTGGATTTGTCAATGGTAGCGATGTCGGGATCGATAAAAAGCGACACGGGAATCCCCGCATTTCCAAGCTGCTCAATAGTAATATCCAGCGCCATCGCTTGGCCAATAACGTCTAAACCACCCTCTGTGGTGACCTCTTCACGTTTTTCCGGTACCAGTGTCACGCGATGCGGACGCAAAGAGGTGACAATACTAATCACCTCTGCATCAATAGCGCACTCCATGTTTATGGGTAATTTAGCACTTTGCATAATCCTTGCGGCATCGCCATCTTGCATATGGCGGCGGTCTTCGCGCAGATGAATGGTAATTTGATCGGCGCCGTTTTGCGCGCAGATATCCAGCGCCATCAGCGGATCGGGATCGTTAATACGGCGCGCTTCGCGCAGTACGGCAATGTGGTCGATATTCACGCCGAGGGTGAGGGGGGTACTATTGTCGTTTGGCATAAAAACTCTCTTTGCTTTGTTTCTTATGGGATTATAGCGTAGGTACTTAAGAGCAGCACTACCATTGACTTTGTGCCCATTTAAAGTTTTTGCTGTAGAATTTAAAAAATAAAGTGCAAAGAAGTTTTATGCAAAGAGTTATCGCTCTCATGAGCCTGTTCTTCGTACAAGTAGTGTCTGCGATAGAGTTGTACCCACTACATCTTGGAGCTGTCTGGTGGTACGAAGCCGAACTAAACGGTGTTCCTCAAGAGATCATGCAATCCTATATTCAGCATTCGGTAGTTGTGGACGGAGTGGAGTGGTTTGAACTCGTCGAGGATGGACAAAGGTTCTGGGTGCGTAACACGCCTGATGGACAAGCAGAGGCTGAGAACTATTTTGATCGAGACCTTAACATTTCTGAACCTATTGACGAGGTGTTGATTTTTAAGTACCCCGCTGTTGTTGGCGAAACTTGGAGCGGTGTCGAGTCGTCAATAGCGTATCTCGGTCTTCACACAATCGAAGTTCCTGCGGGCGTATTTGAGTGCCATATGTACCACTTCAAAGATATGGATGAAGTATTTTCGGAATCATGCATTGCTGAAGGGGTTGGTATTGTATACAATAAGTTCAAAGATGATGGTAATAAAACAAGCGTGATAAAGCTTCTGAAAATGGACAAGTAGTCAAGATCTTTTACTATAAAACTCTTTTTTAAACTCACCATAGCGATTCTTCAAAATCGCTTCGCGTGCCTGTTTCATCAGTGTTAAATAATAGTGCAGGTTATGAAGCGATGCAAGTCTAAAATAGGTAAGCTCTTTGGAGCGAAAGAGGTGGTGCATGTAGGCACGGCTGTAACGTTTACATGTAAGGCAGTCGCATTCGCTATCTATGGATCTGTCATCGAGCTTATAGGCCGCGCCTTTGATGTTGAGTTTGCCAAAAGAGGTAAAGAGCGTACCGTTTCGGGCATTGCGCGTGGGCATGACGCAGTCAAACATATCTACGCCGCGCTCAATGTTCTCTATAAGGTCTTCAGGCGTGCCCACACCCATGAGGTAGCGCGGTTTGTCTGCGGGCATATAGGGCACAGTATGCGCTACGGTCTCATACATATCTTCGTTGGCCTCGCCTACGCTAAGCCCTCCAATAGCAAAGCCGTCATAATCGAGCGCGCAGAGCTCCGTGGCGCTTTTAGTGCGAAAGGCTTTATCGGTGCCGCCTTGGATGATGGCAAAGATGTTTTGATTTACCCCGATGCCCTCACGCTGTTTGGCGCGAAAATAGTTTATGGAGCGTTTGGCCCACTCGGTGGTGCGTTCAATGGAGGTGGCGATGCGCTCCTGTGTGGCGGGCAGGGCGACAAGATCATCTAAAATCATCATAATGTCGCTTCCCAGATCGAGTTGAATGTCGATGACTTTTTCGGGCGTAAAAAAGTGTTTAGAGCCGTCGATATGGCTACGAAACTCTATGCCCTCTTCGGTGGGTTTGGAGATATCGCTAAGGCTAAAAGCCTGAAACCCGCCGCTGTCGGTGAGAAAAGAGCGGTTATAGGTGGTGAAACCGTGCAGTTTGCCCATGGCATCCACCGTTTTTGATCCGGGACGCAGGTACATGTGGTAGGTGTTGGCTAAAATAATTTGCGTTTGTAGCAACTCCATCATATCGTGCATATCCAGCCCTTTAACGCTTCCTACCGTTCCCACGGGCATAAATACGGGGGTTTGTATGGTAGAGTGCGCAGTCTGAATGGTTGCGGCGCGGGCATTGCCGCAGGTGGCATCAAGGGTAAAGGTCATAAGGTAAAACTTTCAAAAAAGGATTTGATCTGCTTAAGCGGCATAGGGCGGCTAATAAAATAGCCCTGTATAAGCATACAGCGTCGCTCACCCAAAAATTTTAGTGTATCTTCGTGCTCAACGCCTTCAGCGATAACTTGTTTTTTCATCACTTTGGCCATAGCAATGATGGTAGCGACCAGCTCTTCATTCTCTTTGTCGCCGGGGATGTCTTGAATAAACGATTTATCGATTTTAATCTCATCTACGTGCAGTTTTTTGATAGCATTGAGTGCCGAATAGCCTGTACCAAAGTCATCCATAGAGAGTGAAAAACCCAGTGCTTTTATTTGCGATAGTATCTCTTGAGTGTGCTCAATGTTGTGCATGGCGGCGGTTTCGGTAATTTCAAACTTTAACATTTTGTGCAGGTTTTTATGCGCTAATGCCTGATGCTCTAAAAAATTGATAAGCGTAGGGGTGAGCTGGATGTGCGAAACGTTAATAGAGATCAAAAACGGATACGGCACAATGGCGCTAAGGCTCTCATAATCTTCGATCGCTTTTTTAATCACCCACTCGCCAAGCGGAACAATCAGCTGCGTCTCTTCGGCATAAGGGATAAATATGTCAGGTCCAATAAGGCCTTTTGCTTCGTGTTTCCAGCGTAATAGAGCCTCAAAACCGATGAGTTTTTTGCTCTGTGTGTTGTATTGAGGCTGGTAATAGAGTTCAAACGCTTCGTTTTCAATAGCACGATTGAGATCGTTATGCAGTGATGAAACGGAGCGTATTTTATCTTCCATTGCGGCATCAAAAAAGGTGTAGCAGTTTTTGCCGTTATCTTTGGACTCATACATGGCAATATCGGCTTTCATAAGCAATGTATCGGTATCAATGCCGTCGTTTGGATAGATACTAATGCCGATGCTACCGCCCACAAAGTGCTCTTCGTGATTCACAATAAAAGGTTTTTGCAACTCATGCAGAACCTTTTCGGCTCGTTTGGCAACTGCATCATTATCGGAAATGTCATACAGCACCATCACAAACTCATCGCCACCTAAACGTGCAATGGTATCGGATTTTCGACCCATATCTAGCAGGCGCGCAGCTACCTGTATCAATACATTGTCGCCAATATTATGACCGTAGAGGTCATTGATATTTTTAAAACGGTCAAGGTCGATAAACAGTACGGCAAACTGCTGCTTGTTGCGTTTGTGCGATTTGAGTGCAAAGGCGAGCTGTTCTTGAAATGCGAGGCGATTGGGTAGCTGGGTAAGGGCATCGTAGCGCGCCATTTTTTCCAGTTGCTTTTGGTGCGCTTTGATCTGGGTAAAATCGGAAAAGACGGCAACATACTGAATAGGTTTATTGTGCTCATCGTAAATAGGTGAAATGGCCAACCATTCGGGGAATACGGTGCCGTCTTTACGTTTGTTCCATATTTCGCCTTTCCAAACACCATTTTGGGTAATAGCGTTCCACATCTTTTTGTAGAATTTTTTGTCATGCTTGCCCGATTTTAATATTGAAGGTTTTTTACCTAGCACTTCATCTTTGCGATAACCGGTAATTTTTGAAAACGCGTCATTGACGGATAGAATGCTACCATCGAGTGCCGTAATAATGATACCCTCGACCGTATGCTCAAACACTTTAGAGCTTTGAGAGAGTTGGCGCTCAAGTAGTTTATGCTCGGTCAGGTCGTGAAATACCGAGAGATGGTACTGTTTTTCTCCGATATCGACAAGTGAGCAAAACACCTTTAAGTAGACCTCCGTACCACTTTTAAGCGTGACTTTGCTCTCGTAGTTGTCGTTGCCGTAATGTTCCAGATTATCGATGTGCTGGCGATAGTTTCCCTCTATTTTAAAATACTCAAAGACATTTTCGGTCTGGTAATTCTTGAACTCATCCTCTTCGACTTCTAAAAGTTTGCGGGCTTTGATATTAATTGATTTGATTTCGCCGCTGGCGTGACTCATTAAAATAATAGCATCGGAGGCGTTTTGAAAGACTTCGTTAAACATATCTTCGGTCTCAACACGCTTAGTGATATCTTCGATGATAATAAGAAAGGTATGCTCATCACAAGTGCAAAGTTCAGGAATTATGCGAATAAAATAGTTGTAATTTTTACGTTTAAATCGATGTGAAACATTTTGGGTAATGGGTGCATTAAGCGTGTCGAGATTGCTTAATATTAATTCAAGGCTCTTAAACCACGAAAGCCGAGAAATTTCCGTGTCATATAGGTATTGCGATTCAAACTGTTCAGCATCAAGGCCTAAAAATTTTATAGCCTCATGATTGCCAAAAAGCACTTGCTGTTTTGCGTTGATGCGTACAATGACATCAGGAATGTTGTCGCTGAGCGCTTTAAAGCTCTCTAATTGCTGGTGGAGCCGGTCTTTATAGATATGTGCATCATGAATATCCTCAAAATTTAGTAGATATGAGACCTCTGACGCACTCGACCATGTACGGGCATGAAGCATGTAGTAGCGTCGCCCTGCTACAGTATGTAAGAGCAGTTCAATTCCCTCATGTGTTTGCTCAGAAGCTTTGAGCCAATCCAGCACATGGGTAATCCGTGAGGCGTCAAAATAGGTATAAAATGGAATGTTTTTAGAGCCTAACTGCGAGCCAAATACCTTAAGGGCTTCGGTATTACTACGTTTTACATGTAAGGTGCGAGAGAGTATAACGTAAGGCACGGGGGCGCGGGTAAAGAGCATTTCAAGCTCGAGTTGCGCCTCTTCAATATTGATGATATGCTCTTGAAGTTCTTCGTTTTGCGCTTCAAGTTCGGCATGATAGATCTCATTAATCTGCAACAACTCATCGAGTGAGTGATTTGCATGAGCATCAGAGGAGTGTTTACCCTCTTTTTCGATGCGCTGAATCGCAATATTTTTGAGTCGTTCGTAGTGGTGCTTTTCCACGTTAGGCACCTTTTTGGTATGCGCTAATGTCCTGACCGGTTCCGTGCATTTTTATAGGATTTCCTTGCGTGTCATACTCAACGACACCACGGCCATGCATAGTGCGCGTATGGCCATTGGTAATAAGACGAAAAATAAGATTGTGATCGCTCTTACCTTCGATGGCGCGCTTAATGTCTTCTTGAAATTTGGCTAAATCATCAGGGTGAATCATGGCGTGCAGTTTTTGAAGTGATATTTCCTCTTGGGGATCCACATCGATAATGCGATAGAGCGCTTCAGAGAGCCACATGGTATCGCTAATCATATCCCACTCCCAACTGCCGACTTTAGAAATACGTTGCGCTTCGCTGTAACGCTCATTGAGCTTTTTAAGCTCTCGAGCGACGTTGGTCTCCTTGGTAATATCACGCACCAATCCAATCATCTTCTCAGGTCGGTCATAAGCATCGCAGATCACCTCGCCAAGTTCTTGCACGTATGCAATCCCTTTAGTAGGGTGGATAATACGGTGGGTCACTTCATATCCACCAAGCGTCTCTAATGCGGTTTTTACACTTTCGCTTACACTCTGTCGGTCCTCTTTGTGTACAGAGCTTAAAAAGAGATCATACGTAATCGGTGTGTGCAAATCGATACCAAAGATTTCATAAATCTGTTTCGACCACGTAATTGCATTGGTTGCAATATCCCATTCCCAATTACCCATGGAGGCGATGCGTTGCGCCTGTTCGCACTTACGGGTTAGCTCTTCAAACTTCTGTAGCTGTGTTATCTCGCGCGTAATATCACGCATGGTGCCGATAACCCTACTAACGGTGCTATCGGAGTCGGTCTGAACCGCTACCGCATAGCTCTCCACCCAGATCCATGTGCCGTTTTTATGCTTGAGACGCTTTTGTACATGATAGCTCTTCATTTTTCCGCTATTAAATGCATTGTGCTTATCGTCAACACAGCTAAGATCATCGGGATGAACACGCTCACGAAGCCAGTTACTCATATTGGAGCGTTCCGCAGGTAGTTCACCAAGTTCATAACCCAAAATTTTTGCCCAGAGTTCGCTCCAGTAATCCTCTTGTACTACCGGAATGTGATGGTCAAATATTCCCATTTCAACGGCATTAAGGGCAGTCTCAAGGCGTTGGTTGGCTTTGTCGATACGATCTTTGTACATTAAAAGGGCGCTGGAGTGTTCCTCTTTCTCATCATACATGGTGCGCAGTTCGGTATAGGCGGTTTGTAACTCTTCGTTGGTGGATTGCAACTCTTCGTTGGTGGTCTCTAGTTCTTCATTGGAGGATTGTAGCTCTTCATTGGAGGATTGTAGCTCTTCGTTAAGACTCTGCATCTCTTCGTTAGAGGTCTCCAGCTCTTCGATCACGGTTTGCAGGTGTTCTTTGGTGCGTGCCAGTTCCAGCTCAAGCTGTTTGGTGATCTCCAAATCGCCGCTTAGAGTACCGATTTCGTAGTTTTTGAAGTTCTCGGTATCCTCTTCTTGAAAACAGATCATCACAAGCGTATCTTCTGAAGCCTCCATCGGCATGGCAATCATGCGCACAAAACGGATAATATCATCAAGCAAGAGCACTTTTTGAAAGCTGGATTTGATAGTGTCGTGGGTTTTAAGGCATTGATGAATAATAGCGCGTAGCTCAATGCTTAGCGCCGGAGTGACTTTGCGGAAAATATTGGTGGTCGGTTCGCCTTCGGGATCAATCAGATAGGGGTTTTTTCCTTTAACGTAGACGATATCTTTGTTGTCATTAATCACTATGCACATCGGAACGATCTTCTCAGCCACAAAATCGTGTACCTTCTCTTCTAGCGAAGGTTTTTTGATTTTCGGTATGCTCTTTTCTCGCATATTGATGAGATCAAACGATATATTCGCACTTGGCGGCTCTTTGCGTCCAAGGTAATTGGCTTTAAAAATTTTCCATTTTTTATCAATTACTTTAAAAAAGTTAGAGTAGTTGCCTACCGATTCGCTTTTGCCCAAAAAGAGCAGTCCGTGATCGTTGAGCGAGTAGTGAAATGTAGGAAAGAGCCGCTTTTGTAACTCTTGCGAAAAGTAGATGAGGAGGTTACGACAGACAATCAGATCAAGACGCAAAAACGCGGGGTCTTTAATAATATCGTGACGTGAAAAGATTACCATTTCACGAATTGGCTTGATAATCTCAAAATGATCTGATCGGGTTAAAAAAAATTTATTACGAATCGACTTTTCGATCTCCATTAGAGCGCTTTCGGGGTAGATACCCTTGCGCGCAAAAGCCAGAGCGTCTTCGTCGATGTCGGTCGCAAAAATCTGAATCTTATATTTTCCGATATCTTCGCCAATAATATGAGAAAGCAAAATGGCAATAGAGTAGGCTTCTTCACCGGTAGAGCACCCCGGTGCCCAGATACGGATATAGTGCCCCTCTTTTTCGGCCACAATTTTTTGTAGCTGCTCTTTGAGCGAATCAAAGGCTTTATAGTCTCTAAAAAATGATGTGACACCAATAAGAATGTCTTTAAAAAGGGCATCGACTTCTTCGGTGTTATTGGTCAAAAAGTTATGATAATCGGTGAGATTGACAATTTTAAGCGCTGCCATACGCCGCTCGATACGCCGCTGAATCGTACTGGGCTTGTAAACAGAAAAATCTACGCCCTTAACATCGTAGAGCTTAGCAAGGATGTTATTGTAGATATTGGTAAAGACCTTTTCGGTGTGTTGATCGATGGCTTGTGAGGGGTAGCTAAGCAGTTCGATGAGCTCAGGTCCGATCATCTCCGGCGGCAAAATCAGGTCAATATTGCCGGTATTGATGGCCGATATAGGCATACCGTCATATTTTGCGCTTTGCGGATCTTGCGCCAAAACATATCCGCCCTCAGCTTTGATGGCACGTGCACCGCGTGCTCCGTCACTGCCGGTTCCCGAGAGAATAATACCTACGGCACGTTCTTGCATCTCGCTAGCCAGCGATTCAAAAAAGATATCTACGGAAGGCTTGGGGCTGTAAAACGCGGCCGCGGGCTCTTTGAGGGCAATCAGGCCGTTTTGAATACTAATGTTTTTGTTTGGTGGACAGATGTAGATGGTGTCGGGCTTGGGCTTAAGACCGTTTTGCGCCTCTAAAACCGCATGGTCGGTATCTTTAGCCAGCAGATCGACCATCATGCTTTTATAAGTCGGCGAGAGGTGCTGTGCGATAATGTATGCCATGTTGGTGTTGTCGGGTAGATTTTTCACAAATGCCTGCAAAGCTTCTAATCCACCGGCACTGGCACCGATTCCAACGATGACCAGATCTTTTTTACTCATGGTTCTCTCTCCAACAAACATATATCAACAAGAGTATAGCAGGTTTTATCTGTACGCACCTTTTGACATGGTACAATCTCAACTTTGTACTTTACATGTAAACGGATCATATGAAAAAAATACTTATTATTGCCGATGGCGTTATCGGAACGCACTTTGTCGAACGGGTTATCGAGACCTATACCAGCGATAATATCTACTATGTTATTGAGCCGACGGAGCGCGAACATACCGGTGCCAATCCTGCACGCTTTAAATTTTTTAACTTTGATCCGACCAGTTTATATAAATTGACCAACTTGCTCAAAATGGAGTTTGTGCAGGTTATTATTACCATGCAGTCCAAAGCCGATGTTGAAAACACCATCAGAAATATCCGTACATGTAAGCCGATGTTACGCGTAATTGTGCTGGATCATTTTGATTCAACAAACGAGGATAATTACACTCACTACATCAATGCCAATGAGTTACTGGCATCGCGCCTTATCGACTATCTTCCTAATGTACCGGTCATTGCGCAAAACGTCGGTAAAGGCGAGGGTGAGATCATGGAAGTGCTGGTGCCCTTTGCCTCGTCGTTTGTGTATCGTCATATCGGGGTGATAGAACAAAAGCACTGGCGTATCGTGGCGATTTACCGCAACAATGAACTCAAACTCCCCACGCCGCGCACTATGATTCATCCCAATGATCTGCTCCTGCTGGTAGGCGAGCCTGCCGTACTTAAATCGGTATACCGTACGATCAAGCGTGAATTGGGGCAGTTTCCCGCACCGTTTGGCAGCAATATTTACTGCTATATCGATATGGATCGCGATGATCACGACAGCATTATTTCGCTACTTGAAAAAGCCTGTTTTCTCAACGAAAGATTTGCGTCGCACACCTTGGTGGTTAAGGTCGTGAATCCTAGTAATCTTGAATTGCTTCACGCCATGAAGCTATTTCGATCCGATACGGTTGATATTGAGTTGTGTTACAACAAACTTGCTCCAGACGATATAATATTGAATGATATCAAAAAACATCACGTAGGTTTGGTGGTTGTATCGCAGTCTCTTTTTAAATTACAGCGTATTCGTGCCATTTTATATGAATGCAGTGTTCCGGTACTGAAACTCTCAAAGCGTCCGCTTGAAGAGCTTAAAGACACCGTGTTGCTACTGGGAGATAACCGCGATTTAGAAAAAGTCTCTACGGCGATCTTTGATATTTCGGAGCAGATGGGGCTTAATTTGGAGCTGATCAACTACGTTAACGAACACCAAAAAGAGCGTGATCAGGTTACCGAACACTACCGCTCTTTAGCCACCATTTTTTCTAAAAATATCAAAGTAACACCGATGAAACAAAATCCGATTCGCGCCTTGAATACCAGAGAAAATTTTCTGCACTGCCTCCCTTTTACCGAAAAATTGATTCCCTCGGATATCTTTTCGTTTGCATCGACCGATATCGAAAAACTTTACAATAGGTTAGACGGCTATCATCAAATCTTTATTCCGGTTCAAATATAAGAGGAGAAAATATGAAGTGTAAACAGATAGTATGGATTGTGTTGATGTTGCTAAGCGTTTTAAACGCTTCGGATAACGTATCGGGGATTCATCCGTGGCTTGGAGCCAAAGAGCGGGTTGTTGCCGATCTGTTTTTAGACGGCACTAAAACCGCAACGATTGATCATACGGGTACGTTTGAGCGTAAAGCAGCCGCATACCTTCATATACAGCCTCATGCAAAAGAGTTGCGATTACGTGGAAAGCTAATTGATGAAAACGGCGAAACTATACCATTTGATAAAACGTGGAAGCTGTATGACATTGCCGCATTCACTGCGCCGCTTTACGATACAAAACGCCCTTTGATTGAGCGAATGAAAGCATTTTACGAACGCGCGGGATCGTCGTTTCCACGTAAATCCAAAGATGAAGATGTTGAAACCCCGCTAAAAGCACTGGAAAAAGAGCGCCATATCAAACTCCCCAAAGCGTTTTTTGAATTGGCGCATTATGATATATCTATAGATAACAACTATTTTAAGTCGGCAAAATATGTAGGAGATGTTGTGGAGTTTTTTAGAGAATCGGGATATACGCCCGATAGCAAGTATGCGCTAGAAAAAATGGTCTCTTCCGAAGTTTTTGAGCGCTACCGCCGTAGTTTCGTGATAGCGGTCGAGATAGGTGATGGGGTAGGGGCATTAGCGTGGGACTCCAAAGAGAATAACTGGTTTTGGACCCACGAAGATATGATAAATGAGCCCGAAACGCTACTGCATCAAGACGGAACCCCTAAATCGAACGAAGAGGCTGTAATCAACTTTTATCAGCGCTTTGGGATTTACGAAGAGGGCGTACTGCGAGAGTTGTACGGCATTGAAGATTTTGATGCCTTTGAAGGCACAAGGCTCATTATCGACACCGCTCACCCCAATGCTTGGATACAACTGGGTTTTCATACGGTTGAGTCTAAAGGTCTGTTTTCAAGCGAGCATCTTGAACCCTACCTCTGGTTTAGAAGTTATGGGTATCGGTTTAGTATGTATTAGATTTAGCAAAAAATGACTTTTAACTGCTTTATAAAAATTATAAGCTCTTAAAAACATATGCTAAAATACTCCCGAAATTTGAACCCAAGGAGTTTTTGTGAAAAAAATCGCGCTGTTTTTGATGGTTGTGGGCTTACATGTAAGCCATGCGGATACCTGTACGTATGATGATGGGCAGAAATTGATGGTTGAATTTACCAATCTGATGCAGGTGTACAATCGGGAGTTTATCGAATTAATGCAAAAAACCGGTGATTCTACGCCTGAGTTGGAGAACAAACGTCTTGCCATGGCTGAAGAATCAAGCAAAGTCGGAATCCTGATGGCGCAAGAGTATGAGAAAAACCATAACCTGCAAAGTAGCGATACTATCGATCCGGTTATCTGCGAAAGCTACAAAAAGCTATTGAAAAAATACGCTTCTACTAAACACGAATCCAAGCCCGTTAGCGTGCAACCGAAAACACTTGGTGGCGATTGCAGTACCAACACGCTGTGGGATCGTTATGGGGTAGCGATACAGAAGCAACGCGAATTGGTTACAGAGGGTAAAATTACCAAAGAGGAAGTGACTTCTTATATGGAGATTGCAACCTATGTGGGACAGTATGCAACGACGGATTTAGCCAAAGCGTGCGAATACATGAAACAGTTCGAGGATAAACTCGTAGCAGAGTAGTTTTAGCGGGAATCTCTTTTCCCGTACTAATTTAGCCACTTCCTTCACACATATTTAAGTCAAAATCGAGTACTATCAATTATATTTTTGAAAGTGCTAAAATTTTCCGATGACCGTAGATATTGCCTTAAAACACGAAGTAGACCACTCCTATCCGATTTTAATCGACACGCTCCCAAAGGTGCATTTTGACACCAAAGTTGCCGTGGTGACCAACCCGAAAGTTGCGGGATTACACCTTGCCTATCTGTTTGAGCATTTTAGTGCCAATGAGCTTTATGTTATATCGGTTCCCGACGGAGAGCAGTACAAAAACCTTGAGACGTTAAACGATATTTTAGAGCGTCTGTTTGATCACCGCCTAAACCGCAAATCGCTACTCATTGCTTTTGGCGGCGGGGTTATCGGCGATATGACGGGATTTGCCGCTAGCATCTACCAGCGCGGTATCGATTTTATACAGGTGCCGACGACTTTGCTTTCACAAGTCGATGCCAGCGTGGGCGGCAAAACGGGTATTAACAATCGTTTTGGCAAAAATCTGATCGGAGCGTTTCATCAGCCCAAGACGGTCTATATCGATCCGCATTTTCTTACGACGCTACATGAGCGCGAATTTGGAGCAGGCGTGGCCGAGATTGTCAAAATGGCCGTGACATTTGATTCAGAATTTTTTGAGTGGCTTGAAGATGCCGATTTGCATGATGTAGTAACGTTAAAAACCGCGATTAAAAAGGCGGTGGAGACCAAAGCATGGGTGGTCTCACAAGATGAAAAAGAGCATGGGCTTCGTGCGGCGCTCAATTACGGACATACCTTTGGGCATGTCATTGAGAATGAGACAGGGTACACTAAATATCTGCACGGCGAAAGCGTGGCTATCGGGATGGTGATGGCCAATGATCTGGCGTGTGAGCTCGGTCTTTTAGGCCAAAACGATGCACACCGTATCAAAGAACTTTTGGAGCGTTATGCGCTTCCGACGCATTATAAAATTGAAAATGTCGATGCATTTTATGATGCGTTTTATTTGGATAAAAAGAGTAGCGACGCATCGATTATGTTTATCCTTCCCGAAAATATCGGGGGTGTGGTGATGCGCGAAGATATCAACGAGGCACAGGTAAAAGATGTGCTAATGAACTATTGCGAGCAGTAGCGTGAAACAGATTGTATGGCTACTCGTATTGGCGGCAACACTGCTACTGGCGGCAGACACCAATACATCGCTCCAACAGCAACAGCTTGAGATTGAGCGGCAAAAAGCCGAAGCGGCCAGACAAGAGCGTATGCGACGCCTTAAAATCGATCTTGAACGCAGTAGCAGTGAGCTTAAGCGTGAGAGTATCTGGCTGAACAGCTACAGCTCATATCTTAAATATCTTGACGTTAAAAAGACGCACGATGAGATTCAAGAAGAGATACAAGAACTCACTAAATATGGTAAAACTACCAAAGACAAAGAGCGGCTCGATTATCTGATTCATAAAGATTCGATTTTAAATGATCAGCTCTCACTGTTGCAAGATCATAGCGAATCGCCGTTTTCCAAACTGCTCAAACCCGATGAGATTGGCGAAATGCCTTCTATTGCCAATCCGATCGATATCTTTAACGGCATCTCGTTCAAAAAACGTTTGAGCAATTCGTATAACGATTATGTCACCCGCGGTAATGAGCTTCGTTTGCTTGTAGTGGCGCTTCGGGAGAAGAAAAAGACATTAGTTGAACTTCAAAAACTTGATGAAAACGCCAGCAAATACAGTGATCAGATCGCCTTTGTAGGCCGAAAGCTTACCCAGTTTGAAAACGGCCTTGATACGCTCAATGCCACGGCAGAGGTCTATCAAAAGCGGATTGAAGAGGTGGAACTTCAGGTTCAAAAAGATATCGAAGTGCAGGTTGTCAAGCTCTTTAATCTTGGGGTAACGATTCTGGTGCTCTTTGTCATTTTTATGATTTTCAAATATATTATCAAAAAGTACATCACCGATAATGAACGCTTTTATATGGCGAACAAGATCATTACCTTTGTGAACATCACACTGATTGTACTGATTGTCTTTTTTACCTATATGGACAAGGTTGGCTATCTTGTTACGGTACTGGGCTTTGCATCGGCGGGTATTGCCATTGCCATGAAAGACTGGTTTATGAGCATTTTGGGATGGATGGTCATCGTCTTTGGCGGCTCCATACATGTAGGCGATAGGGTGCGTGTGGATAAAGAGGGGATGAAGTACGTCGGTGACGTTTTGGATATTTCGCTACTGCGTATTACGATTCTTGAAGATATCACCCTGACGTCGTATTACCACAACCGCCGTGCGGGGCGGATTATCTTTATTCCCAACAACTATATCTTTTCGCAGATGGTCGCCAACTACACGCACGTCTCACTCAAAACCGTGTGGGACGGAATCGATATTACCATCACCTTTGATTCCAATCACAAAAAAGCGATGCATATCGCTAAAGAGATCACGCGAAAATACGCCAAAGGCTACACCGACATCACACGTAAACAGCTCAATAAACTGCGAAGCCGCTATAACCTGAAAAACTCCAATGTTGAGCCGCGGATTTTTACGTTTATCGAAGATAACGGGATTCGAGTGAGTAGCTGGTATCTTACCAATGCCTATGCGACACTCACACTGCGCTCCACGATTTCTGCCGAGATTGTGGATGCTTTTAAAATGGAAGATGACATACAGATCGCTTACCCTACACAGCGTATTCATCTGCAACAAGAACAAAAACAGCCGCCTTTTGAAGAGTGATGAAACCTAAAGTCTATTTCAAAACGTTCGGCTGTCGTACCAACCTCTTTGATTCACAGGTGATGATGAGTGCGCTTAACGATTTTGAAATCACCCAAAATGATCTCGAAGCGGATATCGTCGTGCTCAACTCCTGCACCGTCACCAACAGTGCCGATGTGACGGTACGCGGCTATATTTCGCATCTTGAAAAAAACTCGAACGCGCGCATTTATCTTACCGGTTGCGGCGCGCATACCAAAGGCGAATCGCTCTTTGAGAGCAATCGGGTCTTTGGCGTGTTCGGGCAGAGCGAAAAAGAGCGCATCGACAGTCTGCTCAAAAATGAAGCGCGCTTTTTTGAGCCTGGAAATCTTGATTTTGTGGATGATGCGGTGGTGGCGGAGTTTGTCGGCAAGAGTAGGGCGTTTATCAAGATTCAAGAAGGGTGCAACTTTCGCTGTAGCTACTGCATTATCCCGTATGTGCGCGGCGATGCCCGCTCACTGGATGAAGCGCACATTTTAGAACAGGTACGCCTTTTGGCACAAAGCGGTTTTGGCGAGTTTATTCTTACCGGTACCAATGTCGGCAGTTACGGTCAGGGCGAGGGACGCAACATCGCTACACTGATGCAACGCATGAGCCTCATTCGCGGCGTACGCCGTATTCGCATCGGTTCGCTGGAGCCGATGCAGATCAACGATGCGTTTAAAGAGATTTTAGATGAGCCGTGGCTGGAGCGGCACTTACATGTAGCTATTCAGCACAGTTCACAAGAGATGCTACGCATCATGAATCGGCGCAACCGTATTGCCAATGATATCGAGTTGTTTACTATGTTGGCAGAGAAAGGCTTTGCGCTGGGAACCGACTTTATCGTCGGTCATCCGGGTGAGAGCGAGACAATATGGAGCGAAGCGATGGCTAATGCCCAAAAACTGCCGCTTACGCATCTGCACGCCTTTACCTACTCCAAACGCGAAGGCACGCCTTCGGCGCATATGAAAGGCGAGGTAGACGGTACAACCTCAAAGCGTCGTATGGCTGAACTGAGTGCACTGGTTGAGGCGAATAATTTAGCCTTTCGTAACGCACACAATGTGGCGTTGGATGTTTTGGTGGAGAGCGAAAAAGAGGGGTATTATCATGGGTATGATCAGTTTTTTAACCCTGTGATACTGCAAAGCAGTGATGATATTCGGGGTGAATGGCTACACCTTGAAGCGTATACCATAACAAAGGAGCATAATTATGTTGAGCTCTAAAAAGAACCGCTTGATTTTATATATCTCGGCGGGTGTGATCGTTTTTTTAGTGTTGATTGCCTTTTTTCGTGATAGCGCAAAATTGGTAAGCCTGCAAGAGAGTCGAACGCTTATTGGCTCCAAGATGGTGACCAAAGCGGTGGTCTCGGGCGAATATCTTTACATGTACACCAACAATGAAGTCTATAAAGTCCCCTATCAACAGATTACGCCCGAGATGCTCAAAAATATTAAGGTAAGTGTGTCTCACGCCGGAGAGGTGACGGGTTGGCTCTTTAGCTTTATTATTGTACTCAGTTTCGGCTCTATCGGTTTTAGAATGTGGCAAAAACGCAAAAGCAAGCCCGCTATAATGCCAAAACGCGCTTCACAAGAAGAGGAGCCTTCGGAGTCTATCGTGGCGGTACGCTCCAATGTTAGTTTTTCCGATATCGGCGGTATCGGCGATGTCAAAGAGGAGCTTGAAGAGATTATCGACTTTCTCAAAAGCCCCAAACGCTACCTGAATTTCGGTGCGCGAATGCCACGCGGTGTTTTGCTGGTGGGGCCTCCGGGCGTGGGCAAGACCATGATTGCCAAAGCGGTTGCGGCCGAAGCGGATGTACCGTTTTTTTATCAAAGCGGTGCATCGTTTGTGCAAATCTATGTGGGCATGGGTGCCAAACGGGTGCACGAGCTCTTTAGCGCGGCCAAACGAAGCGCGCCTTCGATTATTTTTATCGACGAGATTGATGCAGTGGGCAAAAAACGCGACGGCAGTCGAAATGATGAGCGTGAAGCCACGCTAAACCAACTGCTCACCGAAATGGATGGTTTTGAAGAGAACAGCGGCATTGTGGTGGTCGCCGCAACCAATAATATTGAGGTGATGGATAGCGCATTGCTTCGCGCCGGACGTTTTGACAGACGCATTTTTGTGGATTTGCCCACACCTAAAGAGCGTGAGGCGATTTTGGGAAAATACCTGCGCCATATTCCCAACGATGTGAAGCTCTCCGACGTGGCGCATATGACTGTAGGTTTTAGCGGTGCAGCACTGGCGGCATTGGTGAACGAAGCGGCGTTACTTTCGCTACGCCAGCGCGATGTGCGGGTGAGCATGGAGCATTTTCATTCCGTTAAAGACAAGGTGATGTTTGGCAAGAAAAAGGTGCAGATTGTTACCGAAGAGCAAAAGCGTTACCGCGCTCGCTATCAAGCCGCTAAAGTACTTGTGGCCACATGGTTTGATCTGCCGTTTGAGAAGATTGCGCTTGCCAGTGATAGCTTTCATCCTCCCGTAGGGCAACCGCTTTTGCGTCATGAAATTACCGCGCGGATACAGATGCATCTTGCGGGCATGGCGGCGAGTGATCTCGCGTTTGGCGAACACGCCACTAATGTGCAAAACGATATTGCCGAAGCGCGAAGTATGGTTTCGCAAATGATTGACGAGTATGCAATGGGAGATACTCTAATGCCCAGCGATCAAGAGAAGAGTACCATGCTTGACACACTCTATGGTGAGACCAAAAAATTGCTTCAGGGAAAAGAGCGGCTTATCGAAGAGATCGAAGGGATTTTGATGGAGTATGAGAGTATCTCCAAAGCTTTGGTCAAAAAGATGATCAGTGACCTTTTATAGCGGTTTTTCACTCCGTGATGAGTCGCATTTTTTTGAGCCCTATCTCAAAAAAAGTGATTTTACGGTGGCCGGATTTAGTTATGGCGCCATCAAAGCACTCTTACATGTAAGCCAAAGCCATGAGCGTGTCGATACGCTCCAGCTCTTCTCTCCGGCATTTTTTCAGACCCAAAGCGAGCGTTTTAAACGCTTGCAACTTATGGGATACCATAAAGATCCGCTACAGTATCTGGAGCGTTTTTTGCAAAGCTGTTTTGCACCGTATCCAGCGTATGAAACCTTACATGTAAAGCATAATGAATTGCAACTCCGTGAGCTACTTTATTATGAGTGGGATACCGCCATACTGGCAAATCTGCAAAAGCGAGGCATTGCTATTGAAGTCTATCTCGGCGGCAATGATGCCGTGATTGACGCCGAAGCGGCCAAAGCGTTTTTTCTGCCTTTTGCCACGACCTATTTGATTAAAAAAGCGAATCATTTTTTATTAGAGGAGTAAACATGAGTGATATTAAAATCGGGGTGATTACCGCATCGGATCGTGCCAGCGCGGGGATTTACGAAGACATTTCGGGCATGGCGATTCAAGAGACGATGAGCGAGTATCTCAAAAGCACGTTTGAAATTGTCTACCGCTGCATCCCCGATAATCAAGACGAAATCGAAGCAACGATGATCGAGCTGTGCGACACGCAAAAATGTTGCCTCGTCGTTACCACCGGCGGTACCGGACCCGCACTGCGCGACGTGACCCCCGAAGCCACCGAAAACGTGTGCGAAAAGATGATGCCGGGCTTTGGAGAGCTGATGCGTCAGGTGAGTTTGCAGTATGTTCCCACCGCAATACTTTCACGCCAGAGCGCGGGAATCCGCGGCAATTCGCTTATTATCAACCTGCCGGGCAAACCTAAATCGATCCGTGAGTGTCTTGATGCAGTGTTTCCCGCGGTACCATACTGTATTGACTTGATCGAAGGGCCGTATCTTGAGACCAACGAAGATGTGATTAAAGCGTTTCGGCCTAAATCGAAATAGTTACGGCAAGGCTATTGCTAAATATATTAATTACCGATATAATTATACTTATACGCATATATTGAGGATAATTGTGGACAATGCATTACTTATGACAGACTCTGAAATACTTGAGCGTGTTGCAAGTCGCGCAAAGCAGCGCCGTATTTCGCTACAGATGCAACAAAAAGATTTGGCACGTAAAAGCGGTGTGTCGCTATCGGCAGTGCGAACATTTGAGCAAACTGGAAAGATCGCTTTTGATAAACTGGTGCGCCTTGGCAGGGTGCTTCAAATTCTTGATGGTATCCTCGCTATCGTTCCCCAAGAGGAACCCAGTGATATTTCAGACCTGATTCGCACCAAGCCAAAACGGCAACGGGTACGGTAATGGTAGAGAACTATTGCGATATTGTGCTTTGGGGTACGCCTGTGGGCAGAGCGCTTCATAAAGATAACAGAACCTATTTTCAATACGACAAGGCGTTTGTGGATTCGGGTGCGCTAGAGCCATCACCGATCCATTTTCCCTTGTCCCCAAAACTCTATGATACCACTACGTTGACGCATTTTAACGCTTTGCCAGGATTTATAGCAGATTCCTTACCCGACAGCTATGGAAACCGAATTATCGAGAAGTACTTTAAAGAGCGATTCAACAAGAACCCCTATGAAATTACACCGGTACAAAAACTTCTTTATATCGGCAGACGCGGTGTTGGCGCACTTGAGTTTCATCCTCCGCAAAGCGGTCTACATAAAGAGATTGAACAGGCGCTGGAAATTGCTGATTTGGCACAAGCCGCACAGCGCATCGTTGATGGTGAGATAGAGGATGCACTACCGGAAATTATACGCGTTACTACGGATTCTATGGGAGGAGCAAAAGCGAAGGCAACGGTGGGAATAAACAGTGACTTTAGCAAAATTGTCTCTGGGGCGGGGGTTTTAGATGAGGGGTTTGATCACTGGATGATCAAATTTTCCGCAGACCGACAAAGCAGTGCGGCGCTCATTGGCGAACATCTGCTACTAAACCTGGCATCACGATGCGGCATTACAACTGCTACGAGCTCTTTGATCGAATCAAACGGCCTCACCCATTTGGCTGTAAAACGTTTTGATCGTGAGCACAACGATAAGCCCTATCATCTACACTCCTTAGCAGGTATGAGCAATATGGACTTTCGAGACCGCGATACAATGAGCTATGAGCTTCTCTTACGCACGGCGTTACATGTAAGCCGAGACTATAGCGAAATGAGAGAGTCCTATAAGCGAATGTGTTTCAATGCCATGTCGGGCAATCAGGATGATCATGCTAAAAATCACTCGTTTATTATGGATAAGCAAGGCAACTGGAAACTTTCACCGGCATACGACATCACACCCTCTTTTGGCTATGGGCACCAAATGCATATCAATGGAAAGATCAGAGGTGTTAAAATTGCCGATCTTGAAGCGATGGCAAAACGCTTTGATATCAACGAGGCACATCAGATACTCGAAGAGATCTCCGATGTGCTCCATGATAGTGATGCAACTGCAAAATCTTTTGGCCTGAGTAGTGATGAGATTAGCACAATCAAAAATGGGTTTAAAGTGGCAAATCAGAACCGATACCGCAAATAAAGCCGTACATCCTGTGCTTTATCGACGATATTGCCCGCTAATGCCGTACGCTTTGGAATATCGTCAATTTTTACGGGTGTACCGGTCTGTGAGCCAAAAAAGCCGTTGCTTCCGCTGTAGTCATAGTCGATGTAAGTGTAGCGAAGCTGTGCGGATAAGCCTTTTTTAAAGAGCGGTTCGCTCCAGTAGCACTCATAGGCATCGCCGCGTGTAGCGATTTTAGAGCCTATAAGCGTATCTTCGCCGTAGGTAAAAGAGCGCCAGTATTGACTTCCGTGGTTGTACTCAACACCGATTTTTCCTTTTTTACTCAGAGGTGATGCAAACTGCGTTCCTAGCCAGAAGCTTTGTCCGCTTTTAGAGTGTGTTGAGCCTAGCATTGCCGTATGTGGGTCGGTTTGCGACATGGCAACACTGGCAAAAAAGAGTGTGTCGTTGAGTGCCTTACTTTTATACGAGGCGTAGGCACTAAGCAAGCGCAAAGCCCCAACGACTTCAAGCGATGGGTTGTAGTTTGAGGGGTTAAAATTGCCCATCATATCAAAACCGGCGTTGGTGATATCAACAAGATTATCGGCTTGGGTATATTGAATCTCCGTATTGATCGTATCGTTGGAGTAGGGGATAAGGTTGATGGCAAAAAGCGTAATCGTATCGGTAGGGTTGGAGCGATTGTCACTGTAGGGCGCGGCGCTAAAGTGCGATTCGGCAACGCTCATGCCGCGTCCTGTGGCAAATTTTAGGGATGCACCCGTGGTTTTAAGTAGCTTATCGAGATAAAACTTGATATTGCCGCCGTCAAACTCGGCATTGCTGATATGGCCAAGCGGTGAGGTTGCAGGGTCGTCTTCGCGCAGGTTAATCAGTTTGCCATTGTTTGACGGGCGGCGTCCGACACCCAGTTTCCACGGCAATGCCACTCCAAAAAGCGTATCATCCCAGATATTGATATATGCAGAACGAACCCGCAAAACATCATCTTGTACACTCTCGGATGCCAGCCAGTCAAATCCATCCATTCCGAGTGAAGTGGGGTTGCTTGTAGTGCGCTGGCCAAAAAATTTATTATAGGCGAGTTGGCCTCCAAACTCGATGTTATCGCTAGCGCGGTAGTGCATATTGAGCCAGAGGCGGTTACGAAGCAGTGAGGGGTTGCTTTGGGTTGAGCCATCTGCCATTTTATAATCAAGATTATCCATACTGAGTCTATAGTCTGCTCCAAGCTCCAGTGTATCTTTGGCATTTAGAGCTATTAAAACAGCAGGTAAAATAAAAAGAGGTCTTATATTCATAAGTGTTCCTAATGTTAAAGTTATGAATGGATTATGAAAATAGAAGGCTGATGCTTTGTTAATGCTATGTGACGAAGATTAAAGGAATGATTAATTAGACTTCTTGCAAAACTCCCAGATAAAAAGCACAGTGTGATCAAGGCAGGTTCTTTTTAGCGTAGCCGTAGCTACGGTAAAAAGGTTCTAACGTAGAGCACGCTTTGCTTTTAAGTACCCGAAGGGAGCCAAGAGACGTAGCAATCTTGAACTTTTTTCTTTGCGTCCGTAGCTACGGCTACGCACTTAAAGAAGAAAAGCCCAACCTCACTACGTCTCTTGGCTCTGAGACTATTTGGGAGTTTTGCAAGAAGTCTATTACATCAAATGCTCACGATGTAGTGATATCCCTTTAAGGTGGGTGACAGGATATGAAAAAGCGATGCCCGCGCCTTCGCCGATAATGTCAAGGTCGTGCATCACTTTTTGGATAACACTGTCTACTTTAGAGGAGGGTACGATAAACATCAAGTTGGCATCGGTGTTTTCTGCTTCAAGACGGTTATAAAAATTATCCATCTCTTGCAGTCCCATACCGTGAGCATCCATAATAGTCACGCCCGTGGCACCGGCACCTTTTGCCGAGAGCAGGGCATTCTCTTTTTGGTCATGCGGCACAATGATATGTACGGCGCTAAAGCGCTCTTTATACGAATGACGCTGCCCCGTAGCATCGATATTAACAGTAGTAAGCCCCATATTGTTGGCATCTTCAATGGCGTGGCGCAGTTTGATAATATTCGCTTCCGCGATCTCGTATTCGCCTTTAATACCCATTTTTTCTGCAATAACGCCATACAGCATTACCGTTATCATCGGAAAGAGCGATGCAAAAGCAATAAGGCCAAATCCGTCAATAAGCGGATCGCGTCCGTTGATGTTGGTGGCCAGTCCCAGCCCAAGCGCCGCCACCAGCGGAACGGTTACGGTTGATGTGGTAACTCCGCCGCTATCATAAGCAATGGAGACAATATATTTGGGAGCCATTGCCGTCAGGACAATAACAATGATATAACCGGTGATAATGTAATAGACAATATGCCCGCCATCTACAATACGAAACGAACCCAGTGCAATACCGATGGCAACACCAAAAGCGACAAAAAGCCGAAGCACAAAATCATTCACCCTGCCATCAGAGACCTCTTTGGCTTTGCGTGCAATGGCGGAGAGGGCAGGCTCGGCCATGGTGGTTGAAAAACCGATGGCAAAGGCAAAGAGGTAGATGACGGTGAAGCTGTCACTTTGGGTGAGCTCGTGCGCCATCGTTTCACCAAGGTTAAACAGCCCCATCTCCAGACCGATGATAAACGCATTAAGTCCTACAATCATTAGTGCAAAACCGATAAGCGTATCTTTAAAATTTTCAATTGGTTTTTTGATAATCGCGTATTGAAAAAAGAGGATGACCGTCACAATAGGGATAACGTCTTTAATGACATTAAATAGACTCTTAAAGACACCACTAAATGTAAAGACCGGTACGACGCTTGCCGCGTTGATTAGGTCGTGTTGTTGCGGAATGGGCATAGCAACGGCTTCGACAAAATGATATACAAAAATACCGTACACTTGCACAAAAATCATGGGCGTGAGCGAGGCAAATGCAATAAGCCCAAAACCGTCAAGTACCGGATTGCGCCCTTTTATGGTCGAAGCCAGTCCAATGCCCAGTGCCGCTACCAGCGGAACCGTAACGGTCGAGGTCGTGACCCCGCCAAGATCATACGCTAAGCCTACAATTTCATGCGGAGCAAATGCCGTGGTGCCGACAACCAGTATATAACCTGCGATGATATAGTAGTGGATAGGATGCCCTTTGATAATGCGCCATACCCCAAGCACAATGGCAAACCCAACCGACAACGCCACGACAAGCCGCAGTGCATTGGCATCAATCCTGCCGCTACTAATACTGGCCGCCTTCATGGCAATCACATAGAGTGCCGGTTCGGCAATGGTGGTGCCAAAACCGATTAAAAAAGCAAAAAGTACAATCCACAGCGTGGAGCCTTTGTATGCAAAATCCGAAGCAAGCCGCTCGCCAACGGGAAAAATACCCACTTCCAATCCCAGTAAAAAAACCGCCAGACCGACGCCCACAATAGCCAAACCGATTGTCGTCGCTAGCCAGTTTTCGGGAATGCTTTGTATAATGGCCAGCTGAAAAAACAGAATGACCAGAACAATAGGTAAAAGATCGCGAAACGATTCGCGCAGTAACTGAAAAAAGGATTTAAAACTCAGCATTACATGTAACTACTTTCCGATCTCAAGCATTTTGCGGCGCAGGTAGGCAATTTTGCTCTGTAGCGGTAGCTCTTTGGGGCAGACATCCTCACAGCCTAGTAGTGTCATACAGCCAAAAACACCCTCTTCATTGCCGACAAGTTCGTAATAGTCTTCATTGCTGCGTTTGTCGCGCGGATCGAGTTTGTAACGGGCAAGTTTGTTGAGTCCCACCGCCCCTACAAAATTTTCGCGCATCTGAATGGTGCCGCATCCGGCAATGCAGCATCCACACTCAATGCAACGCTCAAGCTCGTAAATCTCTTCGGCGAGTTCGGGCTCCATCTTCTCTTCAAGGCGGTCGTAATTTATCTGCTCTTCATTATGAATCCAAGTCTCAAGATGGGCATTAAGGCCACGCATCCAGTTTCCGGTATTAACAGACAGATCGCCGATAAGTTCAAAAATCGGCAGTGGAGCAAGGGTGATCTCTACATCCAGTTTTGAGGTGAGTGTCCGGCACGCCAGAGCCGGACGGCCGTTAATAATCATAGCGCAACTGCCGCAGATTCCGGCGCGGCAGACAAAATCGAACTTGAGCGAATTGTCCAGATGTTTGCGAATATCATTAAGGGCAATATAAAGCGTCATGCCCGGTGCTTCGCGGATTTCAAACGTTTGCATGTGCGGTCTGTCACCTTTTTGGTGCGGATCAAAGCGCAAAATCGAGATTTTAAGGGTTCTGCCTTCACTCATGTTATAGCCTTTCGCTCAGGCGCTCATTGCGGCCTTGGTATTTTTGGGGAAGGCGATCACGAAACGGCATTAGCGCTTCTTGAATCACAAAGCGATCCGATGCTTTGAACTTCGCTTTAATCGCATCCACCTCGTTTTGACGTGTTTCGCTTTTTTCATGCACAATGTTGAGGTTTTTGCCATAGCCCCGAAAGCCTGGAGGCAGTTCCATTGTGTCAATGTCGATGGCTTCGTAATCCACATTGGGCAGGTTTTGCTCGTCACTGCTCCATTTTGTAATCGTGCGTTTAAGCCACGCTTTGTCATTGCGTTCGGGAAAATCTTCGCGCGCATGGGCACCGCGGCTCTCGGTGCGCAGTAGCGCGCCATACGCTACGCACAGAGCAACCTTGAGCATTTTTTGGGTGCGATAGGCATTCACCAGCGCGGGATTTGCCGCAAGCGATTTTGAGCGATGTACGTGAATATTGCGACTGCGAATCAGGAGCTCTTCCAGTTCACTTACCGCCTTTTGCAGGTCATCGCCGTTGCGAAAAATACCGACCTTCTCCATCATAATCTTCTCCATCGCTTCGCGGATCTCAAAAGAGTCTTCGCTGTTTGGTTTCTCTTCTAGCAAAAATTCCAGCTTCTCCTGTTCACGTTTAATAAAATACTCAATCGTATTGGAGTCGATATCGATGTGGCTTTGCGGCGTATCGCAAAAATCGGCAATGTACTCGGCCACCAACATCCCCGAAACCACGGTCTCCGCCACCGAATTACCGCCCAGACGGTTAAAGCCGTGCAGATCCCAACAGGCCGCTTCGCCGCAAGAGTAGAGCCCTTTGAGCGTTTGCGATTCGCCGCGATAATCAGTGCGGATACCGCCCATGGAGTAGTGCTGGGTCGGACGTACGGGAATCCACTCTTCGGCCGGATCAATGCCCAAAAAGTTTTCGCAAATCTCTTTGACCTCGCGCAGATTTTTTTCGATATGCTCACGACCCAGCAGGGTAATATCAAGCCACAAATGATCGCCGTAGCGCGATTTGACGCCTTTGCCTTTGCGGATGTGTTCGGTCATGCGGCGGCTTACTACATCGCGCGAGGCCAGCTCTTTTTTCTCAGGTTCGTAATCGGGCATAAAGCGATAACCGTCCACATCGCGCAGTACGCCGCCATCGCCCCGACACCCTTCGGTAGTCAAAATTCCTACAGGGACAATAGCCGTGGGATGAAACTGAATCGCCTCCATATTGCCTAGCGTCGCCACACCCGTTTCTAGTGCAATAGCATGGCCGATACCTTGACAGATCGTGGCGTTGGTGGTCACGCTATAGAGCCTGCCGTAGCCGCCTGTGGCGATACATGTAGCTTTGGCAATGTATGCCGTAAGTTCACCCGTCATAAGGTTGCGTGAGACCGCGCCGTAACAGCGGCCGTTTTCATGAATCAGCGCAACGGCTTCGCGGCGTTCGCGGATCTCGATCTTGTCTTCATGCGCTTTATTGTCCATGGCATAGAGCATGGAGTGGCCCGTGCCGTCACTGGTGTAGCAGGTGCGCCACTTTTTCGTACCGCCAAAATCGCGTGCGGTAATGAGGCCGTGCGCCTCGTTTTTTTCGGTGATGCTTACTTTTTTGGCATTGATAATCGAGTGGTGCTCGCCGCGTTTAACGCGGTTCCACGGTACACCCCATGCTGCAAGTTCGCGAATGGCTTTGGGTGCGGTATTGACAAACATGCGTGCGACAATCTGATCGGCGCCCCAGTCGCTTCCTTTGACCGTATCTTCAAAATGCACGTCTTCGTTGTCGCCTTCGCCCATGGCGCAGTTGGCCAAAGAGGCCTGCATCCCGCCCTGAGCCGCGGCGGAGTGGGAGCGTTTTGGGGGAACAAGGGTAAGCAATATCACATCGTTGCCGCGCTCTTTAACCCCCGTGGCCACCCGCAATCCCGCAAGGCCGCCGCCAATTACCAGCACGTCGGTATAGGTAATCTTCATTGTGCAGCTCCTTCGCTGTGGTATCGCTCGCCCGGCTCAAAATCGCCGCTGTAGCCGATGTACATGTAACGCCCCAGCGAAGCGGTGCCCAGTACCAAATAAAAGGTGATCACAAAGTACATAACGGCGCGCAAGGTAGCGCGGCGGCGTTTCATATCTTTTTGCTTTTTGGCTTCAAAGAATCCCCATTTGAGAATAAGGCGATACACGCCTACGCCCGCATGAACGATGACGGAGAAGAGCAACAGCAGATACATCGGCCACATCATATCAAGCGCGACGCGTTCGCTTGAGGCGTAGGGGCCGATCATATGGGGTTGGGAGATCATGGTATAGAGGTGAATGGAGGCCAAAAAAAACATGGCAAAACCAGTAATGACCTGCAATGCCCAAAGCGACGTGTCGTGATGCTCCATGCGGTTCATATGGGTTTTAAACGTCTTATACTGGCGATAGCTTGCAGGAAATTTGCGCAAAGCGACAATAGCGTGAATAATGATGACTACCAGAATAAAAAGCGCCAAAATGGAGATAATAACAGGGTGTTTACTCCCCAAAAAGTAGTACCCCTCAAAAAACTGCGTCATGGCGTACATGGCATCTTTGGAGATCAAAATGCTAGATTCAAACACGATATGACCGGAGATAAACAGCGCCAGCAAGATACCCGTGGCGCTTTGGATAAAATCGAGGCGGGCAGGGGTTTTGTCGATTGCTTTTTTCATTGAAACCTCTGTAAGAAAGTAGCCATATTATAGCAGAGTCGCTTTACATGTAAGAGACTAGAGTGAAAGACGCAATCCTACGGGACAGTGATCCGAACCCATGATATCTTCTAATATGAAAGCATCTTCAATGCATTCGGCCAGATCATCGGAGACAAAGAAGTAGTCGATTCTCCAGCCCACATTTTTGGCACGCGCTCCGGCGCGGTAACTCCACCAGCTGTAGCTGTCGCTAACGTCACCGTGAACGTAGCGAAAGGTATCAATATAACCGTGCGCGATAACCTTGTCGATCCACGCGCGCTCAATCGGCAAAAAGCCCGATGTGTTTTCGTTGGCCTTGGGGCGGGCGAGGTCGATCTCGCGGTGCGCGGTGTTGACGTCGCCGCAAAACACAATGGATTTGCCCTCGTCGCGAAGCGCGTCGCAGTAGGTAAGAAAATCATCGTAAAACTTCATTTTGTGCGCCAGCCGCTCTTCATCTTTCTGGCCATTTGGAAAGTAGATGCCGAAAATACACAAATCACCGTAGCGATGTTCGATAATCCGCCCCTCGTTAGTGGTGTCGATATGCTTACATGTAAGCACCTCATCGGGCGCGTATTTAGAGAGACTCATCGTTCCCGAGTAGCCTTTTTTCTCTGCGGAATTGACGCTGTGATGGGGATAAAGCTCAAAAAGATGCTTTGGCACCTGATCTTCGCCAGCTTTGATCTCCTGAAAAAAAACAAGATCCGCGTCGCGTTCATCCAGCCACGCAAAGCCGTCTTTGTTGGCAACGGCGCGAATGCCGTTAAGATTCCATGAAAGAATTTCGATGCTTCCGGTCATAGTGTCTCGCTTTTTTGGCGTATTGTAGCATGAGGCGGAATAAAACCTTTAGGTTGTTTTACCGATACATTCGATAAAATAACCTAAAAAAAGTAAGTGTATGCCCCTGTTTTACTCCGAAGAGCTTAAAGCGCAAAAACGTTTAGAACTCAAACGCCTTTTTCCCGAAATTTTTTCTGACGGCGAAATTGATTATAAAATGCTTCAGGCCAGTATGGGTGATGGCGTGGATGAGAAAGAGCACTACCGTTTTGAGTGGAGCGGTAAACGCGACTGCTACCAAACCATTCAAACCCCAAGCAGCGCGACGTTGCGCACGATGGATGGTGAAAAAGCCTATTTGGATGATGCGCAAAACGCCATTATTGAAGGCGACAATCTCGAAGTGCTTAAGCTGTTGCAGAAGTCTTACCGTGGGCGTATTAAGATGATCTATATTGACCCGCCTTACAACAAAGCCAAAGACTTTGTTTATAGCGACAGCTGGAGTGACCCGGTAGCCAACTACCTGATTCAGACCGAACAGATGGACAATGAGGGCTACCTCTCTACCCGAACCGAGAGCACGGGGCGACGACACACCAACTGGCTCAATATGATCTACCCGCGTCTCTACCTTGCCCGCAACCTGCTCAAAGAGGACGGGGTGATTTTTGTCAGTATTGATGATGATGAAGTGGCGAATCTGCGGAAAATTATGGATGATATTTTTGGGGAGGAGAATTTCTTTGCACAAGTAATTATCCAAGCAAATAAACGTGGACAAACATATAAACAAATTTCTAAAACGCATGAATATTTATTGATATACACTAAAAATATTTATGTAGAAATCAATGAATTAGAAAAAGATGCAAATAATAATGATCTAAATTTAGAAGATGATATTAGTGCTTTTAACATCCGCGAATTGAGAAATCGAAACCCTAAGTTTGGAAAACATAATCGACCAAATCTTTTTTATCCTTTTTACGTGTGTCCAGAGGAAGATGATGGTTTTAATAAAGTTTCATTGTAACCCCCAAGTAAACCCCATCTTGAAAAAAGGTCAAGATTTGGCTAACTGCACATTCCAAGGCAGCAGAGGGTCAATATCCCTGCTTTCAACCTGATAGATTGGAAGTTCTGTAAGAAGATGGCTTAGATAGGCAAA
>JBNKLA010000036.1:0-28179 GCA_050292115.1 Sulfurimonadaceae bacterium | reverse complement strand
AAATGCCCGAACGGTGCTTGAGCATATAGCCCAAATAGGTCTCATCTAACATCTTTACATGTAATAGTTTTCCGACATCGACATCGAGACTGACTTCGAGATAATTGAGAAAATTGGAGTTATGATCTTCATTCTCTTCGGCTTCGATTTGCTCTATAATGGGAATCTCAAAAGCGTATGATCCCCCTTCGGCGGCACCGATGCGAATACGGTTATCCCAAAAATCAAGATTATAGTAGAGCTTGACATAAAAAGTCGTCTCAAAAAAGTCGTCTTGATAGCCGTTTTCTAAAAAGCGGTAAAGCCCTCCTTTGAGATAGATCTCAAAAGGCAGCTCAAACCGATAGAGCAGATAGCCCGCATCGATACCGACGAGTCCCACTTTGGTGTGGTGGCGCGATATTTGAGAGCTAAGAATTTGTCCAAAATCGTTGCTGTCGGCAACACCGCCGGCGAAACGCAGTGAGTAATCCCCCGAAGCCATTAAGAGCGCCTTACATGTAAGCAAGGTAAATAGGATGCGCCGTATCAAATGAAACGTCCGACCCATTCACGTAGCTGAGGTGCTTGGAGTGCTCCAGAGATGCGATCGATTTCGCGGTTATCTTTAAATGCAATGAGTGTTGGAATCGAGCGGATGTTAAAGCGTGCGGCGAGTTGCTGTTGTATTTCCGTGTTAACTTTGCCAAATCGGGCTTTAAGCGCAAAGGATGCCGCCGCTTCTTCAAATGCGGGCGCCATCATTTTGCACGGACCACACCACTCGGCCCAAAAATCGACAATAATGGGAATATCGCTGTTAAGCACCTGATTGTCAAAACTAGTGGGGTCGAGAGTGATCGGTTTGGTGTCAAGAAGGGAGTGTTTGCACGCGCCGCAGTTGGCTTTGGCGTAGTGCTCCTTTAGCGGTATAGCATTGATCTTTCCACAATGTGGGCAGACGACTCGTAGTGACATTAGGCCTCTTCGGCGACTTCGAGGTCTTTTACTGAGGTTTGGTGTTTGTGATCTTTGACTTTATCGGCCAAGCGGCGCAGTGCTTTTGACGTGCGGTCAATCGCGATATCGATAGCTGCATCAAGGTCTTGATCATCTTGTTTAATGATAATAGGAGATTGATGCGCGATGTGGAGTTCAAATTCGACGCTGACACCCTCTTTCTCTTTAGCGATGTAAGTATTAGCGGTGGTAATCTCCAACCCATATTTTAAAAATTGTTCTTTTGCTGCACTAAGGTGTGCATGGGTATGGTCGTTGACACTGATGTCTTTGGAGCGAATTTGTACATTCATAATAAATCCTTTTTAAAGAGGAAACCTCTATATTTTCTATAGTTAATATAGCACATCTATACTAAAAGTTAAAAAAGGTAAACTGCTTTAAAAATAAGGAGTCAGATTCAATGAGAAAACTTGTAATGTCTATTTTGGCAATGAGCGCAATGGTAGTGAGTACATTTGCGGCATCAAGCTGTTATAAAGCGGATAGCACGGCGGCGGTGACATGGAAAGCGTTTAAAACCCCTGAAAAAGTAGGTGTTGGCGGTTCATTTGATAACGTAGTGCTAAAGGCACCTTCTGTAGGTGCAAGTGCACATAACGTTTTAAAAGGCGCTTCGGTAACGATCGTACCCGCAAGCGTTAACACCAAAAATCCAGAGCGCGATGCCAAGCTGGTGGCGTCGTTTTTTGATCTTTTGGCGGGTGATACCATTACGGCCAAAGTCGTTGATGTCAAAAACGATAGCCTCGATGTGGCCATTACATTAAATGGGGTGACGAAAACGGTGGCAATGCACTATCGCTTGCAGGAGCAGGAAATTTATGCCGACGGTGTGATCGATCTGCTTGATTTTTCGGCCTCTAAGGCGTTGGCTTCCATCAATCAGGCGTGTTATGAACTGCACAAAGGCAAGACATGGAGTGATGTTGAAATCGGATTTTATATGACACTTAGCAGGGGAGCGTGTCAATAAGTTTCTCTTGATATAATGGCGCATTCAAAATAAGGAGTGCGCCTTGAGACTATTCACCGGAATCCAGCCATCAGGTGATCTGCATATCGGCAACTACTTTGGCTCCATCAAACCGATGATCGCATCGCAAAACGAACATGACGTGTTTGCCTTTATCGCCAATTATCACGCCATGACTACCGTAAGCGACGGAGCGCGTCTGCGTGAGCTGACCCTACAGGCGGCAACGGATTTTCTCTCACTGGGCATGGATCCAAACAAAAGCACTTTTTGGGTACAAAGCGATATTCCCGAGGTGCAGGAACTCTCCTGGGTGCTCTCAAGCTTTACGCCGATGGGACTGCTGGAGCGTGCACACAGCTACAAAGACAAAGTGGCCAAAGGCATTGCGGCAAATCATTCGCTTTTTGCCTATCCGGTGTTGATGGCGGCGGACATTTTGCTCTTTGATTCGCAGATTGTTCCCGTGGGAAAAGATCAGATTCAGCATGTTGAGATCGCCCGTGATATTGCGATTCGCTTTAATAACGAATACGGCGATATCCTTACCCTTCCCGAACACAAAGTCGATGAGAATGTCGCTACCATCCCAGGAACCGATGGCGCCAAGATGTCTAAAAGCTACGGCAATACCATCAATATCTTTGGTCAGGAAAAAGCGCAACAAAAGGTGATTAAAAAAATCGTTACCGACACCGTGCCGATGGAAGAGCCCAAAGAGTGGGCTACATGTAATGTCTATAACATCGCTAAACTCTTTTTAAACGACGCAGAGCAAAAGGCACTGCAAGAGCGTTATGAGCGCGGCGGCGAGGGACATGGACATTTTAAACTCTACCTCGCTGAAGTGCTTTGGGACTATTTTAGACCGTATCGCGAAAAGCGCGAATATTATGCCGCGCATCAAGACGAAGTGCGCGATATTCTAAAAATGGGTGCCGATAAAGCGCGCGAAACGGCGCTGCCGATTATCGAAAAAGTACGCAGTGTGACGGGCATTGCGTATTAACTTTATAATCTAACTTCAACAGACAAGCTCTCTCTACCTTTTTGCGCCTTATAATCCTTACATGTAAGGAGTCAGGCATGAGAATAGCGATATGCGGTAAAAGCGGACTGGTCGGTAGCAAACTCGAAGCGTTTTTTCATTCTAATAGCCACGAAGTCATCGGCATTAAAGTTCGTGAAACGACTCCGATAGATGCGATTGCGCAACAGCTTCAAAACATTGACGTATTGATTAACTTAAGCGGTGTAAGCATACTTGGACGCTGGAGTGAAGCGTATAAAGAGCGCCTCATCTCAAGCCGCATTGAGAGTACGAAAAAGCTGGTTGAGGCTATGGCGATGTTACGTGAAAAGCCCAGCCTTTTTTTGAACGCTTCGGCAGTCGGCATCTATCGCAGCGATGCGCAACACGGGGATGATTCAACCGTATATGCCAATGATTTCCTCGCCAATCTCTGCCGTGAGTGGGAAGCCGGAGCTTTTAATGCCGAGTTTCACGGCGTACGCACAGCCGTCTTGCGCTTTGGTGTGATTTATGCCAAAGAGGGCGGTGCGTTGCAAAAGATGCTACCGCCGTTTCGTTTTGGGCTTGGCGGCAAACTGGGTAGCGGAACACAAATGGTATCATGGATTCATATCGACGATCTGGTGCGCGCAGTTGATTTTATCATGGTGCATCCAGAGATTCACGGGAGTGTCAATTTTTGTGCGCCGTATCCGCTTAGCAATGCAAAACAGACCCGTATTTTAGGAAAAGTTCTAAAACGATTTACGCTTTTGAGTGTTCCGGCTTTTGCATTAAAGCTGATTTTGGGCGAAGGCGCGGGCGTGATGCTCGATTCTAAAGAGGTGTATCCGACCAAACTCCTTGATAACGGTTTCGCGTTTGAGTTCCCCAGCTTTGAACAAGCCATGTTGGATTTGATCGCTTGATGCGATTTTGCTATACTTTAGCGCAAATTTAACAAGGAGAGTATATGCAACGTATAGTGGCAGGTATGTTAGCCCTCATGATGGGCATAGTGTTACATGTAAGTGCAGAAGAGAATACAATTAAAGAACCCCCCAAAGGCAATCTGAAATACTCCATTATGGTGCAAAAGTTTAAAAACGAAGCAGGATGGCATGGTAAGTGGAATCTCGGTGACGGTATGACTACGGCGATGACCAATATTTTGAACAAATCGGGGTGGTTTATCGTTATCGGTGATAGCGAAATGCGCGATGCCGCTATGAAAGAGCAGGATTTTGCCACAAGCGGGCGCACGGCAGGCGGTAAAAAAACGCCTAAAATGGGTCGTATGACGCCGGCGCAACTACTGGTACGCGGTTCTATCACGAATGTGCAAGAGACCGGAGCCAAAGATGGCGGCCTTAGCTTTATGGGCGTATCGGTGGGCGGTTCTACGGGAGAGGCGGAGATTAATCTTACGATCTATCTGGTGAATAGCGAAACGGGACAGGTAGTCGCTTCAAAAGATATGATTGGCAAATCGGGGCGCGGCGGTTATCGTTTGGGCTATCACGGCTCAGCCCTTGGCGGACTTACCGGAGCCTTTGGCGGCGAAGATAAAGATAACGTGCAAACCGCAGTGGAAGATGCCTGCGGACAGATTACCAATTTCTTGATTGATCAGCTCGATTCGATTGCATGGGAGGGTACGGTCTTGCTGGTAAAAGGCAACAAAGTCATTATTAACCGCGGTGAACGCGACGGCGTAAGCGTGGGCAAAACCTTTAATGTCGGCGATGTCGATGAGCTGGTCGATCCCGATACCGGCGAAGTGCTTGATGTCGAGATGAGCGTTGTCGGCAGTATTGAAGTGACCAAAGTCAAAGAGAAAGTCGCCTACGCCAAACCCGTTAGCGGTGCCGGAGCCATCGGTAAAGGGATGAGCGTCCTTCCTAAAGAGTAAGCCATGAAAACGCTGATTTTAGTCTGGGCACTGCTTGTGATGAGCAGTGTCGCCGATGAGGTCTATCAGGTCGCTTTTGAAACTACGGAGTGTAGCGGTGAGGGCGGCTTTGCTACGGTGGGCGTCGATGCGATTGATCGTATCAAGAGTGCGGGATGCAGTGTGGACGGTAAAAAACTTATGAGTATGATAGTTAAAAAAGAGGGCAGTTACGTCACCTATACTCTAAGTACCCAAGAGGCCAAAAGCGTGATGGCCGATGTGAAAGCCTATATGCGTGCGCGTCTGGAGATGCTGCAACGCTCCACGCCTGTTGTTATCACCAAATAGTAAGGTTGTAAGGGTAAAATAGTGCCCATGATCGACTATATCAAAAAACAGATCGCGGATTCCGCCGCGACAAAACAGAAAATTCTTGAAAACTCTGAATTGCTTGATGCCATCGAAGCGGTGGCAAAAGCGTGCGTGAGCGTCTATAAAAACGGCAAAAAAACCCTGCTTGCGGGCAATGGCGGTTCGGCTGCGGATGCCCAGCATATCGCCGCCGAACTGGTGGGGCGCTACGGGTTTGACCGTCCATCAATCCCCTCTATTGCACTCACAACAGATACGTCAAATCTTACTGCCATCGGCAATGATTACGGTTATGATAAGGTCTTTTCCCGTCAGCTTGAGGGGATGGCAGTGAAGGGTGATCTTTTTATTGGCATCTCGACTTCGGGTAACTCACAAAATGTGATTAACGCCTTTGAGAGTGCTAAAGCTAAAGGCGTGACTACAGTTGCTTTGGTGGGACGTGACGGCGGTACAATGGCGCAGATGGCGGATTTTGCCATTATCGTGCCTTCAAACGCCACGCCGCGCATTCAGGAGTCGCATATTCTGATTGGTCATATTCTTTGCGATATCATCGAAAAAGAGATGTTTGGAGACCATGAAGGCTTGAGATAAATGGCTATACAAAAAGCGCTGTTTCTTGATCGCGACGGGGTGATCAATATCGATCACGATTATGTGCATAAAAAAGAGGATTTTGAATTTGTCGAAGGCATTTTCGAGGTCGTGAGACAGTTTCATGAAGCGGGTTATCTGGTCATTGTCGTGACCAATCAATCCGGTATTGCCAGAGGCTATTACAGCGAAGAAGATTTCTTACATGTAAGCGAATGGATGAGTGAGCAGTTTAAAAAACACGGTGCAATGATTACCAAAGTCTATTATTGTCCGCATCATCCCGAGATTACCGGATCGTGCCGCTGTAGAAAACCGAGTCCGGGAATGCTACTTGATGCCAAGAAAGAGTATGATATCGATATGAAACACTCCGTTATGATCGGCGATAAAGAGCGCGATATCGAAGCGGCCATCGGTGCGGGTATAGAAAATACGATACTGCTTACTCAAAAAGATGTCACTACGAAAGCGCGCCGTGTAATTACTTCATTAAAAGAGCTGTTGTGCTGATTTTAAATACCGGCGGCACTTTCAATAAACGCTATAACCCGATTAGCGGAGAACTCGAAGTCCCTTATGACAACCTAGCCGTCGAGGCGGTGCTAAACGCTTTACATGTAAGCGATACGCCGCTTGCAGGCGTAGTCTACAAAGACTCGCTTGAGATGAACGCCGACGATCGCAAGATGATCGCCAATATTATTTTACACTCCGAAGCAAAAGTCTTTATCGTCATTCACGGCACCGATACGATGCACCTAAGCGCCGCACTACTTGATGGCCTTGTGGAAGATCAGGCGGTCATTTTTACCGGAGCGATGGTACCGTTTTCGATTGATAGCATCGAAGCCACGGCCAATTTGGCTATGGCGTACGGCTTTGCATGTTCCAATCCGCCCAAAGGGGCGTACATCTGCATGAGCGGTCAGGTCTTGCCACACGATCAGATTGCAAAAAACCGTGAAAAAGGGGTCTTTGAGCGTGTCTAAAGTTGCGTGCGATCACTGCCATTTAGAGTTTGACGAGAGCGTGATGATTCACGATGAAGGGCATCTGTTTTGCTGCAAAGGGTGTCAGGGGGTCTATCATCTGCTCTCAGACGAAGGGCTTGAGAGCTTTTATGACAAGATCGGCGATACCAAACTCGCCCCGCCGAGTGAGCAGTTTGAAGATAGCGCCAATTTTGATGCGCCCGCTTTTTATGAGCGCTTTGTTACATGTAACGATGAGGGCTTTAGCGAAGTCTCGCTTATTATCGAGGGGATTCACTGCGCGGCGTGTGTGTGGCTCAATGAAAAAGCGCTTCATAAAATGGAGGGCGTCATCGAGGCCAATATCAACTTTACGACCAATAAGGCGCACATCGTCTGGAGCGATGAGGTCGTCAAACTCTCCAAAATCATCGATACCATCCGCGCCATCGGCTACAACGCCTTTCCATATGATCCCTCGTTGCAAGAGGTGCGCGCCAACAAAGAGCGCAAAGATTACTACCTGCGCATCGCCGTGGCCGGTTTTGCGATGATGAATATGATGTCGATCTCGTTTGCGCAGTATCACGGCTACTTTAGCGGAATCGCCGAGGATATCGTTACGATTCTCAACGTCGGCGAATGGGTGCTCTCGACACCGGTGCTTTTTTACAGCGGCTGGGTCTTTTTTCGCGGGGCGTACTTTGGGCTTAAAAACCGTATTGTCAATATGGACCTACTGGTGGCAACGGGCGCGGTTCTGACCTATTTTTACTCCATCTACATTACGCTTTTAGGACTGGGCGAAGCCTATTTTGATTCGGTAACGATGATTATCGCCTTTGTACTTTTTGGCAAGTTTTTGGAGGTGCTAAGCCGCAAAAGCGCGGCCGATACGCTGGATGTGATCTCCAAACACGTTCCTGCCGAAGTGAGCGTGGTGCGTGAGGGTCAGATTGAGCTTGTGAGCGTAAACGACGTACAAGTCGGCGATATCGTACTGCTTCGCGCCGGAGAGAAAGCGGCACTCGATGGCATTGTGGCAGAGGGCGAAGGGAGCATGGACGAATCGAGCCTTACGGGTGAGAGCGAGCCGATCTACAAAAAAGCGGGCGACACTATTATTAGCGGTACGACCAGTATCGATGCCACCTTACATGTAAAGGTTAGCCGCGATTTTGCCCACTCTACGCTCTCAAATCTTGTAGCGATGTTAGAGAACGCCATGAGCCGTAAACCGCGTATCGAGCAGTTGGCCAATCGACTCTCGGAGTATTTTTCAAGCACGATTTTGTTGTTGGCGTTGGTAACGTTTATCGTCTGGTGGTTCTGGCCGCATGATTTTAACACCGCGTTTATGGTGGGGATTTCGGTCATCATCATCGCCTGTCCGTGTGCGCTGGCGTTGGCAACTCCGGTGGCTACGCTGGTAGGGCTTGGGCTTGGCGCGTCGCGCGGGATTTTGTTTAAACAAGCCGCACAGATTGAGACGCTAGCCACGATTGATACGGCGCTGTTTGATAAAACCGGTTCGCTCACCGAAGGCAAACCCGAAGTGATTGGCGTGCACTGGATGGATGAGAATGCTCCGAAGCATCTGATCTACTCGCTGGTTGCCGCATCAAAACATCCGGTGGCCAAAGGGGTGGAGCGCTATTTGAAAATGGATGCAAAACCGCAGGTTGCCGAGCGTTTTAATGAGATCGCCGCACGCGGTATCGAGGCGCAGTTTGGCTCTAAGCGTGTTGCGGGCGGTAACGCTTTGTTTATGCAAGAGCAAGGGCTTACATGTAAGGCGTATGGGCATACGGCATTTTACGTGGCGGTCGATAATGTGCCGGTAGCGGTTTTTGAACTCAAAGACCGTTTGAAAGAGGGGGCGAAAGAGACCGTGGCAAGTCTGCGAAAGCACGGCATCGAAGTGGTGATGCTTACGGGCGATCATGAACGTGCGGCTACGGAGATTGCCGCAGAAGTGGGAATTGCGCAGTTTGAGTATGAGTTAAAGCCTCAAGACAAAGAGGCTTATGTCGTGAAAAAGCAAAATGAGGGCAAAAAGGTAATGATGGTGGGTGATGGCGTGAATGATATTTTAGCCCTTGCACGCGCCGATTTGGGAATCGCCATGGGGCGCGGTAGCGATATCGCCATTGATGTGAGCGACGTGGTGCTACTACATGACTCTATGCCTTCACTTCAAGAAGCACACCAAATCGCGCGTACGACGTATCGGTTGATCAAGCAAAACCTTGGGCTCTCTCTGATGTATAATAGTATCACCATCCCGCTAGCGATGGCGGGCTATATTATTCCTCTGATTGCGGCGATTTCGATGTCGGTGAGTTCACTGCTAGTGGTGGGTAACTCCATGCGTATTCGCTACGGTTGGAAAAAAGGGGCATAAATGGACAGTTGGGTCATTGCCATGATGTTGGGCGTGTCGATCTTTTTAGGAAGTTTAGCACTCATAGCATTTTTATGGGGCATTAAGAGCGGACAGTTCGATGATGAAAAAAAGTTTCTGAATCAGGCACGTTTTGATGGTGAAGAGGAACTTAATGATGCGGCAGAACAAGAGCGTAAACGCGACGCATTAAAAAAGAAAAATTACAGACCGGAATAAAAAAAGAGAAGGGTTCACCGCAACGCGGTGAAAAGAGATTATTTGAGGCCAGCGATATAAGCAGAAACCGCTTCGATGTCAGCATCAGAGTAAGTGGCTACTTGACCTTTCATCAATGCGCCCATACCTTTTTTGTTTAGGGTACCTGCTTTGTAACCATGAAGGTCGGTTGCAACAGAAGCTGCGTCACGACCCGCAATGATGCCAGATTTGCCAAGAGCGGCTTTTTCACCGTTTGCACCGTGACATGCTGCACATTTTTTAAAGAGTGCTGCGCCGTCTGCCGCCATCAAAGCGGTACCTGCTACTAACAAAGAAAGAGCGATTTTTTTCATAGATATCTCCAGTGGAATTTTTAATACAGGCTCGATTATAGTTTTTTCAATCTTAAAGCGTTATAAGCCTTTAGCGTAAATAGGGCATTAAACATCTCTTTGCTACAATATTACACTTTTACATGTAAGGTAATACCGTGCGCTACATCGATGACACATTAGCAGATAAAACCATTTTGATTACGGGAGGAGCCGGTTTTATCGGCTCCAATCTTGCGTTTTATTTTCAGCACAATCACCCTGATGCCAAGGTGGTGGTACTCGATAGTTTTCGTAGCGGCGAGACGCTTTCAAACGGTAATCTTAAAAGCTTTGGACATTTTAAAAACCTGATCGGCTTTACGGGCGAGGTGATTAGCGGCGATATTAACGACCCTGCTATTTTGGTAAAGTTGCTCAACGAGTATAACTTTGATTATATTTTTCATGAAGCCGCTATCTCCGATACCACGGCGCTAGAGCAAGACCTGATGATCAAAACCAATGTGGGGGCGTATAAAGACCTGCTAGGCATCGCCTTGGCACACGGAGCCAATATGATCTACGCCTCTTCAGGTGCTACTTACGGTAACGCTGAATCACCCCAGCGTGTCGGCCGTGAAGCGCCGCAGAACGTGTATGGGTTTTCTAAATTGATGATGGATCATCTCAGCCGCGAATATATGCAAAAAGAGGAGATCGGTATCGTTGGGTTGCGCTATTTCAATGTGTACGGTCCGCGTGAATATTACAAAAATAAAACCGCCTCTATGGTGGTGCAGTTTGGGCACCAGCTTCTTGGCGGTAACAATCCCAGACTCTTTGAGGATTCCGACAAAATTTTACGCGACTTTATCTATATCGAAGATGTCATACAAGCCAATGTGCTGGCAATGCAGCCGCGTCAAAACGGTATTTATAACGTGGGAACCGGCAAAGCGCGCTCATTTCAGGATATTGTAGATATTTTGCAGCGTGAGCTTGGCACCGATTTTGCGTGCGAATACATCCCTAATCCTTTTATAGGGCGCTATCAGTTTCATACCGAAGCGGATATAGAAGAGACTAAGGTGGGTTTGGGATACGCGCCGCGCTTTGAGCTAGAGGATGGGATTAAAGCTTATGTTACAGAGATTAAACGCTTATATGACGAGGAAGTGAAATAGTGGAGGGATTGACACGCCTTCAGGCACAGTCACCTTTGATTTTAGTGCTAGGCGATTTAATGATCGATCACTACCTCTGGGGCGGTTGTGAGCGAATTTCGCCCGAGGCTCCGGTACAGGTGGTGGATATCGCCAAAGAGACCACAGTGCTTGGCGGTGCGGGCAATGTGATTAACAACCTTGTGACTCTCGGAGCACAAGTGAGTGTGGCGGGCGTGATCGGCGATGATGAAAACGGTACCGAACTGATGGCGATGCTTGAGGCGATTGGCGTTACATGTAAGGCCGTAATAACGCAAAACGGGCGCAAAACCAGCAAAAAAAGCCGCATTATTGCCGCCAATCAGCAGATTTTGCGTTATGACAAAGAGTCCAAAGAGGATATTGCACCTGCGAGTGCACAGCACATCCTTGACGTGATTGAAACCTCACTGTCGCAATACGATGCGATTATTCTCTCCGATTACGGCAAGGGTGTCATTACCGATGCACTTGCACGGGGCGTCATTACGTTGGCCAAAAGCGCCGGCATCAAAGTGTTGGTCGATCCCAAAGGAACGGATTATAGTAAATACCGTGGCGCGCATCTGCTTACGCCTAATAAAAAAGAGGCAATAGAGGCGAGCGGCATTGCGATTAAAGACGAAACGACACTTACCCAAGCGCTATTGTGGCTCAAAGAACACTGTGAATTGGAACGCTCCATGATTACGCTCTCCGAAGACGGTATTGCCATTTACGATGATGCGCTACACCGCTTCCCTACCGTAGCGCGCGAAGTTTTTGACGTAACCGGCGCGGGCGATACGGTGATTGCGTCGCTCTCTTTTGCGCTTGCTTCGGGAATGAATATCGACGATGCGGCGCGCTTTGCCAATCTTGCGGCCGGTGTGGTGGTGAGCAAGATCGGTTCGGCAACGGCGAGTATCGATGAGATCGTTACGTATGAATCGAGCCTGCATCAAAGTGCCTCACAGGTGCATATCAAAAGTTTTGGCGAGATTGAGCATATTGTCAACTACTGTCGCGGCAATGAGAAGCGCATCGTCTTTACCAACGGCTGTTTTGATATCTTACATGTAGGGCATGTGAAGTATCTGCAAGAGGCTAAAAGTTTTGGCGATATTTTGATTGTGGGGCTCAATTCGGACGATTCGGTACGCACGCTAAAAGGCCCTACACGTCCGGTAAACACGGAGCAAGACCGCGCCTATATTCTCGCCGCACTTGATGCGGTGGATTATGTCGTCATCTTTAACGAAGAGACCCCGCATGATCTGATTCAGATGATTCGCCCCGATGTGCTGGTCAAAGGGGGCGATTATCGTGGCAAAAGCGTGGTAGGAACCGAATTTGCTGGTGAGCTGAAATTGGTCGATTTTGTCGAAGGAAAAAGCACGACAAGAACCATTGAAAAAATCAATAAGGGAAGCACATGTTAAAAAAAGCGTTAGGACTCTTTGTGCTTGGTACGATGCCGCTGTGGGCGTTTCATGTGGCCGAGATAAACATTAACGATAAAGATTTTGAAGGTTCACTCAAGTTTGACGCGGGGCAGTTTAACGAGACGTTAATTCCCGATAGCCTCTTTTTTGGGTTTAGCTATATCAAAGGAAGCGAAAAACATAGCGATGATCTTAGCGAAACCGAGGGCTTGGTGGGGGCGTCGTTTTTGATGCAACAGCCGCTTAGCGCGCATCCGGCGTTGACGATAGGTATGGGCGTAAAATACCACTATACCAAAGTGCACGACACCTCGTTTTCGGCCATTCCGATTGGTTTGGAGCTGATGTATGCACTGCCCGTGTCACTGCCGCTCTCTCTGGGCGGAACGTTTTACTATTCGCCCGAAGTGCTCAGTTTTGATAAGGCTAAAAACTATATTGAGTATCGGGGATATGTGGATGCCGAAGTGATTGAGCGCGGTCATCTTATTGCCGGATATCGCAATATCGATATTAACTTTGAAGCCGCCGATGTGGATTACAACCATGCGTGGTACTTTGGGTTTCGTTTTCAGTTTTAATGTCTGAGCCGCTCTTACATGTAAACGCAATCGACTTTGGCTATGAGCGCGATAAACTGCTTTATAGCGACTTTTCACTCACTCTTAAACGCGGTGAAATTAAAGCTATAGTCGGCCCCAGCGGTGCGGGCAAAAGCACGCTTTTTGAGCTGATTTTAGGTAATCTCAAACCCTTAAAAGGCACGATTCGCGCGCCGCGACTCTCTCAGGTGTTTCAAGACCCTTACAGTTCGTTTCATCCCGGATATACGCTACGCAATCAGATTGCCGATGTTGCAGATTTTGAAAATGTGCAAGCGTATCTTGAGACCATGCAACTTGACGATGCACTGCTTGATTCATTGCCGCATGAACTCTCCGGCGGGCAACTTCAACGCGCCTCGATTTTGCGTGCGCTGTTAATGAAACCCGATCTGCTGTTGCTAGATGAACCGACCTCGGCACTCGATAACGTGATAGGCTTACATGTAATGCAGATGCTGGTTAAACAGCTTGAGCATATGGGAATGCTACTTATAACCCACGATAGTGATCTGGCTAGATGGTGCGCCGACGAAATTATTGAAATTTGATTTACAAAAACGTCTTAGAATCACAGCAGAGTTTGGCCTGCCAAGCTTAAAATGTTTTTTCAAGGAGATCAAATGCTGGATAATATTATGTTGACCACTTTACTGCTTTTTGCTTCGATGGTAATGAGCATGATCATTACCGAGTACTATTTTGAATTGTATTATGCACTGCGTCTTGTCAAAAAACGTATGCAAACGTGTTGCCGTTTTAAAACTATTTCAGATGCCAAAGCAAAAATTCGTCTGCTACACGCTTAATACTTTTGTCCGCACGGCTGGCGGCGGATACTTACTCATACCGCTTTTTTATCTTCTTTAATCGCTTTATAAACCTATCGCGTATCTCTTTTGGCTCTATAATCTCAATCGCTTCTCCAAACCAAAACAGCATCGCATACGAGTAGTCATCTTCGACAAACTCGATTGTAACTTTTAAGCGTTTTGAAGCGTGTTCGTATTGGCTTAAAATAAGAAAGCTCTCTTCAAGCTGTTGCTGCACTTTAGGATCGATTAGCACGGTGAGCTTCTGTTTTGGCAGGGGTGGCTTTTGGTAGTCGCTAAGTTCAAATTCCCGTGCTTCAAACTGTTCATCCAAAAGTTTGAAACTGCGCATACGGGTAAGTTTAAAGAGGCGAAAATCCTCTTTGAGCCGACAATACCCAAAGAGATACCAATGTCCCGTTTTTAAAATCAGATGATACGGTTCAACACGGCGTACACGCTGTTCGCCCTTGAGATTGGTGTAGGTAAAGGCTACAAGCTGCTTTTGTGCCATTGCCGTTTTGATCTCGGCCGTGTCGGTATCGAGTGAATTGCCTGTGCTAAACCATGGACGATAATCTACAATCACCTGCTGTGTCGCAGTCGTGATGCGCTCTAGCTCCGATTCGGGCACGAGACTTCGTACTTTCTCAAGCGCCGTGAGCATCTCTTGACCTAGCGAGATGGGTTGGAGGGTATTGAGTGCACTGAGTAAGAGTGCGATATCTTCGGTACTAAAGAGTCCCTTTTCAATCTTGTAATGCTCGGCAATACCAAAGCCACCGCCCGGCCCCGTGCTAGAGACAATAGGCAGGCCTGCCAAATTGATGGCATCGATGTCACGGTAGACGGTACGCTTTGAGACATCAAAGAGTTCGGCAAGATAGAGCGCCGATACTCTTTTGCGCACAAACAGCAAGATGATGATCGCAATAATTCTTTCAATTCGCATACGAGATTATATAATTGTTGACATACAGTTGACAAACCGATGCGTCATAATGGCTCCATAATATTCAAAGGAGCACACAATGCAGTATAAAAAAGTTTTTGACACCATTATGCAAAAAGGTGAGAATTTGGTCTTGGCGACCTCGGTTGAAGGGCATCCCAACGTTCGGATTATGAACTACTATTATGATCCTGAATCCAAGAGTCTCTATGTTTCCACGTTTGGGCATTCACAAAAAGTCAAAGAGTTTGAACATAATGAAAACGTTGCGTTTAGCATCCTTTATGGTGAACAGGCGCTACGGGTGAAAGACGCTAAAATTACTCCAAGTTCGCACACAATCGATGAGGTAAAAGCGGGCTTTATCGCCAAAGATCCCGATTTTGCCGCCATTGCACAGATACCGGGGATTTTGCTCTATGAGATTGGCTTTAGCGAAGCGCGCGTTATAGCGGGATTTAAACAGGTTGAAGATATTGCGGTATAAAGATGAAACACGAATGGAAAAAAGCAGAAAAAGAGTTTTACGCTCCCAAAGCGCTCAAACCTGAGCAGGTCAACATCCCCGCGTTTAAATTTTTTATGATAAGCGGTGAGGGCAATCCCAACAGCGAAGCATTTAGCGCGTGCATACAGGTACTTTATATACTCTCGTATGCCGTGCGGATGTCACACAAACAAGGCATCGCACCTGAGGGGTATTTTGAGTATACGGTGTATCCGTTAGAGGGTGTGTGGGATATTAATGAGCAAGCAAAAAAAGCCGACAATGCGACACTCAACAAAGATGCTCTGGTTTATACATTGATGATACGTCAGCCCGGTTTTGTGGATGATAGTTTTGCTCAAAAAATCATTGCCCTTACCAAGGCCAAAAAACCGCATCCTTTGCTAGAGCATGTCCGGTTTGAAAGCTTTGAAGAGGGTGAATGTATTCAGATGCTACATCTTGGTTCTTACGATGATGAACCCAAAAGTTTTGCACTGATGGAAGCGTACTGTGCTGAAATTGGCCGTGAAAGAGCATCAAAAGTCCATCGTGAGATCTACCTCACGGACGCGCGAAAGAGTGCTCCTGAGAAGTTAAAGACAATTTTGCGTTTTGGATTAAAACCTGTAGCGTGTTGTAGAAACGCTTTTCATTGCTTTTTTTGAGCAGACAAAGTTACATAATCGCTAATAATCTTCTCGTGATCAAACGCATACTTAAGTTCTAAAAGCTTATCAAGAGGTACAACACGCGCATTTTTTGCATCATCTCCCGCCACGGGCATTGCGGTTGCAGTGGCGATATACACGGCCGAAGCGGTATGAAAGCGCGGGTCGCGTGCGGGGTCGGAGTAGATGCCAAGGAGGTCGGTAATCTCTACATGTAAAGAAATTTCTTCCATCATTTCGCGTTTTAATGCATCTTCGACACACTCGCCGATATCGACAAAACCGCCCGGAAGCGCGGTGCCATACGGTGGGTTGCGCCGATCTATAAGCACGATGCCCTCAAGCACGCCATCAATCGTAACCTCGATAATGCCATCAACGCTAAGATGCGGGGTTTGAATCATTTCAGATAGTGCTCTACGCTTAGAAAACCGATACCGGCCATCACAATGGTGCCAAAAAGGTTGAGCGTCATATTGGTAAAGGCCATTAGGTAGTGCCCGCCTTGAAGCAATACAAAACTCTCAATAGCAAAGGTAGAGTAGGTGGTGAGCGCACCAAGGATTCCGGTGGAGAGAAAGGACTTTACATGTAAGGAAAACATTGAAGTGTAAAGAAAATAAGCAAAAAGCACGCCCATCAAAAAGGAACCGATTAGGTTCACGCCAAGGGTGCCTACAGGGATATCGTGCGGCAGACGGTGAGCGATGGCACCGCTAAGATAGGCGCGCATTACTGCCCCTATAAATCCGCCCGTACCGATGGCGAGTAGCGTGTGCAGACTCATGTATGCGCCTCAAGAAGTACAAGTTCGTCATCATAAACTTTTTGCATATCATTTTGAAGTCTCTCATACCACGCTTTGTCGCTTTTATCTACGTTAAAGGCATCCATAAAAACCGCCGTCACCGTGCCTGGGGCATAGTGCTTGGTTTTAATGTTGAAATAGCGGGCGGTATTTACCAGTACCACGGGCTGCACGCGCAGGGCGTATTTATTGGCGAGCATCTGCGGGCCGGCTTTGAACTTGAGCATCTGGTTACTGTGCGAGCGGGTTCCTTCGGGAAAGATGGTAATCACACGGCCGTCATCAAGGCGGTCTTTGGCATCTTTGAGAAGTTTAAGCAGAGAGGTTTTGCTTTCGCGCTCTACGGGGATGTCGTTGGGAAGTTTCAGCAAGAGGCCGTAAAACGGCACCTCAAAAAGCTCTTTTTTGGCCACCCAAGCAAGATCTTTCTTAGTAACGGTCTCAATCACGCCGATGTCGATATCGCTTTGATGGTTCACCACAAACATTTGTACATCGGGATCGACCGCGCCTTTGATATTGACGGGAATATAGATAAAGATACGAATAAACCATGCGCTGATTTTTTGTGCGTAGGGTTTGGGCACAAAAGGAAAGACCAAAATCATCAGCGTCATGCCAAAAAAGATCATAAAAAGCGCGTAGTAGAATTTAAGGCGTGCAAAGATCGTCATGTTTGACCCATCCGATGTGATTATTGTTGAGTTTGATTTTAACGTAGCCCTTAATTGAGCCTTCGATCACAAAGCGTTTTTGTGTGTCGGTAGTTTCAAACACGGTGGCATTATGCATAGGAAGCAAGGTAATGGGTGCACCCGCTTTGACACAGGCGTGTTGCGTGGGAATAGCGTTGAGCGCGCTGTAAATCAAAGCGGCCAGCATCACTACGAGATAAAAAAACTTACGCCGCATTGCAAAAAGCAGCAGTGACAGCGCGGCAAAGGCAAGTGCGATATAGAGTTTGAGTTTCGTATGACGATGATCGCGCGGTTTCAGATCGCTTTGCGTCGATACGGTGTCATCATCAACAATAATCGGAATCAAAATCGGCTCAAACCGTTCGCGTTTCATATTAAAATAGGTAAAACGCAACTCTTGAAGGTGTTTAGGTACCAAGGTGTAGTAGGTAAAACTTGAGTGCTCAAAGCGAGATTCATTCGATTCAAAACCCTGTTTCAGGCCGTTTGATATCTTAAAGTCGTCGATAACCGCATAGTCGCTTTGCAGTGTAAAGAGCGCAATATTATTGTGCTTGTCGTAGGGATTGGCTTTATATTGCATGAGCTGAAGGCTGTCGGCGATGATATGAGCAAAATCTTTGGGAGGATTGAGCTTGATAATTTCGATATTTTTGCCCGGTATCATAATAGGATCACTATGCAAAAAATCACTATAGACGAGTGAAACATGCGTATCGGGAAGTCTTACATGTAAGCCGGTAACCTGAAAATAGAAGGTGTGATAATAATAGGGAGATTCGTAGCGCTCAAACGGTGTGTCGCTTAGACGTTTGATTCCACTAAAACCCGAAAAGGCATAATCGATATCTTGAAAATGGGTTTCGGTTGAGAGTGTTTTAAACGTAATAGCAAAAATCTGCCCTTGATAGAGCGATTTTGGCAGGGGCATCAGTGAGCTGTAAAGGACTTTTTCATTGACGCTTGGCTCATCACTGTAGTCGATGGTGCCTTCAGCACCAAGCAGTAGAACCAACGAAAGAAGCAGGGCTAAAAGGGGCATTACGCGCTCAAAAAGCCTTCAAGCATTTTTTTCCCATCATCTGAGCCTAATACGGACTCCATGGCACGCTCGGGATGCGGCATCAGGCCAAAAACGTTTCGGTTTTGGTTGCAGATTCCCGCAATCGCGTCAACGGAGCCGTTGGGATTCGAGACCTTACCTTCGCTGTCACAATAGTGCAGAAGTACTTGATTGTGGTCATAAAGCGCTTTAAGGCCGTCGTTGTCAATATAGTAGTTGCCGTCATGATGGGCAATGGGGATATTGACGATTTCATCTTGCTGCATACGATTTAAAAAAGCGTTGTCGGTTGTAGCGACTTTAAGATGGTGATGGCGCGAGATAAAGTGCAAAGAGTCGTTGCGTTTGAGCGCTCCGGGAAGCAAGTGCGACTCGGTAAGTACCTGAAAGCCGTTGCAGATACCCAAAACTTTACCCCCTGCGTTAGCATAAGAGATGACTGCGTTCATAATGGGGCTAAAGCGTGCAATGGCACCACTGCGCAGATAATCGCCGTAACTAAAGCCTCCGGCGATCACCACTAAGTCAAATCCGGCCTCTAAAGCGGTCTCTTGGTGCCATAACATACGTGTTTCACAACCGAGTTCTTTAAAAGCGTACTGCGTGTCGTATTCGCAGTTGGTACCGGGAAACTGGACGATGCCTACTTTCATGAAATTAGCTCAATCTCGTAATCTTCAATAACGGTATTGGCCAGAAGCGATTCGCACATTTGTGTGACGGCTTCGCGTGCTTTGGCTTCATCATTCTCATTAAGTTGCAATACGATCTGTTTGCCCACGCGCACATCGGCAACACCTTCAAATTTCAAAGCGTCAAGCGCATGATGTACCGCTTTGCCTTGCGAATCAAGTACTCCCGCTTTAAGCGAGATATTAACGACAGCTTTCATCTACAGCTCCCCTTTGTCATCTAAAATGCGGCGCAATACCTCTTCGTAAGCGACTTTGAGCCCGCCCATGCCTTGACGAAAACGGTCTTTATCCATCTTTTCGCCGGTCTCTAAATCCCAAAAGCGGCAGTTATCGGGGCTAATCTCATCGGCTAGAATGATGTTGCCGTCGCTATCTTTGCCAAATTCGAGTTTAAAATCGACAAGATTGAGCCCTTTTTGTGCAAAGTAAGGACGCAAAATATCATTAATGCGGCGGGCTAGTGCACGCAGTTCGTCAAGCTCCTCAAAACTATCAACAAGTTCAAGAATCAAACAGTGTTGATCGTTGAGCTTCGGATCGCCCAGCGCATCGTTTTTATAATCAAACTCTACTAGTGTAAAAGGGAGTACTTTGCCGTCTTCGATACCGAGGTTTTTGCTTAAACTTCCGGTGGCAATATTACGTACGATGACTTCGATCAGGATGATGTCCACACTCTTATGGAGCATGTGATTATCATCGATCATTTCAACAAAATGGGTAGGAACACCATTGCGCTCAAGCAGTTTGAAAAGCTCGGTAGAAATTTTATTATTAAGCGCCCCTTTGCCCGCTTCGCTCGATTTTTTAGCACCGTTAAAAGCGGTCAAATCGTCTTTAAACTCCGAGATAAGTAGCGCAGGATCGTCCGTACGAAACAGTTTTTTTGCCTTACCTTCGTAAAGCAGTTCGCGTTGTTGCATGAGTTATTTTCCTTTAACAATAGTAAGGGCTTTGACAATGTCTACCCCCACTTTTAGCTGAATGTCTTTTTGCATCATTTCAGGGGTAATAATAGTGCTGTTGCTGTCTTCAATGCCTGCGGTTTCCAATGCTTCGCTGACATTACCGTCAATTTTTTCAAGTTCATTTTCAAGATGCTGCTTGAGATCGGCCTCTTTGATTTTATATTTGTTCTCTCGTGTTTTGATCTCGCCGGGAGTAACGTCGATGTCGGGTGTAACGCCTACAGCCTGAATGGTACGGCCGCTAGGCAGATAGTAGCGCGCGATGGTAAGCTTAATTGCTTCATCTTCGGTAATCGGCAAAATCACCTGAACACTTCCTTTGCCAAAGCTTTTTTGCCCAACCAGCACGGCGCGTTTATGATCTTGAAGTGAACCACTCACAATTTCCGAGGCACTGGCACTTCCTTCGTTGATCAGTACGACCAGTGGTGCTTTGGTGATGGTGTTGGAAGCGTGTGCCGTAAATGCACGGTTTTCAGCTTCGTCACGCCCCTTTTGCGAGACGATTTCACCCTCATCCACAAAAAGATCAACCAGACCTACCGCTTGATCAAGCAGACCGCCGGGATTGTTGCGCAGATCAAGAATAATGCCGTTATCGTGATCTTTGTGTTTTTTCAGCTCTTTGGCTACATCGTCCACCACTTTTTTATCAAAATTAGTTACACGAATATATAAAATGTCCTCACCAATCTGTTTGGCATAGACCGACTGAATTTTGATAATGTCACGAATAATATTAATCTCAAGCGGTTCGCTTTCGCCTTTGCGCACAATCGTCAGATCAATGGGAGTTTTGGGTTTGCCGCGCATAATATTGACGGCATCATCAATACTCATATTTAGCGTAGATTCGCCGTCGATACGCAAAATGATATCGCCGGCTTGCAAGCCCGCTTTATCTGCCGGAGTGCCTTCGATAGGTGCAATCACGGTAAGTGCGCCATCTCGCATACCTACGGTAATGCCCAATCCGCCAAATTCGCCGTTGGTTTGGATTTTAAGGTTGTCAAAACTTTTGGTGTTAAGATAACTTGAGTGCGCGTCAAGATTGCTCATGAGCCCTTGTAGCGCTTTATCCATCATCTCTTCGATGGTGATTTCGTCAACATTGTACTGTTCAACAATGCCGAGCACTTTGGTAAACTTGGCCAGTGCTTGCAGACGAGATGCCTCTACAGTAGGAGAATTGGGAGTGTCGGCTTTGGCAAAAAGCGTCGTGGAGAGTAGCAACGAGGCCAGCCCGAATGCGCTTAAAAAGCCAAAAATCATAAAGAGTCTGTTTTTCATAATGTGGTGTAACCTTGCAATGGTTTGAGTGTCGAAATTAAGTGGAAGATTATAGGAAAATCTTGTTTAAAAGCTAATAATGTATAAACGTTTTATAAAAAGTCTAATCAACCGCAATGCTAACATCACCAATAATTATAGTTTCGCCCTTGCGAATTTTGGCACGTTTGCGGGTCTCAATTTCACCATTGCGTGTCACGACTCCGGCGGCAATAAGGGTTTTGGCATCACCGCCGCTATCGACAAGATCAAGCAGTTTAATCAGTTTGTACAGCTCGATATACTCGCCCTCTAATGTATAGCGCATCAGGCACTTTCATCCATAATGCTGTAGCCGAGTTCATGCATTTTATCATCAATCATCTGCGTGGCCAAGGCAATGGTTTTTTGGCTAATTTCGGGCAGGCTACCACCCCAGATCGCTTCGGCTTCGTCATAGCCTTGCAAGATGCCTTTGCGCCCTTCGCGCATGAGTGTTTCATCACCGCCGGAGCCTTGAATGACGAAGTTGGCAATGCGTTCAGCCGTTTGTTGGATGCCAAAAAAACCGTCATCACTCACCAAATCGGTGGCCTCATCTTGAGTGAGTTCGGCAATCGGTTTGCCGTCGTATCCGACGCTTTGCAAAAATTCCTGAAATTTGTCGTATTCGCTTTGAAATGCGTCATTAACGCCCGATGATTGAATGTCAAATGATTGGGACGAAAACTCAAACGAGAATTGATAAAGTTCAATTGTGCTGTGTTGCGATGTATCGTTACTGTTTTTGTTGACCTGCATCATGGTGTAAGATGCGTAAATGTTGGATGCATTAATGCTGGAGGATATATTCATAGTAGACTCCTTTACATGTAAGTATAATATCGGCAATAAAGGTTTTACATGAATAGAGAAGAGTTTAGCATAGGGAATGAATTTTATACCGCTACAGGGAAGTGGCTTTGTACCGATATCGGAACACGCGTTGTCGTAGCGATTCATCTCAATCAAGAGAACCCGAGTCACTATAATGACCCTCCGTATTCCATACAAGAACACGTTTTTGATGAATATGACATCCAAGGGTGTAGTGTGGATCCAATAGATTTTGCAGATACAAGGCGTAATAAGAGCACTCTTTTTGATGATATAGAAAACGCTATGATGTTTGTAAGCGCCGGAGCTTATGGTGAAAACTCTGCTATCTATGACAGGTCAACCGGTATCATTTATTACCGATCCGATATGGATGATTTCAGTGATTTGGATGACTTTAATGAAGATGAGTTTGATGCTGACATTCATGTAAAAATACCACATAAAAATGATTTGAATTTAGGAAAAAAACTTGTCTTTGATTTTGTAAAAGAGTGCGCGCCTGAGATATATGAAAAGGTAGAGAATATTTTTAGAAAACGGGGTGCTTACTCAAAATATAAAGACCTACTAGAATTAAAAGGCTTGCTACAACAATGGTACGATTATGAGACCCGTAGAACACAACAAGCGCTTTATCGATGGTGTGAAGAAAACAGAATTGATGTCTAGGCGGAAGTGTTGACGATGGCCTCTGGGTGTAATTTTTATCAGTGCCGGACGCAGAGGTTTGGAGATAGAGCTAAAAGCGGATGATCTGGCAGTGCTTTGTGGCGCACAGTTTAGTACCATTACACAATAAAGTCTAAAAAAGACAATTAACATAGCGTTAATACAATGTTATTAAACTCTTTTTTTTGTGAAATTTTAGAATCCTTATCAAAAGAGGTATTAGAATGAAAAAAGTTTTTGAAAAGTACATCTTAGGGGAGCCTTCGGGCTTGCCGCACAATCTTCCGACAACCGAGTTTAAAAGCTTTGATGTTCATAACATAGAAGAGGGGAGACTCTACTTCTGGATACAAAAAAATGAAGATGAAATCTTAAAGTCCAACGTGATATTTCTGATCTTGCAAGATCGCTTTACATTGACCTATTTTATTTCACCGACATTTTCGCTCTCCCAATTCAATGCTAGATATAACATTGATCATATCCGGTATTATGACTATAACAGCGACTTTAAAGAGGAGATGGAAGCACTGCTTAAAAAAGTAGAGAAAAAGGGCTTTGTAGAGATACCTCAAGAAGAGATCATAGCGCTTTTAACAGCTAAAGCGTCGTCTGAAGTGTTGGCTCAAGAGCAACGCTTTAGCATCTATACCGACAACATGGCTTATGATATTTATGACAATATGATTCAGTCGTGGGAGTTGGAAAATGAAAAGAAAAGTACCCACTATGTCAGTGCATTTTTTGACGATGAGAAGTCTCAAGAGAAGTATCTGAAAAAACAGTTGAAAATTCAGCTCAAAGAGTATGAAATGGAGCTTACTGACAAGCAAGAGGCTCAAGAGTACTTAGATAGAGTCAAAACGGCACAGCAGAGAAACCGGGACTATCTACAACAGCTTCCATTCAAGAAGAAATTACTGCAAGATTATCCAAAGCTAGATGCGTGCCTTTCTTATTATGAACGGAAAGAGTTTTTTGAGAGAGATAATTTTAAAATTGTAAAAGGCGACTTAGTAGTTGATGGTGATCTGGAGCTTGACAATCAAAAAGAGTCTCTGCTCATTACGGGTGAACTACATGTAAAAGGAACGCTTTTTCCCGGAGCAAAAGATGGCAAAAACGTTCTAATCGTTATCGGTGACGTGAAAGCTAAAAACTATGTACATAACGGTTCGGCTTATAGCAGCATAATCTATGCGAGTGATCTTAATATTGAAAACATCACCTACCTTCCGGCGGCTTCACGTACTTGGTATATTACCGTTGCAGGCGCTATCAATACAAAAATCCTCATTCATGGTCAAACAAAAACGATAAAAGATAAAGAGATACATTTTAAAGAGGACTATAGTACAGCAATAAGAACACTATTTTCATATGAGCTTCTGGGTAAACGTAAACATATGTCAGAAGCAAAACTCTATGCTGTTTTGGTAGAAGGAAAAACAGTTTTTACAGAAGATGCCCTAGATAAAGAGATGGTAGATCGAGAGAAAAGTCTTCTAAATTTTAAAGCACATTTACAAAATTGGGGCGCAATCTACTACAAATTTGCCGGATTTGAAGCGTTACATGTAAAAGAGGGAAAATACGGTAACTGTTATGTCGGGAGCGGTGATGAAATCTTAGAAGATGTCAGAGGCGGTACAGGAAGGTACTGCATGTGTCATGAATCTATTGAATTAACTCCTTTGGATAAGAAAGAAGGTAATGGGATAGAGCCAGCTTCACGCAATTTGGCATATCGTTTTTTGTGGATTCAGTGGACCTTTAGCAGTTGGACACACCGTTGTGACGGGCCACTTGATTATTGGGAAAGCACAGAGCAGATAGATAGACTCTATGAAAATGGAAAAGCCCATTTCCCAAACAATCCTAATCTCGCACTCTATTGGATATTACATTTTGGTCTCTTGAACGACTCAAGATACGAAGCCATAAAAGAGCAAATGGCAGATTCGGATCATGAGTTAATCAAGGGTGCTATTGCATTTATAGATGATTTCAAACAGACAAAAAGTTTTCCCATCAGGATTGACTCTAAGGATAATACAGAGATACTCCACGAGAGAGTACAACAGCATATTGCCAGTTTAAAAATGGCAACCAGCTCTAATCAAGAAAAAGTGCATATTTTACTTGAGCAGTTTGAACTGCAGCCTAAAAATGTGGTTAATCTGATTCAAGAGGTTTTGAAGCTAAATGAGAAAGATGCTCTGTTGCAAGGACTCAATGAGCGAAGCTATCAAGACGGTTTTAGTTACCTCTATGCTCTTTATGACGAACAGAACAAAATGCAGTGGCACGACACCTTTTTGCAAGAGTGTTGGGAGCATCTCGATACGAAATATATTATTATGCCTGATGGTGTAGTACAAAATGAATATGAAAGCTCAAAACCTAAATGGAAAGACACTGTCTGGCTAATGGATTTACTAGAGCCAATTTTTGATGAACTGTCAATAGAAAATCAAGACAAAGCTTTGACGATCATCGTTAACGCTGGTTCACTTTCAAGTGAAAGAAAAAAGAGATTTGATTTTTTGCTTAGACACCATAAGGCAAAAGTGGCAGGTAAAACGTTTAATTTAGAGGATGAGATGGATGATTTTGTCTCATCTATGGGCGAAAAAGATATGTTTGTAAAAGCATTTATTAAACTTTTGAAAGAGAAAACTGTACAAGAGCAGATATTTTTGATCAAATCTGCAACTAAACAGAACAAATTCTCAGAGGTTTGTGATCTGGACAAAACGCTCTGCTCGTACCTTATGTTACTCTGGATCGAGCAGAACCTCAAAGCAGAAGTAGAAGAGAAAACGGAGTTGGCAGCGTTTATTGTTGATCATTATGAACTAAGTTATGAGGATTACAAAAGTAACAGTTCGGCTTCTTTGTTAGAAGGAAAAGATAAAGAAGAGTTTGAAGCTACTATGAGAAAGTTTTTGAAGTAGTATGTGAAACTACTTTAAGAGAAGATCTCTTGAGAATAAAGAATAAATATCGCGTAATCAACAACACTGGCATCATTCCCGAATTGCACTATGAAGTTAAATTCGGGATTTTTGACCCGTATTTTGCGTATTTCGATTTTAGCATAAAACTATGAAAAGCAAAATGTAACCCCCATTCCGACCTTGCTAAAAAGCTTGAAGCCTTATACCAAAGGGCATTTTTTCTACCTTTTGATATCTTTGATCTCTTGCAGTTTCTTTGTACAATGTTATTGTAGCCAGATCAATCCATAGAAGTCTAATAACTTTTGCTTTCAAAAATACTCCTTAGGGTCTTTACATGTAAGCATATATTCTAACGCATTGACAATTAAACCTTTGCCTGCCTTTTTGTCAAGAAAGTGTCAAGAAACACCCCTATTAACCTTGACATCTTTGTACTACTATGCCTCTTGTAAAATCATTTAAGGAAGCATTATGAAAACCCTTATCGCCGTCTTACTCGGCAGTGCCGCTCTTATGGCAGCAAGTCCCGAAATGCAAACGTACATGCAACAGTTGCAAAGCCAAGCTGACAAACCTTTTGATGCCGCACGCGGCAAAACAATTTTTACCAGCGAACATATTGGTAAAAAAGGTGAAAAAATCTCCTGTACTTCATGCCACGGTTCCAACCTTGCAAGCGCAGGAAAAAATGTCCATACCGGAAAAGTTATTGAGGCGCTTTCGCCCACGGCCAATCCAACACGTCTTAGCAGCGTCAAAGAAGTTAGTAAATGGTTGCGTCGTAATTTTAACGACGTCTACAATCGTGAAGGCACGCCACAAGAAAAAGGCGATGTTCTTGCTTATATTATGAGGAGTTCATTATGAAAATTTCAATGCTATTGAGCACTGCCATACTATTGGCGGCAGGATCTTTGCAACTTAGCGCAGATGATGACGAATACAAAATGTTTAAAGAACATCGCCAAAGCAGGTATGTTCCAACTGAAAAATCGGTTGATGCCAAGCGCTACGACAAAGAGTGTGCGTCATGTCATATGGCCTATCAACCCAGCTTATTGCCAAAACGTTCATGGGAAAAAGTCATGAATACGCTCGCGGATCATTTTAATACTGATGCCACACTTGATCCAACCGATCATACTGCTATTGCCATGTATCTAGCGGCTAATGCTGCCGACGTGCAACGAGGTGAGCGCCATATGGCCAAAATTGCCGACACGCTCTCGCCTGATTATCCAATGAACATTAGCAAATCATCTTATTTTATAAAAGAGCATCGCAAAATTCCGCCGCGCTATATTACACAACCCGAAGTCAAAAGCATCGCCAACTGCAACGCCTGTCATACTACGGCTGAGCAAGGCAATTATGGAGAACGCGGTATTCGCATTCCCAATTACGGGCGCTGGGATGATTAACCCAGCCTAAGGAGCATATTATGAAACGAGTCTATGTCTGGAGCGTGCCGACACGTGTATTTCACTGGCTTCTTGTTGCGTTCATTCTTGTAGCTTTCATTAGCGCCGATGAAGACCCTTGGCTAAGCTGGCATGTGGCATTTGGCGCGTCTGCCGGAGTCTTGGTGCTGTATCGCATTATTTGGGGGTTTACTGGACCACGCTATTCGCGGTTTCGTGATCTTGATATTGGGATTGCGCCGCTTAAATCGTACCTGTTTTCGCTCTTTAACCCCAAAAAAACCTATGTAGGCCACAATCCGGCAGCCGCTATGGCGATGATTGGTATTCTTGTAGTTGTGGTGCTGTTGGTATGTACGGGGCTACTTACTTACGGTATTCAAGAAAATCGCGGTATTTTTGCATTCTTACATGTAAGCTTTTTTAAAGATATGGAGCTGTTTGAAGAGTTACACGAAGCCCTTGGCACACTATTGTATCTGTTAATCGGTGCGCATGTTGGCGGAGTTTTGTTTGATCGTTTACTCCATGCACGTGACGGCACGCTTGGCTCCATACTCAACGGATGGAAAAATCTTGAAGGTGACAATACCGCACTCAACCTATGGCGAAAAGGGATTGCCCTTATTGGTATTGGTGCGGCAATCGCCACACTCATCTACATTCTCGGTGCGCGCGATAATCCAATCACACGGCCTTATCATGCGGCTATAGATTATCAAAAAGAGCATCCGCTCTTTGTCAATGAGTGTGCTTCGTGTCACATCCTTTATCCACCCGCACTTTTAGGCGAGTCATCATGGCGACGTATGATGGCTGAGCTGGAGAATCATTTTGGCGACGATGCCTC
>JBNKLA010000035.1:0-4947 GCA_050292115.1 Sulfurimonadaceae bacterium | reverse complement strand
TACCGTTGCTCTTGGGTTAGATGTTTATATCTCATAGTGTCTCTTTTTATCTTTGGTCGGATTTTAAGGCGTTAGTTTAGCATTTAGCCTCTTTCTCTCCGTATACTTTTTAAAATTGCACTATGAAGTTAAATTCGGGTTGGTTATTTGATCTAAACGACATAGTAAAACATGAGATGGGAGAGTATTCCATTCAAGACGTCATCCCCTATGCATATGGTAAATTCGATGCCCCATTTCAAACCAAAAATGGAACCTATGCACCGGTTCCCGGCGGCATGAATCCAATTAAAGGCGGTACCTACGACGCCAAATCAAATACCCTTTATTTGTTACTGTATGAATCCGATACTTCGCAAGGTGGAGAAAAACTACCCGTTATCGTTGCATATAAAATTGATTTAGATATACCTTCCCCGCCAATGCCTCCTTCAATCTTACTGTTTATGATTAGGTAGTTTTGGACTCCGTCGTTGTTGCTTCGCACAACAGCTCTGTCTACGCTCTACCCGAAAGCATCCCGTACATCGTCATCGGTCTAAGGATATAGACTTTTAGCAACCACCAGATCCAGCGCTCTTTGGTGGGATCAAGTGGGAAAGAGGGCGCCACGCCTTTCCAGTTAAACTCTGCCAGCATGACGGTACCGATACCGGTAATAAGCGGGCATACCGTGTAGCCGTTAAATTTAGCCGGTAGCTCTTTTTCTCCCTCCATCATGGCGACGATATTGTCTACCAGAACTTTGTACTGTTTGCGAACGGTGCCTCCGGTTTTGCCCAGCGGTACGGCCGCGACGTCGCCGAGTGAAAATACGTTGGAAAATTTGACATGCTGAAGAGTCTCTTTGTTTACAGGAATGTATCCGGCGGGTGAACCAACTTTGGAGTGTGCGACAGGGTCGGTAACCTTCATCGGCGGGGTGACATGGATAAAATCGTAAGTGAGGCTAACCTTTTCATGCATTTCGATCATATCGTACTCTTCAAGATCGGGATCGTATTCGCCTTTTTCCTCCCACTGTTTGTCAAAAACCGCAATGCGTTTTTCAGGATCAATTTCGATAAGATTGTGACGATAGCGCCATTTAAAACCGCGATCTTTAAACTGTTTTAAAATCGCTTCGTGATACTCCGGCAGACCAAACATTTTGGAGCCGTTAGGCAGAAACGTCATCTCTACTTTATCGCGCACACCGGCTTGCTCAAGCCGCGCATGGGCTAAATACATAATCTTTTTGGGTGCTCCACCGCATTTTACCGGTGTGTTGGGATGAGTAAAGAGCGCTTGAAGTTTTTCGCTTCCGGTATGCTTTTTGGCTTGTTCAATTAGTGCTTCAAGCCCCTCCCATGTCGCCACGGCACCGTCGGCGAAATAGATGGAGTGCAGACCGTTTTTGCCTACATGTTGCGTAACGGCTTCGTTTGCCGTATCAAATGTGGTGATCTCGCCCTGTAGCCCTTTTATGGCTCCGAAGTTTAGGTTTAATCCGGTTGCAACAATCAGATAATCATAAGGGATTTGCACTCCTTTCGCCGTGCTTATCGTGTTGTTGTCGGGATCGAACGTGCTAACGCTGTCTTCTATGAGTGTCACACCGCTAGGTACAAAATCATCACGTTTATACATGATGTCGTTACGCTCCCAAAGACCTCCGCCGATAAGGGTTAAGCCTGGCTGGTAAGAAACCGATTCAGGATTGGGTTCGATGACGGTAATGTCAGGATTGGAGAGATGGTGACTTAGACGCGCCGCCGTTGACATGCCTGCAAGCCCGCCACCCACGATCACAATTTTGCCTTTAGCGTCTGAGGCCTTGGCTTCGGTAGGAGTGCTCATAGAGGCAACCGTAGCGGCTGCAACAGGCGAGATGGCCATTAATTTTAGGGCATCGCGACGTGATAAGGCACTGTTGGAGAGCAGTTTTTCGACCAGTTCGTTGTGTGATTCAATTTTTTTCATGGGGTTCACCTGACGTATAAAGATATAGATAGTGTAGCGCGATTCGATTTATTTAAATTTAAAATCGTCAGGAAGATGCGTTTTTTGCAAAAAAAACACCTCTTGTCGAAAAACATGTACATATAAGATTATATGATATAATCAGTTTATGTATCATCAAACGTTTCCTTCGTTATTGCACCACCTTTCATCGCTTGAACAGGCGCGCACGCGTATTGTCTCTTCTTGGGTGGCGTCGGCCTATCTTATTGAGGTATTAAGCCGTCATAATATTGATACCGAAGCCTTTTACAGCGACTACGCGCTAGGTGTGTTTGACTATTTTATGGATGTCATTCGCGGTAAAACGGCCATTGGGGATTGCCCCGTTATCGGTAAGCTTTTGGAGTATTTTAAAGATCGAGACGTAAGTGCCGAAGAGCTCTTTGTGATCTGTAGCCATTTTCGCAAAGCGATTTTTGCCTTTACGTATGAGGCAAAGATCAATAACGGCACGCTTTTTGAAGAGATTAGCGATCTGTTTGATCAGAATTTTTCAGGCGTGTTGGGGCGCTATACCGACACCATTTTTCAAAAAGAGCAAGAGATTGCCAAAAACGTGCAGCTTCTTAGTGAATATAAACGCGCTATTGATGAGAGCGCCATTGTTTCCAAGACCGATATTTACGGAGAGATTATTTATATTAACGATAACTTTACCAAGCGATGCGGCTACAGCGAAGAGGAGCTTGTCGGCACGCGCCATAATATCGTGTGGAATGATGAAGCGCTGTTTAAACGCATCTATACCAAAATGGCACAAGGCGAGGTATTTCACGATACGGTGCGAAACCGCAAGAAAAACGGCGAGTACTACTATGTGGACATGACGATGCTGCCCATTATCGGCTTTAACGGCGAGATTACCGAGTATATGGAGATTAGCTATGAGGTGACATCGCTTATCGAGGCCACGCGTGAAGCGGTGGCGGCGGGAGAGGCCAGAGAATACTTTCTCTCTAATATGAGCCATGAAATTCGCACGCCGCTTAATGCGATTTTGGGTTTTGTATCGCTACTAGGAGATGAAGTCACCTCCGAACGGCATCGACAGTATCTTAATATTGTACACAACAGCGGCGAAAATCTGCTCTCGATTATCAACGATATTCTCGACTTCTCAAAATTGCAAAGCGGCGAATTTGCGATTGAGCCGCATCCGTTTAATATTCATGAGGAACTCTCCAAAACGCTTGAGTTGTTTGTGCCCAGTGCCAATGAGAAGCAGATTACCATTTTAAGCTACTTCGATCCCCAGATTCCGCATATTTTGGTTAGCGATATCTTGCGAATCAAGCAGATTGTCTCTAACTTTATCTCCAATGCCATTAAGTTCTCAGCACACTCTTCGCTTATCGAGGCGCGGGTTACATGTAAGGATGAAGTGCTAAAGATTGCAATTGAGGATTGGGGCATCGGGCTAAATGAAGAGGATATTGATCGTATATTTGATCCTTTTTCACAAGCAAAAAGCAGTGTAGAGCAGCTGGTGGGCGGTACGGGACTGGGGCTCTCGATTTGTAAAAAACTCGCAGAGCATATGCATGGCAATATTACCGTGAAGTCACAAAAAGGGGTAGGCAGTACCTTTACCCTAAGCGTTCCGGTGGTCATTCAAGAGTGCTCTGATAGACATCTGTTTGATCCCGAACCGTTTAAAAAACTGCGCATTGCAATACTACGCTGTAGTGATAAGGCTTCTAAAACGCTTGAGTCGTTAGAGTATTACCTCGACTTTTTCAAATTTTCGTACGACCGTATCGGAATTGATGCGATACATGCGTATGAGTTGGTACTCTTTTTAGAAGATGAGATTGCGTCTGAGGTGGATCATTTGCTCTTAAATAGCACGACGGCTATGATCGCCATTATGGAACATCTTGATGATCGCTACGATAACGTCGATCATATCACACCGCTCTTCTTTCCGTTTTACTGCGCCAAGATTTATAGCGCGTTTCAAAACAGCCAAGATATTGAAGGCAAACGCGAACTCCGTCACAACAAACGTTTGCAACGCCGTTTTAACGGCCGTGTGTTGGTGGCAGAGGATAATAGTGCCAATCAGGAGCTCATACGCGTGGTGCTAGAGCGTTACGGCCTAAACTACAGCATAGTCGAAGATGGCGCGCAGGCAATCGAAGCGTACAAAGTAGGTGATTTTAACCTGATCTTAATGGATGAGCAGATGCCGGTTAAAAATGGCCTTGAAGCGACTCGGGACATTTTGGATTTTGAGGCACAAAACAATTTGATACATACGCCCATTGTAGCGATTACGGCCAATGTGATCAAAGGTGCCAAGGAGCGGGGCATGGAGTATGGCTATGATGCTTTTTTGGGTAAGCCGATTATACTCAAAGAGATCGAACGGGTGTTTGAGCACTACTTGCAAGAGCAACCCGCGCAAACGATAGAGCTTACCGATAGCAATATAGCCATGCTGGGCACGGGAATCGATCTGCAACGTCTGCAAAAAGAGCTACAGCTAGAACCCGACAATCTCAAAATGCTACTGAATATTTATGCCAAAAAGATGAGAGAGCTTTTACCAAAACTGGATGCCGCCATTGCGGCAAAAGATTTCGCGGCAATTGCCAAAAATGCACATGCCATCAAAGGTTCCAGCGCCAATTTTAGGTTTGAAGAGCTACAGCGGCTTGCCGCGGTGATAGAAGAAAGCGCCACTCAAAACGATACGGTTTTTGAGTATGAAGAGGCTTGCGAGGTGTTGCGTAAAAGTTATGAGCAGCTTAATTTGCATACGAGCTGATGCTAAAAATAGGAAAATAGAAATAGGGATGCGGCTCACTCCACGACACCAAAGGAACACAAATGGCTTACAGGGTTGAAAAAGTGAGTAACCTTGGAACATTTGGAGCAGATGAGGAGTGTGTTTGAGCAATATTATGAGTGGAGCCGATACCGTATCGGGTTCTTTGGAAA
>JBNKLA010000034.1:0-88389 GCA_050292115.1 Sulfurimonadaceae bacterium | reverse complement strand
AAACCTAACCTTTACTCCAATTGTCTAGGTGGCTATAGAGAGGGGGAAACGCCTGGCTCCATTCCGAACCCAGAAGCTAAGCCCCTCTTCGCTGATGATACTGCTCTTTGCAAGAGTGGAAATGTAGGTCGCCGCCTAGTTTTTGGATTCTCTTTTTACTTCTTTATAGCTCCCACATATGATTATATTGTAATACATTGTTACGTTTTTACACAAAAAAGAAAAATTTTGTGATAGTAATGTGATAATATTTTCATTCATCTATCTAATCATAGAGATAACTATTTCCCCTAAAAAACGACTTTTATTCTTACATGTAATAACAATTATACAAATAGATCAGTTTTGTGCTCATATAGGTAATATTGTATTAAAAATACTTATTAAACTACTTTAAAAATTAAGATTCGATTTAAAGTTAGGTTTTTATAATGCACTATCTGAAATCAACTCTCACTGTTGAATTCACTTCATAAATAAAGGAAACTGATGACTCGTTCAATCAAACTGGCTGTATCGGCAGCTTTGGCACTCAGTGCAACTTCGCTTTTTGCAACAAACGGTGATAACCTCCTTGGTCTTGGATCAAAAGCTAGAGGTATGGGTGGTGTAGGTATTGCTACATCTTTTGGAGCAGAAAGTGCGTTAGCCAATCCTGCATTGATTACAGATGTGAAAGAGACATCCTTGATGTTTGCAGGTACGCTGTTTATGCCGAGCGTTGACTTTGGAAGTAATTCATTTAATAATGCGGCTGCTTCAGCAATGGTAAATGCGACGAATAATGGAAATACAATGCCGGTAGCGGGTCAGCAAGCCCCCGTAACACTTAAAAGTAGTGATGCTGATATGAGTGTTATTCCCGAGGTGGCACTGGCAAAACGTTTAAGCGATAATGTAGTTATCGGTCTTGGAATGTACGGTGTTGCAGGAATGGGTGTCGATTATCGTGATACGCTCACCGCAGCGGGAACAAGTGATAACGGCTCATTTGGAATGCGTACAAACTTACAACTTATGCGTTTTGCTGTTCCGGTAGCTTATGAAGCGTCAGGTTTTAGTATCGGTGTGGCACCAATGGTTCAGTACGGTTCATTAAATATTGCGACAACAATGCCGGTTGATAGTGACGGTGACGGTATGCCTGATAGTGCAGATCCTCAAGGAACCGGTGTTTCTGAAGATTTGGGATTCGGTTTTGAGTTAGGCGCAGCTTATACTATTGAAGGTTTGACGATTGGTGCGAAGTACCAATCTGCCATTGATATGGAGTATAAACATATTCTTGAAAACGTAACGCAACAGTTTGGTTTATCGGGAATAAATGATCACCTTGAGCAGCCTGCGGAAATGGGTGTTGGTGTCTCTTATGAATTTTCCGGCAACACGGTTGCTTTAGATTATAAAAAGATTGCATGGGGATCTGCAAAAGGTTATGAAGATTTTGGTTGGGAAGATCAAAATGTGATTGCTGTGGGCTACCAATATGAGCAAAAAGGTTCATGGGCAATTCGTCTTGGATATAACCGTGCCGACAATCCAATTAAAGAGTTTAACGGTGCCGGTGCTACCGATATGAGTGGCTTTAATGCAATGGGAATGCCAATTAATTATGAAGGCGCTGCGAAGAACTTTTTTAACATGGCAGGCTTTCCGGCTGTAGTTGAACAGCACTATACACTTGGCGGTACCGTATATGTAAGCGAACGTGTCTCGTTTGACCTTGCTTATACGTATGCACCAAAAGTTGATTTCTCTTATGATACAACAGCATTGGCGCAAGGGCTTGGCGGACAAATGGCAGGCGGTGCTAATAACCAAAGCGGTGCGGGCGCAACCATGCTTGGTACAGCTGCATCATCAGCAGATGTTGAGCACTCTCAGTCAGCCGTTACGATTGCACTTAACTGCGAGTTTTAGTCTCTGTGATACAACACCATTTCGTGGGTGTTGTTCACAATAGCTACACATTAAATAGATATGATACAAGAGTAGAGTGGGAAGTAAGTTTACACTACTTCGTATTGTGTTCTTGGTTTTGTTTAAGAACATAAAGATAATAAAATGATGATATGCTAGAATACCCGTCATTTTGACTATTACATGTAATACATGAAAGAAAGGCTGAAAATGTTTAAAAAATTTCTAACAGGCACGGCGGCGCTTAGTCTTGCCGTGACGATGGCTATGGGTGCACAAGGGGTGCGATTCAATGTCGCCGAAGGTGATTTGGAAGAGAAGTATATGGAAATGATGGATACGATGGAAGATGACATCGGGTTTGTGCTTTCCGATCCTCATGAGCGTATTAATGATGCGTATAAAAGTAAATACGGATCGCCAAAGGTTGACGGTAAAGCAAATGAAGCATATGACAAAGCATTTGAAGAGTATCTTGATAATCTTGGCTTCTTCTCGGTAGCTAACGATACAACGCTTCGTGAACTCCTATTAAAAGCACCGGAACTTGGAGGTTTTTCACCGTTTAACCTGCATATTTATAAGAAAAAAGAGGAAGATAAAACCTATGTAGGCCATATCATGCCAGAAACAATGCTTGATATTGTTGGTGTCAAAGATGCAGAAATTCGTAAAGCATTTTCAGGAATGTTTACCGGTCTTGACGAATATGTTGACGAGCATATCGGTGGCAACGTTGAGTATGTCGAATATGATAAACTCAATGCCAATCCTATGATGACCTATGAGCTTGAGTTTGATCGCCCCGATGATCTTGTGGACTTTATTGATGAGTTCCAAGAAGAGTTCGAGGGAACTTTCGAAGAGAATCACTATATTATAGCCGGATACAAAAATTTTAAAGAGGCGTATACCGATCTTGAGTTGCCATTTGAGCGTTATGATGCGTATTGGGTCTATTCGCTATGTCACTTCAAGTTTTCATACGGTATTTTTAATAAAGGGCGACCGGATGCAGGCGTATTTGCTCCATGTTCGATGTACATGTATGTTGAAAAAGATTCAAATGTGCTTCACATCGGAATGCCGCGTTTGACGACTTGGGGCTTTGTAATGGGCATTAAAGATCCGGTAAAAGTTAAAGCACTTGCTGATCTTGACGCTGAAATTACCGGAATTATGACAGGTCTGGGAGCGGTTGAAAAATGAAAAAGCTACTTTCACTCGTAACGATTGTTACCTTTTTTACCTTTGCAGGGTGTAGCTCTAAAACTGCCGCTACGGCTTCAAGCGATATGCCTACAGGAAGTGTACCGGCATATTTTATTGGGGCACATATGGATGTGAAAGCGGCGCAAAGTGCTCTTGAGGGAGCCGGTTTTGAAGTGCTAGCTACATATGAAGCATTCAAAAAAGGGGAAAGTATCGTTTTTACGAGCCCCGCACTTAAAGCAGCTGCCGTGAAAGAAAATCGCGGGTATGCTGCAGTTTTACGTCTGCTTGTAGATGATGAACATAAGCAGATCAGCATTATGAATCCAGTCTATTTTGGAAAAGCATTTTTGCAAGACGATTATGACAATGCGAGTGCAACCGCAACACTTGAATCACTTAACAAAGCATTTCCGGAGTTCAAAGCATCTGAAGATGCATGGGATTTTGATGGCCTTGCGGGATACCATTTTATGATGGGTATGCCTTATTACGAAGATTTTGTCGAACTTGGAGCAGGTACTCAAGCGGAGTTAGTGGCACAAGCGGATGAGTATAAAAAAGGCAAAGAGGTTGTATTTAAGCTTAAGCTTTCTGAAAATAGTGTGCTTTATGGATATTCACTGGGTAAACGCACCTCTAAATTTGTTAAAAAAATCGGGACGCAAAATGCGCAGGTATTACCCTATTGTATCTTAATCGAAAACGGCAAAGCAAAAGCGTTGAGTGCAAAATATCTGCTGGCAATCAGCTATCCGCGTTTGACAATGGGTGAGTTTATGACCATTGCAACTATCCCCGGTGCTATTGAAAAAGATTTAAGCAAACCGTTTAAATAACATCAACTGCCTTGCGGCAGTTATAATGTAAAATCTACTTCTTCAAGCATATTGCTTACTATCGTTTGATAGTAAGCTTTTTGCGCTTCATCTCCTTTTGCAACAGCCGGCTCTCCTTTATCGGAGTGTTCTCGTATCTCCATATCAAGGGGAATGGCACCTAAAAAAGGAATTTCATATTTTTGGGCAATTTTTTCACCGCCGCCACTGCCAAAAATATCGTAACGCTTTTGGGTATCGGGAGCGATAAAATAGCTCATATTCTCAACAATGCCGGCCATAGGCACTTTAATGTCTTTATACATCATAATGGATCGAGAGACATCATCGGTAGCGATGAGTTGCGGTGTGGTAACGATAATACCGGCACTAATCGGCAACTCTTCGGCCATAGTTAACTGGATATCTCCGGTTCCCGGAGGCATATCGATTACCATAAAGTCCAATTCACCCCAATCGACATCTTCAAGAAACTGAATAAGTGCGGAAACGGCAACGGAACTGCGCCATACTAGCGGAGTATCCATGCTGGGTGTGGTAAGGCCGACACTCATAATTTTGAGACCGTAATTTTCTGAGGGGATGATTTTATTGTTATCACCCCACTTAATGCGCTCAAGATCAGTCTGTGTCATTCGGGGGATATTGGGGCCGTATACATCGCCATCAAGCAGACCGACTTTATAGCCGCGCTGAGCCAGAGCGATGGCGATGTTGACCGAAACGGTGCTTTTACCCACGCCGCCTTTTCCACTGGTGACGGCAATAATATTTTTGGCATATGGTGCGCGGTTATTGGGAGTTCGGGTATCTCCATAATTCATATCTTTTTTGGCTAGCGCTTTTTTTTGAATGTCAAGCGTATCAAATTCAGATGCAAGCGCTTCGTGAAGCGCATTTTTTAAGCTAACATAGGAGTCTTCGCTAACGGTAAGCAGTTCAATAGAGGCATGTTCACCCTCAACATTGACTGCGCCGATAAGATTCAGTTCGCCCAGCGTACGTGATATGCCTGGGTATTGAAACGTTTCAAGATAGTGCTGTAGGGCTTCTTTATTCATAAGGGTTTCCTCGGTACTCTCGTGCGATTAAGTTCTTGGTGCCCACTGCTTTTTGGGCAAGTCGGGCTAGAGGTGCTTGACTTTTGGGGTATTCAATACTGAGTCGGTGGTATTCGTTGATGCGCTGATCTACGAGTGCGCCGAGTTGGGCTAGTGTCTGCTCGATACACTCTTGTTTGTCACTCTCGTTAAGTAGCTGTTTAATCAACATCTCTCTACTATTCATTGCCATTGAAATATTGACGGTTTTACCAATATTGATAAGATCGCTTTGGGAGAGATACAGGCCTGAATGAAACGTATTTAAGAAATGGTTCTCTAGCGCCGTAAATTTAGAGCGCTCTTCGCGTCGTTTACCTCTCATGTGCGCTCCGCTAGATTGCTCTTGGCAGCTTTGGCTACGTTTTCATCGGCATCGTCACATAGCTTAGCTAAAAGATCGGTAGGAGCATTGGGGTTCTCGGCCAGACGCATACGCACCATTTTATCGCTATCGTCTGCCAAAACTTTAAGAAGTTTAAGAGGGGTATTAGGATTTCCCGAAAGTCCATCGCGTACGATCTTTTCATCACTAAACAGAGGCTCAAGTACTTCGGGCGGAGTAGCGGGGTTAGTGGCCACAAGTGCACGCACCAGATTAATCTCATCTTTTGCCAGTATCTTAAGGACTTCCACCGGAGTATGAGGATTTTTAGCAACAGCCCAGCGTGCTCCCATGTCAACCGGATTGGTAGCGATATCGCACAGCAGTTCAACCATGGTATCACTATACTCTTTATCACGATCATAAACCGAGGTTCTAAGGCTTAGATTCATGGCCACTTGGCCCACAATATTTTTATCGTTACGAAATTCCACATAAATGCGTTTAACGTCTTCAATAGGTAAGGTTTTGTCTTCAAGTAACTCTATGAGTTTTTCACTGTTTTGAGTTTTTATGGCTTTTTGGAGGAGAGACATTTGAGTATATATCCTTAATGTTACGAAATTACAAAGTTTTTGAGAGAATCTTAGCAAAAGTTGTATTAAGTAGATAGAACTAAGTCACGAATATTAGGCAAAACTTAGTAAAAAAATAAGGCAAAATTATAAAGATTATTTATACAGTGTTTTGTGTTTCGTTTGGTAATTTTGTGATAGAAATGTGAGATAAATTAAGTCTAATATCAGAGAGCAGTACCTATAATGAGGCCGTTAATTACACAATCATGACGAACTTGTTATCTTACATGTAACAAAGGGTTTAGATTAATACAGTAAAACGCTACATACATTTGAAAGGAGCGGGAATGAAAAGTTTGCTTAAGGCACTTGCCATTGTTGCAACGTTATCGTTTACGGCAGTTGCGAGTGACGAATATAAGGATAACAGCATCCTTATTTCAGCCAAAGAAGCTATTAAGTTGATAGGAGATCCAAACGTAATGTTTGTTTCGGGTGATAGCGGGGATGTCTATAAACTCGGACACATTAAAGGATCAGTGGAGATGTATGCACACCATTTGCATCATGCTGATATTACGGGGACAATGCATTGTGCGCCACTCTTTAGATGTCTTGATGATGCCGAGGCGTATATCGGCAGCAAAGGCATTAGTAATGATACGACCATTATTGCATACGATGACTTTAAGGGTCCTAATGCTACCGGTGTCTATTTCTTTTTCAAAAGCTTTGGTCACAAAAACATCAAGGTGCTAAACGGCGGCCGTAATGCGATTATGGAGCTCGATCCGGCGCAAGCAGAATATGATGTCGTGAAAGATAAACTCAAAAAAGAGAAAAAAGTTGCCAAAAAAGCGAAGAAAAAGCTTAAAAAAGCCAAAAAAGGCGAAATTGAGTTAACCCAAGCGCAAAAAGATGAGCTTAATAGCACGATTAAAGCAAGTAAAGCGAAACAAAAAGAGATTACGGCTGAGCTCAAAACGATTGAAAAACGTCTGTTAGTGGTTAAGGGCGAGGAAGAGGTTGAGGCTAAAACCTATCATATTAGTCAAAAAGATGTGGATCTCTCTTACATCGCGGGCAAAGAGGAGCTCAAACATGCGGTCGAAGATATTTTGGCCAACGGCAAAGACTCCAAGTATGTGATTGTAGACTCACGCAGCATGATCGAGATTATCGGCGAGCGTAAAATGGATAACGTTGCACGCGGCGGGCATATTCCGGGATCAACCTTTTTGGAGTGGAAACATATCTCTGATCTTGATAATAAAAAATCGTTTAAAAACGCTGATGAGCTTAAAGAGGTGTTTGAGCACTACAACATTACTCCGGATAAGACCGTATATGCGTATTGTCAAGTGGGTGCAGGGCGCTCTACCGAGATTATTACGGCACTTAAACTTCTTGGATATAAAAACGTTAAAGCGTATTCCGGAAGTTGGGATGAGTGGGGCAACGATATGAGTTTGCCAATCAAGCGATAAGAGAGGGTATGAGAATATGACAAAAATGATGAACAACAAACGCCGTAACTTCCTGAAAGTATCAGGTATGACTGCCGCATTGGTTGCCTCTCAGGGAAGCCTTTTTGCAAAAACAGAAGTCACTTCTGTTGAAAACGGAAAGCATAATTATCCAAACACGAATTACTCCGAAGAGATGTACCGCAATGAGTTTGCGTTTACTTATGGTGTGAAAGATGAACACGGTTTCGCGTATCACTGTGTAAACTGTCAGGGTAACTGTGCATGGGAAGTATGGTCACATAACGGTGTGGTAACACGTGAGAACCAGTCGGCGCGCTATCCGGTTATCAACGCTAAAATCCCTGACTTTAACCCACGCGGTTGTAATAAAGGGGTACAGCATTCACAGATGATGTATCAAAAAGACCGTATCCTTTATCCGATGGTACGTGTCGGTGAGCGTGGCGAAGGCAAATGGAAACGCGTAAGCTGGGATGAAGCGGCAGAGAAAATCTGCCAAAACATTTTTGATACGCTTACCGATCCGGAACGCGGACCGGATAAGTTGATGGTACACGCCGGTACGGGTCTGCTTACTGAGGGTCGTCGTGGTTCGGTACTACGTTTCTCGACACAACTGGGAGCAAACCGTATCTATCCTTCTTCATATCTTGGTGATATGTTCTCAGGAGCGGCGATTGCCTATGGCGAGGGTAACGTTGGCTGTACGTGGGATTTTATGTACAACGTCGATACGGCGGTTATGTGGGGCGGTAATCCTTCTGTTTCGCGTATTCCCGATGCACACTTCGTATGGGAAGGTAAATATAACGGTGCCAAAGTTATCGTTATTACTCCAGAGTTTAATGCAACGGCAAAATCAGCTGATCTTTGGATTCCGGTTAAAGCGGGCTCTGACAATATTCTTGCAATGAGCGTCATTAATGTGATTCTTGAAGATAAACTCTTTAAACCGGAGTTTATGAAAGTCTATACTGACCTTCCGTTCCTTGTCGATGTGAAAACGCAAAAAATGATTCGCCGCAATGAGATGGAACACACCGAAGATGAGAAAGAGCATCATGAGTGGGGTGAGCAGTTTTACTCCATGAATGAAACCGATGGCAAACCGTATCTGATGCCGGGTTCTGAAACACATGAAAATAAATCGTTGCGTCTTCCTGAAAATGTCAAACCGGCACTTGAAGGTACATGGACGATTACCGATGCACACGGTCATGAGCATGAAGTCACCACCGTCTTTGAGATGCTCAAAAAATCAGCGGCAAAATTTGCACCGGAAGCTACCAAAGAGGTTACCGGCGTTCACCCTGATACGGTACGTCAACTCGCACGTGATATCGCCCTTCCAAAAGTGGTTGAAATCACTACCGGATTCTCGCTCAATAAATACTTTAACGGTATTCTTTCAATCTGGAACATTGCGTCAATCTGTGGCTTGACGGGACGTATGGGACCATACGGCGGCTTGAACACGGAAAATGAGTTTACGCTTTCTGGTCTTGGCGCGCTTTCGGGCTTTAGCGGCAAATACAAACCGCGCTTTGGATCCGGTTTTGTCGGCGAGTTTGTCTTTGGCGACGGTATGGATACTTTCAAAGAGTACTTTAGCGACGAAGACGTTAAACGTGCGCAAAACGGTATGAGCAAAGATGAGTATATTACGGTTATCGAAGAGCTACTTAAAAACGGTAAACACGGTGGCCTTAACAATGAATCGCATCACGGCAACGTCGTTAAACCGTGGTGGGAGCCGGATTGTGCACTGATCGTTGCAGATTCTAAGTTCCGCCGTAATAAAGGTAGCGATTACCGTAAAGCGTTCCTGAACAAAATGAAATTTTACGCGTATGTGGATTACCGCATGAGTGAAGCGGCGCATTTTGCCGACGTATTGCTTCCGGCGAAATCACACTATGAAGTGTACGACCTTCGTACCTCTCCGGGTTATCACCGTTTTACTAACTTGGCACAACCGGTAGCAAACATCAAAAATATCGGTGAAGCTATGGATGAGTGGTCGATGTTTACCCTTCTTGCTAAAAAGCTTGAGGAGATTGCGAATCGTCCTGAAAACGTTGGCCAAGCTAAAGTTAAAGACGACCCGCGCTATGCCAAACCGGGGTTCCATGACCTTACGATCTTCCATAAAGAGTATACCAATACAGACGAAGAGTCCGAAGGTAACGGCGAAGTGTATCTTGGTACGGATAAGATGGCGGTACAAGCGGCACTGGAAAAATGTGAGCAGTACGAGCCGTGGACTATGGAGAAGATGTACAAAGTGGGCGGTTTCTTGCTCATTAATGAAAAAGCAGCGAAATCTTCACCACTTTATGCGGATCGTCCTTACAGCTCTATGGAGAATCAGCTTTATAAATTTGCGCGTCTCGACACGGTTACGGGTCGCCAAACATTTTATGTTGATCATGACACCTATATTCAAATGGGTGCTGCGACCAACACAGGCATGGAGGGGATCCGTCCGCAAACTAAAAAGTATCCGTATGTATTGATGACACCGCACGCACGCTGGTCAATTCACTCAAACTACAAAACGTCACGTACGTTGCTTCGCTTGCAACGTGGTGTGCCTGCGGTTCAGGTGAATCGTGTCGTAGCTGAGAAAAAAGGGATCAAAGACGGCGATACCATTCGCGTCTTTAACAACCTTGGCGAGTTTTTTGCCAATGCAAAACTCTCCTCTTCCGCACCGGCTGACGGCCTCGTGATGGAGCACGGTTGGGAACCTTACATGTATAAATTCAATAAAGGTCATAACGAGGTCGTTCCGACGGCACTGAACCTACTTGAAATGGCAGACGGTTGGGGTCACCTGAAATTCGGTGGTCTTTGGGACGGTAACCAGTACGCATATGATGGCGCCGTTAACTATGAAAAAGCAAACGTTTAAGGAGCATAGATGTCAAAAAGACAATTAGCAATGGTAATGGACCTGAACAAATGTATCGGGTGCCAGACATGTACGGTTGCATGTAAAACACAGTGGACCAACCGAAACGGTCGCGAATACATGTACTGGAACAATGTCGAAACCTATCCGGGCACGGGATATCCCAAAAACTGGATGGAGCTTGGCGGTGGATTTGACGCGGCAGGCGATCTTCAGCCGGGCGTTATTCCCAATCTCGAAGCCGATTACGGTGTGCCTTGGGATTACAACTTTGACGATCAACTTAGCAACAACCTAATCTCGGGCGGTGCAGAAGCAGGATTTAGTCCTAATGTCGAGCCGACATGGGGACCAAACTGGGACGAAGATCAAGGTGCCGGTGCATTTCCGCAGGATAACTACTTTTTCTACCTGCCGCGTATCTGTAACCACTGTACAAATCCGGGCTGTCTCTCTGCTTGTCCGCGTGATGCGATCTTTAAACGTGAAGAAGACGGCGTGGTTCTCGTGGATCTTGACCGTTGTCAGGGATACCGCTACTGTATTGCAGGGTGCCCTTACAAAAAAATCTATTTCAACCCGAAAATCAGCAAGTCTGAAAAATGTATTTTGTGCTTCCCGCGTATCGAACAAGGTCTTCCGCCGGCGTGTGCACAACAGTGTGTCGGGCGTATCCGTTTTGTAGGCTTTTTGGATGATGAAGAGTCTCAGGTCTCTAAACTGGTAAATAAATATAAAGTGGCACTGGGCTTGCGCCCTGAATACGGTACGCAGCCAAATGTATACTACATTCCACCAACCGAATCTCCGGCGAAATTTGACGCCGAAGGTAAAATTATCGAAGGCTCAACGCGTCTTCCGGTTGAAGAGCTGGTTAAACTCTTTGGCGAAAGTGTGCATGATGCGATTAATACGCTTAAAGCCGAAATGCAAAAACGCAAAGAAACCGGCGAGAGTGAGCTGATGGATCTATTGATTGCGTATCAGCACAAAGATATGTTCCGTCTGGATAACAACTACTATCACGAAGTGGCGAAGCAAAAGGGTAACCGTTTGGCGCCACCGGTAGATACACGCTATATCGTCGGTAAACATACGCAAACCGGACATCAGCAACACTGGACACACGGCGGCGATCACATGGCAGGAGGACACCACTAATGAAAAAGATTCTTATCTCTACGGCGGCAGTGGCCGCTACGGCTTCATTGTTGGTAGCTTCTACAGCGGATATCACGGCAAAAAAAGTTGACGTTGATCTCTCAAAGGTCTCATACAGCTCTGCGGTTTGGGATAGCGCGACTTTTAGTGAGGTGCTTTTATACCCTCAAACAACCATTAAATTCAATGACAAAAAAGCCAATGAACTTAATGCGGCTAACAAAGCAAAAAAGGCGATGATCGCTGCGGTTTATAATGGTGAAAACATTGCATTTATGGTGAAATGGCCTGATGCCACAATGAACATTCAAAGCGGCTATAAAACCGATAGTTTTGCAGACGGTTTTGCCGTTCAGTTTGCGGCAGGCGATGTGAATCCGCAAGAACTTCCTTATATCGGTATGGGCTCACCGGGACGTCCGGTTTTTGTGCACCTTCAAAAAGCGGTTAAAGGTTTTTATGAGCCTAACGGCAGAGGTAATGTGTACTATCAAATCAATCGTCAACAAGCTGAGTTGTTTGGCGAAGAGCTTGCGAAGTTCGATGAAAAAGTCAAAAACATCGGTAGCAACGACTATGAGCGCAACTTTGTATCTGAGGGCTTTCGCTCTATGACCGAGATTAAAGACGGTTCCGATAACTCATACGGTCGCCTTGGATATAAAGATAGCGGCTGGATGGGAACGCTTACCCGTTCACTAAAAGATGACTATGTTGATCTTAACAAAGGTGCGATTCCGGTAGCGTTTGCCCTTTGGGATGGTGCAAAAGATGGACGTGACGGACTTAAAAATTTGAGCTCATGGGTCTCTGTAGCCCTTGAGGGCAATAGTGGCGGAAGCGATCTGATTGATGCTATCGGCACCGATGCTACCGGTGATGTGGCTGCGGGTAAAGAAGCGGTTGCCGCCAATGGATGTAGCGGTTGTCACCAAGTCGAAGCAAGCGATCCGGTAAACTTTATGGCACCAAGTCTTAGCAATGTCGGTGGATACGCTACGGCGAGCTATCTTAAAGAGTCACTCTTAAAACCATCTTCGGTTGTGGTGCCAGGTTATAATCGTAATGCGCATAGCAACTATCTTTGGTATACTGAAGAGAATGGCAAACGCGTCTCTTCCATGACGGATTACTCATGGCTGGATGCGGATACGCTCAATAATATCGTGGCGTATTTGCAAACGCTTAAAGCGGAGGTTGAATAATGAAAAAAGTATTTCTTGTTGCGGCACTCTTGGCCGCCGGCCTTTTTGCAGAGGATGGATTTGAAAAGAGCGGTTTTCTAACCACGCAAGCGTGCGCTGAGCAAGGCGCATTTACCAACTGCTATCTTGAAAATTATGCGTGCGGTTCGGATGGCTGTTTTTTAAAAACCGACGCAGGTGTCGATAAAAACACGCCACTCGTGCTCTTTTCGCATGATGACGGTATGATTTATAAAATCGATACATCGGCATTAGAGCGCTCCGCTCTTGATGGCGGTGTAAACCGTAATGCGGTAACGATCATCGGTGAGTTTGATGCGAGTACCAATACAATTATCGCTACCGAGTTTAAAGCACCGCCACCGCCGAAGAAGTCATTCTTTAAGGGTTGCTTATAATTTTCAAAGCCTTTGGGCTTTGAACACTTCTTTTATCGTTTTCTTCGGCCTTATTGGCTACTATTTCCCATTTTCTTACATGTAAGAGCAGTAAAGGTACATTGATGGATCAAGAGTATAGAGTCTATATCTACGCATTTTTATCCCGAGTGATGAGCGATGCTCCTGATGCACGTTTTTTGAGTGATCTTCGTAATAATCGTGATCTGCTTGAGATCATCGGAGAGAACACCGTGCAGTGGTTTGATGAAAAGGGTGACGATGCGCTTCTTGAAGCGCTAAATGCCGATTTTAGTACGATGTTTGTAATTAACACCCAGCCTGTGGAGTCGTTTGTGCTAGATGCTAAAAACGAGACGTTAGTAGGGTTACAAAATCCGGCGATGGCGTTTTACTATCAGCACGGTTTTGATGTGAATATGGATCAGACGCGTATCATGGCTCCGGATCATCTTAGTATTGAACTCGCTTTTATGCAAACACTTATTTACCGAGGCGAACATGAGCCACAAAAACGCTTTTTAGAAGAGCATCTTTTGCCGTGGGTCGTGCCTTACATGTACGGTATGGAGTCGATGGCCGAGACGCCATTTTACCGTGATATGTGCAGTTTTATCAGCGAGTTTTTGAGTGCGGATTATGAGAGCGTATGTGAGGATGAGCATGGCGAATAGTTTTATACAGGGCGAAGAGCTTTTCTCTTATGTCGGTACCAGTTGTATCCGTAATGATTACTATCACAACGACTGTCAACGTTGTGTCGATATCTGTCCTGAAGGGGCGTTTCATATTGTGCGCAACAAGCTTACCCTTTTTGATAACGAGTGTATCGCCTGTGGCGCCTGTGTCGGTTCGTGCCCCAGTGAAGCCTTACATGTAAAGGGGTTTGATCCCAATGCATTTGCGTGGGAGTTCGCTGCTTCCTCGATTGATGCGCTTACATGTAAAGGTAATACCAGCTGTTTGGCGGCATTTGATCAGCACCATTTTATTTCGATGGGCTTACAAAAATCCTATGCCTGCGAACTGAGTCATTGCGAGGGGTGCAATGTGAATAAAGAGGGGCGCATAGAAGCATTGATTCGCTCCAATATTACCAAAGCGAACCGATTTTTTGAGCAGTGTTCGCTGGAGTGTCATGTCGCAATACGTGACGATAGCGAAGCCGTGAGTGAGAAGCGTGCGCTTTTTCGTAGTGCTCTGCACAAAGCTAAGGCAAACTTTGAAGAGAAAGATGAAACGCACGAAGCGATGACAAGAGCACACCAAAAAGAGCGCACGGTGCAAGAGCCGTTAAAGCATCGTCACCTTAAGCACTTTATCAAAGAAGCTATTAGCAAATGCACGCAAACGCGTTTCGAGGAGCAGAGCGAACTCTTTTTTGAAAAAGCGATTACCTTTGAGGCGTGCACCAATTGCGGTGACTGTATTCAGTTTTGCCCCACCGCAGCGCTACAGGCCACTCCCGATAGCCAAGGCATCGTCTTTACGGCGGGGCAGTGCATCGGCTGTGGTATCTGCGACCATATCTGTAAAACCGACGCCATACATACCAAAGCGGGTGTAGACCTTGTGAATGTGGTGTATGATCGCAGTGAGGTGCTAGCCCATTATGAGATGGTAATGTGTCAAGAGTGCCGTTGTCCTTACCCCTACCGTGGCGGTGAGCCGATTTGCGATCGATGCGCTTTGTTTAAAAACGATTTTGGCGGGATGTTTACCCTCGCACGCGATCTTTAGCGAAAAGGATGAAGTAGCTTGTCAAAAAGCCGCTCTTTTTCATGCTCTTGAGGTTTTCGCTCTCTAAGACGCCGTAACGCTTTCTCAAGCGCTTTGCGTGCATTTTGAGTATGTGTGGGAAAAAAGGGTATTTTCATCCTAAAATCTTCTCAATCTGGCGTATCGCCTCTTCATCTTTAAGACGAAATTTAATCTCGATACGGCGTGATGCCTCTTTATCTTCGATACCGTTCTTATAGATTCTATCGGCATAACCGCGCCCGCTGGCACTTAGCAGTTTTTTAAGCCGCTTTTCATCTTTAAAATCGCGTGAAAGCAGATACTCCATCACTTTGTACGCCCGTTTTTGCGAAAGCTGAAGGTTATAAAGATAGGCGCCGTCGCTATTGGTGTGTCCTTCGATAATAATGGCATCAAGGTGTGGGGCAATGGCGGGATTGTTCATGAGCGTATTGATATACTCATAAAGCACAATTTCAAGATCGCTTTTGGCTTTTGGCGTAAGCTCGGCACCGTTTTGTTCAAAAAAAACACCCGATTGAAAACGGATGGAACCGTTTTTGGGATCAATGGCGATCTTATCGCCCACCGAAGCTTTCAGCGCATTGATGACGCCGATGCGAATACCGGTGAGATGCTTAATTTGCAGTTTGGTCAGATCAAGCTCTTCGACCAACTGCTGATGCGCACGGCTTTTTTCAAGCAGTGCTTGCGCCATTTTGCTCAGCTCCTCCTCTTTTAAAAACAGTGTCTTGGATTTTTTTTGCAGTTGCGCCTTGAGCTGTTCGTTGACCGAAGTGATACGAAAGTGCTCATCTTGTGTGGTTAAGAGCTGCTTTGAGAGGGTTTCAATTTCGCTACGGCTTAGATCGAGTGCGGCGGATGATTCGCGATATTGCGCCTCTAAAGTACTTAGAGCGATCTGCGAATCATTTAGGCTGGCATTGAGTTCGCGGTTGAGGGTTTCGAGCATCTTTTGGCGTGCTTCAAGATCGGCATTTGCGGCGCGCAGGTCACGAATCAACAGCGCGGTTTTAATAGCCTCTTTCTCCATCTCGCTTAGACGTGAAGCGGCGATATCGAGACGTTTCTTCTTCTCTTCAAGATCGTGCAGTGAGATCTGAAGCTCGTGCTGTTTCTCAAGGAGCTCTTGGCTTATCGCCTTGACATCGTGCTGTAAAAAAAGAAACTTAATAACAATTGCACCTACCAGTAGCACAAAAACAAAGAGCAGACCCGCCATTAAATCGGCATAAGAGATCCAAAACGTGTCGTTTTTATCGTGGGTGCGGCGCATGATTTAGGAGCGATGCTCAAAGCGATTAACGATGTGGCTACCGGTTTTGGTAATTTCAAGTGCCACCTCGGAGAGGCGCTCAATTACATGGGCGACTTCGCGATCAATCAGCTCAAAGCCCTCTTGCATCTGAGCGTCGTAAGCGTGTTTTTGCGACGATTGAGCCGCTTCAAGGGCTTCGGTATAGCGGTGTAGCTTCTCAATGCCCTGATTCATGATGCTGTTGTAATCATTGAGCGCCATTATTGAATCTTGAACATTGAAGCCCTGAAGCTGTTTGAGTACATCGGCATTACTCTGGGCGATTGCTTGAGAAAATGAGGTAAAATCTTCTTGAAGCATCAAGAGGCGTTCATAATGGTGCTGTAATTGAGACTGTTTGTCGTTTTGGGCTTGCTGGGCCGTGCTGAGTTGCTCAAACTGTTGCAGTAGCGTTTTAGTGAGTCCCGTAAACGATTCAAGATGCGCACTCATGGCCGAGATATGTGCAAGATTGCGCTCAACTTGATTATTCATGCCGGTGCTAAGCTTGCTCACGCTCTCATTTAATGCGCTATAGCCCTCTTGAATCTCCCGAAGCTCTGCAACAAGAGAGTGATCTTCGATTGAAAGCGTATTCACAATGCTTTGCGTAGCACTGCGTATCGTGTCGCGTTGCTTAAATTCGGCAAGACGCAGGTCGTTTTCACTCCAGAGCTTGGTGGCGGTTTCGCTACGAAGTGCCACAAGCATAGTATCGTAGCGGCTTAGACCCGATTTTTCAAAAAAGAGCCACCACAGTGAGAGAAAAATACCGTAAATCGAAGCATAAAAGGCCGTGCCGACCCCGCCCAGCAGTTTAGCAATCTCCGCTTCGAGTGCTTCGGAAGTCTCAACCGAAAAGTTGGGCATCGAGATGGCGATGGAGATAAAGGTGCCTAAAATACCGAGTGTGGGAAATACACCTGCCGCAACACCGGCAAAATGGTCGTTTCGCAAACGGGTTTCAAAAGCTTCAAAAAGGTGCTCGACCGAACCCACGGAGCGGCTTATACCTTCAAAGTTCCAGCGGTGTGATTGTAGATAGGCATCGATCTCGCTACGGAGCGTAATAAGCTCTTTTTTGGCTTTACATGTATTGTAAAAAGCGTTATGAAATACAAAGGGGACAAAGACGAGATAGATAACGACGATTATCGCTACGGTATGCCACTGTGCATTGAGCGGCGCGAATCCAAACTTGGAGAGTACAATAAGCGCTACAAAGAGTGTTGGAATCGATAAGATACGTCCCAATCCGTTAGAGCATTTAATGGGATTGCCCGTGGGTGTCATGACGCTCCTTTAGTTTTTGTCCATCTTCTCTTTGGCGGTTTTAATAGCGCTGTTAACGGCTGTTTTTGCTGAACTCCACGCCGTAAAGCCCATGCGTTTGGCCTCTTGCGCCGTTTTAGAACCCATCACCTTGGAGCTTTGCCATTTAATACGCTCACGCATCAGCTCCATCGTCTCCATAGAGATCTGCATCAACTCTTCCATATCGTAGTGAATCTCTTTGCCCACGCGTCCCAGTACCGCTTTGCAACTATTGGAGCTGTGTAGCGACAGATCGCTAATGACTTGGGAGAAGAGCTGATCGACTTTGAGCGGGTCTCTGGCCTCAAAATCGCTTTTAATCTCATCGGGCATATAAAGCAGCTGTTTTTTAAAGCGTGCGAGACTGCGGATAAGGCCAGAGCGGATGCCGCGCAGGGTGCCGCGCAGTACCTCTTCGGCCTTGTTGGGTGTGGCTTCGGCGACATTCACGGCGGTTTGTAGCATCGTGGCAATCACGCTTTGGATACGAATGGAGCTGATTTCGCCTTCACTGAGTGTTTCGTAGGTGATCTCTTTGCTAAATTCACGGATGGTATCTTCGATATCGATCCCTTTTTCCAGCGTGGTGATAATGGCCGATTCCACCATCTCTTCGAGCATGTCAAACAGATCGAGTGATTGCAGTTTGACTTGGTGCAGACGGTTTAAAAAAGCCTCATTGGCATCTTCAAATGAGCTTTGTATGGCATCAAACACTTGATATTTTGACTCTTGTAGCGCTTCGCTTTTGCGCTCAATCTGGCGCTCAATACGCTCTTTTTGCGCCAGCAAGTCCTGAACTTCGTTGTGTAGCGCTACCGTCTCTTGCGAAATGACCGCATCGGCTAAAATCTTGAGTTGTTGCGGGGTAAGTTCGTTTTTGTTCAGCCCCCACTCCTCTTGAATGTGTGAAATGATCGCGGCCATGCGCGCTTGTAGGGTTTCATCGTTCAAACTCTTATAGCTGTTGGTGATGTCGCGTTCAAATTTTTGCAGTTCCATGTGGCTCCTTATAACACCATAGTGATATGCTGATGCGCTTTGAGCGCTTCGTAGATAAAGTTGCGCTCCTCTTCGTTGTGTACCAGAAGATCAAGATTGAGGCTGGTATATTTGCCGGTTTTAGAGCGGTTGGAGTGCTCGATAGTATGATCTTTGTTGGGAATGATCTCACACACCGCTTCAATCATGCGTTTTTTGTCGCTACCTACGATTTTATAGCGCCATTCGCAGGGGTAGTCGAGTTCGAGTTTGGGCGTGTCGCCGTTACCGTCTAAAATCACCGCTTTTGCCTCCTGTTTTGGATTCGAGTTGGGTAGTTTGAATTACCATCCCTTTATCGATCGCTTTAAGCATATCGTAGATGGTAAGCAGTCCGATACTCACTCCTGTTAGCGCTTCCATCTCTACACCGGTCTGGCCGCTTAGCTTGGCTGTAACATAGAGCTTAAAGCCTGGAAGCGCGGGGAGTTCTTCAATATCGCAGTTGATGCCGCTAAGGTTAAGAGGATGGCACATGGGAATAAGCTCGGCTGTTTTTTTAGTGCCCATAATGGCGGCGATTACCGCAGTCTGAATCACGGGGCCTTTTTTGGCACTCTCATGAATGACGGCATCAAAAGCGTCTTGAGTCATGCTAATGATTCCGCTGGCCGTGGCGCTACGCGTCGTCTCCTCTTTGTGCGAGACGTCCACCATTTTAGGGCGATCTTTTTCATCCAGATGGGTGAGCTGCATTACATATTCCTTTGAGATATTATAGCAAAAGCTTCTTCGTACTCGTGCGGGTGGTTGAGGTTGGCAAAAAACGATTCGTCTTCAAACATTTTATAAACGGTATTACTATTTTGAAGTAGCTTTCCTAGGCGGTGATCGCCATTTTGAAGCATTTGCTGAAACATTACATGTAAGCTTTGATGGTAGATACCACACATGGGGTGGGTGCCTGATGCGGTTTTAGCAATAGTAGCGTCATTGTCGCCATCGGCATCGATTAGCGCTTTAATAGCGTGTTCATCAACAAAAGGCGTATCGACGCTAAGTACAAAAATACGCTCTACATGTAAAGCATCAAACGTCGCGACAAAGCCTGCCGTTGGGGCAAAATCACTTGATTTCGGATCTTCGATAACCTTACATGTAAAGCCAAACTTATTGGATTTGCTAGAAATATAGACTTCGCTAAAGAGACGTTGCATTCGCTCATACTGAAACTGCGCGAGTGTTTCAAAATCGCCAAAAGGAAGTAGCGATTTGTCCTCGCCCATGCGCGAGCTTTTACCGCCGGCAAAGATGATGCAGGGTATATCAAACATATCAGCTCCACTCAATGATTGTAATCTCGGAACTTGAGCCTAAACGCATAGGCGGCCCCCAAAAACCGATGCCGCTGTTCACGTAAATATGGCGGTTTGATCCGGTTACATGTAAGCCTTTAAGATAGGGCTGTTGCAGGCGCACCAGATAGCCAAAGGGCCAAATCTGCCCGCCGTGAGTATGACCGCTAAGTATCAGTGAAGGCTCAAAGCCCTCTAAGTATTGCAAAAATCGTGGCTGATGTGCCAGCAGTAGTGTGGGCATGGTGTCATTCACATCCTGATACGCTTGGGTTATATCGGGCAAAAACGCGCCGTATCGGTAGCCAAACACATCATGTACGCCGCAGATATAAAAGGTGTTGTCGATCAGGCGGTTTTCATTTTCCAACACGGTAATACCGATGGATTGCAGATACGCAATCGTCGCTTCAATGCCGTGAAAATACTCGTGATTACCCACCACATAGAAGGTGCCAAAACGGTTTTTGAGTGCTTTGAGCTCATCCACGGCCGCTTTGAGCTGCGCAATGGGAGCATCGGTCAGGTCTCCGGTGATTACGACCAAATCGGGGTATTGCGCATTTGTTAGTGCCACGCTTTTGGCCACAAAATCTTTATCTACCAATCCCCCGATATGCATATCGCTGATCTGCGCAATTTTATAAGGCACGGCAAAACGCTGTTGCGCCACCTTTACATGTAACACCTGTGGCGTTTTGGAACCCTCTACGACACCTGCGCCCACATAAAATGCTCCAAGCCCTAAAAAGCCAAGATCGCTACCGCGTTTAAAAAAGTCGCGTTTGCTTTGATCGAGCGGAAGACGGTGTTGCAATAGATGCAGTAGTTCGTAAAGAATAAGCGCGATCAAAAGTGCAAACCCCACACCGATACTGAGCGAAAGCAGAAAATAAAGCAGTGAGGGAATCCCCACAAAATAGCGTGCCGCAAGATAGCCCAAGATTCCTAAAAAGTTAAAAAGCAGAAAAAATCCGAGCGCACGTCTGGTAGCAGGCCTTACATGTAAGCGTTTGAGAATACGACTATAAGCAAGCGCGTGAATCGCTGCAAAGAGCAGCGAAAAGATGAGCGGAAAGAGAATCTTGATCAACGCGGATCGACAATTTTTCCGGCGATTGCCGAAGCCGCGGCAACGGCGGAATTGGCAAGATACACTTTAGAACTGCGGCTTCCCATACGCCCTACAAAATTGCGGTTGGTTGTGGAGATGGCCACTTCGTTATCGCCTAAAATTCCCATATAGCCGCCCAAACAAGCGCCGCAAGTGGGATTAGAGACCACGCCGCCGGCATCGACGATAATGTCGATGTAGCCTGCTTTGGTGGCTTCCCGCAAAATGCGCTGTGTCCCCGGTGTGACAATCAAACGCACATCTTCGTGCACTTTTTTGCCCTCTAAAATCTCCGCGGCTACTTTTAAATCTGAAAGGCGGCCGTTGGTACAGCTACCGATAAATGCCTGATCGATCTTAATATCGTCCGCAACCGCTTGGCTCATGGAGTGGCCGTTACTTGGCAAAAACGGATAGGCAATCACCGGCTCTAGCGCGGCCACATCGATTTCAAGTACTTTCACATAGCTTGCGTCATCATCAGAGTAGTGAATCTGCGGTTCTCGCGCAAGGGGTTTGCCTTTTAAAAACTCCGCGGTTGTCTCATCGTAGGCGACAATCCCGCTTTTAGCTCCCGCTTCAATCGCCATATTACACATGCTAAAACGATCATCCATGCTCAAATGCTTGATGCTGTCACCAACAAATTCAAGGGTACGATATAGTGCGCCGTCCACGCCGATCATGCGGATGACTTCAAGAATGATATCTTTTCCAGTAGTATATGCGCCCGGTTTGCCGCTAAGAACGACTTTAATCGATTCAGGCACTTTAAACCAGTTGCCTCCGGTAATCATGGCAAAGGCCAGATCGGTCGAACCCATGCCGGTTGAAAAAGCACCCAGCGCGCCGTGCGTACAGGTATGGCTGTCGGCTCCAATGATAACGTCGCCCGGTACAACCAGCCCTTTTTCAGGCAACAGCGCATGTTCGATGCCCATATCTTTTTCATCAAAAAAGTGCTTCATGCCGTGCTTTTTGGCAAAATCGCGGCTAATGCGCGCCTGATTGGCCGAGGCGATATCTTTGGCCGGAATAAAGTGATCGAGCACAATCGAAAAGCCGTCGGGATTGGCGAGTTTGGTAGCGCCCGCGTCTTCAAATGCTTTAATCGAGATAGGGGTGGTAATGTCGTTACCGATTACCATATCGATAGGACTGCGCACGATCTCTCCGGCATACACGCTCTTGCCGACGTGCTGCGAGAAGATCTTTTCGGTAATGGTCTGTCCCATGTAATTCCTTTACATGTAAAATAGTGGCGCCATTATAGCATGGGAGGTTGAAAGGGGTTTTTAGAGGTGTCCTAAAGTAGATTCAGGTATGGTTGCAATATCTATCAAAGGTGTAGCATGAAGTACAAAACCATTCTCATCACCGGATGTTCCAGCGGTATCGGTTATGCAGTGGCGCATGAGTTACATGTAAAGGGGTATCGTGTTTTTGCCACAGCGCGAAAATCCGAGGATGTGGCGCATTTGCGAAACGAAGGTTTGGAGGCATTACAGCTTGATGTGACAGATGAAGCGAGTATGGATACTGCGCTTGCAGAGGTGTTAAATCGCACCGGAGGTACGCTAGACGTGCTTTTTAACAATGCCGGTTTCGGACAGCCTGGGGCACTTGAAGATGTGCCGCCGCAAGCCCTGCGCGAGCAGTTTGAAACCAACGTTATCGGTCTGCATACGCTTACATGTAAGGTGTTGCCCATTATGAGAGCGCAGGGAGCGGGGCGCATTATTCACAATAGCTCCATCTTAGGCTTTATCCCTTGGTATATGCGCGGGGCGTATGTGGCAAGCAAATATGCCGTTGAGGGCTTGGCCGATACCTTGCGCCTTGAGCTAGCGGGTACTAACATCTCTGTGAGTCTTATTGAACCCGGCCCCATCACCAGCCGTTTTCGCGCTAACGCATATGAAAAATTCAAAGCACATATTGACATTAAAAACAGTAACTATAGCGCGCTTTACGAAGAGGCGATCCAACGTTTTGAAGGTCACGGCGGCAAAGATGATTTTGAGTTGCCGCCGAGCGCCGTAACGAAACGGATCTTACATGTTGTAATGCAGTCCAAACGTCCTAAAGCGCGTTACTACGTGACGACACCGACCTATGTGATGGGCTATCTCAAACGCTTGCTTCCGACACGCTGGTTTGATAAGGTGCTACTGAAATTAAGCGCTTAAACCTTGAAGTAGCGTCTGCGTTACTACATCGAAAATCGCTTCGATATTCTCTTTAATGTCAAGATGTCCATCAATCAGTAGATTGGCGATACCGTGAACCATCGACCATACCACCGTGGCTTGTAAGATGGGATCTTCTTTTTTAAAAAGGCCGTTTTGTTGACCTTCGACGAGCAAGCCTACAAGAACGTGAAAACCCGTTGCCTGCGATTCGTTGTTTTTATCACAGTTCTCTTCGCGCTGCTCTTGAAGCTCATGACCAAAGAGCATACGATAGATGTTGGGATGGGCCATGGCAAACTCCAAGTACGCCTTGCCCATAAGCTTAAAACGCTCAACAACGCTTTTTTCTTTTAGGATGAGTATGGGTGTCATTGCATCATTAAGTAGCTCAAAGCCTGCAAAAAGCACCGCTTGCAATAGACTCTCTTTGGATTCAAAATGGCGATAAATGGCAGAGCGTGACGTTCCCAGACGCTGCGTGAGTTCGCGCAGGGTGATACTTTGCAAACCCTCAAGGTCTACCATATCCAGTGCGGTGGTGACAAGCGCTTCTTTAAGGTTGCCGTGATGATACGATGCTTTCATAACACAATGATAACATATTGATGTTGACAAGGTTTACATAAAAGTACTATCATGTTTGCAAAGGATATGGGATGATACGGGCAACAGATATCTCCAAACGCTTCGGCAAAGTGCAGAGTGTCGATCGGGTCTCGTTTGACATCAAGAGGGGTGAAATTTTTGGTCTTTTAGGACCCAATGCGGCAGGCAAAACTACCACCATGCGGATGATGTGCGGCATTTTAAAGCCCGATGGCGGAAACGTGCTGATTAACGATCAAAATGTCGAAAACGCCAAACACCGTTTCGGATACGTGTCGCAGCATTTTGGCCAGTATGAAGAGCTTAGCGCGTGGGAAAATCTGGACTTTTATGCCCGTATGTACGGTGTGCGTGATAATGCACGCCTTGAAATGTTGCTAAAGCGTTATGATCTGGTGCGTTTTAAAACGCGTGCGGCGGGAATGCTTTCGGGTGGGACGCAACGGCGTCTGGCGATTGCTTGCGCGCTGGTGCATGATCCTAGCGTGCTCTTTTTTGATGAGCCGACGGCGGGCATCGACCCCGTGACGCGCAAGCAACTCTGGGACGATTTTTACCTGCTTTCTAGCGAGGGCAAAACGCTTTTTGTGACCACGCACTACATGGAAGAGGCCGAGCGTTGCCACCGGCTTGCTTTTATCGCTTCGGGAAAAATCATTGCACAAGGCACGCCGCACGCTATTACCGAGATGCTTGAAGGGGTAAAGGTCTACAGCGCGCAAAGCGGGTTTAATCCGGCGTTACATGTAAGGCTTAAAGCGCTTGATGGGGTGGTGTTGCTCAATCAGTTTGGCTCACAGCTTCGCGCGGTGGTCAATGATAATATTGATGAAGCAGTGCTAAAAAATTACAGCGCCTTGGAGTGGCACGCTGATCGCGCTAATCTCGAAGATGTTTTTATGGCACTTACCAAAGAGCGTGTAGCATGATCGGCGCCATTATGAAAAAAGAGCTGTTGCAGCTACGCCGTGATCCGCGACTGATTGCCCTAATCGTTGTAATGCCGATTGCGCTTTTGGGGCTTTTTGCCGTGGCACTCAAGTTGGAGCCAAACAACGTCAAAATGGCGTACTTTGATGAAGACCGTTCGTTTTTTTCCAACCTTATCAAAACCAATCTCTGGAGTGAGGGCTATTTTGAGCTTTACGAAGTCAACAGTACCGAAGCGATTATTGAAGCGATTCGTTCAGGCCATGCCAAGGCGGGACTGCATATCGGCGCTGATTTTTCCAAACTCCTTACCGACAACGCCCAGCCGCATATTATCTTTTATACCGACGGCACCATGCCCTCACTCACGACCGCGATGAAATACAACTCCGGTGCGGCGACCGATAATGAGGTTACAAACGATATGTATTTTCTTGACGAAGATTCCGAGAATATGGTAATTCCCGAAGATCCTTTTATTATGGATATCGAAGTGCTTTTTAATCCCGATGAAAAAGAGATATGGTTCTTTCTGCCTGGGGTGATCGGTGTGCTCATTATGCAAGTAGCACTGATTTTGACAGGCATCACCATTGTGCGAGAGCGTGAAAAACATACGCTAGAGCAACTGCTGGTGACACCGATGAGCAAGACGGATTTTGTGATCGGAAAGCTACTGCCTTATGTGATTATCGCGCTGATTGATTTTTATATGATACTTGGCGTGGGATGGGGATTTTTCGATCTGCCCCAGCCCTCTAGCCATCTGTTGCTTTTTGCACTGGCCGTACTTTTTGTGGCGGTGATGATTGCACTGGGATTGCTCATATCGTTAGTATCGCAGACGCAACAGCAAGCGATGTTTATTGCGATATTCATTATTGTCCCTTCAATGCTACTCTCAGGCTTTATTTTTCCACTCGAAGCCATTCCTCAAAGTGTGCGCGTTTTAAGCTACCTCCTGCCGTTTACCTATTTCGTGGAGATTATTCGGGGGCTTTTGATTAAACACACTTTATTTGTAGATTTGGCGGCATCTTACGGGGCGCTGTTGCTCTTTTTTGTCTCCTTTGTCGGCGTGGGAATCGTAAAATTTAGAAAAACACTCTAAAATCGTACAGGTAATGTTGACAAAGTTCACATTAGTATGTTAACATTGTCAACATCAAAGCAGAAGGATCAGAAATGCGGCAACTATTTGGAGTGCTTTTTGTAGCGGTTAGTGTATGGGGAATGAGTAGTTACGAGGTGGCTCAAAAGTCCGATGCGGCGACCAAAGGCTTTGAAGATGCTAAGTCTACGATGTTTATGACGCTCATCAACGCCGGCGGCGAGTCGCGCGAGCGTAAAATGAAGATGATGGTTTTGGAAAAAGAGGGCGGTGATAAGTCGCTGATGGAGTTTCTCTCTCCCTCGGATGTAAAGGGGACAAAGTTTTTAAGTTACGAGCATATTGAAGGCGATGACGACCAGTGGCTCTACCTGCCCGCGCTCAAACGCGTGAAACGCATTGCCAGTAAAAACAAGTCGGGTTCATTTATGGGAAGTGAATTTAGCTATGAAGACCTCAGTGCATTTGAAATTGAGAAATATACTTATGACGGCGATGCCGAAGAGCTTAGTGTAGATGGCGTAAAAATGTATAAAGTCACGCGCGTTCCCAAAGACAAAAACTCTGGCTATACCAAGCAAGTGTCGTGGATCGATGCCAAGGATTTTTTAGCGCGCAAAGTAGAGTATTATGACCGTAAAAAAGCGCTTTTAAAAACGGCGGTGTTTGAAGATTATAAAAAAATAAACGGTGTATGGCGCATTGGAAAAATTACCATGAGCAACCATCAAAACGATAAAAAGACGGTGCTTGTGTGGAAAAACGAAACGCTTAAAAACGGTTTTGGCGATAACGATTTTCACAAACGCGTGCTCAAACAATGAAAACCTTGCATGTAAGCCTTATTGCATTAGCGTGTTGCGCTTCGTCGCTATGGGCCGAGTTTGAGTATCGAGGGCATATTGGGCTAAATTCGCAGGCGTATCTTAAACGCCCCAGTGACAAGCACGCGCAAAACTTTACGCTTGAGCAGGAGCTGGAACTCTCCTACACGTATGGCAACTTTCAGGCCGGTACGCGGATTTATGCGCAAGAGGATGCACATGATCTTGATGAAGATCACGAAAACGGTCGTAGTTATGCGCGTCTTGATGAACTTTTTATGAAGTATGAATTAGAAAACGGCCTGCTTTTTGCAGGCAAAAATATCCGCTTTTGGGGTGCGCTTGAGGCTTTTAACGTGGCCGATACCTTTACGACGGTCGATTTTCGCAGCGATCTGCTGGATGAACAGCGCGAAGGGGCGTGGAACGTGGCTTATTCGTATTTTACTGAGACAGGTGAGCTTTCGCTAATAATAAAGCTGTATGAAAACCCGTGGCAGATGAGCAAATATCCGTATGTGTACTATTTTTTTCCCGAGTTTATCCACTATGATAGTGATCTTAAGCGTGAAGAATCGGGCTTTTACCCCACGCTCTATCTCAAATACAGCGGTTCAACCGAGTGGGAATATCCGCTTGATTACGCGTTTATCGTGCAACACGGCTACGATTCGCAGCGCTATTTTACCTCGGATGCTCCGCTAAATGGGGTGAATAACAGGTTTCGGGCCAATGCCTATTTGGTGGATAAAGCGCTTACTTACCATACGCTGGTGGTGGATAATACGCTCTTTAAGCTTGAGGCGAGCGCGGCGCATGTCCGTGATGAGCAGGTGATGCTAGGAGGCTTACATGTAGAGGATTATTATCATCTTGGCGTGGGGTTTGAGCATACGCTTATCGGCGTTTATAATGATGCCGATCTGGGGCTAATCGGCGAGTATTACCGCTACGATACCTTTAAGCATGGTGATGACATCGCCGATGATTTGGCACTCTTTCAGACCTTTCAAAACGATATTTTTGTAGGCGTACGCTATAGCGTGAATGATATGGACAGCTCATCGCTATTGGCCGGAATCGTATTTGATACGCAGTATGCCGAACAGAGTTATCAAATCGAGTATGAGACGCGGCTTTTTGATACCGTTAGTCTTAAGGCCGATTACAGCTATATCAACCCCTCGGACTCACAACAGACGGCGTATGCCATGTTGCAAGAGCATCAGCGCATAGGCGTAAATTTTGCTTATCACTTTTAAGGATCATCATTATGAAAAAATTTGTTGAGAGTATCATCCGTTTTCGCTGGATGATTGCTATATTGATTCCGCTGATTACCGTGGCATTTGCATCACAGCTCAAATACCTTGAGTTTGAGGGAAGTTACCGTATCTGGTTTGATGAGGATTCGCAGATTCTTAAAGATTACGATAACTTCCGCGCCGTTTTCGGCAACGACGATGCGGTGACGATTACCTTTAGCGACGAAAACGGGGTGCTTACTCCCAAAGCCTTACATGTAATCGATCGTATTACCAAAAAACTGTGGCAGACCCGCGATATCGCGCGGGTAGATTCGCTTACCAATTACCAATATGTTCATGCCGACAAGGAGTATCCCGATGAGGTGATCGTCGAGGATTTTATTGATGATATTGATGCGCTGAGTAGTGCAGATTTGGCGCAAAAAGCCGCAATCATCAAAGGTGAAGATCAGGTGATAGGGCGCATCGTGAGCGACGATCTTAAAACCACGATGATCGTGGCGCGTATGACGCCTAAAGCGGGGGATGACCCCGAAGTCTCCAAACGTTTAAAAGCCGCGGCTACGGCGATTGTGTCCGATGAAAATGCCAGTGGCTACCGTTTTTACCTTGGTGGCGGGCCGGTGCTCAATATGGCGTTTATTTCACTGGGTGAGCACGATATGGTGACCTTTACACCACTGGTGTTGCTGATTGCAATCGTATTGCTCTTTATCATTTTTAAACGCCCTTCGGCAGTATTGCTAAGTATCTCGGTAGTAGTTTTTACCTTTTTGATTGTACTCTCGGTGCAGGTGCTTTTGGGCTACCGCATGAACAACTTTACGGCCAATATGCCGGTGTTTATCGTGGCGATCGGCATTGCCGATGCGATGCACCTGTTTTGGATTTATGTGCTGGGACGGCGCAAAGGCATGAGTAATCATGAAGCGATACACTACTCGGTGAACAAAAACTTTTTGGCCATACTGCTTACCTCGCTTACCACGGCGGCGGGCTTTGCCTCTTTGGGCATTTCGCATGTCATTCCCATTAAAACGCTTGGCATTGCCACGGCCAATGCCGCACTGTTGGCGTTTGTATTGACCATTTTGTTTGTTCCGGCCATGCTGGCGATTTTAAACCCAAAAATTAAAGCGCGTAAAGGCGATACGGCTACAAAATCACAAGGTAAGTTGGCTCATGCGTTTAGCCGCTTTTTGATTGCGCACGATACAAAGATTCTTATTTTCAGCTCACTTTTTTTTATGGCGCTTGGCGCGGGAATCTATCATGTCCGTGTCGATTCAAATACCGTACGCTACTTTAGCGAAGCGGTCGATTTTCGTCAGACGGTGCAGAATATGCAAGAGCGGCTTTCGGGTCCGATGGCGTATGAGGTAGTGGTTGATTCGGGAGCCAAAGACGGCGTGAAATCACCGAAGTTTATGAAAGCAGTCGAGCGCTTTGGCACGGAGTTTAAAACACGTTACGGCGATGTACGTCACGTTTCGTCACTGGTGGATGTGGTTAAAAAATTCAATGAGGTGATGGCGGGGAGCAAAAGCGTACCGGAAGATAAAAACCTGATCGCACAGTATCTGCTACTCTATTCGCTCTCACTGCCGCAAGGCATGGAGATCAACGATAAACTCGATGTCAACGAACGCCTGTTGCGCGTAAGTGCCGCGGTAAATATTGTGGATACCTCACTTGATCTTGAGATGATTGAGTGGATTGAGACGTGGTGGAAACAGACTCCCTACAGCGCTAAAGTCAACGGGCAAACCGTCATGTTTGCACATATGCAGCATGACGTTACCGATACGCTGATAAATTCGATACTGCTGGCCATTGCGGCGGTATCGGTGATGATGATCGTGATTTTTCGCAACCCGCGCCTTATACCGCTGTTTATCATACCAAACGTGCTACCCATTGCGCTGGTGATCGGCGTGATGGGGTGGCTGGGCATTACCATCGATCTTGGCGTGGCGGTTTCAGGCGCGATTATTATCGGGGTGGCGGTGGATGACACTATTCACTTTTTGGTTAAATACCGCGAAGCGCGCGCACGCGGCGATAATATTGAAGAGGCGCTCAGTTACGTGATGCAGTATGCGGGAAGCGCCATAATCTTTACGACGCTGATTTTGTCGCTTTCGTATACGATTTTCGTACTCAGCGACTTTATGCCGAGTTTCAACTTTGGCGTTATCACCGCCATTGCGCTGATTATTGCGGTGATGGTGGATTTGCTGATGCTTCCGGCGGTATTAAGCAAATTTGACAGCGGCAAAAAGAGTCTACTCGCATGAGCCTTTCATCTTGTGCGCGCATGATTTTCCGCACCCTTTATGGCAGGCTTTCGGAGCCTCTTTGGCTACCACATCAATATAGTGAATATGTGCCGACATCAGCTGGTGAAGCCGCTTTTTTTGCGCGTCGGTAAGAATCAGATAGAGGGTCTCAAAAAGTGCAATCTGAGCATCAATCTTTTGGCTACTTACATGGTTGGCGCGGTAGGTATCGGGGTTGAATTTTCCCTCTTTGAAAGCTTCGGTGTCAAATTGGCGTGACAGGGCTTTCATATCACGTTTATAAAGGGCAATGGCGGTATTGATATCGGCATCGTCTTGCAGATCCATTACGATTAGGGCGTAATCAAGTGTGTCAAGCAGTGTGGATGAGCGGGCTTTGTTGCAACTATTTTGACAGGCTAAAAGTGTAGATGCTGTAAACAGCAGGGCTAAAAAGAGACGCATGTAAGGCTCCTTATGGGAATTTAGAGCATCTTACAGCAGTATGAGATAAACAAATATTATAAAACGGGCTTAATCTTCTTCTAAAAGATCAAATATATTCACATGACTTGGCAGTTTTGCTTTGGCGTCACGGTAGGAGCGGGTATGTGAGATAATGCGTTTAAAGTGCTTGCGCAGTGCCCACGCATCGGGCACGTTGGGGCGAAACCAGTCGCCTTTAGACGAGAAAAGCCAATCTACGGCGCTTTTGATATCAAGCGGGGTGTAGTTATCAATCTCTTCAAGCAGTTTAATCTGTTTACCCCAGCTCATGACGTCAAACGGCGCTTCAAACTGCGGGTCGATGGCTTGAAGTTTGCTAATAAAATATTCGGCCAAAGCAAATTGGTCTCCGGTAGGCTTGTGCTCATCAAGCATCAGCGCTTTAGAAGGCGCTCTTTTGGCTTTTTCGTTGTTCATCCAGCGTAAAAACTCGGCTCTCCAGTCAAATGAGCGGCGGTTTTTGGAGCGTTGATAGAGGTTAAAATCGTCAAAAACGTCACTAGGAAGCGCATTTTGATCAAGCTGTGAGAGGGCAAAGGCGTGCAGTGCGTCAAAATCCTCTTTGGGAAGATTGAGGTAGTAGCCCGCATCATGATACTCTTGGCGTAGCGCTTGGGTGATGGCGGGCGTAGCGCTTGCGGGGTTGTTGACATTCTCAATAAAATCGTTGGAGATGGCGTAAAGAATATGCGTGTTTACGCCCTCGCGTTGGCGTACGGTGTGCAAAATATTTTTTTCACACAGTGCATCAAGCGCTTCGATAAGCTCTTTTACATGTACGCCCAATATGTCGCTTAGCGTTTTGGCCGCCACCCCTTTATCACGCGTGCCCCAGCCAAAAGTGTGGTGGATCAGTAGCGGCAATATCGCGCGTTGCAGTACCGTAAGGTCGTTGCGCTCAATTAAGACTTTGGGTATGGCTACCATCATGACTCTTGGTACAGGGTAAGTTGCGGCGTGACAATACGGCGCAGTTTCTCATATTCGCTTTGAATCGTGTTTAAAAAATAGCTCTTATCTCCCGCCACGTTTTCAAAAATCCAGCGCTTGCCGACGTTGCGGATCACTTCGATATCTTCGGCATTTAGTAAAAGTTCACCGCTTTTTTTGTCGCGGATACGGCTGATGTAGATCTGCTCAAAGCGCTCAGTAGCAGGGGTGGAGTCTTCTTGTAAAATGATGTTTTTGTGCAGTTCGTACATAACGTCGTAGATATATTTGGCACGTTTCGTACTGCCCTCATCAGATACGCTTGCATCAAATTTTCGAGCTACTTGCGCAATCTTTTCAAACGGGTTTTTATACGGCATTTCGGAGTTTGAGAGGGTAGCGAAAAACTCGCGGTACTGCTTAGGGTCGATATGCTGCGTCATCTCGGCAATATGCTGACGTAAAAAGAGATCCTCTTCGATTTTGTAGTAGTTCATCAGCGAATCGACAAACTTCTCTTTGATCTGCTCTTGCGGAATATTCAGCATAAATGCTCCTTCTTGATGCAATTGTAACGCAATTACCAAAAGGTTACATGTAAGCGTATTTGTAAGCTCTTAATACGAATGTTATTATAATGTTGGTTTTATTTCAATGGAGTACCTGTGAACTATTTATCAAAAGAGTATATTTTATTATTCATTGTCATTTTAATTGGGGTGTTTATTACCTCAAAAACATTTAAATTGCCGACGCACGGTGATGTCGAGATTACGATATCTGAACAAAAAGGTGCGATAGCCACGATTGATACACCACGAAAAGCCGGTTCAAAACACGAGTATGAGATTGATGTCATTTCGTTTGAACAATCCACTGTTTTGACCCACAAAAGCTTAGGGGTTCTGGGCTATAGCAGTAACTTTTTTATTGATGCGCGCACGCAAATGGATGTTAAAAATAGCGATACTTATCTTTTTTATGTCGCTTCGGATGACGGTTTTAGGCTCTGGATCGATGATAAAAACATCTGTGAACATGTCGGTGACCGGCCGATGGAAACGACTACATGTAACGTTAAGCTTACCAAAGGGACGCACCGTTACCGTCTTGAGTATTTTCAAGGCGGCGGCCCTATGGCGCTCAAAGCGCTTTACAAGCGTAACAGCCGCTCAAAAAGCCACTTGATTGGTGATAGCTCAGACGATATCGTATTTTCAAAGGTGGCGTCATGAAAGCGTATTTCATCAAAAACAAAGAGCTCTATTCGTATCTCATTGCGGTAATGGTAATTGCGTTTAGCACCTATTTTGTGAACTACTACAACCCTCCCGCGGTCTTTTGGGATGAAAATTATCATGTGGCTTCGGCGCAAAAGTATATCGATGGCGTCATGTACATGGAGCCGCACCCGCCGCTAGGAAAGCTCTTTATTGCGCTTGGCGAAGTGCTACTGCATCCTAATGACACTCTGGATTTGGGCTATTTTGTACAAACCGACTACATTAAAACATTTCCCAAAGGCTACTCATTCGCGGGTGTGCGTCTGTTTCCTACGCTTTTCGGAGCTTTGGCGGCACTGCCGTTTTTTCTGATTTTATATCGGATATCAAAACGTCTTGATTACGCGTTTTATTTTTCGTCATTTTATCTTTTTGCCAATGCGTTTATTTTACAGAGCCGCTCAGCCATGCTCGAATCGACGCAGATGTTTTTTATTTTTGTAGCAATTTTATGGTTTGTGGTACTCTTTGACCGCGAGAAGCGCACGTACCGTGATTTTGCGATTCTTGGCGCACTAATCGGCCTTGCCGTAGCGGTAAAACTCAATGGCCTGATTTTGATCTTGCTTTTTCCTTTTTTATACCTTTACAATATGAAAAATCAGGCGCTACTCTTACATGTAAAAGCGCTGTTTTTGCAGGGAATCGCCATGAGTGCCGGTCTGCTTGGCGTGATGGTAGCAGTGTTTTATATCCATTTCACGCTTGCCGATACCAAAGGCGTGAAAAACTATAAAGCCTCACCTGAGTATATTCAGATACTTAATGCAGGCACAAGTTCCAATCCCCTCAACTATGCAGTCATGATGCGTGACAATATCAAATATATGAGCGAATACTCTAAAGGCGTCCCTCGGTATAACCCATGTAAAAAGGGCGAGAACGGCTCGCTAGCCGCCACATGGCCATTTGGAAATAAAAGCATCAACTATCGTTGGGGCAAGAAAGACGGTAAGGTGAGTTACCTCTATTTACAGGTGAATCCGATTATCTGGTTTAGCATCGTAGTGGCGATGATTATTGCAATTTCGCTGATTGTATCGCGCTATATATTTGGCTTACATGTAAAGGATAAGCGGCTCTTTTTTCTCATTATGACCTTTAGTGCCATGTACATTTCGTATATGATTACCATGTTTAATATTGAGCGGGTGATGTATCTGTATCACTATTTTATACCGCTATTTTTTGGAGCATTTGTGCTCTTTTTGCTCTTTAATTATATCTTTAAAGAGGCGATTGAAAACGAGAGTAAAATACTCAATGCGGCTATCTTGATCTTTGTGTTTGAGATTATCTATACCTACTATTTCTTTAGACCGTTTACCTATTATGAACCACTCACGACGATGGAGTTTATGCAACGGGTATGGTTCGATTTTTGGAAATTAAAGCCGATTTTATAGATGCGTCGTCAGCTTGTCCGTTTTTTTATTCTTGGGGCATTTTCAACCTTTGTGGATTATCTGCTCTATTCGACGCTGATTCTTTTTGGCGTTAACTATATTTTTGCCATTATTTTGGGATACTCTGCGGGCTTGTATGCCAATTACGAAATCGGCAGACGTTATGTGTTCACCCGTGGACGTAAGCTTAAAAATGCGCATCAAGAGTTTGTGGTTGTCGCACTTATCGCGGTGGGCGGATTGCTACTGAATATGGGCACTGTAAAACTGCTCAGTTTTGGATTATGGCGGCTCGATCCGCTCATTTCAAGGTTAGTGGCTATTGGCGTAACCTTCGTGTGGAATTTTGTGCTTAGAAAACGTTATGTTTATCATTAATAGAGTATAATCACATCTTTAAAAAGGGTTAAAGTGCCAAAACGGTTGTTGGTAGGAAAAACACACACGGTTTCCATTCAGTTCTTGCGTTATCTTATTGTGGGAATCGTCGCTTTTGGCGTGGACTTTCTGACACTTTATGTCATGACGGATATCGTACATGTACACTATCTCATCTCCAATGTGTTTGGGTTTATTTTTGGATTGGCAAGCAACTATGCGCTTAGTGTCAAATGGGTGTTTGCCAATCGCAAAATGGAGGATCGCCGCAAAGAGTTTATCGCTTTTTCGGTGATCGGCGTGATTGGATTGCTGCTTAACCAGTTGGTAATGTGGTCGCTTACGGATCTGGCGGCACTCTATTACCTCTATTCCAAAATCGTGGCGACGGGCATTGTCTTTTTTTGGAATTTTTTTGCACGGCGATATATTGTATTTTATTAATTAAGGGAAGAGATGGAAAAGAGAAAGGTTGTCATTATCGGAGCCGGACCTGCGGGGCTTACGGCAGCTTATGAGTTGCTAGAACGTGATACGGCCGATGTGCTTATTTTTGAAGCTACCACGGCCATAGGCGGGATTTCGCAAACCGTCGAATACAAAGGCAACCGTATCGATATCGGCGGACACCGCTTCTTTTCCAAATCCGACATCGTGATGCAGTGGTGGCAAGAGCGAATGCCGCTATTGGGAAAACCGGCTAAAGATGATCTGATTTTAGATCGTGAAGTAGAGCTAAGTGATAAGGCAGGTGCCCCTGATCCTGAAAAAAGCGATCGTGTATTACTGGTACGAAACCGTCTCTCGCGTATTCTGTTTTTGGGCAAGTTTTTTGACTATCCCATTACGCTAAGCACGAAAACCGTAAACAACCTCGGTCTTTTCAAGATGGCCAAAATCGGCTTTAGCTATATTGGCGCACGTCTTTTCCCGATCAAAAATGAGAAGACGCTTGAAGAGTTTTTCATTAACCGTTTTGGCCGTGAGCTTTACGGCACCTTTTTTAAAGACTACACCGAAAAAGTGTGGGGTGTACCGTGCAACGAGATCAAAGCGGAGTGGGGCGCACAGCGCATTAAAGGCCTCTCCATTACCAAAACCCTCATCCATGCCTTTAAAAAACTTTTTGAATCCAAAAAAGGAATCGCGCAAAAAGAGGTAGAGACCTCGCTGATCGAGCATTTTTTGTATCCCAAATTCGGCCCAGGACAGATGTGGGAGTTGGTTGCCGATCTGGTTAAAGAGAGAGGCGGCGTGATTGAGATGCAACACAAAGTGGTGGCACTGCATCATGAAGGTGACCGCATCAGCGGCATCACGGTTGAAAATGCAGAGGGCGAGCGCTTTGAAGTTGCGTGCGATCATCTTATCTCATCCATGCCGGTGCGCGACCTTATAGCGAGTATGAACGATATTCCCGAGCGTGTTAACTTGGTGGCCAACGGTTTGTTGTATCGCGACTTTTTAACGGTTGGGGTACTGCTTAACAAGCTCAAAATCAAAAACGAAACCGCCCTTAAAACTGTTTCCAACATCGTTCCTGATAACTGGATCTACATTCAAGAGCCACAAGTGCGCGTGGGACGGCTTCAGGTCTTTAACAACTGGAGTCCTTACATGGTGGCCGATCTTGAGAACACCGTTTGGATTGGTTTAGAGTATTTTTGTAACGAGGGTGATGACCTCTGGAGCAAGAGCGATGCGGAGATGTGTGCTTTTGGTATTGATGAACTCGTAGAGATTGGCGTGATTGAAAAGGCCGAAGTGCTTGATAGCGTGGCGATTAAAGTGCCTAAAGCGTATCCGGCCTATTTCGGTACTTACGATAACTTTGATACGGTGCGTGATTTTGTTGACGGGATTGAAAACCTCTATCTTGTCGGGCGTAACGGTACACACCGCTATAACAATATGGATCACTCAATGCTTAGTGCTATGGCGGCGGTGGAGAATATCGTAGAGGGCGTGACGAGTAAAGAGAATCTTTGGAATGTCAATGCCGAAAAAGAGTATCATGAGAGCAAATAAGAGAACCTACACTCTTATTGCTTCGGCACTCTTCTCTCTCATTTTTTTTGCCATTGCATTTATTTATATGCAAGCGCACCCCGTGCTTTCTGATATTGAGCTACTTGTCAATAAAGAGCGGCAAAATGTTGAGCTACCCTATAAAGCGGATACCAATAGAAATGTTCCAACATTTGAACTTGAGTTACATGTAAGTCATAACAGATTCTCTTCAGGCATCTTTCATATCGTTCCCGATGACTGTTTAAGCACGCTTTATGTTAATGATAGTAAAGTCGATCTCTCGGGGATTAATGGCTTATGTAATTGGAGCCGCGGTTTTGACATTGACATTAGTCGTTATCTTGTAGATGGTGATAACCGCCTGCAATTACGCCTAAAAGATAAAGCGGGCAAACGCGGCGTTGATGTAAAAGCGGTGCTTAAGCCTTGGATACATCATAGCTTTAAAGCGGTAGTCGGTGTCATGGTGTTGTTGGCATCGTTTTTTGTGATGCGGTACCTTCGCTTCTCATTGACGCTTTCTATAGTATTTGCACTAGGCATGGTGGTACGATTTTACTATTTTATGGAAACACCGTGGTATGAACGCACTTATGATGTGGACGGTCATATCGACTACATCGTTTATATCGCCACACATGGCGCATTGCCGATGGCCAAGGAGTGTTGGACATGCTATCATCCACCGCTTTACTATCTAATGTCGGCCGGAATCTATAAAATGGGATTGCTCTTTTCAAAAGGGGTTGCATTATCAGCGGTTCAATTTTTATCACTGATATTCTCATGGCTGTTTGCACTCTTTTCGGTGCTGAGTCTGCGTTTGATGTTTACGTCGCGCGTGGTACTATTGATGAGCAGTACCGTGATACTGTTTTACCCTTCGCTACTTATGCACGCTTCTCGTATAGGAAATGATGTACTGGTGTATGTGGGCTATGTCGGAGCATTCTATTTTTATCTAAAATGGCTACGAGACGGCAAGGGGATTTGGCTCTCTACACTTTTTGCGGCAATGGCACTTTTTGCCAAAGCCAATGGCCTCATTGTGATGGCGGTATTGGGTATGGCGTATCTGATTCATGTGATTTCACGCAGGGAGTGGAAACGAAAGTGGCGTACCGTTGTGCTAGTCGCCAGTGTATACGCTTTGATTGCAGGCAGTGCTGCAAGCTTACATGTAGCGCGTAGTGATGGCGGCTTAGTCAGTAATGCGCACAGTTTGAATCGTAGATTGTTTGTGGATAATTCGATTTCAAGCTATCTCTATTTTGATCCTGCAATTATGCTTAAACATGCCTATACCAGTGCATGGGACAATGGAAAAGGGCGAGAATATTTTTGGAACTACTTTTGGCAATCGTCTCTTTTTGGTGAATTTGGCCATGACCTTAATCTAAAACCGCTTGCATCGGGTATTAGCGCTGTTTTTTTGGTTTTACTTATGATGGCGGTTGTAGGTTTTTTTGCAATGCGAAAGCAAGAGCTTGTGCGTTCGATGCCGTTTATTATGAATGCGATCTTTATCGTGCTGGCGGCAATCTATCTGCGCTACAGCATACCTGCTGCGTGCAGTAACGATTTTCGCTACAGCATTCCGCTTATTTTGTCATTAGCGTATTTTATGGGGTTGGCACTCAGCATGGTGCGCCGTAAAGAGATTATCGTATTAGAGTGGGGAATTTATGCGACCGTAGCGCTATTTGCGCTCTTTTCATCGATATTTGTATTGAACCTTTAATCGATCCGTTTTTCGATTATAAATCGCGGTCTCTGTTTGGTTTCAAGATACATCTTACCGATGTATTCACCCACAATACCAAGCGAAAGTACCTGTATTCCCCCGATAAAATAGATCGGTAGCACCGTTGAAGCCCATCCGGGCACGGCTTCGTTACTAAAAAGTTTAACACCAAGCACCCATATACTCATTAGTAAAGTCGCAATAAAGATAATAAATCCCGTAGCCGTAATAAAGCGTAGCGGCATAACGGAAAATGATGTAATGCCATCCCATGCAAAAGAGAGCATTTTTCTAAGCGGATATTTTGATTCACCCGCAAAACGTTCAGCCCGATCATAATAGACATGGCTACATGTAAAGCCTACAAGCGGTACCATAGCGCGTAAAAAGAGGTTGACCTCTTTAAAATTTTTGAGCTCTTCGACGGCACGGCGGCTCAGCAAGCGGTAATCGGCATGATTGAATACGATATCGACACCCATAAGTTGCATGAGTCTGTAAAACCCTTCGGCAGTAGTGCGTTTAAATGGCGTGTCACTCTTGCGCTCTTTTCGCACACCGTAGACGATATCGCTGCCGTTTCGGTAGTGCTCAATCATCTCCTCAATAATCTCAATATCATCTTGTAAATCGGCATCGATGCTGATGATGATATCACCGTGGACATCAAACAATCCGGCCAGAAGTGCATTTTGGTGTCCACGGTTTCGTGAAAGTTTAATACCGCTTACATGTAGATGTCTTTGAGCAAGCGCTTCGATAATGGGCCATGTGCCGTCTGTGCTACCATCATCTACAAAGCATATACGGCTTTCATTGTTAATTGTCCCTTTGGCAATCAGCTTTTCAAACAGTGAGAGCAGTCTTGAAGCGGTCTCATAAAGTACCGCCTCTTCGTTGTAGCTGGGGAGTACGATAGCAAGTTGCATGGCTAGCCTCCGATGTTCATAGAGAAGATCGGCAATAGCATAGCCGAGACGATAAAGCCGATGATACCGCCGACAAATAGCATAAGTGCCGGTTCAAGCAAAGAGAGAAAGAGTGATATCTTGTCTTTGTTTTCTTCAAAATAGAGCTCAGAGAGGTTTTGTAAAATCGCCGAAACTTCGCTGGTTTCTTCACCGAGTGCAATCGCCTGAACGAATGAAGTGTCAATTTTATAGCCGCCGCTTTTAAGCAGTGCATTGGAAAATTTAGAACCTTCAACAACGCGTTCTGCGGCCGTATTGAATTTTTTGCGAATGACGCTGTTTTTTAAGATATTGGCCGCCAAATTTGCCGTCTGAACAAAAGGGATGCCCGAGCGAATTAAAACCGAGGAGATGTATGAAAAGCGCCCAAGCTCCGATGATTGGATAATGGCTCCAAAAAACGGAAGTTTAAGCATTGTAAGATCGACACCGTACTTAAATTTTGGGCTATAGCGCATCATCGCTGCAAAACCTGCGATAGAAGATATAAGCAGTATGCTCATCGCAATCCAGTGATGCGTAAAGAAATCGCCGGTGGCAATGACAAACTGCGTGATTTTAGGAAGCTCTTGCCCTAACTGCTCAAAAATTCCCGTGATTTTGGGAACAACGAAGGTGATCATAAAGCCGACCATAAAAAGCGATACCACGATAATAAAAGCGGGATAAGCAAAGGCGTTTTGAATCTGCTTGTTAACACGCGTCTGCTCTTTTAAGAAGACCGAAAGCTCCAATAGTACCTCTTGCAAAATACCACTGTTTTCCGAAACTTTAATAGACTGTTTGTAAAAATCGGGTAGGGCGATAATGGATTGCGTATCGAGTGCCTGATAAAAACTCTTACCCTCATCAAGCAAAGTAATGACGGTGGCGATAAAACTTGAGAGCGTTTTATTTTGAGCGTACTGGTTTTGGGCAAGACGTAGCGCATTGACGATAGAGATACCCGCTTTGAGATAGATTGAAAGATCGCGGCTCATGGTGGCAAGGATTTCAGGCTTAATACTTTTTTTACGTTTTAAAGAGAGGTTGGAAAGCAGATTCGCACTCTCTTCGGAAATGGAGGTGTAAAATATCTGTTTGGCGCGCAAGCGTTTCTTGGCATCTTCAAGGTCGCTACCCTCAATAAGCCCTTTGGTTTTGGAACCGTCGCTTAAAAGCCCTTTGTATTTAAAGACCATACTGCTCCTTAGTGGTCATAATCGCGCTTCTCCATGGGAAGCAGTTTGGATTTATCAAAAAAAGCGGTTGCTTCACTAAACGATTCGGTAACGCGCACCGGATTCATGTAGGGATCGAAAAGATAATACTTCTTTTGCGATTCCACCACATAATACGAACTGCTTTTGTTGTTAAATACCTCATATTTAAAACAGACGTTATCAAGCGTCTGATCTGTATTTATCATCGGCAGAAAATCAATCGTGCGCATCTGTCCGAAACGATCGGGAACATAAACTTTCGGTGTATCTTTAAAAAGTTTTATCGCCTCTTCGGTAGCCGGTTTTCCATCGAGGTAGATATGGCACTCTTGGCACGGCTCCATACAGATAAGCTCTGCCTTTTTTTTAAAAGGAAGCTCCAGCATAAACGGTTTGAGCGTTGTCAATGAAAGTGAACCCACTTTTGATGTGCTTGGTCTTGAGAGCTTGTGCACGAATACGCCGTATAAAACGGCAATTAAAGTAATAACAAGCAGGAGTTCAAAAAGCGTGAACGCCTTATTGCTTGATACAGTCGGCATACGTGATGTCTTTGTTCTCGTCACTACCGCCCTCTTTGCGGTCTGCACCTAAAGAGATAAGGTTGATGCCTGCCTCGGAAAGTACATAAATATAGCGACCGTGCCATGGGTCTTTCGGCTCAATGTTGTTTTCAAAATAACCCGAAGAAGAGTAATTCGGGTAATTTTCAGGATTGGGATTTTCTACCAAAGCTTTCAAGCCTTGCTCTTGCTCTGGAAAACTACCGTTGTCAAGCTTAAACATATCAAGCGCATTTTTGATACTTTTCATCTGAACACAGACAAGTTTTTGTCTTGCCTGTTCGCCCCTACCGATAAGTTCAGGCATTACCATTGCCGCTAAAAGTCCCAAGATGATGATAACGATCATCAGCTCCATAAGTGAGAATGCTTTTTTCATTAAATACTTCCTTTTTATTGGGTAACTCAATTTGGAATAGGAACTATAACAGGTTGTTCTTTATAGCTATAGTTTTCGGGGTCACTAAAATCTATTTGCATTGATATTTGTTGTGAAGTATCGCCCATTTGAGGTAAAAATGGAATTGAAATAAATTTTTCATCCCCAGTAGATATTTTTTTAATTCGTAATTTTATCTTATCGGTGTCTGATTCTACTAGATAATCTGGAATTTTTAGAAGAAACGCACTCTCATCGATTTTTCCTTGTAGCATAACAATTTTATTGTATTTTTTTGAAAGATCCTGTGCGGTATTGATTAAGGAAACTTCATAAACTCCATATGCAGATAGTGCTTTTGATTCAACATATTTTTCGCGTTTTGGTTTTTTAGCTGTTTCTTCACTTGATGCCACTGTTTTTGAGGGCTTCTCGGTGGCGGAATATGTTATATTCGCATCTTCAGACGCAGTAGCGGTATCTTCGAAAGTAGCAACTTCATTGCGATGATCATTAGAAGCGATATCCGGATCATCAAAAAACACAAAAAACATAATAAATGCGACAATAAATAAAATAGTGAATTGTAGGTATCTGTTCATAAATCTCCTTTATGATTGCAACCTTTAAGAATAATAAAATTTTCATTAAAGGGTTCATACTGAAACGGGGAATAGCATTACTTATTACAATAACCCTTGTTGCCGCCATAGCAGCACTAATCGGCATTTCAGCCGGAATTCTAAACCAATCGTTTAAACGAATATCAAATAAGCAGTTTTTGATTCAAACAAATAGCTTTATGTCGGGAATTATAGATGTGATGAACGAGGCGACCCAAGATGTGAATGACTCTATGTCATTAGATATTTTTTTGTCGCTACCCTATGTGATTGAGCAGAAAAGCCGCGGTATTGAGATTGATGTAACGTTTACCTCCGAAGCGAATGGCCTCAATCCCAATTTGATGCTTCAAGACGTGAACAAGAGCGAAGAAGAAACGCTCTCATATGATGCGGTGCCTATTGCGACTGAGTTTGAGCGCTACTTTGACCGTATACTGACCATTTACAATGTCTCTGATAAAATTCTGCTGCTATCATTGATCGCAGACACGGTTGATGAGGATCTGGATGAACGCACATCAGGCTCTGAATTGGCTGTTGAAAATCCGTTTTTTTCGCAAGGGCATATCTATTCTATAGAGCATTTTGAACAAATCCTTGAAGCGTACAAAAAGGCAACGCTTGATTTTAGTGTTGATCTGATTCCTTGGGAGAAGCTTTTGACGTTTCGCAGTGATACGATTGATTTAAATCATGTGGAACCCGAAGCGTTTGGAGCACTTTTTCCCGAGATGGATGCTTCGGCAATCGCGGCACATACGACGGATCGGATTGATACGTACGAAGATTTCGCGGCACTTGGCGTGGCAGGTGAACAGCAAGCCGAACTTAAAAAATTGGGAGCCGATTTTTATGCTCCGCAGGTGAAAGCGTGGATGAATATCCATAGCGGAGAGAATTATGCTGGAATTACGTTTTTGTACGATCTAGAAAGTAAAAAGGTATCACATATTGAAATTACCAATTAGCACCCCCAAACCCAAAGAGGTCGCTACGCTTTTCATTAATAAACAAGAAGCGATTGATCTTCCTTCGGAGCGGTTTAATATTGTGCTTTCACCGGTGTATTACTGGTTTAAAAGCGAAGCCCTACCCGTTAAGAGTGTGGCACAGGCAAAAAAATTGGCGCCGTCACTGTTTGATGGCATGGTGCCCGAGGGTGAGTACAGCTACCATGCTATTAAACAGGGCGAACAATTTTGGCTTTTTGCCTACAATGATGCGCTGATTGTGGCTAAATTAACGCAACTGGGAATCAAACCGTCACAAATTAATAAAATATTTTTTGCGCAAACGGAGTGTTTTGAGCTTGATGTAGCGCTAGATATTAATGACGGCTTCGCATTAATTGCACAAGAGGGCGTGGTGAGTCTTGTAGTGTCGCAGTATGTGCAAAGCAATACGAGTATAGCGCACTATTTTTCAAAACGTCCGTTAAGCAAGCACGCCATTTCACTAAGTTTTTTTCAAAACAGTTTTATAGACGAGAAGTATATTTACCGTCTTATTGGGGTCGCCGTTGCCGTGATTCTTGTCTATTTTGGAAATTACTTGATCTTGCGTAAAGACTTGCAACATGAAAAAGGTAGAGAGGTTGCTATTATAGATAAATATAAGCTTCCTCAAACGTCATTTGAGCTTGAGGGTTTAAAACATGCGCTTTACTCTAAAGAGAAGCGACAGTTAGAATTACGAAGCAATATCAAGAAACTCTTGGATGTATCACTGCAAAAGGGCGAGTATGTCAAAAAACTTGATATCACGCAAAAAACGGCGCGTTATGAGATTGTGATGTCGGGATCAAAGCGAGCCGAAGCGATCAAAGCCGATGTACAGAAGCATTTTAAAATATCGTCGCCAAAGGTGATTGACAACACGTTTTATGTAAGTGTGGCGCTATGAGTAAACTTAATCCGCTCTATATGCTACTTTTTTTTGTCGGCGTTGCATTGTTAATGATTTATAAAGTGGGGAGCACCCAAAACGAAATTATTAGGCTTTCTCAGGTTAATGTGGAAAACGAAACCTTTGGCAAAGAGATTGCGTTGCTTAAAGGGCGCTGGAAAAACACCAATAGTAGCGTTAGAAAAATCGAAGCGATTATGTCGCACAAGACCTTTAAGAGCCATATTGTCAAAAAAGAGAAAACGCGAAATATCTATGTGATTGCACTGGAAAATCTTGATGGTAAAACGCTGGATAGTTTTACCAATAAACTGCTCAATGAATCCATAAGCGTTAAAAAGCTCTCTTTGGAGCGTTTTTCCGATTCTAATGCAACACTAAATGTGGAGTGTGAACTATGAAACATTTAGGAAAGATTGGCGCATATATTCTTCTTACGCTACTGCTGACACTTTTCTTTTTGCCAAAGGTTCAGCTCTATTACAAAGCGGAAACATTGCTAAATCCTTATAAGATTACGCTCTCCAAAGAACATCTTAAAGATGCGGGGTTTTCGTTACATGTAAAGGATGCATTGCTCTATTACGACGACCTTGAAGTGGGAACGATAAGTAATATCAGTATTACACCGTTATTGATATACAACAGTATCAACGTCTCATCGTTTACGCTCCATTCTGATATGGAGCAGTTTGTGCCAACACAGATAGATGGGATTAGCGTGACGTATTCGATATTTAACCCTTTGCATGTAACGCTATATGGCGAAGGGCAGTTTGGCATGATTGAAGGTGAAGCGGCGCTGTTGGATCACAACATCTCGATTCGTCTTCAGCCTTCAAAGTTGCTTGAGAAGCAAAACCCGTTTTGGCTACGCCGTATGAAAAAAGATTCCGAAGGGGGCTATGTTTATGAATCAGCTTATTAGTCCGCTATGGATAAAACGTATTATTGCGGTCGGTATCATTGCGGTGGTGGTCAAACTCTTATCGTTGGTGCTTCTTTTCGTACTGCCGCATCACGGTATTGACCGTGTTGAAGTCGAAGAACAATCGCTATATAACAGCTACAAACCTTCAAAAGCGATGGATCTGTTGTTAGAGAAAAAGGTGATCAAAAAAGAGGAACCGGTGTACAAACTTAGCAGTATCGTGTTAAAAGGCATCTATGATGATCCTGATACGCCGTTTGTTGCCGTTCAAGAGGGCAATGATATTGTGATGATCGGCTTAAATGAGGTCTACAAAGGCTACAAGCTAGTCGATGTTTTGGCGGATCGGGCAATTTTTGAAAAATCGGCGAAACGTTATGAGGTCTATTTTAAAGATGAGAATCTGGATGAGGGTGCCATCACCGAAGCCGAACCGGAGATTATCGCCGATGGCGCAGCAGTGTTTGTGAAACGTAAAGAGATCAAATACTACTCCAAAAATTTTGACGCTATTTGGAAAAATATCAAAATCAAAGAGGTGATCGAGAAGAAACGCCTTAAAGGTTTTGAGGTAACGTGGGTCAAAAAAGATTCGCTTTTTTCCAAGCTGGGGTTATTAAAAGGGGACATCATTATAGGTGTAAACGGGCGGATATTAAAGTCAATATCGCAGGTATTTAAAATTTATAATAATATGGACAAACTTGACAGTTTGAAATTGAAAATTTTACGAGACAACCAAGAGAAGGAATTGGAATATGAAGTTTTTTAATATAGTTTTTGTGGCTTTAGTGAGTATAGCATTGGTGATGCCCTCTACGACTATGGCACAAGAGACAAAACGCGAACGTGTCAACCTAAAACTTCAAAACATTAAAATTGAAGATTTTATCAAGATGGTCGGCAAGGTGGTTGATAAAAACATTCTGCTCTCGCAACCGATTCCCGGAACGGTTAATTTTATATCGAGTTCACCTATTTACAAAGATGAGTTGATGGGAATTTTACTTGCCGTTTTGGAGAAAAAGGGCTTTACGATTGTGCAAGATGGAAGCTTTTATACGATTGAGCGTGCCAATACGGCGGTGAAACGTAATCTTCCCATTGACAGTAAAGAGAAAAACCTGATGAAAACAGAATTTATTCAGGTGGATAATGAAAACGTTGACATCATCGCGGCCAAGGTGCGTCAGTTCCTCTCCGAGGGCGGCAAGCTGCTGACGATGAAAGAGACCAATACCATGATTATCAGCGACTATCCGGCCAATATCGCCGTGATTGCCAAAGTGATTGATAAGATTGAAAAGCAGAGTAAAACCAATGCACAGGTCGAGTTTATAACGCTTGAAAACGCCAAGGCTAGCCGTATCTCTGCCCAGTTGCTTAAAATTGCCCAGACGCTGATTAATCAAAAAGTGGAAACCAATAAAGTTGAGATTTTAAGCGATGATGCGAGCAACTCCATTATTATTCTGGCATCGCGCGAAAATATCGACTTGCTTCGCCCTATGGTGCAGAAACTTGATGCCAAAGATACGAGTGCCGATCAGCGCCTGACAATTTTGCCGCTGGAGAACTCCGAGGCTAAAAACGTGGTGACATCGCTTCAGACCATTTTAGATAAAAAGAAATACGCCAAAGAGACCGACAAACCGATGGTGAGCGTTTATGAAGAGCTCAACGCTATTGTTGTGTCGGCAACGGAAGCAGACATTGAAGATATTAAAGGGATGATCAAAATTCTTGATGTCGAAAAACCGCAGGTGTTTGTTAAGGCGCGCATTATTGAGATTAGCAATACGTTAAGCGAGCAAATCGGGATGCAATACGGTCTAGCCGGAGGTGCACTCACCAGTTCGGGACTGTTAAGTTTTGCTACGAATCTTGGCGGAACGGCCTTGGCGCTTCCTAGCGGGCTGAATCTTGATACCAGCGCTAAATATACCGAAGGCATCGTTTTTGGCGCAACCATTAACTTTCTTGCCGGTAACGGTGCGGCTCATTCGCTCTCTGAACCCACACTACTATGTGTGAATAACCAAGAATCGGTGATTTATGTGGGACAGACGCAATCAATTGTGACCTCCACCGTGCAGGGCAATCAGAGTACGGATTTAGCCCGAAATACCGTATCGCGTGAAGATATCGGTTTGACATTAAAAATTAAACCGCGACTCTCATCGGGTAATAAAGTCACGCTTGTAGCTAATGCCAAACTTGAAGATGTACTTCCCGGTTCTACCGCAGGATATGTCAACACCTCCAAGCGCGAGGTAACGACAACGGCGATTGTTCAAAACGGAGAGAGCATTATTATCGGCGGTTTGATCTCTGATAAAGAGCGTGAAAGTAACAGCGGAATCCCCTATTTACGTGAAATTCCTATTTTGGGGTCGTTGTTTGGTACGACAGATACGGCTAAAGAGGAGATTAATCTGGTTATTATCCTCACTCCCTACATTGTTAAAAACAATGAGGACTTACCACGTGTTAAAAAGCTGATGAGCCAACTCGATGAAGTGCAGAAGAGTTATGAAGCGCTACTGGGACGCAAACTCGATGAACGTCTGCAAGAGATCGAAGAAGAAAAAAAAGAGAAAGCACAGGTAGAAGAGAAAGCGACTGAAAAAATGGATGCAGTCAATATGATTTCACCTTCAGGTAAATAGATGCTCAACCTTCCTTTAATCGAAAACGTCGATCTGCACCCCGAACAGCCCGAAGGGGTTGATCTTAACATTGCCGTTAAAAACAGCGTGCTTTTTGCTGAGGTTGAAGATGCCTTACATGTAGTAATTTCAGAGCGTCATCTAGCACCGGCATTTGACTACCTCTCCAAGCAACATTTTAACTATCCGCTGATTATGGCGGATGACGATTCGTTTGACCGTCTTTATAACAAATTCCTCGAAATTCGTACCGACAGTGAACTGGGAACACTGGAGCATGAACAAGAGGAGATGGATGATGAAGACATTTCGCTCTCGGAGTTTTTGCGTAACTCGTCGGATCTGCTTACCAGCGAGGAGTCGGCACCGGTCATTAAATTTGTAAATGCGCTTTTTTATCAGGCGATCAAACGCCGCGCTTCGGATATTCATATCGAAGTGCATGAGAAAAAGAGCGAGGTGCGTTTTCGTATTGACGGTGCACTGATTAAGAACGCAGAGATCGACAATAAAATCGCTTCGCTGATTATCAGCCGTATCAAGGTTATCTCGAATCTCGATATCTCCGAAAAACGTATTCCGCAAGATGGTCGTACGCATGTCAAGATTGCCGGAAAAACGCTGGATGTGCGTGTCTCTATTTTGCCTACCTACTACGGTGAACGTGTTGTGATGCGGATGCTGATGCAATCTGAGGATATCCCGCATATGCAAGATCTTGGGTTTGATGCGTATCTTGCCGGCCAGCTTGACGGCTTGCTCAAACATTCGCACGGCATTATTCTGGTGACCGGCCCTACAGGTAGCGGTAAATCGACTACCCTTCATGCGTTTTTGCAACAAGTCGCCAAGCCAGACATTAACATTATTACCGTTGAAGATCCGGTGGAGTACAAAGCGGACAATATCAACCAAATTCAGGTTAACACCAAAGCAGGACTTACTTTTGCTTCGGGATTGCGCTCTATTTTGCGTCAAGACCCCGATGTCGTAATGATCGGAGAGATTCGCGATAAAGAGACGGCAGAAATCGCCATTCAAGCAGCGCTTACCGGTCACCTTGTGTTCTCGACCCTTCACACTAACAATGCCACCGCATCAATTACACGGCTTATCGATATGGGTATAGAGCAGTTTCTGATCGGTTCGTCGCTTCTGGGGGTTTTGGCACAGCGTTTGGTGCGTAAACTCTGCCCTACATGTAAAGAAGAAGATTTCTTAGCCGAAGAGTTCGCCAAAGAGTTTGATCTGCCTGAAAATGCAAAAATTTATAAATCTTGCGGCTGTTCCAAATGTAACTATACCGGTTACATCGGTCGTCAGGCCATTGGCGAGTTTTTTGTACTTGATGACAATTTTCGCAGTATGCTCAAAGATAAAGTGAGCGATCATGTGATTCGTAATCAAGCAATTGCGCAGGGAATGTATACGCTCTCCGATCAGCTCAAGCGCTTGTTGCTTGACGGTACGACATCGATGCATGAGATTATCCGCGTCGGGGTCAAAGATACCTGATGCGTAGCGCATTTACGCTTGTCGAAGTTTTGGTTGCTGTGGTTATCGCCACGATTGTCGGAGCCGGACTGCTACAACTCAACTCCAACTACTCCAATCTTTTTGGACAGATTCAGAAAAAAAGCAGTAGCTCTGAAGTGATGTCTATTTTCGGTCTTCATGCCGATCTCAAATACAACCGTACGGATAAAACGCTGTATGATCTGCTTGAAGATGATTATGAGATTGAAAACGACGATTTGCGTAAATATTTGAAAGATCAGAAATTTGCTTATACGGAGCATCTTGTCGATACGATTACGCTGGGCGAAGAGGAGCTTGGCGGCGAGTTTGGGGATTACTCTATGGATGAGGGTAGCGAAACGTCGGCACTGGCTCCCGTGATACAGTTTGAAATACTCGATATTGTGTTTAAAAACAAAGAGATGCAGGGCGCAATCTTGCATGTAAGGCCGGTGGAACTATGAAGCGTTCGGCATTTACGTTGATGGAACTGATGGTTTCGGTAGTGCTAATTGTGATGATTACGCTCTTTTTGTACAATGCAATCGCTTCAATGAAACTCTCCAACCGTACACTCGCACATCATGACCAAAGTGAAGCAAATCGAACCAAAGTGTTTGAGCTTTTGTATAGAGACTTTGTGGAATCGGTGGAGCTGAATGTGAGTCAAACGCAACAAGATAAGTATAATATCGTCTCCATGCAGACACACAATTCGTTGCATGAAATTATTATGCCTTATGTAGTTTATTATGTGCATTCAGAAGATGAGCGACTTATTAGGCTGGAATCCGCTAAAAAGCTTTCGTTGCCATTAGAGTATGAGGATCGCAATAGTGTATTTGCCGATGTACTTTTTACTAACGTTAAGCAACTTAATGTTGTGCTTAAGAAAAATAGCGTTTCTGATACAAATGAAACGAATGCGAGTGAAAATCTACAGAATTGTTTAATCTATTTGGATGCCGAAACACTGCAAAAACCTATTTTATTTGAATTGGCTATCTAAATATTTTAAAAAGTATTGTATAATGTCCCCGTTTTAGTTGATTGGCCAATCAGCTATAAAATCCATATAAGGAATATTTATGGCAAACAAACAAATTCTTAGCGTTGTTGCTGCATCGGTACTTGCTGCAACTTTTACATTAACCGGTTGCGGAAGTAGTTCTTCAAAGCATGGCTCTAGTTCAAGCACAAGTTCAACTTCAAGCACAAGTTCAACTTCAAGTATAGGTGGTGAGCGTATTACAGTAACTGTTTCTGACGCCTATGTCTATGGTGCTACAGTAACAATTGGTAGTACAGAATATGAAAGTGCAAATGGCGCAACGTATGAGTTTCCTGAAGGTACGAGTGAAGGAGCATTCACAACAGTTGGTGGTGCAAATGATACGAATGGCAATGGTGAAGCAGATGCAGAAGATCCAATTGCTCCTAGTATGAAAGCAGCATCTGGCTACTCGAATATTAATCCATTTACAACAATGGAAGCAGATGGTATGACTTTGGATGCAATCAATGCTAAATACGGTATTGCATTGACTACTACAGATATTGATGTCACATTGGAAGCATTGGATGTTTACAAAGCAGCTGCAAAGGCAGGATTGGAATTGGCATATGCTGAAGCTGGCGGTACATCTACAGGTTCCAGCAGTTCAGATACTATCGTACCAAATCCAAATGAACCATCTTCATCAGTTTCTTCCTCTTCTGAGGCTGCAACTTCTTCTGCGGGAGATTCTATCGTACCGAATCCATATGGTGCTCCAACAAGAAGTATTGTTCCAGATCCATTTGGTGATACAACATCTTCAGATGCAGCGGTTTCCTCTTCATCAGAAGCAGCTACGACATCTTCAGTGGCTAGCAGTACAGAGCTAGACGCAGCACTTGCAGCAGTTGATGCGGCTACTGATACAGCGGGTGTTGATGCCGCAGTAAAAGCAAACGCATTCCTTGGATTATATCCAGTAGTTGCATCTTCAAGTTCAGAGCAAACGGCTGAAAGTTCTTCAGCGGCAGGAAATAACTGTCCAACCGGTACAGTACTTGTGGATGGCGAGTGTGTTGTAGAAGCGAGTAGCTCAAGCACAAGCAGTGAAGCATCTACATCTTCAGCAAGTGGTAATCCGATCGTACCAAATCCATTTGGTTAAGTAATAGCAGCCTTTGGCTGTTATTACAAATATTACCCCTCTTCTTTCTCATTAAAATTAACTAAAATCGGATAAACATGGCAAAAATATTTTTTATTCATCTCTTAATGGTACATTTTTTATATGGCATTGAGCTATCTGTTAAAAGTACTGAGCGTACATATCCAAATGAATTGGAAATAGATTTTTTAAAAAACAATCTAAAATCAAAGAAGATTGTTATCGATGACAAGGAAGCATCGCGTGTTTTAGAAGAGAACACGATCTTAAGTAATCTTTTATTGAAAGAATATGGGTTGTCTAAAAAGCTTAAAACAGAACTTAAAATAGACATTGAAGGCAAGTTGGCAGATGAGCTTGTAAAACAAAAAGAGAGATCTATAGATGTAAACGATGATGTTTTGCTCTCGTATTATAAAGACAAAAAAAAGAGGTTTTTCTCAAAAAACATGGTAACAATGCAAGTTTATATGTTTGAGGATTTTGAAAGTGCATTAAAAGTGTATCAAGGCTTTTTTCAAAAACCTGAAACATTAGATAAATATGCTGATGAAAACAATATCTCAAAGGTAACACAGAGTTTGATCTTTGACGATATTCATCCGCAGATAAAAGGCTATCTGAAAGAGACAAAAGAAGATAACTATATTGTGCCACCCCAAAAGTGGGCAAAGAACTTTATAATTGTATATGTTGAAAAAATAGATGCCGAGCATTTTAAGCCGTTTGAAGAGGTTAAAGAAGAAATTAAAGCTTTATTGACAAATGAAAATAGAAACCGCTTAAAAAAAGAACTTGCAGAATATTATAGAAGTCAATATATGGAAGCAGATTGAGAATGATAAAGTTATTTGTGGCGATCTTTTTTGTATTGATATTAGCAGGATGTAGCAAGACATATAAATATGTGCAAGTAGATACAAATTTGTCAAACGGAGAAGAGCATCAAGAGTTATTTGCGCGAGTCCGTGGATACTGGGACGCCTTATCGATGAAAGATTTTGACGAAACTTATAGTTATGAACTGCCGTATCTGAACTTCAAGCATAATCTTGAATGGTATAAACAATTTCACCTGAATAATAAAGAGAAATATTTTATAAAGATAAAGAGTATTAAATCAATTGATTCGGACGGTATTGCCTATCTTAAACTTGAGTACGACAAAAATGGAAAAACTTTTACATTTTTAGATAAGTGGATAGATATAAATGGTAGGTGGTATCATAAATATTCGGACTCTTTGGTTCCTGATATAGATGAACCTTAAGAGTTTTTATTACAGCTACTTGAAAATAAAGAAATAAAGTGCTACAATCACAGTGAAGCAATTAGTCTGTATGCCGTGCTCGAGCAAATTTGGCTTCATACTATTGCGAATCTTACATGTAAGGAGACTATACATGAGTCTTAAAAAATTAGTATTTTCTGCAACTGCTGCAGCTATGCTGTCAACAGCTGCATTTTCAGCTACTCTTCCAGTAACACTAGAAGGTGACTCTACGGGTGATTATCTTGTTTTTCCATCATACTATGCGCTTAGTACATCACAGTGGAAAACAAACATCAAAGTTGTAAATACAAACACTACAGCAGCGGTTGTTGCAAAAGTTGTTATCCGTGAAGCTGCAACCAGTAAAGAGAACCTTGACTTTCTTATCTACCTGACTCCAGGTGACGTATGGGAAGGTGAAATTTACAATGACGGTGTTGTAAAAATTAAATCTACTGACGATTCATTATTCTTGAATGACACAATGGTATCTGCAACAAATCCAATGGACAAAATCTTGTTTGACAATGGTCCTGCAGGAAACATTTATGGATATGTTGAAGTATTCGGTGTAGGCCAAATTGATGCATATGATGTTAGCGCATCTTGGGGTGGACCAGGTACACCACTTAGTAAAGCTGCTCTTTACGCTGCTTATAACACACTTGCTGCGGGTACAGTAGGAACTTGGACTGGTGTTGATAACGATAGCATCTATGGTCAAGAAGTAATCTATTCTGATGCTATTGGCGGTGAAAAAACTATGGCTATTATGGCTACTGCTCTTGGTGGCGTAACCGGTACTGCTAATAACCGTATTATTAAAGGTGTTGAAACAACTCTTGACAACTCTGTAACTGGCCAATTGGCTGCAGATGCTCTTGATGGTATTGAAGATGTTTTGGCTAAAGATAACGTTTATGTAACTTACTACAACAATGATGCTGCTAATACAATTCTTCAGCTTCTTTCTCCAGTAAAAAAATATCACTTTGATGATCTTGGACGTACTGGTTTAGCTGCTGAAGATGCTCCATACTATACATATGATGCATCAAAAGATACAGCTGTAACTTATGTTGACAACTCTAAACGTTATGAGTATACTGTTGTTGCTCGTGACCAAATGGAAAACAGTGTAACTTCAAGCAACGACTTCTCTGGTGGTACTGCAGAACATAGCTATTGCTATGAAGAACTTTGCTATATTGTAGCTGGTGCTCATAATAGTGCATCTTATGAGTCTGGATATTTGGATTACACATTTGTGCCTGTAACTTCTGGACAAGGTGAGCCTGTTATCCCATCAGTTATCACTGGTGTACAAGTAAACAGTGCTGCTATTACTAACATCATTTACCCAGCTTATAGTGAACGTGCTGCTGCTTACGTAGATCATCACTAATCACTATTTATTTTCTTTCAGAGTATTCTTTAGGATACTCTGGAATACTTCTTGCTTCTACACTATTACTACACATAATTTATTTATACTTTATTTGTTTAGCCATGCTATACTAATGTATATAGAATAGCTAAGTAAAACTAGAGAGAATTTAAGGAGAGATTATGAAACGTAAAATACTATTTGGATTATCCGTAATATTTTCAATTGTTACATTAAATGCTGAGTACCCTTCAATACATAGGGGGAACCTACTTGGTGAGTATGCTACATATTTGAATGAGATTAATTCTGGTGCCAACTTGTCATTTAATTACACATTTTATGTAAGTAAAAGTGCCTCAAAAGGGGATGCGAACGCGCAGTTTTATACGCCAACAGGTTGGAATAATTTTAAAATCTACATCCCATCTGGTGTGGAGTTTATTTCATTGGATATGACTCCTACAAAGAATGCATCCTTGCGATATATGGTGAAATTTCAAGGACTGTATGATAGCGTCATAGATCACGCAAGTGTGATCAAAAAGAATGATGCTACTTGGGAAATTGAAGAGAAAACTATACTTTTTACGGGAACACCGACTGCCTCGATAGGAATTGACACAAGTGCGGTTAACCAAAGCAATGGTGGATGGCTTTACGTAGATGCAGTAGAAGATAATCTTAATTTGACATCATATTTTCCTAATCAGGTGACAAATCCTACTGTTCGTGTTACTTTGCAACTACGTTTTTCTCAGCCAATTGATGATTGGATTGATCAGGTTACATTTATAAATGGTGATCCTTCCGATGAGTTTTCTCAAATGACGATATTATCATATCCATCTGTTGGGGTAACAAGTACTACTACAATCGGTCCAGTTGCAGGAACGCAGACATACAATTCTATAAGTCAATATACAGGTACAGCTGTCTCAAGTACAGCAAGCACAAGCTCTGCTACAACTACATATACATCATCATCGGTTTCGGGCACGACAAGCAGTAATGGCAACACATGTCCTACTGGGACATATATGAATTCGTCAGGAGACTGTATACAGTACTCAACAACCTCAACATCATCTGTCTCAACAAGCACACAGACAAGTGGTTGTTCAATGGTTCCTAACCCATTTAGCGATATGGGAACGTGTTCCTCATCTACTGCAGTGAGCAGTGTGTCTACAGGTGGCAATACATGTCCGACAGGGACGACAATGGTCAATGGAGAGTGCGTACAGAGTACTACAACAAGCAGTGTGTCCACAGGTGGAAATACATGCCCGACAGGTACAACAATGGTTGATGGGGAATGCGTGCAAACAACTACAGTCAGTTCTTCAAGTAACAGTTCTTCAAGTAACAGTTCTGCTGGGCTCGTTATAGATAATGCAACAGTAGAATATGTTTTGGAAAATTATCAGAGCTATGGCTTATATAAAGAAGAAGATCTTGTAGCTGCAATCGATGCATGTCGAGAAGATCCAGTTAGTTGCGATATAGTTACGTATGATGTTTTGACGGCAAGTGATATCGCCAACCTATCGTCAGGTGAGTGGCATCAGTTGCCTATATTTACAGAAACCTATCTATCGGTATTTGAAGATACGGTAATGATACTTGTAAGTACGGATGGGGTTTGGAAGGGGTATGCACCTGAAAAATCTGTTAGAGATGAAATTGTTGAAGCTGGTTACGAAATTTTAGATTTTGTACCTGCTAAAAGTGTTGTATGGATTTTCAGATGAAAAGTTTAGCATTAATAATTACTGCTCTTATTTTTATTGGATGCGGCGGCGGTAGTGGTGGATCAAATTCAGGTACTGAAGAAAACACAAGTATAACCGGTGGCGTGAACACTATTGGTGGACAAGCTTTACCGGTTGGAGTACCATCTGAACTTGACAAAATTGCAAAAAGAAATAAAACAGACTAAAAACGCCGTACGAAGTCTTTTTTAGAGAATTAGTTAAAAATACTATGTGAAATTTTAAGTGAAATTACACTTATTTTTTGAATTACCGCGTCTTCTTTATCCGAGACTCACGTTCGATTTGAATAGGCGAGCACAATTTTTAGATGGAGGTCCCACCCAGACTCGAACTGGGGGTGGGTGATTTGCAATCACGTGCCTTACCAACTTGGCGATGGGACCGTGTTTTGAAGTTTTAGTGGCGGACAGACAGGGATTCGAACCCTGGGAGGTATGACCCTCGCCGGTTTTCAAGACCGGTGCATTCAACCAGCTCTGCCATCTGTCCAATTATCGAAGTAAATTGCTTGCTCTAAACCCAGGTGGTGCCCGGAACCGGACTTGAACCGGTACAGTGTTGCCACCGAGGGATTTTAAGTCCCTTGCGTCTACCAATTTCGCCATCCGGGCATAAAGCAAAATACCTCAGATGAAACTTTTATAAAATCTCATCTGAGGTATAAAATGGAGCGGGAAACGAGGTTCGAACTCGCGACCCCAACCTTGGCAAGGTTGTGCTCTACCACTGAGCTATTCCCGCGTTAACAACGTTTTTTGGTTGTTGGGCCGAAAGTATAGCAAATTTATTCTTACATGTAAAGAGTTTTGGGCGAAAATATCGCTATAATCACAAAAAAAGATGAAGGATGATCAATGCGAAGCGATACGGTAAAACGAGGATTTGACAAAACTCCCCACCGCAGTCTATTGCGTGCCACAGGTTTAAAAGACGAAGATTTTGCCAAACCGTTTATCGGTGTCGCCAATTCGCATATCGATATCATTCCCGGACACTTTTTTCTCCATGAGTACGGCCGAATTGTCAAAGAGGCGATCCGTGAAGCGGGCGGCGTACCATTTGAATTTAATACGATCGGTGTTGATGATGGCATCGCAATGGGACACGATGGGATGCTTTATAGCCTTCCTAGCCGTGAGCTCATAGCCGATAGTATTGAGACAGTAATGAATGCCCACAAGCTTGATGCGTTGATCTGTATTCCCAACTGCGACAAGATTGTCCCGGGAATGCTTATGGGGGCACTACGTGTTAATGTCCCAACAATTTTTATCTCCGGTGGCCCAATGGCGGCAGGGCATAAAAAAGACGGTACGCCGATTGATTTAGCAACGGCCTTTGAAGCGGTCGGCAAACACGCAGACGGCAAAATGAGCGATGAAGAGCTTTATGAGATCGAGTGCGAGGCATGTCCTTCGGGCGGATCGTGCTCAGGTATGTTTACTGCAAACTCTATGAACACACTGTGTGAAGCAATGGGCGTGGCTTTGCCGGGTAACGGTACGGTGCTGGCACAGACTCCAGAACGTATAGAGATGCTTAAAGCTGCGGCTAAGCGTGTCGTAGAAATGGCCAAGGCAGAGGATTCTAAATGGAATTTTCGTAATATCTTAAATGAAAAAGCGGTACACAACGCTTTTGTCGTTGACATGGCGATGGGCGGCTCCAGTAACACAGTGCTACATATGCTCTCTATTGCTAAAGAGACAGAGGTGGCATTTGATATTACCAAAATCAATGAGATTAGCGAGAAGGTTGCGCATATTGCCAAAATATCGCCTTCGCTCGCAACGGTTCATATGGAAGATATTAATCGCGCCGGCGGTGTTAGTGCCGTTATGAAAGAGGTGAGCCGACGAGGGGATATCTTACATGTAGACGCGCTTACGGTTACGGGAGAGACGCTAGGCGAGCGTATTAAAGATGCGCAAATTAAGGATGCTGAGATTATTCATACCAATGAAAATGCCTATTCTCCTGTGGGCGGTCTTTCGATTCTGTTTGGCAACTTAGCCAAAGAAGGTGCGGTGGTTAAAACAGCAGGGATTGCTACGGGAATGCGCCAATTTAAAGGCACGGCAGTCTGTTTTAACTCTCAACAAGAAGCCATTGCAGGTATTGTCGGACATAAAGTTAAAGCGGGTGATGTAGTGGTAATTCGCTATGAGGGTCCCAAAGGCGGACCTGGTATGCAGGAGATGCTAGCCCCTACCTCACTGATAATGGGTATGGGACTTGGCGAGAGCGTGGCACTGATTACCGATGGGCGCTTTAGCGGTGCAACGCGTGGAGCGTCTATTGGCCATGTAAGTCCCGAAGCGGCTGAGGGCGGATTGATTGCACTTATAGAAGATGGTGATGAGATTGAGATAGACGTGGATGCGCATCTGTTACAGCTCAATGTTGACGAGGTAGTGCTTAATCAGCGACGTACAAACTGGGAGCCGGTGAAAAAAACGATTGCTTCCAAATGGCTTAAACGCTATAGTCTATTGGTTTCCAATGCCTCAAATGGGGCGGCGCTTAAAACTGAGCTATAATAATAGGCAAAGGAGCTTACCATGGCATTGGCGCTAAGTGATCTACCGCATTATACTTATGATGATTACATTCAATGGGAAGGTAAATGGGAACTGATTGACGGTATTGCTTATGCCATGGCTCCTGCTCCAAGCATGGAGCATCAGAGTATTTCGGCAAAATTGACAGGTGAGCTCTATAAAGCACTCGAAGCGTGTCGTAAATGTCAAGTGCAATTACCTGTTGATTGGCAAATCAGCGATGATACGGTTGTGCAACCGGATAACATGGTAATATGCGGCGCTATGCATGGTACAACGAAGCTATTGAGCACGCCATCGGTGGTTTTTGAAATATTATCGCCCTCGACGTCACATAAAGACCGCAGTACCAAATTTAAGCTTTATGAGGGTGCCGGAGTGCTTTATTATGTTATTGTGAGCCCTATCACGAAAATTAGTGAAATTTACAAACTGCATGAGGGGCGTTATGTGCTTGAAGCGGAGATTGAAAAAACGCCTTTTGAGTTTGAACTTTCTGAATGCCGTTTCACGCTTGACTTTTCAAAACTCTTTTAAGGCTCATGTGTAAACTCCGGTACAATGCGTTGAAGTACCTTAATCGTATCGCTACATGTAAGGAGTGCCGCGATATCGTTTTGCAACGTGTCGATAGCATAAGGCGTGCTTTGGGCAATCAAAATAGAGGCATACTGTGTCTTCTTCTCGCTATCATATATTAAAAGCTCTTCATAAAGCTTTTCACCCGGCCTTAAACCACTGAACTCGATGCTGATCTCTTCTTCTTTACCGTAAAGCCGAATCATTTCTCTAGCCAGATCGACGATTTTTACCGGTTTGCCCATATCGAGTATAAAAAGTTCGCCCCCATTGGCAATGGCTGAGGCTTGTAAAACGAGTTGGCAGGCTTCGGGAATCATCATGAAATAGCGGGTCATTTCGGGGTGGGTTACGGTAAGCGGACCGCCTTGCTCAATTTGCGATTTAAATTTGGGAATCACACTGCCGCTGGAGCCTAAAACATTTCCAAAGCGTACCGAGACGATTTCAGTCGTTTTAGAGTCAACATTCTGGGCATACAGCTCGCCCACTCGTTTTGTTGCACCCATCACATTGGTGGGGCGCACGGCTTTATCGGTGGAGATAATGACGACTTTCGCAACATCATGGGCAATACTAAGATCAATAACGTTTTTGGTGCCCAAAACGTTATTGGTAACGGCGGAACAGATATTTGCTTCGCAGATAGGGACGTGCTTGTACGCTGCGGCGTGGATGACAATATCGACACGATACTTTTGAAAAAGCGCCTCAAGCGCATCGGCATCGGTAACTGAGAGCAGTTTAAGCTCACTGTATGGCAGGGCTTCGCCGATGCTATAAAGATTGTATTCGCTGTTATCCACAAGAATAAGGTTTTTGGCGCCAAAGTCGTGGCACTGTTTGGCAATCTCACTACCGATGCTACCACCGGCTCCGGTAATCAGTACCGTTTTATTTTTGATAAAATCGCGTACAGCTTGTGAATCGAGGTCTTTAGGGCGGCGGGCAAGTAGTTCCTCAATAGAGAGATCCTCAAGCCGCTCGTAGCGCCCACCTAAAAGCTTTACGTTTTTAATTTCGTTCACACCAAGATCGGAGAGCTTTTGATAGAGTTGCTGCAACTGCTCTTGCGCTAATGATGCGGTGAGGATGACGGCTTCAATCGTATGGGTCTCAACCAAATACGAGAGCTGTGAAGGGTCGTATACTTTGAGATTGCTAATATAAGCATTGCGTGCCTGTTCACGCTCATCTTCGCTTGAGAGTATGGCTACGGGGTAGTAGTCGATCTCTTGCTCCATGGCACTTTTAATGATAGCTGCCGTTTTGGAGTTTACACCGATAATCAGCGTCGGTTTATGTGGATTGGCATTTTGTTCGATTAGCATACGCTTTGAGATGCGCAATACGCCAAGCAAGAGCAAAGAGAGCACGAAATCAATAACAATTACGCTTCGGGGAAAGGGAGTATAGAGGGTATCAAACAAAAAATAGATCAGCGTAAAGGCTACATAGGCTACAAGATGGGCTTTAAAAAGGTTTTTGGCTTCGCTCAGGCCAAAAAAGCGCCAGATCGTAAAGTAGATATTGTAGTAAATCATCGAAACGAGTTTAAGTGCAAAAAGCGTAAAAAATACAAACCCGAAGTTCTCTAAAAAGTCTTCGGGAACAACAAAATTAAAGCGTAGCGCATACGCGCCGTAAAGCGACACCACTGATAGCACAAAGTCAAAAAGCAAAAAGAATGCAATGCGTTTGGTGGAGGTTGGGGTTAAAAACGTTTTCATGACAAAGCCGCTTTGATGCTATTGCAGACGCGCTCAACATCACTTTGATTCATCTGTGTGCCGCTTGGCAGGCAGAGTCCTGTAGCAAAAAGTTTTTCACTAACGCCACTGCTTACATGTAACGATTCTTTAAAGAGCGGTTGCAGGTGCATGGGTTTCCATAAGGGGCGTGATTCGATATTCTCTTTCTCTAGCGCTTTGATTACATGCAAAGGGTTTGTGTGTTCAAAAGTGAGTGTTGTAAGCCAACGGTTGCCTATCGTATTGGGGAGTTCAGGCATAAAGGTGATCTCTTCAATGCCAAAAAACGCTTCGCGATACCACTCGAAAATCTGGCGGCACTGTGCCACGCGCTCCTCTAACGCCTCCATCTGCGCGACGCCGATGGCGGCTAGAATATTACTCATACGATAGTTATAGCCAAACGTTTCATGCTCATAATGCAAGTAAGGCTCTTTTGCCTGAGTGGATAAAAAGCGCGCCTTGTCAATGAGCGCTTTATTATCGCTTACCAGCACCCCGCCGCCGGAGGTGGAGAGCATTTTGTTACCGTTAAACGAATAGACGCCCAGATCGCTAAACGTACCGCTCTGTTTGCCTTTGTAGGTAGCGCCCAGACTCTCCGCAGCATCTTCGATAATAGCGATGCCATAGCGCTTACATGTAAGAATGATTGATTCAAGATCGGCGCATTGACCGTAAAGATGGGTAAGAATCAGCGCTTTGGGCTTTTGGGGTGACGCGGCAATGGCTTTTTCTAAGAGGATGGGGTCAAGGTTCCAGCTTTCAAGATTGGAGTCAATAAAAAACGGAGTCGCGTTTTGATAAAGTATGGGGGCGATGGAGCCGATAAACGTAAAACTTGAAGCCAGAACAATGTCTCCCGCTGTAATACCAAGCACGCGAAGTGCCAAATGGATCGCCGCGGTGGCGTTGATTGTTGCCAAAGCATAAGAGCTTTGTGTGTAATCGCAGATATTTTGCTCAAAACGATCGACAAAAGGTCCCAACGGCGCAATATAGTTGCTCTCAAAAGCCTGGGCAATATACTTCTGTTCTTTGCCACTCATATGGGGCGGGGAGAGGAAGAGACGCTCACTCATGAAACTCCTTTTTGACAACTGCCGGTACACCCGCAACCAAAACATTGCAAGCTACATCATGAGTGACGGCACTGCCGGCGGCAATAACGGATTTTGAACCAATGTTAATGTTTTGAATAATACTGCTCCCAATACCGATATGTGTCAGGCTCTCAACGTTGACACCTCCTGCTAAAGCGCATTTGGGGCTTACATGTACAAAATCGTGCAAAGTGCAATCATGTTCGATAACGGCACCCGAATTGATGATAACCCCTTTGGCGATATGGCTTTGGGCGTTAATGACTGCTAAAGGCATTACAACACTGCCTTGATCTATCGTAACACTCGGAGCGATGATGGCAGAGGGGTGAATTAACGTGGGGCATGTTATAGCGTCGCGAGTGAGTTTATCAAAAATTTTTTGGCGTAGGTAATTATTGCCGATTCCTAAAGCGACAGGAGTATCGCTATAGAGCTTTTTGAAGGTGTCGTAGTGTAGTGAGTGCTCTTTTTTTGGGTCGTCATCAATCCATAAAATCGTAGTAAAACCACAAGAACGTGCAATGTCCGCAACGACGCTTCCGTGACCGCTTTGTCCGTAAATGGCAATGGTTTTAGTTGTTTCCATTAAATCTTTCCATGGTTGCGTGATCTTGCGCCGAAACGCCTTCGCGTTTGAATACTTTGTATACGGTAAGCAGCAAAATTTTCAGATCTAGCCAAAAAGATTGATGTTCGACATACCAGACGTCTAACTCAAACTTCTCTTGCCAGCTGATGGCATTGCGCCCGTTCACCTGCGCCCATCCGGTAATACCGGGTTTAACGTTGTGGCGCTTTTTTTGTATGTCATTATACAATGGTAAATACTCGATTAAAAGCGGACGGGGACCGACAAAGCTCATATCTCCTTTTAAAACGTTAAAAAGCTGAGGAAGTTCATCAAGGCTAAGTGATCGAATAAGTTTGCCGACACCTTTAAGACGTTGTTCATCGCTAAGCAGGTTGCCCTCACTGTCGGTTACGTCGGTCATGGTGCGGAATTTGATGATATTAAAAATTTTTTCTCTATAGCCGGGACGCGCTTGCACAAAAAAGAGAGGCCGTCCCATTGAGAGAAAAATGAGTGTTGCGGTTATGACAAGAAACGGCATAAAAAGCAAAATGAGAATCAGTGCAAACGTACGATCAAAAAACGGTTTTATCATGTTCTACTCAAAATGAAGATAGCTGTTATAAAGTTCAAGATATTGTGCAACAACTTGATTGACATCAAACTCGTTGATAGCTTTAGATCGGCCGTATGCTCCCATGGTTTTACATAGCGCTTCATCATCAAGAAGTGTTTGAATGGCTGCGGTGAGCGCAGGAACATTTTTGGGCGGTACCAGCAAGCCGTTTTTGTGATGCTCTACAACCTCTTTGCAGCCTACAACATCGGTGGCAACGATAGGTTTGGCCATTGAGGCTGCTTCAAGCAGAGTACGCGGGACACCTTCGCGGTAGCTTGGAAGCACGTAAATGTCTGCCATGGCGGTGAGTTCTAAAATATCGTTGCGATGACCCAGCCATAATACATGCGGTTGATTTAAAAAGTCGGGATCCGCGCAGGAGGGATTGCCCGCGTCGGTATCGCCAACCAGAATGAATCGCACCGAATCGTTTTGAAGTGCTTTGGCGGCCTCAAAATACTCTGTGATCCCTTTGTCCCAAATGGCACGAGCGACCATAAGCACAACTTTTTTTCCCTTTACATGTAATGTTTTTCTAAGCGTTTGCACGGTTTGCTTTGAAACGCGGGAGGGGTCGAAATAGGCGGTATCGACACCGACGCTTTTGATGATACGTACTTTCTCTTTGGGGATGATATGTTTTCTTATCATGTATTCCGGGTCGTCGCTGTTGACAAAAACACAGGTATTAGAAGAGCGAAACGCTTTTTTGTATAGTGCTTCCATAATAAAGCGCACCATATGGTTTTTAAAGCCATTGCGGATGTAAAAAGAGCCAAGTCCCTCAACAAGATTTAAAATAACGGGAATGCCTGCTTGTCTGGCGGCAAAGGTGCCGTAAATATTGGGTTTTGCCGTGAAGGTATGGATAAGATCAAGATGCAGGGGCATGATGGCGCGGTAGATATTGCCGATACTACGGCGCTCTTTAAAAGGGTTTAGCCCCTGACGATCGATTTCGTAGTTGATTATCGTACAGCCAATTTTGGCAAGTGCGGTGTTGTAATCGCCTTTGGGGCAAATGGCATACACCTTCAATCCTTGCGTTAAAAGCGCTTGTATAATCGGTTTTCGAAAAAGATAAAGATTCAGATCAAGGTGCGAAAGAAAACCGATACGCAGCACCGCTTACCTTTTAAGTTTAAATACTTTGGCGTGCGGCGAGAGAATGACAGGCTCAAAAAGGTTATGGTCGTATTCTTCTAACACAAAAAGCTGGATATAAAGCGAATTTAACATGCGATTATCAAGCAGTAAGAATTGATTGTAGCTACGCATGTAGATAAGAGAAAGCTCCCCGCGCATGTTGACGGGCTGTGCTTGTTTGACGACGTGACCTTCTTGGTCATATGCAACGGTAATGAATTGGGAAAGTGGAACATTTTGCTGTCCAATCTGAATCATGCCTTGTTGCTTGTTGAGCGCAATACCATTGCCTAGATAGAGCATCTCGTTTTGGTCTTTAAAGTTATAAGTATGGTAAAAGAACGGCCGTTCATTCTGTTCCCCAGTTGTCAAATCGATACTGCTAAAAAGTGCTACGGTTGGGAAAATATTTAACATCCGAAGCGGAAGATAAAAATAGATATCTCGCGTTGGTTTAGGTGGGGCGAAACTGCTTGATGATAATGACTTTAAAAACGCATTGATTGACGTTTGATTGTAATCACGCATCTCTTTGGAAAGATTTGAGCTAAAACCTTCGTGAAAACCACGCTCGGTGTACTCAACATCAAGGCGCGCCATGTTTGCAGCAGAAAGGGGAGGATTGGTAAGTGCAAAACTGACGGGAAAGTTATCTTTTCCGGTATGTTTTCCGCCATCTATCAAAGTTTTGACATCGCTGTAATATCGGATAGGGTACCCATAGTCCCACCATGTGAATACATAATCTTCTCTACGTGCTTTTTTGCCGAGTTCATCAAGGATTTTGACTTCATCTTTATTGAAAACCGTCGGAACTTTGTAGCTGATTACATGTAAAATGTTGGGATATAAAATGGCTAATGTAGCAAGAATGAGAAAAAGTACTTTTGTAATGGTCAAGGTTTTGTCAATAGGAATAAAACGCTCAAGTTGCTGAGATATCCAGACGATCAGATAACCCATGCCAAGCGCCATAACGGGTACGGCGTAGACGGTAAAACGAAGTCCCCCTTTGTACGCCAAGAAACCAAGTCCTATCATAGGAAGTGCCAGCCACATGACGCGGTAGCGTAAAGAGAGCATAATGTACCCCACAATGGAAAGCAAAAAGGTAATCGTATGGCCGCTAATACGGTTGGCAAAAGTTTCAAACGAAATTTGACCCGCTTCGCGCACGGTTTTTGTGACACTGAAAAAATGAAGGTTTAAATTGGGTTCGGCGGCTATGGCTTCACGGAAAATATAGCCTTTGATTTGATAAAGTATGGGATTAAGCCCACCAGTGGCAAGTGTGACGGCAATCACAATACCCAAAAGTGTAAAAATAGCTTTTCTCGTGCTGGCTTGTGGCAGAAAATGAAACACTCCAAAAAGCGAAAGTGCGACGGCAAGCTTGTAATACCATGCAAACATACCGAGTGCAATGAGCATAAAAATAAGCGCTTTGTAGTTGAAAAGGTTGTCGCGCTCAAAAATCAGCGTGTAAAACAGCAAGACGGTTGCCATGGCAATGTTAAGCGAGTAGCTTTGATTGTACCACCAAGAGTAGAGAATCATAAATATAGGAAGTAATATCAGATAGCGATTACGCTGTTCTTGAATGGTCAAAATTAGCGCCCACAATACAAAAGTGGGTAAAACAATGGTTAACATATCAGTATCGTAATAGCCCGTCATAGTACGGTTGTAATAGCTCCACACAATTCCGGCCAATAGTGCCGCTATGAATCCTACCCGCTCTTGCTGAAGCACTCGGCCAATTAATAATACTGGAATCACAAGTAGCGAACCAAAAAATGCAGGCATATAAAGAATAATTGTTTCAAATGAAAATGGCAGAATCGTTGTTAATGAGTATGTAAGCTTTGAAAGTGCAGTATTGAGATAAGAGAGATCATTGTTTTGGTGAAAACCGGCAATAATATCTCTGGCTCCTTCGGCGTATGCATATCCATCATTGGTATTAATCATCAGTTGATCATTCCAAAAGAAGCTAGGTTCGCCGTGAAACTGGTATACCCAGATTAAACGAATAGCTATACTAAAAGTATAGGCAATAAGTATGAGCAAGGTAAGTTTAAATAAAGATACTTTGCTCTTGCTAACAGGAAGTTTAGTAGGTGTTTGTTTCATTGATTGCCTTTATAAACAGTGGCGATATTTTGTTGATATCAAAGTCATTGGCACGTATTTTAGCCTTATTACGATATTTTTGAACTAAATCAGCTCTTTTTAACATCTGCTCTAAAGCGCTGACATATCCATTTATGTCATCAAGTGCCACCAAAATGCCAAATTCGCCATACTCATATCCGTTGCTAAGACGTTTTTGAAAATCACTTTGAGGATCTAAAAGCTCTCTAGGGCCATTGGAGCAATCAGTAGATATAATGGGTAAATCACATGCCAGTGCCTCTAAAAGAACATTTGGAAATCCTTCACGTTTAGATGTGAAAAGGAATAGATCACACTTTTTTAGTAAAGAAAAAGGGTTTTGTCTACCATGTAAATATATTTGATTTTCTAGGTTTAGTCTTATAATTTCTGATTCAAGATGCCCTTTTAATGGTCCATCACCAATAATATGTAATTCTAGATCAGGGTTGTTTATTAAAGAGAGAACATGGATCTGTTTAATGTGATCTTTACCTTCGTCAAGTCTTCCCACAGTTACCATCTTAAATTTTTTATTTTTTTTATCTGCTAAAGAGTTTAAGGTCTCAATTTTTGTCATATCAATAGGATTATAAATAGTATAAAGTGGCTTATGAATATTAAATGTTTCTCGAAGTTGGTATGCCGTCCCTTTTGAATTGACAATTATTGAGTCTGCTATTGGATATAACACTTTGATCATAATTTTATTAATTAGCGCAAAAGCTGATACCCCAGCATATTGAAGTTTAGGAGATCCTCGCTCACTAATAATTGTATGAGTGTGTGATTGAAATTTTTTTGCAATACAGTTAATATAATTTGGACGATTCATGAAAGAGAGTGAGTGGGTTATTGAATTATTAGAGAGAAATTTTGCATATCGAAATGCTAAAAAGGGTATTTTCAATAGTTTGTACAAACCGTTTTCATTTGGATCGGAATTTTCAATAAAATAAACTTTTACTGTAGGAGAAATATCATAACATAGTGTTTTATTCATTAATACGAGTGTCACTTCATAATGCTTTTCTAGGTGAGGCAATAGTTGGGATACAACACGTTCGGCACCTCCAGAAGCCATAGAGTAAAGAAAGATCGCAAGTTTCTTTTTCATTTCCTATAGCGTTCCATCCACATTTCAAAAACCAAGACGAACCAGAGTTTATTAATGTTAACTAAGGAGTTCTTTTTTAGTTTCTCATGCTCTTGGGTAACATATTCAGGGTTAAGAATATCTTCCTTTTGAAGCTGTTTAAAAGAGAGGTAATGCTTAAAAAGGTCTTTTAGGTCATCTGAAAACCATTCAAACATCGGTATGCCAAATCCCATTTTAGGACGCTCGATAAGCTTCTTAGGTAGATAACGCTCTAAAACTTTACGTAGTAAATATTTACTTGTACCGTCTCTATACTTATATTTAAAAGGAACCTGAGCCATAAATTCAGCTATTCGATGATCAAGTAAGGGTTCGCGTCCTTCAATAGAAACAGACATGGTAGCGCGATCGACTTTTGTTAAAATATCATCAGGTAAGTATCGATGATAATCCCAAAGCATCATCCCTTGCATAGGATGTTCACTTTCTCCAATAGTAAAGGATTCTTCTTTAAGTACATATTTTTGCCTTAACATCTGTTCAATCTCATAATCTTTACTATTGTGAATAATCTTTTCATAAAATGATTTCCAAGATTGATCTTGTAGCATCTGAGTAAGTTGATTGTATTTATGCTCAAAGTTCTTAAGTTTAATAATATAAGAAGCATTTTTTGCACCGATTAATCCCATAGCTTTAGCAAAAAATTTACGCAATATGTAGGGAATTAAAAAGATTTTTTTTCCTAAATTGTAAGAAAACCAGTAGCGCTCGTAGCCACAGAAAATTTCATCACCGCCATCAGCACTTAAAATGACTTTGACCCCATGTTTTTTAGCGAGTTGACTAACTAATACGGTAGGTATTCCGCTACTGTCACCAAAAGGCTCATCGTAAATGTCTACAAAATCATTTAACAAACTTTTCGCTCTGTCTGCACTGAGGTACTCTTCAATATGTGTGGTACCGAGATGTTGCGCTACCGCTTTGGCATAAGGTGCTTCATTATATTTTGCTTCTTTAAATCCAATAGTAAAAGTGTGAATATCGCCGTGATGACGCTGCAAAATTGCTGCAACGATCGAGCTATCAATACCGCCACTTAAAAAAACACCTATTGGGACATCAGAGACCATACGATATTTGCAAGCATCAATGAGCAGTGTTTCTAAATCATCAATCAGCTCTTTTTCATCTTTGTCAAATTTCGGTAGCTTAAAAAAAGGTACTATTGACCAGTATTGTTTGAGATTAAAACTATTAGTTTTGAGATCATATTCCCCATAATGTCCGGCTGGAAGCTTAAAACAGTGCTTATAGATAGAAAGGTTTGATGATATGTAACCAAATTGAAAAAATTCATAAAGAGCATCGTTGTTTATATGTAAATCACTTTTTTTTTCAATTATCGGTTTTAATTCACTGGCAAAAATAAAGTCATCTTGGTTTAAATAATAATAGAGCGGTTTAACGCCGACTCTATCCCGAATAAGTGTTACTTTATTTTGATCCTTGTCATAAATGGCTATTGCAAACATACCGATAAATTTATCGATAGCTTTGATACCCCACTTGTGGTATGCTTTTAACACTACTTCACTATCACTTTCGGATCTAAAAGTATAGCCCAAAGATTGAAGTTCATCTTTGATATCAAGAAAGTTATAAATTTCTCCATTATATGTCATAACAAGATGTTCGTATGTCATAGGTTGGTGGCCTAAAGAACTCAGATCAAGAATAGACAGTCTGACATGCCCCATAGAAAAGTGCTCATCTTCATATGTACCATTATCATCGGGACCTCGATGTTGTATAGTTTGAAGCATTTTAGATAGTTGTGAACTATCTTTGGAGTTAAAGCCTACGATGCCACACATTTTAAAATTTCATCCTCACTTTTTTTCGTCATTACTTCAGCTGAGAAATGATCTATAATCTTTTGTCTGCTCTGTTTTCCAATATCTTCCAAATCTTTTTTTAGCATCTCTTCTAAAGCGATAGCTAATTTTTCTACATTGTTAGGTTCAATAATAATTCCCGTGTTGCCCACAATTTTGGCACTATCACCGACATCGGTCACAATACAAGGAATTTGACAACTCATTGCTTCTGCGATAGCATTACTGAATCCTTCTCCAAATATGGAAGCAGAAACTACAATATTGCAACCGCTTAAAATTGACACGATATTTTTTTGGCTTCCAAGCCAAATGAAGTTTTTATTGTAATCATCTAAAATATTAATACACTCTTGTTTTATTTGATTTTCTCCATCACCAACACAAAAAAAATAGAGGTTGCTATGAACTGCTAATAATTTTTTTGCAGCTGTTGCTAATATTTTATGGCCTTTCATTGGATCAATACGTGCAACCATACCTATAGCGATGTTGTCAGAAGAAAGTTTATGTTGTTTTCTAAAATCCATTTTAAATTTTTCATCTTTTTGAAAATGGGCAGTGTTAATGCCGTTTGCTATAGTGACTGCTTTTGACATATCGAAGCCTGACATTTTATGAAATACAATAGAAGCATTAGAGTTTGAAATAATCAAATCAGCATGAGATGCAAAATGGCGTTGTAGCCAAAAAATAGTTTGTGACATAAATCCGTAATGCTTTAAGTTCATATTAGATGCTCTAAAACCCCATATAATTTTAGTTTTTTGGGGTTTACACCATAAAGAAAATAGATTCATTTCTCCTAAAAACGCATAAATAGCATCCGGTTGAATTTTTTGAAGCAGAGTTTTGTATTTTACGAAAAAACCAACAATATCGTAGCGCCCCTTTTTTTGAAGATTAACATAGCTGATGTCAGTTATCGATTGAATAATATCCTCTTGTATTCCACCATACATTGTGCATACGGTAACTGAAAATTTTGATTTGTCAATTCGTTTTACAAACTCAATAAATTGTCGTTCAGCACCACCAATATCTAAAGAGCGAATGGATAAAACCAACTTGATCTTCATAGTTTAGCTTTGCCAAGTAGATTACGGAGGTTATTGATATAACGATTGGGGATTAAAGTATAAAGCACTTTATTGACAAATGACTGTTTGATAGATTGTAGTTCATGCGGTTGCATCATTGGACGATTTGATAAATCAAAGTTTACTTTTTCATTTGCTACTAATTCTAAAATATAGGGATAAAACTTACCTTTTTCCACGATATGGGTATATTGAATTAGATTTGAATTCGACACAAAAAACAAGTCATGATATTTTAAACAATGGGGTGTTTTCCCCGCTTTGGTTTCAAATTCCCATGGAGTAAAATCATAAGTTAATAAATCCATTAGCAATTTTTTATCCCATAAGGCTATTTGTAAACTAGTAGCATAGGGTACCTTACCTTCAATATTTATTCGTGTAAATTCGTCATTAACCCTAATATCTCCTTTTGGATTAGGAGAGAGCCTGAGCATTTTAGCTCCAGATTCATTTGCAAATAGAACAGCTTCTTTAATAGTAGTGGTGTTAATGTGATCTAAAACTACAAAATCATCAAGAAAGAGAAGGATATATTTGGTTTGAATATTATTAAGATATGAAAGCATACTTGAAGACCAGCTGATATCGGGACCGGTATTGATATAGCGCCAGTTAGGTGGACAATAACTTTTGTTGTCGTCGCCGTTTGCTCCCAAATAAATTTCAAATGGGCAATCTTGCCAATATTTAGTTAAAAAATAGTGAGATATTTTCCAGATGTCAAAGGCATTTGAATGACTAGAGATTAAAATTGAGCAATTATTCATTAGAATGTGTCGGTTTTATATGAATAATATCATTATTAATGTCAAAAATACCGTAAGGGGTTTCTTTTAGTAGTGAATCAATTTCATCTATAGTGGGGTATCCGTTTGTACCATCAAAAAGACGGGCATCATCTATTAATATAATGTGATCTTTAATGGAATGGTTAATGATATGATTAAGTTCATCCATGATCGGAGCAACATTGTCTCCCAAAGCAGTTACTCCACCAGAGTAATGCCCATCGAGCCAGAATATTATGCGTTGCTTGATTGTTGGCAATAATTGTTTAAAGATCTTTCCACTGTCACCTTGTATTATGTTAATATTGCTGTCGTTTTTAAATCTCTTTTTAGCAAAGCTAGCAAGTGTATCACTTAATTCAATTGAATAAATTGCATCAAAATAGTTTTTTGTATTGTATGGTGTGTCACCAAAGTACGTTCCCGTTTCAATTAATACATTGATACTATTTTGACTTGCTGTATTGATTAAAGTATTCGATATTTTACTCGTAACTGGGAAAAGTCGCCGTTTATAATGATGATACGCAATTTTGAAAAATTGATGCATGCAATACCTTTGATTTTTTTTGAATTATTTATAAAAAATTAGATTGTATCTTTTATTTAATTGAATGGAGTTTAGTCAACATTTAATAGTGTCGTTCCTTACCTTTTTGAAGGTCTTTTCCCATAGGGAGGCTATTGTATCAATATCATACTTTTCTTTGATCTTAAGAGCGTTTTGAGAAAGTTTGTCTTTTAGAGCGGTATCGTCAATTAGTCTTTGTATTGCATTAGCTAATTTGTTGATATTTTGATTCTCTATAAGTAATCCGTTGATTCCATCATGTATTATTTCGGAAGGCCCATAAGGGCAATCATAACTTATTGCGGCAGTGCCACAAGCCATTGCTTCTAATAAAGCGTTTGGGAATCCTTCTTGATTAGAAGACAAAACAAAAATTGAAGCTTTTGAGTACCATTTAAAAATCTCTTTTTGGTTCCCCAATAGAGTAATATTTTGAGTTTGTAGCGTATTAATGAGATGAAGTAGCTCTTTTTTTTCCCTTCCCTCTCCGGCGATTAAAAGTTTCCAGTTATGATTTTTAGTCTGCGAAAAAGCATGGATCAGCTTGTCGAAACCTTTCTGTTTTTCAAGTCTTCCAACGGCAAGTACAATGTGTTCTTTTTGATGCTCAATACTTTTTGGAACAATTACGGGATTAGGAATAACAGCCACATTTTTCATAAATGAATAGTTTTCTTTGTCTGCATCGGTTTGAACAATGAGCATGTCGGCTAAGGGGTAAACCATTTTTCTCAAAATACGGATTGTTTTAGAGGAAAGAAATTCATAAGCAATACGTTCAGAAATTATAATTTTTTGCATATTGAGTTTAGAGGCTATGATTGAAAGTACATTAGTTTGTGTCATAAAACTGACATTGACATCAGCATCAATTACTTTTAACGTTTTTTTTAAAATAAGTAATCTGTGTATGGAGTTTTTAAATGAGGCGAGTTTGCTTGAAGCGTGTTGCAAAATGTCAAGTTTAATATGACGTATCTTTTGAGATAATGCATAATATGGCTTTTCGGTTGAGTATGTAAGGATATAGACATCATGGTGTTGTGAGAGATGATTGGCAATGTTTACCATGACACGTTCCGCACCGCCTGATGACAATGAAGAGATGATAAATGTAATTTTCATTAAGCTTCACATACTGCGAGAATATTATTGTAGTAATTGCCTGTATTGTCTAATTTATCTATTAGTATCATTAATATATTTATAACTAAAGATAAAAGAATCCAAAATGGCAAAATTAAGCCTTTGAATAATCTTGAAAATCGATTTTTATTTAGCAAAGAGTCCATAAAAGATAAGATTAAGATTCCAAGAGTACTGCCTATTCCTCCTTGTGTGGAAATGATTATTTTTTTGAAGCCATATTTTTTTAATGTGGCTTCTAAGCCTTTTTTAGTAAATCTTCTATAGTCATGTTTATCGTGAACATGATATAAAAATGGAACACTAATAAGAAATGTTCCATTCTTTTGAAGTACTCTATTAACGTCATATAATAAGTCTAAATTTTCTACATGTTCAAAAACTTGTGTAGATAAGATAAAGTCAAACTGCTTGTCTTTAAACGGAAGTGTATCGGGTGCAGTTAGAAGAACATCAACAGTACCATTTTGATATAGATCAGCACCTATATAATTTTTAGTAGCACGGAAATACTTTTTGTATGGCTTTGTTCCACAACCAAGATCCAAAATAGAAGAAGGTGCAAACTTTCTCAATATTTTCTTTAAATGTTTATGCAGTTGGTATGTTGCTAAATATTGAAAATGTAATATATTGGTTTTTGTATCGTGACCACATATATGGGTATAAAGTGTTTCATATATTTTTCCAATCTTTGAGCTCATTTTTTTTTCGCTTCAAAATATAAGGTTAGATTACTTTTATTGATTCTCAACAAATATAAAAAAAATAATATGCTTGCCGATAGTTTACCTTTCCAGTTCAATGTATTCCATGTAACATACATTTTTGGCCTAACAATAGAAATTGAGAAGTTATTTTTGAGGAGCGTAGATATTTTTATTATGTTAAAATTTTGTATATGTCCCCATCTATGAAATTTTTCACCGCAATTAGGACAGACTACTTGTTGAATATCTAAGTTTTCATCATAGGGCACAGTCCCAACAAATTTAGCCCCTTTTTTTAAGACTCTAGATACTTCAAGAAGACTTTTTTCGATAATGTCATCAGACAAATGTTCGAGTACTTCTGACATGATGACACCATCAAAGCTATTGTCTTTGAATGGGATATTTTGCGAATATCCCACTTTAGCATGAGACATGCCAAAATTTTTTTGTAATTTTTCTATGGATCGATCACTTGGGTCTAAAGAGTATACTTCTAGACCGCGAGCAGTAGCAATTTTTTCAAAGATTCCTCCTCCAACACCTATATTTAGTACTTTGGTATTTTTATCAAATTTTGTGGCTAAGTCATATAGCCTTGCATAACTTGCCACAAAGCTTTCGCTTTTTTCATTTTGAAAATAGTCCCATATTTTATCTTGTTTCATAGTGCACTTTCAAAGAGAAATAAAAATATTTTAGCAAATGTTTGAGATAAACTTTAGGATATTTGAATAGAACCCACCAATATTTTTTTATAAACCATTTAGATTCAAAAAGAAAACTTGACGCAAAGTTATCTCTAATATTTTGACTAAGATTATTTTGATGTTCATTAACATAATATATTCTGAGTACCATATTTAAGAGATATGTGTAAGGTTTTTCTTCAAGTGTGATTCGATGCCAAAAAAAACTTTCTGGGATGAATTTTAAATTTTGTGCTTCTTTAGGGATAATAAAGTACATTTTTAAATTTTTAGTTTTTAATGCTGCCCAAGTCTCTCCAAATTTTTTAGACCGCCAAGAAAAAACAACTTTTTCAGTTAAAACCAGTTCTTTTTCTACCGGAAAATCATTTCCAATTCGGTGATTATATTGATCTTTACATCGTACACTAATTCCTCCACATTTCTTTTTCTCCAATTCACTAAAATTACTCCAAATAGAATAGAAAGTCTCAAAAGTTTCAGGCAAAAATGCGTCGTCGCTATCTGCTATTAAAAAGAGTTCGCTTTGTGCTATTTCAATTCCTTTTCTAGTGGCGGCAGGCTTACCTTGATTGTCTTGGTAAATATATACAATTTTAAATTTTGATTCAGATTGCCACTGTTTGATAAGTTCTTGAGTATTGTCACTACTACCGTCATCTACAATGATCCATTCAAAAATATATTGATCTTCAATTGTTTGTAAGGTCTGACTACAAATGCTATCATATACTCTATGTAGAGTATGATATCTATTATAGGTAGGAGTAAATACGGTAATAAATTTATCGGATTTCAAAGATGCTTCCATTCCTAAGTTCATAAACTTTTTGACACTTGTCAATAGTACTAAGTCTATGCGCAATTATGATCAATGTTTTATCTTTACTGATATCATATATTTCTTCCATTATTTGGGCTTCGGTGTCATTATCAAGAGCACTTGTAGCTTCATCGAGTACAAGTATTTCTGGATTACTATAAAGCGCTCTTGCAATTGCGATACGCTGTTTTTGACCACCACTTAGCAAGATACCGCCTTCGCCAACTTGAGTTTCAATTCCTTCATGGTTATCGCAAAAAAAATGATAAATTTTTGCTTGTTTTAGAACATCAATAATACGACTCTCTTCAATTGGATCGCCAAAAGCGACATTTGCAGCGACACTACCGTCAAACAGATAGATGCTTTGAGGGACGTATCCAATTTTCTTTCGCCATGCACCAATATTTTCTGATGATAGAGCCACATTATCAATGAGTATGCTCCCATTTTTTGGCCGATAAAGTCCTGTTATAAGATCAACCAATGTACTTTTTCCACTGCCGCTTTCACCAACGATACCAATTTTGTCTCCGAAATTAATAGTGAGAGTAATATTTTTTAAAAGAGGCTTGTGGCTTTCATAGTGAAAAACGATACTTTTAAGTTGAATGTTTTGTTGATAAGAAATTGGGGTATAGCCAATGGACTCAATCTCATAAATAAGGTCATTATGTACGATATCAAGTGCTTTATGACAAAATAGAATTTGATTATAACTATTTAATATTCGATTTGCTGATGGCATTAAGCGGTATAAGCCAAGAATAAAAACAGATAATAGCGGAAGCGTTGCCGAAATATCTGTTTTGTATTTAATCACAAGATATACAACGATAAATGCAACAATACTAAAGCCTACTGCTTCTAAAAGTAGTCTGGGGACATGATCAAGGGAATCCCGTACAATATTAGCTTTTGCATAGGAGTAGCTGGCATTAGCAAATTGTTGACGAATATTTTTGTCTTGACTTTTGAGTTTAATCATTTTAAAGTTAGCTAATGTCGAGTTGATAATTTCATAGAACTTTTTTTGCGCTATTTCACGTTTTGAACCTTGCTGTTTAATCCATTTTGAGATAGTCTTGGTTAATAGTAAAACATTTAAAGCCAAAAAAATGCTCAAAAGTAGTGTTATTTTCCAGTTAATATAAAGCAATGTTGCATAAATTAATAGTATTACGAAGAATTCGCTTATCATAAAAAGTAGGTAATGCAGTATAGTTGTTAAGTTTTGTGTTTCAGTTATTATGGTTTTTGAGAGTTCACCACTATTTAAAGTTGTAAAATGTCGGTAGCTTCTGCCTAAATAATTTTCAAAAAGACGGTATGCTATAAGGTGGTACCGGCCACGGGAGAATCGAGAAAGTGAATAGAAATAGCTAAAATTTAGGATACTTCTGAAAAGGTAAAAAAATATTAATGAAATTCCAAAGATGCTAACAAACTCAATATCCGATGAGAAAGAAAAAAAAGCGTAAATGGTTTGATAAAACGCGTTTGAATGAATATTAGAAAAATCACTTGCTACAGTAATGAAAGGCATTATAACGGCAATGCCCAAGGTCTCTATGAGTGAAATTAAAATAGAAAAAAGTATTAAAAAAAGTAACACTTTTTTATCACTGTAACTTAGTAGTGAAAATAACTTGGAAAAAAAGGTGCGCATTAAAGACCGGCTGAACGAGACTTGAAAAATGATTTTATGTCATATAGCAATGTATTATCAATCTGTACGTCTGCAAACTCATTGTGAGCAACAGCTAGTACGACACAGTCGTATTGTTGTGTATTGATTTTGTTGAATGATTGTAAATCAAGATTATATGAATGGTGCACTTCTTTGGCATCTGCCCACGGGTCAGTCACGTCTATATTGCACCCAAACTCCTGAAGCTCTTTGATCACATCTATAACTTTTGAGTTTCTGATGTCGGGACAGTTTTCTTTAAATGTTATACCCATCACAAGTACTTTAGAGCCTTCAATTTTAAGTCCATTTTGTATCATCAATTTTATGACTTGATTAGCTACATAGATTCCCATACTATCATTAAGTCTTCTTCCTGCTAATATAATTTCGGGGTTATAACCTATTGCTTGAGCTTTGTGGGTAAGATAGTATGGGTCTACACCAATACAGTGTCCACCGACAAGTCCGGGTTTAAATGGAAGAAAATTCCATTTGGTGCCGGCTGCTTCAAGCACGGCATTGGTATCTATGCCGAGTTTATTAAAGATGATTGCTAACTCATTTACAAAAGCTATGTTGATATCACGTTGAGCATTCTCTATTACTTTAGCGGCTTCTGCCACTTTAATTGTAGGAGCGAGATGCGTTCCCGCTGTAATGATACTCGCATATAACATATCTACTTTTTTACCTGTTTCAGGGGTTGAACCTGATGTGACTTTTAAAATTTTTGTTACTGTGTGCTCTTTATCCCCAGGGTTAATTCGCTCTGGAGAGTAGCCGCAGAAAAAATCGGTGTTAAACTTTAGTCCAGAAGTTTGTTCTAATATCGGTACACAATCCTCTTCGGTAGCTCCCGGATAAACCGTAGATTCATAAATAACAATAGCACCTTTTTTTAGAATGGAGCCAACGCTTTGACTCGCTTTTATAAGTGGCTCCAAATTGGGTCGTTTATATTGATCAATAGGGGTTGGTACCGTGATAATAAAAATATTGCACTCTTGAAGCTCTTCGATATCGCATGTAAACTGTATACCATTGCTTATTGCTTCATTGACCTGCTCCTTTGATAACTCTAAAGTTCGGTCATGTCCATTTGAAAGTTCATTGATACGCCATTTCGCAATATCAAACCCTATAACACTATATTTGCTTGAAAATGCATGTGCAAGTGGTAAACCGACATATCCCAATCCGATAATCGCAATTTTATCCACAGGCTACGTCCTCTTTAAAAAACTCTAAGTACCAATCTATAAAGTTATTTATTCCTTCTTGTATTGAAGTGTTGGGTTTGTAGTCTAAATCTTCTACGAGGTCATCTACATTGGCATAGGTCGCCGGAACATCACCTGCCTGAATTGGCATCATGTTTTTCTCTATACTTTTGCCTAATTTATTTTCAATGGCTGTGATAAAGTCCATCAGTTTTACGGGATTGTTATTGCCAATATTATAAACTTTATAAGGAGCAGATGAAGATGCGGGGTTAGGGTTTTTACCTTTCCACGAAGCATTTGACTTTGCAGGATTGTCAATGATGCGAATAACTCCCTCAACAATATCATCAATATAAGTAAAGTCTCTAAGCATCTTACCATTATTAAATACATTTATAGGTTTTCCTTCAAGAGCTGCCTTAGTAAAGAGAAACAGTGCCATGTCGGGACGACCGTAGGGCCCGTAGACGGTAAAGAAACGTAAACCGGTTGTAGCAATTTTGTAAAGATGACTATAAGTATGCGCCATGAGTTCATTCGATTTTTTTGAAGCGGCATAAAGGCTTATAGGATGATTAACATTATCAGAAGTCGCAAAAGGGAGCTTCTCGTTTAAGCCATAAACAGATGAGCTTGAAGCATAGGAAAGGTTATTGACATTGTAGCGACGACAGGCTTCTAATATATTCATAAAGCCTACAATATTGCTTTGAATATAAGCATCAGGGTTCGTTAGGCTATAACGTACACCGGCTTGTGCTGCAAGATTGCATACGGCATCGAACTGCTCTTGTTCAAAAAGTTTATCGACATTTTTTTTATCTTCTAAATTAAGTTTAATAAATCTGTAATTGGGGAATTTTTGAGAAGATATTAGATGATTGTAAGGAATTTTTGAGCCAGAATCTATATGTTGAATGATACCACTTTGCGCTAAACGACCATATTTTACCCGCTGATCATAATAGTCGTTTATATTATCTAAACCTACAATTTCATCATCTCGTTGCAATAGCTTTAAAGCTAAGTGGCTACCTATAAATCCTGCCGTACCTGTTACTAATATTTTCATAGTTGATCCATCTTCTTTTTATCTGCCTCAAGACTCTCTTGCAACGCCTCATATTCACGCTTTTTTATCTGAATATACGCTTCGGTCAACTTGATCTTTTCGCGCAGTCCCTCAGGCGTTAAAAAGTAGCGATACCCCTTTTTATTTTCCGATTTGACAAAGTTCTCCATTTTCAAAAACCCTTTGTCAACTAGGGCTTTCAAAATGTAGTTGACTTTCCCGACACTGTAGCCGACCTCTTCGGCAAGGTTTTTTTGGGAGTGGTGCGCTTCGACGCTGTTCATTACATGTAAAAGATCAAGTTCGTTAGTATTCATGTCGCCCTTCATTCAATGAATGAATGATACTTGAGAAACCGTTTACTTTCAAGTTTCGTGTCGTTATTTATCGATGCTTTGCCACGCATAATCGTCCCTAACTCTTAAAAACGAAGGAAATTTCGGCTTGCCGTTTTTGGTAAAACCGCAGTATTTAAACGTAATGAAGGTGCCGATTTTTGGAGGGTTTTTACGCAGTGCATCGCTCAAGCCGCTGCCAATAAAAAATGTTACGCCGTTTTGCAAAACAACGTGCAAAGAGCCCACCATGCCTTCGTATTTCCCTTGGCCCGCTTTGTATCCGATTATTTTTGCTTCGGCATCTTGGAACGATTTTACCTTTAAAAAGGTGTCGTTTCTACCATCTTCGTAGAGGGCGTTTGGATCTCGTAGCACCACGCCTTCGCCGCCTTTTGACTCGATTGCGTTAAGAAATTCGGCCAGATGCGCTTTTGATTTGCAGGGTGTCTGTTCGATAACACGAATATGCGCAGCAGGATGATTATTAAGCCAAGCGCGTACTTTTGCCATACGCTTTTCAAAATCCATCTTTTCAAACGGCGCTTCAAAAATATGATAGGAGATCTCCTGCCAGTTTTTGCCGGGTGTTTTGTCTAACACAATAGATTGGATATTTTCAAAATCACCTCTTTTGCTCCACAATTCGCCATCAACCGCAAAAGGGGGAAGTGCGTTTAAGAACCACTCTGGAGCATGAATTGATGTGCCGTTTTTGCTTTTCATCGTTTTACCGTTCCACACACCTCGGATACCGTCAAGTTTTTCGCTCATCAACCATCCGGTGACGTTCATGTCATCACTATAGACTTTTGCCAGAGGAATGGCGTGCAAAAACAGTGTACATGTAAAGAGAAGCAGAAGTGTTCGGATCATTTGTTCCTAAAACGTTTAAAGACCTGTTCAAAATCGATTGCGGCTTTACATGTAACGTTTTCAAAGCGATAGGTTTCGCTAAAAAAGTTACCATAAGTATAATACTCAAGCTGTTTCGCTACGCCCATGCCTATTCCTAGAATTTTTTGATATATGGAAAATTATATCTCAGAATCGATTACAATGGCATATTGAGAATGTTTTATGAGGTACCTTATGGCTCGTGTTGATAATCAAACCTTTTATGAGAGTGCTTTGCAACGTCACGGTTTGGGTGTGCGTGCATTGCATTGGAACTCGATTGCCAATCAACAGGTTCGATTTACGACGCTACTTAAGCTTATTGAGCAACCCGTCTCAACGTTAAAGATAGTAGATGCCGGATGCGGTTTTGGCGATCTTTACATCTATATGCAAGAAAAACCCAAAAGTTACATCGGCCTAGAAGTTATGGAACCTATGGTGCATGAAGCGCGAAAACGCACGGCACGTGACATCTTACATGTAAACATGCTTGAAGATGCCTTGCCCGAAGCCGATTACTATCTTTGCAGCGGTGCTATGAATATTTTAAGCCGTTTTGAAACCCGCCTTTTTATCAAACGTGCATTGCAGCATTCGCGCAAAGGTTTTGTGTTCAATATTCTAAAAGGCAGAGACGAATCATTGGTCTATAACTATTACGAAGCGCATGAAATACGCGCTATTGCCAAAGAAGAGGGCGTTACATGTAAGATTGTCACGGGTTATCTTCCGCGTGATATGAGTGTGGGGTTTTATAAATAATGTGCGCCGTTTTTGGAATTTTAGGTGATTTTGATGCCTCGCAGGCACGCTCTTGTTTGCGCGCCATGACGCACCGCGGTCCCGATCATTGCGGCATTACGGAACGCCCCGGAGTGTTTTTTGCCCATAACAGGCTCTCTATTATGGCATTTGGCCACAATCAGCCTTATGAAAAGAATGGCATCTTACTCTCATTCAACGGCGAAATCTATAATTTTAAAGCGCTTCGCAACCTTCTTGAGCTTCCCAATGCCAGTGAGAGCGAACTGCTGATCGCGGCGTATCAAAAGTGGGGCGTGGGGTTTGTAGCACATCTTGTGGGCATGTTTGCCATTGCCTTGCTTGATGGCGAGACGCTCTATCTGTTTCGTGATCGTTTTGGTAAAAAACCGCTTTTTTATCTGCATGGCGCCACGCATTTTGCCTTTGCTTCGGAGATCAAGGCCTTAAAACCGCTGCTCTTACATGTAAAAATGAATCAAGATGCGTTGATGTCGTATTTGAGTTTTCTTTCCCCCACGCCGCCGCATACCTTTTATGAGGGTATTTATAAACTCGAAGCGGGGCACTATCTAAAATTTGCGCACAATCGCGTTACATGTAAGCGCTATTATGATGTGCTAGACGTTACATGTAACGCTATTGGCGATGAGGGCGTAGCGCTTGAGCTGATTGAAAAGCGCTTGTTTGAAGCCGTGGGACTCAGACTTGAAGCCGATGTCCCTATGGCATCCTTGCTCTCGGGCGGTATCGACAGCGCCATGATTGCCGCCATGGCCAAGCGTTATGGAAAAACGCTTCACACCTTTACGCTAGGTTATGAGCGTTACACCAACTACGACGAACGCGCCAATGCCCGTGAGAGTGCTGCGTTTCTTGGAGTAGATAACCGTGAAATCGTGATCAGTCAAAACGATTTTATCGACGCGATTGATCCTGTTTTTAGCGCGCTTGACGAACCGCTTAACGACCCCGCCGCCGTACCGCTTTATCTGCTGTTTGAAGCGATAGGAAAAGCGGGGTACAAAGTCGTGCTCAGCGGCGAGGGAAGCGATGAGATCTTTTTAGGATATCGGCAATATTTTGAGTATCTCGATATCGAAAAAGCCGCCGCGCTCACGCATAAAAACTGGCTCAAAAAATATTTTCACGGCCACTTTTCAATGAACCGCGAATGGGAGTGGTACAAACGCATATTTGACGATACCCTGCTCTTTCGCACCTCGGGCGAGAAATTTACCGATCTGCAAAAAAACGCGCTGATGCAGTGCAACGTGCGCGATAACGATGCGCTACGGTTTTTAGCACCCTGCCGCGAGCGCTTTGAGCAGAGCTTACATGTAAGCCCTGCCACATGGTACAGCTATGTTGATCTTAAACTTTTTCAATCCGAGCACTTTTTAACCAAGCTAGATCGCGTCTCTATGGCGCACTCCATTGAATCGCGCACGCCTTATCTGGATCACGCTTTGGTTGAAACACTCTTTTCGCTTGATCCCGCGCTGCGTTATCAAAACGGTATCACCAAAGATCTTCTTAAAAAAATCGGCGCCGATTATCTGGACGCTTTCATCTTAAAGCGTAAGAAAAAAGGCTTTTCCAACCCCTATATGGAGTGGCTCATCGCATCGGGGCGCATTGCGTTGATCTTACATGTAAACGAGAAAACAAGACTTTTTAAAAAAGAGGTGCTGCAAGAGTATATCAACAGAGCCAAAGCGGGGCGCTTTAAACAGCATGTTTGGGGGCTTTACGTGCTCTCGCACTGGATAGAGCGCGAGCTGCTTTAGGCTTTGTGAAGTCTTAGTGCCAGCTCCAGTGTGCCACTGACATAATTGCTCAAAAAGGTAAGAATGTGGCGGTCATCGGCACTGAAACCGTTTTCATCATCCCGTTTATTAAGCAGTTGCATGACGCCGATAACACTCTGATCGGATCCAAAAATCGGCATGGCGATCAGATTTTTTGTTGTGTAACCGCTTTGTTCATCAATCGAGGGGAGGAAGTCGGGGTGGTTATAGGGATCATTAATAATCTGCGCCTCCGCACTTTGATAGGTTCGTCCGACAACCCCCGAATCAAGGCCAACGGCAATGCGTCCAACACCGTTGCTAAGGCGTGTCCATAATATATTCGATTCAAGATCAACTAGAAAAATAGAGCAACGTTCGGCATTTAAAAGTGCTTTGGATTTTTCGGCAATGGCTGTGAGAGCCTCTTCGATATTTTCAATAAAAACAAGTTTTTTGCCAAAAGCGGCAATATCTTGGTACTGCTTTTGACTCATGAGTCATTTCTTCTAAGCAAGGCTTCGGCATCATCATTGAAAAAGACGGAGAGTTCGATATATCCACTAACGTAGTGTGCGAAAAAGACCATAAAACGGGTGTCTGCATCGCTAAAGCCTCCCGGTTTATTCAAAAGTTGCATGATGCCAATCACCGAGCGTGCGGAGTTGAAAATAGGGATAGAAGCGATGTTTTCAGTTACATAGCCGCTGTGCTGATCTATTTTAATATTGAAATTAGGGTTATTGTAAGGTGTATTTTCAATAATCGGTTTTGCTTCTTTGACCGTTTGTCCGGCGATGCCCTCTTCATCGCTCAGACGAATCTTGCCCACTCCGTCAGAGAGGGCAGTCCAGAGTGTTTTAGCTTTTTGATTATAGATATAAATCGAACAGCGCTGCGCCCCCGTAACCTCTTTGACATAACTTGAGATGAGAGGAATCCCATCATCAATTGAGGGGTGTTTGAGCAGTTCAGATCCGAATGTTGCCAGTTTGCTGTAAAGTTGCATGATTCCCGCCTTAAAAAACATTACCTATCATCTTAGCAAATTTTGATAAAAATGAAAGTGTAAACGTTAATTTTTTTAAAAAAGCTTGCTTAAAGGTTATGCTCTTTCTTGTAAGCCACTATCATAGTATAGGCTTCATCCTTTAGACGAAGCTTCTCTTTTTTCAGCGTTTCGATTTCAAGATCGGTGAGTGGAGCTTTCCCTTGCTCGGCATTGGTGATCTGATCATCAAGCTCATTGTGGCGCTCAAAAATCTTTAAAAAATGGCCGTTGGCCGCATCGTTCGCTTTCATGTGGGTAATGATCTCGCTGTATTCACTTAACATAAACACTCCTTTTGTATTACTTTAAAATACGAGGAAGGGTAATCCCTTTTTGCCCGTGGTATTTGCCGTTTTTATCTTTGTAGCTGGTTTCGCACACCTCATCACCTTGCAAAAAAAGTACTTGCGCGATACCTTCATTGGCGTAGATTTTCGCGGGTAGCGGCGTGGTGTTGGAAATTTCGATCGTAATATGACCCTCAAATTCCGGTTCAAACGGGGTAACATTCACGATAATACCGCAACGTGCATACGTTGATTTGCCCAAACAGATTGCCAGTACGTCGCGCGGAATTTTAAAATACTCTACCGTGCGTGCTAGTGCAAATGAGTTGGGTGGAACAATGCAGACATCGCCGACGTAATCCACAACATTGTCGTCTTCAAAATGTTTGGGATCTACCACGGTTGAGTTAAGATTGGTAAAGATCTTAAACTCGTCGCTGACGCGAATGTCGTATCCGTAAGAACTCAGACCGTAGCTTACAATGCCCTTGCCTACCTGATCATCGCAAAAGGGTTCGATCATCCCATGTTCTAGCGCCTGCGTACGAATCCAACTGTCTGCTTTTAAGCCCATCAAAACCTCTTGTTTAAATAAGATTGTGCTATTATATCACACATAATTTAGCTGATTTTTAGGAGTTGCAACAATGGATTTGAAACAGATCAAAATGTTGATACGGGAGTTTGACGAGAGTGGGCTTTCCGGCATAAAGATAAAAAAAGATGATTTCAGCATTGAGATGGAAAAAGCGGTAGCGGGCAGTGTTGTCTCGGCTCCGGCGCCAAGTGTCGCAGCGGTGGCTACTCCGGTTGCTGTTGCGGCACCATCAACGGCTCCCACGGCAGCTCCTGCTCCCGTTACAGGCGATGCGATCCTCTCTCCAATGGTCGGCACTTTTTATGCGTCGCCTTCACCGGATTCGCCTTCGTTCGTTAAAGTGGGCGATACGGTAAAAAAAGGTCAGGTACTTGCCATTCTTGAAGCGATGAAAATCATGAATGAACTCGAAGCGGAGTTTGATTGCAAAATCGTTGACGTTTTGGTTAAAGACGGTCAAGCCGTAGAGTTTGATATGCCGCTATTTGCCGTTGAGAAGCTCTAAATATGGCTGAAATCAAGCGTATTTTAGTTGCCAACCGCGGCGAAATCGCTTTACGGGCAATTCGCACCATCAAAGAGATGGGTAAAGAGGCCGTAGCGATCTACTCCACAGCCGATAAAGACGCCTCGTACCTTAAGCTTGCCGATGCCGCGATCTGTATCGGAAAAGCGCCGAGTTCGGAGAGTTATCTCAATATTCCTTCTATCATTGCCGCGGCAGAGATCAGCGATTGCGATGCGGTTTTCCCCGGTTATGGGTTTTTGAGTGAAAATCAGCACTTTGTCGAAATCTGTACGCATCACGGTTTGAAATTCATTGGGCCGACTCCTGAGGTGATGGTGATGATGTCGGACAAATCTAAAGCCAAAGATGTCATGATTGCGGCGGATGTTCCCGTAGTTCCGGGTTCAGACGGTGCTATTAAAGATATTCAAGATGCCGCCAAGCGTGCCAAAGAGGTAGGCTATCCCGTGATTTTAAAAGCCGCGGCCGGCGGCGGCGGGCGCGGTATGCGCGTGGTGGAAGATGAAAGTTATCTTGAAAATGCCTTTTTGGCCGCCGAGTCCGAGGCGATCACCGCCTTTGGCGACGGTACCATCTATATGGAAAAATTCATCAAAAACCCGCGCCACATCGAGGTGCAGATACTGGCCGATGCGCACGGTAATGTTTTACATGTAGGCGAGCGTGACTGCTCCATGCAACGTCGTCACCAGAAGCTTATCGAGGAATCCCCCGCAGTAGCGCTCACGCCCGAAGTGCGCCAAAAACTGCACGATTCGGCGGTGCGCGCAACCAAATACATTAAATACGAAGGCGCGGGCACGTTTGAATATCTGCTTGATGCCAATCTCGATTTTTATTTTATGGAAATGAACACGCGCCTTCAAGTGGAGCATACCGTCTCCGAAGAGGTGAGCGGCCTTGATTTGATTGAATTGATGATTCGCATTGCCGAGGGCGAGACGCTACCACCGCAAGAGAGCATAGAGCTTAAAGGCCACTCAATCGAGTGCCGTATTACGGCGGAAGATCCGGTGAAGTTTTTGCCCTGTCCGGGCAAGATCACCAAATGGATAGCGCCGGGTGGACGCGGTGTGCGGCTGGATACTCACGCCCACGCCAACTACATTGTACCGCCCACATACGATTCGATGATCGGCAAGCTTATCGTGTACGGCAACGACCGCAACGATGCCATCAAGCGTATGCACCGCGCACTAAGCGAGTTTGAGATCGGCGGCATTAAAACTACCGTTGCATTTCACAAAAAGATGATGCAAAACCCCGACTTTATCAGTAACGACTTCGATACCAAATACCTCGAACGCTACAGCGGCTAAAGCGCCGCTACTCTTTTTCCAATCGTATTGTTTTAATGTCGGCATTGAGGCGCAGGCGCGCAAAGTAGTCGTTGAGCACGGCAATGCGGCGTTCGTTCATAATCGCGCCTTGCACTTGATTGCGCACGGAATCGAGCGGCATGGTTGTTTTGGCCGACTTTTCCTGAACAAAAAAACTCATAAACACGTCGCCGGGTGCCGGCACAATCGGCGTAAACTGATTGATTGGCGTTTTGGAGAGTAAGGCGGCGAGTTGCGGATTGAGTTTTTCGTACTGCAATGTAGTGGGTTCACTGCGAACCTCGGGAGCATAGAGCATAGGATTGGCAATCTTTGCTTGAAGTTTTTCCTGCGAAGCGGAGCTGTAGATGACCACCGTAAAGGTATCAGAGTAGCTAAACTCGTCAATATGAAGACGGTAATACTCCTCTTCGTCGCTACTGTCCGGACGCGCCATCTTTGAAAACGCAATGGCATCGTAGAGCTTTTTATTCAGCAGATTCTCTTCGATCTTTGCTTTGAATGCATCGGCATTTAAGCCGCGCACTCTAAGCATGGCATCATAAAGCTGCGATGTGTTCATACTGTTTTGCTCGGCCATGGTTTTAATATTGTCATAAACCTCGCTACTGCTCACACTGATATGGCGTTCTTTAATCTCCTGCGCTTCAAGCGTTTTGCGAATCAGCGCATCAATCGCCTCTTGTTTAGAGAGATTTGAGCGCATCATCTCTTCGTGGATCTCATAAAGCGTAATCGGATCGTTTTTCACCAAAATGGCAACACCGTCAACCATAGCGGCTTGAAGGGAAATAAAAAGAAAAAGGAATAGTATAGATCTAAGTAGCATTGACTCTCTTCGTTTTGATTTGCGCCATTTTACAATAAAGCGCTTTACATGTAAGAGAGTTTATCTTCTATTTGATGCTTTTTTGTATACCTCCATATCATTACGTTTGCCAATGGCGATGACATAAATTACCAGCAGATCATTTTGAATTTCGTATACTATACGCACTTCTTTCTTGGCAACATAGATCTTATAAAAACCGCTAAGATCAAGATTGTTCTTATTACCAAGAGGTTTTCCAAGTTGAGGTGATTCTTCAATCTGTTTGAGTTTTTTAAAGACCTGTACTCTTGTGGCATGATCGAGTACTTCAAGGTCTTTTTCAACCAAAGGGTGATTTTGAAGCGCATACATATCAGTTATATGCTATCAAGATTAATGTCAAATTTTTTGGCCATCTCCTCTAAAGAGAAATACGCATCTTTAGGAGTCTCTTTGCGTGCTTGAAGCAGCTCATAAATTTCTTGATACTCGGCAACTTCTATAAGCTCTTCCATCGCTTTAAGACGGTTGTACTCTTCAGTTGAAATTACTACGGCTTCGAGTTTATTGTTTTTCAACACACCGACTTTTTCGATGGTGTGATCTTTAATGCTTTTCATCACCCTGTTCATTTGTTTGGTAAGGTCGGTAATAGAGAGGAGTTCATTTTCTGCGTAACGTACCATTGTATACCCCATAAATTCATATGTAAATTAACATGTTAATATTATATAGAAATATAGGGTTTGTATGCAAGTAAAAGCTCCATTAAGGAGCCGTTTTGCATAGTGCTTCATCGTCGTTGATATAACAACATGAGTTTTCAAATTTTACGCAGGCATA
>JBNKLA010000033.1:0-11610 GCA_050292115.1 Sulfurimonadaceae bacterium | reverse complement strand
ATTGGTGCTACAAGCGTTACAAACCGGCTTTCGTGCTATCGATACGGCGTGTCAGCCCAAACATTACAATGAGTCGCAGGTAGGCGAAGCCATTACAGTTTCGGGCATTGCCAGAGATAAACTCTTTATTCAAACGAAATATACGCCTATTGAAGGCCAAGATCCCAAACGTATTCCTTATGATCCAAATATGGCGTTAAATAAACAGGTTGAAATGTCGTGTGAGGTGTCGCTAAAGAACTTACATGTAAGCTATATTGATTCGTATCTGTTGCATTCAACCCTGATGCCGCTTAAGCCTCTGCTTGAGATATGGCGCGCAATGGAAAAATTGGTAGATTCGGCGAAGGTAGGGCAGATTGGAGTATGTAACTGTTATGACATCGCTGTGTTAGAACGGCTGTATAACGAAGCGCGAATCAAACCTGCGGTGGTGCAAAACCGCTTTTATGACGAGAGTGGCTACGATGTCGCAATTCGTGCGTTTTGTGATAATTACAATATAACCTATCAAAGTTTTTGGTCGCTTACCGCCAATCCACATCTGGTCATGAGCCCCGAAGTGAGCGCTTTGGCACAAAAATATCACAAGAGCAATGCACAAATTTACTACCGTTTTTTAACGCAAAAAGGTATCACACCGCTGAATGGAACGACATCGTTAGCTCACATGAAAGAGGATTTGGAAATTTTTGAGTTTGAACTTGAAGCCAGAGAAGTGGCGCAGCTTTATGCTTTACATGTAGGATTACAATTTTGACGCAATACGTTTGACCTCTGCAATGATGGATTGCTGTCGCTGGTAGATGTATTCGATCAAATAGCTTTCGTAAGGCTCTTCCAAATCAAGCGCTATCACCATCTTATAAGACTCTTTGTCGGCAATAATATGAGTAATGATGGCGTCCACGTTTACTTTAGCCATGCCTTCTTCAAAGCGCTGTGAGGGGAGTTGAAAACTTAGTTTGACTTGTTCGCCGATATTGGCGTCCATATTTTGCTTGGAGACACTGCACGCCATGGATTTTATAGAGAGATCCAGCACCTGTGCGGAAAACCCGCGCGAACCGGTTTTGACAAAAACAGGCATACGGTGGTCGCTTTGAACCCGAATGTGCTGACGGCTATTTGCCGACGTTTTTAAACGGATAAATTCGCTTAAAACCGAAATTTTTTTAGCGACATCCACCAGTTTAACTTTTGCCATAACATCAAAAGGCATCACACTCGATTGTATAATAACGCTCTGCTCGATTTTCATTGCATAAGCTTGTATCTTTTCGTTGCGCACATAGATTTTATCGAGATCCATTTTGACAATTTGTGCCGGAGTGTTAATACTGAGACCTTTAAAAAAATTCAAAAGTTTAATATCGCTTTTGCCTAACATGATTTTTTCAAAATAGTACGCAATGGTTTTTTCACTATCTTCTTGAAGATCATCATTGGTGTTGATCTCAAAATGTATTACATTGTCAAGGTATTTTGCAAATAGCTGTTTTTGATGTAGCGAGTCAATCATAGTAATGGCTTCATTGAGCCCAAGTGAATTAATATCGACTACAAATGAGTGCAATATGGGATTGATTTCTGCAACGCTGATCGTGTCGATAGCTTCACGATGAATGTTTTCCGTCGCGTCTTTAAGGGCTTCAAGTGTTTGCGACGAAGGCAATACGGTAAAAACATTTTTATGCCACTGCGCAATTTGGATATTGCTATGGCACACTCCGCGAATCAAATCAAATACTTTGAGCGCAATCTCATTTAATAGTGTCTCACCTTGGTCGCGGATAATAGTATCGCTATTGCCGATAGTGATAATCACAAGGGGGATGCTTTGCGTCTCTATTTGATTATTGACCATCAGATCTTTTAGATGCTCAATAAACAAAAGCCGACTTAGTATCGGGTTAGATTGAAATTGAAACGAGGGCTCCAGCGGTACTAGTGATACCGAGAACTCGTTCTGTTTAAGCGGTGTCGAAGTCGCTAAGTAACGGACACTCTCTTCAAGCGTAATGAGCTCTTGAAACGTTGCGTTATGCTGTTTAAACAACGACAGCAAAGAGCGATGGAATGAGTGATTGAGATACGCTTCGTATGAATCTAACTTGAGTGTTTTTTTCAGTCCCGTACTCAAATAAACCGGTGTTTGGCGTTCATAGATTGTGTAGAGCATCTTGGAGTGTTCGGCAATCTTTTTATGGCGTTCGTGTGCGGTGTGTTTGTTATAGCGTTTGCGTAAAAACGGTAACAGATTTTTGAAGATGTCAATAAACGTTTTTTCATCTTTGGGAATAGGCAGTACGTGTGATACTCCACTATAAAAGGCAAATCGAAAGGTGGCATCATCTTGAGGCGTTTGCGTGAAAAACACGGCACCGTTTTGTTCGGAATTATTTAGAGCCGATTGACGATAGAGTGTATGTAACGTTTCGGCTTCACCAATGTAAAGGAGTAAATGCTGTTTGTCATAATGGTGATCGGATTCAAAATCTTTAAGAGAGTGATGCGAAATATTTGAAAAAATTTTTTGTAACATTCGGTAGAATGGGTCATACTCATTGTCATCATGCAATATAATTACGTGAAAAGGTTTACTATAGCGCCGTAACTGATCCAGTTTTGCAGTTGTGTCAGTAGGAGAAGTTTCGTGATTGGGCATAAATTAAAGCATAATGCAAAAAAGCTTAAACACTTACAAAAATAAGGGCAAAAACGTCATTTTTGTAGTTATCACTGATCTTATACTCTCTGTAGCCCTTTGAGTATGCACTACTAACAATATAACGGCGTTCATTGAGCGTGATATAGTCGTAGATAGCGTGTTTAGCTTTTGTATTAAAAAATTTGTCATCGATTTCAAGCGTTTGTAGCGGTTGATAGAGGTTTGTGTTTGAAGCGATAATCTGTTTTTTCGAGTCAACAAAAAGTGCAAACCCCTCTTGGGTAGTGGGAAAACTATCATTGAGCATCGCTTTAAACTCAACTTCGCTATCAAAAATAATACCGATACCGCCAACGACACGCCCGTTATGTTTGATCGAGGCTCCATAAACATAAGTGGGACGTTCATTATAAAAACGGCACGGCTCGAAATCGCTCACAAAATAGTGTTGGGTATTGGAGTTTCTGAGCACTTTTTGTATAAAGCTATTGTTGATGCGTTCTGTAATGATACTGCGGTCATGTGATGCTGCAACAATTGAACCATTGGTATCAAAAATGAAAAGATTCGTATAAACGGTGTAGAGATTATTAATGTAACTCAAGGTGCTACACATGGCTTCACTATTGGGTTCGGGGCTGGAGAGCTCATCTTCAAAAAGTGGCGTTAGCGCCCACCACCGGCAATCGTTGGCTCGCTCATATAAGTTGCGATCCATAATATCCACGGCAAGATGTGCGGCCATTTTGGCATCGTTAATCAGTGATGCTTCAACCGTAGCTTCAAGATTGGTAACCGAAGATTTTATGGTTTCAAGCAGTGAGGTACTGATAAAGCGTAAGTTATCCAAAATAGGGTGTAAAATGTACACCTTACGTTTGGATGCAATGAGCTCCCCGTTGATGATAACATCGCTTAAATCTTCTACAAGATCATCCGCTTTTTCAATAATTGCACGGAGATTATCGCTTAGTAGTGCATGATCGTTATGCGTGTTTTGAAGGCTTTGCGCTGTTTCGGTAGGAGTGTTGCCTCCCATACAAACCGCATACCAACTGGTGATACCTTCATATCCCTGATAGCCGTTGCTTTTCACGGTAACGGCCATCCGTTTGCCCTCAATTAATTGATAATCGCTTTGACGATAAGTGGGGAACTGCTTTTTGTGTTTTACACTGCTACATCCCAAAATACCGGTATTATCAGCTATCGCCACGTGATTGGTAGGTGTCGCAAGGCCGTTTAAGATGCGTTGCAACTCATCTTCAAACCGAAAACAGAGACAAAGTACCCCAATCGGCTTATGATGGGCACTGATTTTTTGAACATAGGTGAGTGTTTTGTTTTGGGTAGCAAAAATATCACTATGGGCGTAGCGTTCAATGTAGCTCTCACTCTCAAGGGCTTCTTTGAGGATGGGATCGTTAGAGGTTTTGAATGTGTTGTCGGGGTTCATATTGACTTTGACATTGCCTTGGGTATCAAAGACGACAATTTCGTTGTATACGGTGTATTTTGCGGCGTACTCTTTGAGGCGTTCGCGCATCGTTTCAAAAGAGACGGTATCACTTAGCAAAAAGTCGATTATCATAGTATCTGTTGCCAAAAAGCCCACATCGGCAGTACGTTCAAAGAGATTACGAATCAAAATATCTATCGCAATCTGTGCTTTAGAATGCAGTTCGCTTTGAAGTTTGTGCAGATTCTCTTCGATCAGTGCCGCTACCAGTTCATTTTGAAGGGTGTTAAACGTTTTCATCGTATTATCGGTAAACTCAAACAGAGTAGAGGCAACATCCAGCGCGTTAATCTTACCGGTTAGCGTCACTTTATTGAGCAGTTTGTTCTGATCTTTCAGACTCTGCATCGTTGCTTCAACAAAAGGAAAAACCTTAAAAAGTTCAGATCTCATAACGACTCTTAGAATTTAGTATTCACAATCATAACAAAAATTGCTAGTGTTAATCTGTGGTTATCTATAAATTGACTATGAAAAAATAAGCAGTCCGCGTCCAAAAGGCACTTTCGCCGGTCGTGAGAGCGCCCAAAGCACCTCATAACTCGGTGCGCGTTTAGGAAACCAGCCGTCCCCGTCGGTAAAGTAGAGCAACATCGTCGCCATGGGAATATTGGCTTCGATATACTCAAATGTCGGACGATAATCCGTCCCGCCGCCGCCTTTGATGGGAAAGTCGAGTCTCTCACCCCCTTCAAAGGTGTAGTGGGCATGTACTCTCGCATCGGCAATGATAAGCTCAATCTTTATGGCGGGAAAGCTCTGCATAATGTTTCTAAATTCGCTCATAAAGGCACCTAAAAGGGCTTCGTTAATGGAGCCGGAGGTATCCACGGCAACGCAGAGGCTTAGGGTGTCACTGGCAAGCGAGGGGAGGGCAATACCGCGCCAGATGTGCTTTTTGTTTGGCGGCATAAAAGCGTAGTTATTGCGCATGTGGCGGTTGATGGCGTTGTAGAGTTCAAAACGCCAGTCTACATTATCGGTTTTTACCTTTTTGCCCAGACGCTCCAAACCTGATGGCATGGCACTTTTGCGTTGCGTAACCTCTTGCGCCATCGACGCGGCGTAGTGCCATGAGGACTCCTCTTCGGGGCTAAGCTCCTCTTCAATCACGTTAGGGTTGCTAAACGCCTCGTCTGCCTCATTGGAGCCGTCTGGCATATCCGGTTTTGGCGGTGTGTCATCGCCAAATGCGTCGATATCGCCGTAATAATCACTCTTTAGCTGCTCATAAATCTCCTCGGCGTACATTTTGGCGTACGCTTCGTTGAAGTTTGCGCCTTTGGGAATATACAGACCGCTTTGATGCAAGATAGTGTTGATGGCATAATCGGTGGCAAGCTGCCAAAGCGCACCTTTACGCCCCAAACGGCGCTGCTGATGGGCAAGCACATGGTGCATGACGCAGTTGGTGAGAATAAACTGCAACGCCTCAAGCTTACATGTAAGGATAAACTCGGGGTTGTACAAAAAGCGCACGCCGTTACTGGCGTAATAGGGGACCGTTTCACTCGGTTCATGTTTAAGCCGCATTGCAAGCATCCCAAAATAGGGGTGCTCCATCGCCAGACGGCTTTTAGCTTTTTGCAGAAGCGCTTCGGGGCTCATCGCATTAGGCTGTTATATTTTTTCATCCACAGCGGCCAGCTATCGACATGATCAAGCTCAATGGCGCGGCTGCGCAGGTCATCCACAATCATCACAGCAAATTCACCCGGAATGTTGAGCGTATAGGCGATAAGGTTGTTGAGTTTTTTACTACTGCTAGCGTCGTTAATGCGCATTGTAAGTGAGGAGGCCAAAATATGCAGTGCCGAGGGGTTATTGGGCACATCAGTGCAACTGCCGTCTAAAATGGCATCGACATCGGGCAGTTCGCCCGCAACGGCTTTAAAGCCCAGATAGGATGCGGCCAGTTCCTCGCCGATAGCTCCGGCAATGAGTGGCAACATCAGATCGGTATCGGGTTTGGAGGCGACAATCTCGTTCACATACTCCCAAGTGCGCGGCGTGGCAAAGGAGCGGCTCTCGTCGTTGTTGCCAAAGGTAAAGAGTGCATCGGGACGGTTGGCGATAAAGCCGATAATGCTTGCATCGATATCGCTCTTCATCGCCCATTCGCGCCAGTTATCCACACTCGCTTCCATCTCCAGATGCACAAAACGGTTTGCCAGCGGTGCTGCCATGCGAAAGACCACACCGCGGTCGCTCTCACGATTACCCGCCGCCACAATCGCCCAGCCATCAGGCAGGGTATATTCGCCGATTTTGCGGTCTAAAATAAGCTGATAGGCCGAAGCCTGTACCATGGGCGCGGCGGTATTGAGTTCGTCAAGAAACAGAATTCCGTTTTCAACCGAACCGTCAGGCAAAAACGACGCCGGCGCCCAAATGGCCTCTTCGGTGTCGCTTTTAAAAAAGGGAATCCCGCGCAGGTCGGTAGGATCAAGCAAGGAGAGGCGCAGGTCGATGTAGCCGATGTCTTGATCTTTGGCGATCTGAGAGACGATAGAGGATTTTCCAATCCCCGGAGGCCCCCATAAAAAGACGGGGACTTTACGTTTGATAAGGTGAGAGAGTGATCGTTTGGCAGCTGATGGTGTCATTAAAGACCTTTTTTTGCCACGCTTTGCAAGAGTGGTTCTAGCTTTTGTGCTAAAGAGAGGTATAATGAAAGGAGAGAGAGGCTTACATGTACTATGTTATTCAACACAATCGTGACAATCCTAAAAAGCATTTTGTCGCGTATAAGGCGTTGCGTTTTATTACGGCAAAAAGTAATGACAACGTGATTTTTGAGTTCAATGTCGAGGGTAAAATCAAACGCAAATGGACGGCGAAAAGCGAGATTATTCTTGTAACCGACAAACAAGAACTCTTTGAAAAAGTGCTCAAACAGCTTACTGCTGTGCAAGAAGCACATCTCAAAGAGGTGCATCAGGCCGAAGAGAGCCTTAAAAAAGCATTTATTGAGATGGCCAGTTCAATGCAGCAGGAGTTTGAATCTCTAAACGAAGAGCGCCAAGATGATGATAGCGATTTTGAGTGTTTGTTAGAGCCGTATCGCTAACCATGTGCTGTAATGGCAAACAAAAACACTTCGCCAAACTGCTCAAATTTGCGTTCTCCCACACCATTTACCGCTAATAGCTCCTCTTTTGTGCTAGGCTTAAGACGCGCCATCTCTTTGAGCGTCTTATCGCCAAAGACAATGTATGCCGGAACCCCAAGCTCTTGTGCGGTTTCACTGCGTAGACTTCGCAGACGCTCAAACAATGCTGTGTCAAAGTCGCCCGTTTCATGAACCGGAGTTGCTTTTGGTGCGCGTTTTTTCACTATCATTCGCTCAGCCGCAATAAAAACACTCTGTTTGCCTTTGAGCGTTTCGATACCCGATTCGCTAAGTTGCAACACCTGATATTCCCCCAGTTTGAGCTGTTCAAGTTCTAAAAGCCGATCCACAATCACCAGCCACTGGTTTTTATGTAGCGTTTCGCCGATGCCGTACACCGAAAGGGTATCATGGCCGTTTTGCAGGATTTTCTGGTTTGTCGAGCCGCGAAGTACATCTACAATATACGTTTTACCAAAACGCTGCCCGGTTCGGTAGATGGCAGAGAGCAATTTTTGCGCTTCAGTGGTAATTTCTTGCTTCTCAATCTCGCCTGCCAGACAGTTGTCGCAAGCATCCTCACAGGGCGCGATCTCGTTTTCAAAATAGCGGGCAATAAACCGGTGGCGGCACTCCTCGGCAGAGACGTAGCGGTACATGCTGCTCAGTTTTTCGTGCAGATGACGGCGGTAGCTCTCGTTTTCGATCTCATCGAGTCGCATTTTGGCATAAACCATATCCTCGGCCGAATAGAGCAGCAACACCTCGGCGCTTTCGCCGTCGCGTCCGGCCCTGCCGATCTCTTGGTAGTAATTTTCCAGCGTTTTGGGCATACTCATGTGAACCACATATCGAATATCGCTTTTATCGATCCCCATCCCAAAGGCAATAGTCGCCACAACAATGCGCACCTCGTCAAATACAAAAGCCTTAAAGACCGCATTGCGCGCCTCGGTGTTCATTCCGGCATGATAAAAACGGGCATTAAAGCCCCTTTGGTTCAAATACTCGGCAAGCTCCTCGCACTTTTTGCGCGAGGGCATATAGATAATGCCGTTTTGCTCCGTGCGCGACGCTAAAAACTCCAGCAATCGCTCATAGCCGCGTTTAATCCGCTGTGACACGGTAATATTGAGATTGGGTCTATAAATAGAACCTTGCAATAATACGGGGCGCTCAAGCTGTAAGAGCCTGACAATATCATCTCTTACATGTAAGGTAGCCGTGGCGGTAAATGCGGCAATATTCACTCCGGGAAAATTCTGCTTGAGCTGTGAGAGTGCACGGTAATCATCACGAAACTCATGACCCCATTCACTAATACAGTGCGCTTCGTCGATCACAAAAAAATTGATGCGAATCTGATGCAGGATTTGCAACATTTTAGGGGTATTAAGGCGTTCAGGCGAGATATAGAGAAACTCCAGCGTACCGCTAAGAAGCGCTGTGATAACGGCATTGTTCTCTTCATTCCTTTGCGCCGAGGAGAGCATAGCCGCGCGCATCTGCTGGGCGTTTAGAGCCTGTACCTGATCTTGCATAAGCGCAATGAGCGGAGAGATCACCACGGTGGTGCCCTCCATCATGAGGGTAGGGAGCTGAAACGAAAGTGATTTGCCGCCGCCCGTGGGCAAAATCATTAACAGATCACGACGGTCGGTAATGGCACGAATAGCCTCTTCTTGCAGTGGCCTGAAGCTATTATGGCCAAAACGCTCTTTAAGGATAGCTTCGGGGGTCATGCGGCTCCTTTTGAAACCGTAAGTATTGCATATTTTTTAAATAGCTTTCTTTTAAATGGCAAAATGTCATCAGGCGTGATAGCCAACTTTTTAGCTTAGGATGCTTACATGTAAAAATAGCCAAACATTATGTCGAGCTATTGAATATATGTTAAATAGCACCACATTTTCGTCATGCTATTGGATTTAAAACCAATAGCATGACATTTAAAGTGTACGGAAAAAGATGTTTTTTAGCCAAAACCATTTCAATCTGTCATAAAACTAAAAATATCCTCACATTTTTTATGTTGGATAAAATGAAGATATCAGGTTGCTTTGCATAAAATGTAGGATATTAAATAGTTATACATACATTACCGGAAGCTGACATTAGAAGATTTGAGTAAGGAAAAGATACAATATGGCTAAAAAGAATCAATCGACTAGATTAACGAATCAACATAAAGGTTCTCAAGGTGTTGTTGGCATATTCGGCGATGATGCAAAATCACATGATTTTACAGTGGGTAAAATTTCAAAAATAGTTCTGAGTGAGCTTGAAAAGGAATATCAACAATTATCTTTTCGACACAGAGAGAGCATAAAGAAAGACGAGATAAATGAAGCACTAAGTAAGGTTGATCCTGAATTAGGCCAGACCCTTTTCGTCGCAAATTCTAGCATTAAACCAGATGGCGGAATTATAGAAGTTAGGGACGATAATGGCGAATGGAGAATAGTGCTAGTAACAGAAGCCAAGCATCAGGGAAAAGATGTAGAAAATATCAAAAAAGGCATATTGGTTGGTAAGGATAACAACCAAGATTTGATGGCTGCTGGTAACGCCATAGAAAGGTCGCATAAAAATATATCAGAGATCGCTAATTTCATGCTGGCTGAAAATCATTTTCCTTATGTTCTATTTCTTGAAGGTTCAAACTTTTTAACCGAAACAATTTCAATTAAGAGACCAGACGGTAGAGTTGTAACACTTGAATATAATTCAGGAATGCTTAACAGGCTAGATAGATTGACGTCTGCTAACTATGGAATGCCGATAAATAAAAATTTGTGTATAAATAAATTTGTAAAGCATAAAAATAAAACAATTATGCTTCAGACTACTTCAATATACTCACAAGGGAATGGTGAGAAGTGGGATGTAAAAAATATGTTTGAAATTATGATAGAAGTGTCCAGGACATCCCTTAAAGCACTAGGAAGTGATTTATTTAATCAGCTCACAAACAACAAGTGATCGAATTTCAGTAAGCGAATAAAATAAGTTAGGTTACAAATGGCCAGAAAAGCAACCAATAAACTATTGCAAAAAGCAAAGAAGTCAAAGAGCGATGAATTTTATACCCAGCTCTGTGACATTGAAAGCGAATTGCAGCATTACAAAACACATTTTAAGGATAAAGTTGTTTTTTGTAATTGCGACGACCCTAGGATAAGTAATTTCTTTAAGTATTTTGCTCTAAATTTTAAAGAATTAGGTCTAAAGAAACTAATAACTGCTTGTTATAGAGAACAAACAAGAGATTTATTTAACACAGAAGAAGATCAAAATGGTTTTTACTTTGAATATACAGGCAAAGAGGAAGCAACTGATATTGTTTACTTTAATGGTGATGGGGATTTTCGTAGCTCAGAAAGTATTGAGCTATTAAAGCAGTCAGATATTGTTGTTACGAATCCTCCATTTTCATTATTTAGGGAATATGTTGAGCAACTGGTTAAGTACGATAAGAAATTTTTGATCATTGGCAATGTTAATGCGATAACTTATAAAGAAATTTTTAAGCTGATTAAAGAGAATAAAGCGTGGCTTGGAATAAATCTCGGCAGAGGTGTTTCTGGTTTTATTGTCCCTGAGCATTATGCACTCTACGGGACAGAGGCTCGTATTGATAATTCTGGAAACAGGATAGTTTCTCCAAACAATTGTTTATGGCTAACTAACGTGGATACTTTTAAAAGACACGAGGACATTCCTCTTACAAAAAAATATTTTGGTAACGAAAATGCTTATCCTAAGTATGACAATTATGACGGTATCAATGTTAATAAAACAAAAGACATACCATCAGACTACAGTGGCGCTATGGGTGTTCCAATAACATTTCTTCATAAATTTAACCCTGATCAATTTGAAATTATTAAATTTAGAAAAGGGGTTGATGAAAAAGATTTATCAATTGATGGGAAATGTCCTTATTTTAGAATTTTAATCAAAAATAAACGGATACAAACTAAGTGTATTGATTCAACCGAAAAAGAAAAAATGTATAACAATTCGCTGCACTCGGACAATTTTTCCGCTGCGCTCCAAAATTGCCGGTGAGCTTGGTCGTTAGCATAAGGTAAGGAATAATTTTGATAGAACGGATTTCTCATACAGTAGGACAAGGTGCTTTTTATTCTGAAAAGCATGAAAATTTGTAACCATTCAGCACCCCATAGAAGCCTGAGGCATAAAAGGCTTGCCCAGTAGTGCATTGCGCAGTTCTTCAAGTACTCTGCCGTTTTGCTTTTTCACCGTAGAGATATAACCGCGTATACGGGCAAAGTACTCACCGCC
>JBNKLA010000032.1:0-114101 GCA_050292115.1 Sulfurimonadaceae bacterium | reverse complement strand
TGCCGCTTAAAGGTAAAATCCTTAATGTCGAAAAAGCGCGTCTTGACAAGATTTTAAAATCGGACGAGATTACCAATATGATTACCGCATTGGGTTGCGGAGTCGGCGAAGAGTTTGATGAAGAGAAGCTTCGCTATCATAAAATCATTATTATGACCGATGCCGACGTGGACGGTTCACACATCCAAACGCTGTTATTAACGTTCTTTTTCCGTTATATGCGCCCGATTGTCGAAAACGGCTATCTCTATCTGGCACAACCACCGCTGTATCGCTATAAAAAAGGTAAAAAAGAGATCTATTTCAAAGATGACCGTATTATGAACGATTTTCTGATTGAAAACGGTGTCGAGTCACTGGAGCTTGAAAATATCGGCCATAACGATCTGGTCTCGTTTTTTAAGATGGTCGATCATTACAAGACGAGTCTTGATGCTTTAGAGCGTCGCTATGCGCTTATTGATTTGATCCGCTATTTTATTGAAAATCCCGATATCATCGCTTTGCAAGGTACGGCGCTTTTTGATGTGGTTAAAAGCTTTCTTGATGAACGCGGTAACAATATTCTTTCACAACATATCAACGAAGAGGAGATTCACCTTTTTGTACAGACCGAAGACGGTATGGAAGAGCTACGCATTAACGACGAACTCTTCTCTACACCGCATTTTAATGAAGCGAATTATGTATTTCAAAAAATCAAAGAGTGGGATCTTGATATCAAAGGCGATCTTTTAGATCTGCTTGAAGAGATTAAAGAGTATAGTCGAAAAGGCTCTTATATCCAGCGCTACAAAGGCCTAGGTGAGATGAATCCCGAACAGCTATGGGAGACCACAATGACACCGGAAAACCGTGTATTGCTTCGTGTTAATATCGAAGATGCCGAAAGTGCAAGTGACTCTTTTACACTGTTTATGGGCGATGAGGTTGAGCCGCGCCGTAATTATATTGAAACCCATGCCAAAGACGTTAAACACCTTGATGTTTAATGCTTACATGTAAAGGTTTACATGTACACTGAAGAGCTGGAACGAGGGCAGCGTTTTTGGGTGGCACTGCGTATGGGTGTGCCGATTTTTCTGCTTACGGGAATACTGCTGTATTCACTGCTAACGCAATATTTCGAGGTTATACCCTATAACTTTATAATAGTCATCATCGGCTCACTCGGTGTTGCCGTCTATTTTCAGTTTTATCTAATTTATCAGGCATTTGATGAGCGTATTACCGATTCGGCAACGCATACATTCACGGGTGAATACTTTACCAAGCTCTTTTCAAGGCGAATAAGAAAGCGTACACAGACGTTAATTCTCTTTTCCGTGAATAATCTGCCCGATATCAACCAAAAAATGGGTTTAAAGAAAGCCAATCAACTGCTGTATGTGCTAGCACGGCAAATTGACACTTTTTTGCAAGAGCGTAAAATTGAACGTCCGGCTATCTACCGCGTGCGGGGTGGTGATTTTGTCATTATGATTGAGGGAGAACGCCAAGAAAATCGTAATACTTTTGATCTGCTGAGTACTAAAATCGGAACGTCGGTAATTAATAATATTGAGATTAGCAGTAGTGGGGCAATTATCGACTCGACGCTTTCTGATGATCTGAATAAACTGATAGACCGTCTGTTTGAACTGCAATTTGAGCGGCGTAAAACTCTTGAAATGATGGAAGAAGACAATGAAAAACTGGGCGATATTGAGCGCAGGGTATTTGAAGCGTTAGAGTATTCGCGCTTTTCCATTATGGGACAGAAGGTACACGGTAGGGATGAAACCCTGATTGACATCTCAATAAAACTGGTGGATCACGAGGGCAAATTAATTCATCAAAAACGTTTTTTGCCTATTATTAGCCGCGAGGGCATACAGCGTCGATACGATATTGAAAAGATCAAATCGCTATTGTTGCACATTGATGAAAGTATAAATGCAAAATATGCGGTTCATATCGCTTGTGAAACACTGCGTAGCCGTCTCTTTTTAGATGATTTGAGTACCCTTTCTAAAAAGTATAATTTAGGCTCTCTTGCATTTATTATCGAAGAGCAGGAGTATTATTCCAATATCAAACGTTTTAACGCTCTATTGCAAAGTTATCGCAGTTTTGGTATTACTATTATTATTGATGCGCTTGGCGCCAATCACACCTCGCAACTCTATATGAAAGACCTCGATGCCGATATCATCCGTTTTGAGGGTAGTTATGGCAAAAAGATTACCGATGAAGGTTATCTTGGAATGGTTGAGGGGCTCAATGTTGCTGCAAAACGCATGGGAATACGAAGCTGGATCCGAATGATTGAAGATGAGGAGTCGCTACGGTTGGCAAAAAGCGTGGGTATCGATCTTTACAGCGGCAACTATTTGGATACAATCACGTCCCTATAACTTTTTTACGTAAAGGCATAATATGAAGTATGGCGAAGCTATTATTAATGCGTTTGATCCCGAGAAAGATCTCGAAATTTGGCCCAATGAGCATGAACGTGAGTATCTGATTAAAATGACGTTGCCCGAATTTAGCTGTTTGTGCCCTCGAAGCGGGTATCCCGATTATGCGACAATCTATCTTGAATATACGCCCGATAAATGGGTAGTTGAGCTCAAAGCGATCAAACTTTATATCAACGCGTTTCGAGACCGCCACATTTCACATGAAAACAGTGCCAATGAAATTTACGAGGTGCTGGAGCGTAAACTCAAACCCAAATATATGAAGATCGTCGCCGATTTCAACCCCAGAGGCAATGTGCACACCGTTATTGAAATCGACAGCCGACAAATTACGTCGCGATAATCGGATGGAGATCGAAGCTAAATGTCGAACCCTCATTCTCTACAGACGTAATGAGCAGTTTGAGCTGATGAATCTTAAGAATATACTCTACAATCGCAAGCCCTAATCCCATAGAGTTATCCCAACTGTTACCGCTAACCCGATAAAACTTAGAGGTGATATTTTTGAGCTCTTTAGGGCTGATGCCGATGCCGTAATCAATAATGCTTATCGTGCTAGCATCGAGTTTAACCTCGACATCTTTTTGAGAGTACTTTAATGCATTGTCGATAAGATTAATAATAACCAACTCCAGCATCGTTTTATCGGCGTTTACATGTAAAAGGTTTCCACTCAAATTAATATGCTGGTCGGGGTATTTAGCATTGAGATTTTCACAAATTTCTTGACAAAGCGCATAGAGGTCAAAACGTACCGGATCCATAACAAGATCGTTATTCTCCAGTTTTACCGATAGCGAAAGCCGATCGAGCATGGTAGTGATTTTCATGGCATTAGAGATAATTTTTTCTGAGAATTTTTTACGAATCTCAAGGGGTGCATCGGGATCGTCACGAAGCGTTTCGGCATAGCCGTTTATCGCGGCGATAGGGTTTTTAAACTCATGACTCATTGCCGATAGCATGTCATTACGTTGAATGTTAATCAGACGCAGTTTTGCGGCATGTTTACGTTTGAGCTTGGAGCGGCTATCAAGTTTTTTAGCCAGATTCTTGAGCATAATGGAGATTTGCAAAAACTCATTAAAGTAGCGCGTCTGAATAATCGCCTGATAGTTTTTGTTGGAGAGCTCTTCAAGATAGTGTGTAATCTGATTAATGTCGTAACGGATCTTTTTGCTCATCTGATAGGGAATAATAACGGCAAGCAATACAAACAGGCTTACGGCAATGGCAACGCGCTCGTAAAAGATGCTAAAGCTGTTAAACACGGCCTCAAGACTCATAGAGAGGCGCAGAAAAATCGGTTGTTTATGATAGGACACTTTTTTAGCAACGTATAAAAAGTCGGTCTTTAAAGTACGTGAATAGCGTACACTCTCTCCATACTCTTGTGTATTTGCCATAAGAATTTCAACGCGGTTACCATGATTTTCCATCGCTTTGCGCTTGTAATTGCTCTCGGCAATTACGGTGCCGTTTGTATCTACGATAGTGATACGAAAGCCGCTTGTCTCTTTAACGCGTTTGGCAAAAGCATCAAGATTGGAACTCTTTTGAAGTTGTAGATTGAGCAGTCGAATACTCTTTTCAAGTTGTTTGGTGTTGTTATAGATTACAATATCTTTAAGCGTTAGATAGCTAATCAGCGAAGCTAACATCACTGTTCCGACAAACAGCAACATAAATTTTATAAAAAACTGATGATGAATTTTTAACACAGCGTGTAGCCTACTCCACGCACGGTTTTGATATACTCTTTAGATTTATCCGGATCAATCTTCTCTTTAAGACGGTTAATAGCCACATTAACGGTACGGTCTTGAAATATTTCGTCGGTACCCCAGACATGCTCCAGCAGATAATCGCGTCCAAGCACGATGTTTTGGTTTGAGATTAGGGTATACAGCAAATCAAATTCAAGTTTGGTAAGATCAATAGGCGTAGCGTCGATAAGCACTTCACGCGAGCCGAGGTTTAGGGTAATGTCGCGATAAGCGATGCGTGCGTCGCTAAGATCTTTTTTGGTGCGTTTGAGCATCGCTTTAATGCGCAACATTAGCTCTTTCATGTTAAAAGGTTTGGTAATATAGTCGTCGCCACCCGAGATAAAGCCCGCTTCGATATCGCGCTCTTCGTTTTTGGCGCTAAGATAGATAACGGGAATGTTGATCCCTTTTTGACGCAACAGGGTTACATATTCGCTACCCTCAACCCCAGGAAGATTACGATCCATAATCAAGAGGTCGATATCTTCCTCTTCAAGCACTTTTGAGAGGTTTTTGGTGCTTAAAAAACCGATGCTCTCATACCCCTCTTTTTCGAGGTGGTATTCGATAAGCTCTAAAATGTCCTCTTCATCTTCGACAATAGCGATTGTTGCAGTCATTTCAGCCTTTCTCATAGCTGTGTGTTTGGTGTTATTGTATCTTATCTTTGTGTTATAATGCCTTACTTTGGAGGTGGTATGCAGATTATTAATCTGATTATATTGATTATTGCATTTTCGGTTATTCTGGGGATGTTGATCTTTTTTTACGTCTATCAGCCCTCCAAAAAAGTGCAAAAACAGCAGGTAAATCGGCCTCAAAAGCCTACCACATCGCCGACGCAAATCCCCACATTTGAAAAATTGGTAGAGCGTATGAAAAAGCGTACTGCAACGATTCAAGAACTCCAAGAAGCCGCAGAGCTTATTTTAAAATATTACGGTGCAATCAAACCCAAAAACGGTATTGCTCCCAGTAAGGATTTTAAACGCTACGGTGAAGTGATGTTTATTATTGCCCGTCACCCCAATACGACCAAAGAGCTTGTTGTAATGTTTGACAAAGAACTTGCCAATAAGAATCCGGATTATCGTCGGGAGATTGACGAGATGCTTAATCGCGGTCTTTCGGCTCGTTAAGATGCCTTTCATCATCTTTGTAAGGCTTGTATTCGAAGCGGTACCAAAGCAGTGCTAAGATCAAAAAGAGTGAAAGCAAAAAAAGAAAATTGGGTAGCATAGAGAGGTTAAAGCCGCTTTGCATTGTGGCATTGGTATCCATTTAGGGTACCTTGTTCAGTGCGGTGCGATATCCGTGGATATCGCCAAAAAGTACCACATCTTTAAGCATCGCCTCTTTGACAAGTAGATCCTCATCAAGGCTGATGTAAAGCTCTCCTTTGTCACTCTTAAAAATGTTTTGATTTATCACAACTGTTATTAGCTGGTTATTGTGTTTGGGCATGAGACGTATCAGCTCATCACGCTTCGACCCATTGGGGCGGGTAAGTAGAATCTCACCTTTTTTATTGCTTCCCCCTACGGCGTGTACGACTTTTGAGTCACCAAGTTGCATTCCCAAAAGTAGGTTTTGTACATTAAAAAAAAGCGATTCAAGATCGTTTTGCGCAAAGTATTTGAGTGTTTTGATGCGGTTTTTGTGAACGGTTTTGGGTGTGGAGACGATCTTAAAGCTTTTCACATCAAAGTGCGAACTCTTGGTGTAATCTTCGTTAATTCGATGCTCTTCGACCTTTTGTGCATCGGGGTAAAAGACAAAATACGATTCATGATGGTAATAATCTGAGCTTTTAACGACTTTATAGAGTTCGGGTATTAGCACGCCCTCTTTAATAATGCCAAAGCTCTCGTGAACTTCGCGGCGGTTAGCACCAATGCTAGCGGCTTCGCCGGTAAGCCCCGCATCGGCTTTAATGTGGTAGCGGTTGTCTTGATGAGCATAGCTTATTTTAGCTTCGCCGATTTTCCCGAATATCGAAAACGTAACGTCGTAGGTTGCCGAGATATTTTGTGCCAACAGAGAAAATGAAAGGGTCAGTAAAAGCGTGATGTGTTTCATAACTACAATCATACTTCGATAATGTTAGTTTTTCTTGATATGATTCACTATTACATGTAAAGATTACCGATGAGCATAGCTAATATTTCCACTTCACCTTTAGAACAGCCACAGTTTATTAAACCGATTCGTATCCATTATGAGCAAGATGGCCGAAAACTTAGCTGGGAGGCGGTCAAAAGCCACGATAGCGTAGCCATACTGCTCTATCACCGCGAAAAAGAGGCGTTTGTATTGGTAAAACAGTTTCGGCCTCCGGTGCATCTTAACGATCCAAGTGTAATGTACACGTATGAACTGTGCGCCGGAATAGTGGATAAAGCGCATACATTAGAGCAGATTGCCATTGAAGAGATTGACGAAGAGTGCGGTTATGATGTTACAATAGAGAATCTGGTAACGATTACCTCGTTTTATACCAGCGTGGGCATCTCGGGTGCGAAGCAACATCTCTTTTTTGCCGAGATTGATGAGAGTATGCGCATTCATGAGGGCGGCGGGATTCATACCGAATCTATTGAGCTTGAATTTTTGAATATCCATGAAGCCAAAGCATTTGTTTTTGATAACACAAAAGCAAAAACTGCCGGTGTGATGTTCGCCTTTTACTGGTTTTTTGACACTTACATGTAAAGGTCTGTTATGGTTGAAAACTCTACTATTGCATTTTACAAGGGTAATGCCGTGCGCAAAATTTTGGAGCGTTATGAATTTAGTGAAGCGGAGCGAAAGGTGATTAATGCTGCGATCTTAACCGCACGTAAAGAGAAGCCCGATTATAGCCGCATCGTTAGAGCCGATGCCCTGCTAAATGAGGTGGCCAAAACCCGAACACCGATTCAAAACGAGGAGGCGGTAGAACTCGATGCTGACACCATTGCGGCCTTTGATATGATGAAACTGGAGTATTCACAACACAAAGAGGAGACGAAACGGGGGCTCTTTTCAAAAGAGAAACGCCTCATTTGGGGTATTGGACTCTTTTTTGTGATTATGGCAATAATGTTTAGCCTGTTTCAAGCCCGTTTTTTGGGCTCTTAAGGAATCGGTGGCGGTGTCGTTGAGAAGAGGTTTTTAAGATCCTCTAGTCCCGACGCTTGTTCCCATCCGTCCATGCCTTCGCGCCAGCTGAGCGTCTCGCGGGTGATGCTTCCGGCGTGGATGGCATCTTTGATCTGCTCCAGCGTCATCGGGCCTTTGGCGGCACCCTCAATCACAAAGTGATACGTTTGTGCTTTAGGAATCGGTGGCGGCGTGACGTTTTGCGTGTTGTGCGCGCCCAGATTTTGCCCCATCTGCTGTGCCATCACAAGACCCAAACCCATACCCATGGCATCACCCGCGGTTGATGAGCCCTGACCCGCATTTTCAATCGCGTTGGCGGATTGATATTTTAGGTACTGATCTAAATTGCCCGTAATTCCCATAGAGGAGCGTTTATCCAGCGCGGCTTCCACTTCGTTTGGAAGTGAAATATTCTCTACTAAAAGTTTTGACAACTCCAATCCATAGGCCGTAAACTCCGGTGATATTTTCTCTTCGATAAAACCGCTAAGCTGCTCATAATTGGCCGCCAGATCAAGCACTGGAATATTTGCTTTACCTAAAATCGTAGCAAAACGCGACACAATGAGGTTGCGAAGTTGCTCGCTCACTTCATCGACGGTAAAGTAGCCATCGGTTCCCACGATCTCTTTTAGAAATACTACCGGATCGTCGATGCGGATGGTGTAGGTACCAAAAGAGCGGATACGCACTGGCCCAAACTCGGCGTCACGTAGCATCAGTGGGTTTTTAGTACCCCATTTAAGATCCACAAAACGGCGCATATTAAAAAAGTACACCTCGGCTTTAAAAGGGCTCTGAAATGCGTGATCCCAATGATTAAGCGTGGTCATAATCGGCATATTTTGCGTTTTAAGTTCATAAATACCGGGTTTGAAAATATCGGCAATCTCCCCTTCGTTGACAAATACGGCCATTTGGGTTTCGCGTACCGTCAGTTTGGCTCCCATCTTAATCTCGTTGCCGTGCCGCTCAAAGCGATACACCATCGTATCATCAGAGCTATCAAGCCACTCGATAACATCGATAAATTCACCCATTATTTTGTCAAAAAGTCCCATTTACGCCTCCTTAATCTGTTTGGTTTGTGCTTGCGTCGCCATTAAGCCCTCTTTGAGCTCGTGCTCTAGCGTCTCTAGCTCCGCTTCGGCTTTTTTGCGTGCTTCTTTGCCTTCTTGGGCAATGCTTAGGCTCTCTTGAATCGTCTCGATTAGCAGTGTGTTGGCCTTTTTGACGCTTTCAATATCAAAAATACCGCGTTCAGCCAATGTGCGGGTTTGGTTATTGGCCTCTTTGAGGTTTTGCGCATTGGCTTCTAGCAGCTCGTTGGTGAGATCCATCGCTTCGCGTACTACATTTCCCGCTTGCTGATTGCGGTAGATGGTAATGGTCTGTGCCAGCTGGTTTTTCCATAACGGTACGGTGTTGACGAGTGTAGAGTTGATCTTGTTAATCAGCGTCTTGTCATTATCTTGCACTAAACGAATTGAGGGCAATGCCTGAAGTGCTACTTGGCGGGTAAGCATCAGATCGTGTAGCCGGCGCTCAAAATCATCGCGTGAGAGGGCAAGGTCTTTAAACTCCTGCGCTTGTAGCATATCGCCGCTCTCTTTGGCCTTGTTCTCAAGTAGCGGTAGTTCTTGGCTATCGAGAAGTTCTAGCTTGTTGCCACCGGCAACGATGTAGTGCTCCAGCTCATGAATGTAGTTTAGGTTGGCATCATAGAGCCGATCAAGCGACTCAATATCGTTAAGCAACGTCCCTTTTTGGCGCTCCAGCTCATCGGTAATCGTCTCTATCGTCTCTTTGGTGTCTTCGTATTTATTGATAAAAGTCACTAAAGGCTTAGCTTTGCCCAGCAAGCGCTCAAAAAAACCGGGCTTGCGGTTGGGATCAAGCGAATCTACATCAAACCCTTTAATGGCGGCAATCATATTGCTTAGCGGCTCTCCGGCTTTGCCGAGGTCTTTGCCTTTGACACCCTCTAGCATCTGCGATGAGACCGTCGTTACTTCGTTTTGTGCGTTAGCGCCGTAAGCGATAATGGCCGAAGTGCTACTAATATCTATGCTCTCGCCAATGGCTACAACGCTCTGTGCATTTTCGGGCTCAATTGCCGCAATTTCCGTTTTGACTGCTTCCATTTTTACTCCTCGTGTTCTAATCGCTGTTTCATTACCGAGAGCTTAACATCCAGTCCCAGCAGATCGTCATCTAGTAGTTTTTCATACTGCTTTTGTAGCGTTTGTTTGGCGTTAGTGAGCGTTTGTGTAAACGCTTCGCGCATCTCTTCGGCGCGGTCATGCTTTTCGAGTTTGATGTAAACTTCGCACATCTCGCGCAATTCGCCCAGATAACTTACCAGATATTTACGCGCGCGATCGTAATCATCGGGCTCCTCTTCGATATGCGTCACCATCGTTTCAAACGCGCCGGCAACGCTTTTCATCAAATCATCGAGTTCGCGAGAAGCTGTGGCTTCGGCGCTTCTTTTGATGCTGTCGATACTTTCGCGTGCTTCCACCAGCAGGCTCATAATGCGTTCTGCCGAACGGGAGTTATCGTATCCCGCGATTTTGTCGCGCCTAGGGTCCAACCCGTAGTAAAGGTACCACCCCAAAAAGAGTGCGCCGCCCAAAACAAGGGAGCTAATAAGCGAATACTCTCCCAAATACGCCGAGAGTGCGCTTGAGATTGCCAATACTCCCCCCGCGACGGTTTTACGTGGAAAACGGGGCGCTTTGGCGTAACGGGCGTTATCATAAATGGCCTCAAGCGCAATACCGCGGCGCAGTAGCACAAACGCGGCCACGAACGCGCCAAATATTCCCAGCCCCACAACCGCATAAAAACTTTCGCCGCGCCCCAATGCCTTGATGGCAAAAGAGAGGTAGTTTACGCCAATTAGCAAAATCAATACGCCTGTGAGCATCGGCGTGTATTTGAGAATGTTATCTTTTTGCTCACTTGGTTTATAGCGCGATGCGGAGTTAAATTCAGAAGACACTGCTTACTCCTTCGCACGCCGTGATGATCAATACACTATAAAGCAGAATAAATCCCACACTGACACGTATCCATCTCGGCATCATGCACCTTTTGTAATTTTATGAGCTATTATAGCCAATCAATGCCGCCGCTTCGCTACAATATGTTTTTTCAAGTGAGGAAATAGAGAGATGGATAACTTTACATGTAAGTCGTGCGGTGCCACGATGTATATCGATGATGGCGATAAACCGGTATGTGCCTACTGCCAGTCGCATCTGCTCAAAAAGATTGAACCTAAAGCGCCGAAACGTTCTAAATATTATGTTGTAATCGTAGCGCTGTTGTTAATAGCGGCCGGTGCCATCTATATCGCTACCGTAAAAAGTACTTCTTCTCAACCCGATCCGGTAGCGCAAGTTCAACCCGTGGCACCCAAACCCGAAAAAAAAGAGATTGCTACGGAATCCGCATCAGATATGCCTGTCGAAACACTTGAAACTTCCTATATTGATCTCGATAAACATGCTGAATTGAATGCAAAAATGACACCGTGGATGCGTAGGGATGTTTACCAAAAAAAATATTCCGATGAATATTTCAAGCAGAATAACACCTATCCAATTTATATTGAAACCGATGTCGAAGGCAATATTAGAGTGTTAATTGTAAATAAAGAAATTACCAATTGGCACTATGTCGCATTTATGGAACAAGAAGACTTAAAACGTTTTGATGCTCGTTATAAAGCGAAAGGGTACCGAATTTTGAGTCTCTTTGTTTTGGATCAGAAATACTTCAAAACATACGCAGCTTGCTGGGTACGAAAAAGCAAGTGGAATCAAGAAACCAAAAAGCTGTTGGATTGGGGAATCCATCCGCCTCAAGCACTACAGAAGGATAATAATGGATAACTTTACATGTAAGTCGTGCGGTGCCACGATGTATATTGATGATGGTGACAAACCGGTATGTGCCTATTGCCAGTCGCATCTGCTTAAAAAGATTGAGCCCAAAGCGCCGCAACACTCTAAACACTATTTTGTAGTTGCGGCTATGGTATCGGTTGCTATTTTTGCACTCTATTTTTTGCTTAAACCCAATACGCCGGCGCAAAGTATTCCCGTGCAGGCGCAATCTGTGTCCAAAGTTGCTCCTGTTAAAGCAGTAATGTCACATGCTAAATCCGATATTGCAAACTTACACACCTCCTATATCGAACCCGATAAACGTGCCCAAATTGAAGCACAAATGACACCGTGGATGTCAAGAGATGCGTATCAAAAACTTCTTGATGAATATCAAAAAGAACAGAAGGAATACCCTTTATATATCGAAGTCAATCCTGATGGCGATCGCCGTATGTTGGTCGTAAATAAAGAGCCGTTTTCATGGACGGTCTCTTCGGGTATGGATTTGCCCTATTTTCGCACAAAAGACACAAAGCAAAGCGTGGGAGGAAAAAAACTGCTCTCCTTGCAGGTAATGAACGTAAACGGTGTCAAATTTTACACTGCCGTCTGGGTTGCAAAAACGCACTGGGAACATGAAGCGAAGCGCCTACGCGCTATGGGCATCCATCCCCACGGTGATGTGCTTGATACGTCTGTACCTGTCGAGATTGATTTGGCTTCGCTTAAAACCTCTTATATTGAACCCGAGAAACGCACTGAAATCGAAACGCAAATGACGCCGTGGATGTCAAGGGATGTGTATCAAAAAATGTATGATGGATATTACAAAGAACACAATGAGTATCCCATCTATATTGAGACCAACAGTGTTGGTGAACGAAGAGTGCTGATCGCAAAATCTCCGGGAGGATGGTCTACACGAAGTGGACTCAATTTTGAAACCTTCAAAAAAGTACATGTCGAAAAGAAAATAGCAAACCAAAAACTACTAAGTCTCCATATTATTGAGATAGAGGGCACAAAGTTTTACAGCGCGGTATGGATTAGAACGCATCTGTTTGAGCAAGAAGCCGCGCATCTACGCGCTATGGGTATTCACCCACCTAGCGATGTGCTTGATGGCGATGTATCGGTACCCGAGATAAATCTTGAAATGCTTAAAACCTCCTATATCGAACCGGATAAACGTAATGAAATCGAAGCTAAAATGACACCGTGGATGATTCGCAGCGAGTTTCAAAAATTGTTTGATGAAAACAGATTTGGTCCTGGAGCCGAAAAACTTGGTTATCCCATTTACGTTGAAACCAATGAAATTGGTGAACGCCGTATGTTGGTTGTCAAAAAAGAGCGTTTTTACTGGGCGGTGTATTCGGGAAGAGCGTTCAAAGATTTTAAAAAACTCGATACGGTGCAACGCGTTAAAGGGCGTACACTTTTAAGCTTACATGTACTCGAAGTGAACGGCATCAAGTTCTACACAGGCACTTGGGTGGCTAACGATTCGTGGGAGCACGAGGCCGCGCGCTTGCGTGCTATGGGTATTCATCCCGTTGCCCATTTTTAAAATCAAGTTTTATATCCTTCCGGATAAGGACAAATAAGAAGATATTTGTCCTTATAGTCAAGTTTGAAATAATCTAACAGGAAACCAATAACTAAAACAGCTCCCCTCACCGTAAACCGAATCCAGCTCTAGCGTAACACCGTATTGATCCATAATGGACTTCACGATATTCAGCCCAATCCCAAAACCGCCCACTTTGCCGCTTTCGCGGTAGTAGCGCTCAAAAATCTGTTCGGGTTTTTTCATGCCCACGCCGTAATCCTTAAACATCATCTCGCATCCGTTTTCTTTACATGTAAGGGCGATTTCAACCTTGCCTTCGGGGTTGGAGTATTTGATGGCGTTAGAGATATTGTTGTCGATAAGGCGCTGAAGCTGTGTAGGGTTAAAGCGTATTTTAACTTCGTCGCAATAGCTTACATGTAAGGATATCGCTTTCATATTTGCCACCTCTTCAAAGTAGTGCACCCGCTCACGCAAAAAACTTCCCAGCTCGATGCTCTCGGGCTCAAACGCGACTCTTTGATTTTTGATAAGATAATCCATATCGTCATAAATGGTCGAAAGCGTTTTGGCGGCCGCTTTAATGCGCTGCAGGTATTTACTGGGCTCATATTTGCGGTTGTGTAGATCGACATTCACGTTAATAATACTAAGCGGGGTGTTGATCTCGTGCATGGAGTCTTTTATAAAGCGATCCAGACGTTCGTTAAGGCGTTTAAAGGGGAGGGCGAAGCGGTTCAGAAAATAGAGCGATAAAAGAAATATCATTATGATGATTGAGAGCAAGATGATGGCCACTTTCTCGTAAATCGGCGCAAAGGAGATGCGGTTGCCCACCACAAGATACTCCGCTCCAAAGTAACGGTTTTGCGGAAGGCTTTGCACGTAATAGGCGTAGCCGTCATAGAGGTGAAACCCTTCGTGCGTTTGCAAAAACGGATGTGAAATCAATGTAAATATCGGTTTAAAATGCACATTGTACAGTCCCGCTTCAACCTGCTTGAAACGGGGAAACTCAAAATAGGGCTCATGTTTGGCATCAAACTCCTCCATAGCGCGCACCACCAGATTGGCATGGGCTTTTAATTCAATCTCGTTTTGAATCTCATAGAGCGTTTTGGAGTAGAGAAAATAGATATACAGCGGTGCAAGAAGAATCATCGAAATGAGTAGCGAGTAGATCAGTGCGTTTTTGGCGGCGTAGCGGCTATCGTTCAATGATATACCCCAACCCGCGGCGGTTTTGAATGACCCCTTCGGGCAGTTTTTTTCTGAGGTTGTTGATCTGCACGCGTACATTGGCGGGGTCTACATACTCGCCCCAAATCTCATCTTGAAACATCGCCACCGTCACGACCTGATTGCGATGTTTTATCAGCACGCCCATAATCTCTTTTTCGGTACGGCTTAGTGCAATCACCTCACCCTTACATGTAAGCGAAAACTGATTCAGATCATACTCCAAACCCTCTGCTAGTGTTACCACCTCTTTGTCTTCGTGTAGCACGTTTTTGCACACTTGCATCATACGCAGTTGTAGCTCTTCAAGATCAAAAGGCTTGCGGATATAGTCGCAACACCCCTTTTTGTACCCCTCTTGCAGATCTTTGATCTCGGTCATGGAGGTCATAAAAATGGCCGGAGTTTTGTTGTTCTCTTTGCGCAGGGTCTCTAGCATCTCAAAACCGCTCATGCCCGGAACGTTGACATCGAGCAGTAAAATGTCGTAGTGCCTTTCATACACCGCTTCGTAGGCTTCATCGCCATTTGAGAAGCTTTCCACGTCGTAGCCAAGCTCCTCTAAAAACTCCTCTACGCTGACGCGTAGTCCGTATTCGTCTTCAAGCAGTAGTACCCGTCTCACCGTATCGCTCCTTCAATGCGTCTGGCGCTTCTGTGTTCTAAAATCATGGCGATCAGCTCCTCTTTGGAGTAGCTCTCCAAAATCTCCTGTGCCTCTTGCAAAAAGAGTTCGCGATCCTCCTCGGAGACCGTATCTTTAAGATAGAGTAGGGCTTTGTCGTATCGGCTACGATAGAGCTCATCTTCGAGCGTCTCTTTTTGTACGATATCATAAAGATTTTGGCGCGTAAAGGCGGTTACAAACGATAGCGCCTCTTTGTTCTGGGTAAAATGAGAAATCTGCGCTTCGGGCAGTAGCATCACAAAGCCGCCAAGGCTTTCGCCTTCGGCATTGTGCATCGGTTCGTAAAAGACGTATTGGTTGCCTTCGAGCAGATGCTGTTCGTGTTGAAGGTGTTTCATATCAATACGTTCTAGCAGTTTAAGATGCGTAGCGTTATAGGCACGATTGGCCACAATATAGTTCTCCACCGTAGGGTTAAACTGCATCAAAACCGCGGTATTGTAGTAGCGATCATCCAAAAGCGTATAAAAATCGATCCCCAGCTCTCTAAAAAATGCCGTAGTGTCATCAAAAAACTGCAACACTTCAACAAAGCCGATAAGGGCATTGCTCTCATACATTGGTACGGTAGCCTTAATGCCCAGACGCCGCCCGACTTCTATAGAGACACGTGGCATTTTGTGGCGTTTAAAGTAGTCCAAATCCGAGCGTGAATCTTCAAGCGGCATACCCGAGTAGGTGTTGTCCCAGTTGCGGGCAAAAAGGGTGTAATCCGCGGTAATAATCTGCGCGCGCACCATAGTATTGGTATAGCGGTTGACCTCGTCCATAATGGATGCTAGCAAACGGTACCCGCGATCCTCATCGTCTGCTTTAAGCGCATCCACAAGCGCCGGATTGGTTGCGAGCACCAAGGCACTGCGAAGTGCATTCTCCTCTTCGCGTCCCAGCTGTGATTTGAGTGCGGTAACCAGCTGTTCATGGATAGCGCCGAGATGTTGATGGTGCACCTCATTATCAAAACGCACAATCAAAGCAAGTAAAATCGCCATGATCGGTACAAAGGCAGTAATAATCAACTTATGGGTTCGTGTCATGGATATAAGTATACTTTATGACACCTCTTTAATGTGTTAAAATAGCTCCAAAGGATTGCCATGAAAAGTTATAATCTCGCGTTACGCATCTGGCACTGGCTTAATGCCATAGCCGTTAGCGGACTGTTAGCCACCTTCTTTTTGCGTAAAACATTTTTGAGTTGGCACGATAATGCCGCACTTATTACTGCAAAACTGGCAGAATTTGACATTGCCATCACCGCCGAACAGGCCAAAATGATTGCCAAAGCGATACGCGCGCCGATGTGGGAGTGGCATATCATTTTTGGATTTATGCTGGCGCTTTTGCTTCTTTGGCGCGCGGGTACCGTGTTGATGCGAGGTTTCGGTTATGAAAAGAGTCCCAATGCTCATATGCGATGGGTCTACCGCGGCTACAAAGCACTCTATGCCATATTGGCCTTTTTGGCAATTAGCGGCATAGTGATCTACTTGCGTGATACGTTTGGTGTATCCAAAGAGCTGGCGCATGACTTTAAAGAGTTGCATGAAGTGATCGCATGGTCGGTAGTGTTATTTGTTCCGCTTCATATCGCCGGAGTCGTAATGGCCGATAATAGCGATCAAAAAGGTTTGGTCTCTAAAATGATCTCGGGATAAGTGTTGCTCTTACATGTAAAATAGCGTCGCGTGCTTCGGCATAAAGTTCTTGCCGCTCAGGGCTTACATGTAAGCAATGCGCGCTGTACTTCTCATAAGTTTTCCACACCTTTTCGCTAGGGAGCGTGCGGCCACGTTTATAAAGCTCAAAACTGACCGAAGCGTTGATAAAGCCCTTGAGCAACAGGATCTCTTCGTGTTTGCTAAAACGGTGCGCAAACCAGAGTGGCTCCAGTGCTTCGTGCGCCTCAAAAAAACGCTCCGATTGCAGACACGCTACAAAATCATCAAGAGCCAAACGCAAGGTTGCATCGGCAATCACAGTGATGAAAGCGTCAAATTTTTGCGCCAATACCCGCGCCCGCCGCGAAGCGAAACACAGTGATAATCTGCAAATCGCTCACGAAATTCACCCAAGCGCTCTTTGGTGGCTTTTCCCGTATCACAGTAAAATACAAAAACCGAACCTTTGGGGTAAGATAGGAGCTCATAAGGATTGTAGGTGATGCTGTTTGTTCTGTCTATGGGAGCTAAAATCGTATCGACTAAAACCACTTGAATACCCTCGTTTTCAAGTGTGGCTTTGGCTCTAAGATACTCCTCTTGCGTCCATTCGTCGGGGAACTGCATGGTGGTTTGCCTTTTTTGGCCTTACTATAGCGCAGGAGCCATCAGGGATTTCTGAAAAAACGCACACTATTTTTACGTTCAGCTTATGCTTAACTGCGCTACCATTACGGATGGCAAAAAAGAAGCTCTCCAAGATTAATCAAAAAATCCGCCACTACTTCGGCGGTGACGGCTTTGATGAGGGTATTGAGCGTGTGAGTACGTCAACGCTTATCGAGCTGACGCAGACGTTGGGCGTACTCACCGATTCTTTAGAAAAACCGGAACTCATACGCTTGCTACGCCGCTTGTGGAGCGATGGCGATATCGATTTGCGTCATCATATTCTCTCCTTTTTTAAAGCCGAAAACCGCGTGTACGCTACCGCTTCGGATGAACCTTCCAAAGAGCGCGGCGAAAAGATTGCCCAGTTGCTTAGCGAACTCGATGTGACGCCCGAAGAGGCGAGGGCGCTGGAGCGCGCGTTTCTTGATGTGCGTAGCAAAAAGATTACGCTGGGCAAAATGGAATCGAGTTTACGCCATATCCGTTTTGAAGCCAAACGCGCCGAGATTGAAACGCAGCTTGACGGACGTTTTGATCTGGATAACCGCCTTGAGTTTAACGCTTCGTTTGAATACGGGGTTTTTGATGCGCACTTTAGAAAAATTCACACCCTAAAAACGCGTCCGCTCTCGTATGAGACATTGCAAAACGAAGACACACAGACGCTTATCGATACGCTAACGCAGCAAAAAGAGACGCTAACACAACACAAACAGCAGGTTATTGAGCGTTTTATCGCCTCTATTAGCGCGCATCCGCACCGCTATCTCAGCGCCGAAGCGATCACGGCAATCTTAAAGCGTCTGCCGCCCGAATCGCCGTTTGACGTGCCGCTTATTGATGCCAAACATTTAGAATCGATTCTCTCGCACACGTACGATGTTGACTCCATCACACTCGCTGAACATGATGTGTTATTGCATCTGTACCGTACTTATACGTTACCGCATTCAGAGCACACAATCGCGTACGAGATGGGGGTTTCGCTGGATCTCGCCGCATTATTAGAGGCGATATGGAGCGAAGCGGATTTGGGGTATGAGCAGCGCATTAAAGCAGAAGAGACGCTTACATGTAAGAGTTTTGAAGCAGAACTTGAGGCACTGATAGATGAGTGTAAACGCCACGCCAAACTGCTCAACCTCGATACGCAAACGCTCTATCAGAGTGTGTACGAAGAGCTACTACCGCATCTGCACCAACATCTGCATATCTCGCCCAAAACTGAGCGCAAAGTGCTTTTCGGCTTCACAAAAAAGATTCAGCAACTTCTCATTAAACGCCAGCGCCAAGAGCTACTTGCCCGCACGATTCGCGATTTTAAAAATCTCTTCCCCCTTGCGCGCGAGATGCGCCGGCGTCTTGTTTTGCACATTGGTCCCACCAATAGCGGCAAAACCTACACTGCTATGCAGCGTCTTAAAAGTGCCGATACGGGCTACTATCTCGCACCCCTGCGTCTTTTGGCGCTTGAAGGGTATGAAGATCTGCGTGAATCGGGTCTGAGTGCGTCGCTCATTACCGGAGAAGAGCAGCTCATTGATGATGAAGCTTCGCATATCAGCTCCACGATTGAGATGCTCAGTTTTGAGATCGACGTGGACGTGTGCGTGATTGATGAGGTGCAGATGATTGATGATCGCGATCGCGGTTGGGCATGGGCCAATGCCATTATCGGCGCGCCGGCTAAAACGGTGATTATGACCGGATCGCCCAATGCCAAAGAGGCCATTGTGGCATTAGCCGAATATTTAGACGAGCCGCTTGAGATCGTGGAGTTTGAGCGCAAAAACCCGCTACACCTGCTCAAAAGCGCCACACCCATTGCCGAAATTCAGCCGCGTAGCGCCGTGGTGGCCTTTTCACGCCGCGACGTGCTCAAACTCAAGCAGCAACTCGTGCGCCACCACCGTGTGAGCGTGGTGTATGGCAACCTATCTCCCGAAGTGCGCCGCGAAGAAGCGCGCCGTTTTCGTGAGGGCGAAACCGATATTTTGGTAGCTACCGACGCTATTGCCATGGGACTCAATCTGCCGATTCAGACCATTTTGTTTTACAAATCCGAAAAGTTTGATGGCGAAAATCAGCGACCGCTCACGCCTAGCGAAATTCACCAAATTTCCGGTCGTGCGGGGCGTTATGGCATGAGTGAAGCGGGCTATGTCGGTGCGCTTAAACCCAATGTATTGCGCGGCATCTATAAACAGTATCACAAACCGGCCAAAGCGATAAGCGTACCGTTTAAAGTGATGGCCAATCTGGAGCATATCAAACTCGTCGGCGGGATCCTCGAAGAGACGTCACTGGTGGCGATTTTAGAGTTTTTTGTGAAAAATATGCACTTTGACGGTCCCTTTCGCGCCACCAACTTAGAGGGAATGCTGGAAGCCGCCGCCATTGTGGATCGTTATGAGCTTGATCTTGCCACCAAGTTTCAGTTTGCCACTGCGCCGCTAAGTACGTCTTCGGAATATCTAATGAATGTGTATGAGCAGTATGTCAGAAGCATGGATCGCAAACAGGTTGTAACCTACACCATGCCGCGCTATCATAGCGAATACGCACAGAGCATGGAAGAGCTGTTGATGGCCGAGGATCATGTAAAGGAGATTTCACTCTATTTATGGCTGGGGTATCGCTTTGAAGAGTGGTTTACCGACAGCGGCAAAGCACGCGAATCACGCGGTGTTATCAACCGTTTTATCGAAAACTCGCTCAAACAGAGCCACTTTGTGCCGCGTTGTCGCGAATGCGGCAAACCGCTACCGCTAAATTCGGAGTTTGCTATCTGCCAAAGCTGTTTTAGGCGCTTGCATCGCACGCCTAAAAAGCCTAAAGCAGATCACCGTAATCGTACGTATTAGGACGCAAGTAGAGTTTGTTGTTTTTGACAATAATGCGCGTATCTTTTTTGGCGCGCTCAATAAAACGCAGTTTAATCTTTTCGCGTTTGGATTTGGAAAAATCTTTGAGTTTGAGGAACTTTTTGAGCGAGATCAGATCATCGGCCTTGGCCTCTTCTATTACCGCCGGCGTTTCCTCCACCAGCTCCGCATCTTGACTCTCTTCTTCACCACTGATGGCATCATCGATTACCTGATTGACATTTTGAGCTGTAAGAAACTTTGAGGCCACTACATGTAAGACCGTTTTGAGCTGTTCGTCGCGCTCTTTATAAATATGCTCGATCTTCTCTTTTTCGGCAATCAGCATCGCTTCGCGCTGGTCGCGTAGCATTGTCGTTTCGTTTTCAAGTTTGCCCACACGCTCTTTAAGACGTACGTTTTCGGCTTCGATATAGTCGTAGTAGCGCTGATCGCTGTGGCTTTGCGCGGTATCTCCGGAGCTGTTATCAGACACCGCCACATACTTCACGCCGTTTTCGATAATGCAATCGAGTGTCCCGCGTCTAATGCGATTGTGAATCGCCTCTTTGGAAACATTAAAATGCGTCGCCGCGTCGGCTATGGTCATTTTCGGCACAACTTCTCCTTGCTCATCTCAGGTTCTCAAACACCAAGGGGGCTTCCCACTCTTGTGAGCGAATTTCACGTATCACTTTTTGCAAATCGTCAATCTGTTTGCTTTTAACGCGAATGCTATCGCCTTCTATCTGCGCCGTCACTTTGAGTTTAAGATTTTTAATCTCGGCCACAATCTTTTTGGCCTCTTTGGATTCGATGTAATCGACCACACGATACGTTGCTTTTCGCGCACCGCCGCTGGCATTTTCAACACGCAACTCCTCAAGCACTTTGGAGCTAAGACCGCGTTTGATGAGTTTGCCCACGACAATGTCAAAAAGCGCTTCAAGCTTGTTATCGCTTGAGGCAAGCAAAACCAGCGCCTTCTCTTTCTCTTTGTAACTCACCTCATAGGGTGTGCCTTTAAAGTCATAACGGTTGCTAACCTCGCGTTCTACGAGGTTAAGTGCATCTTTGAAGTCTTGAAGATTAATTTTTGCGGAGATGTCAAAAGCGTGCTCTTTTGCCATATTGTAATGATCCTGTTATCTTTTAAAACAAGTATAACCAAGGCTCACTTAATGTTATTGTCGATGTTTCACAAACGCCTCATAAAGCTCTTCAAACGCTTTTTCGCTGGAGTGCTCAACATCGGCCATACGCTCAACGGCTTTAGCGTAGTCTTGATTATCCATCCAGTACACTATCGCTTCTTTTACGCCGTCATGAACATTCTTGTGGTGTTTGGTAAGTGAGCTGATGACCTGTGTCTCGTTTTCGATGGGTTTGGAGTTGATTTGGAACCACTTGCCAAAACGACATTCGTTCTCGCTAAGCAGATTGGGACGTTTGCCGTGAATAAACGCGTTGTAGCCTTCGAGTTTGTAAAGAATATGATCGGCTTTGCCGTTGCCGATACCGATCTCATTGGTGATATTGGAGGTAATGCTAGAGATGCGCTCAGAGTTGCTAATCACAAACTCCAGCTCTTCAAAGAAGTCGGAGAGTGTTGTATTGATGGTTTCGGCATTGTTACTAAAGCTCTGCGTCATATCCAAGATTTCGGTTGAGCTTTGCTTGAGTTGACTAATATTGATCTCGACCTCTTGCGTTGCTTTTTGAGTACGCTCTGCGAGTTTTCGTACTTCATCGGCAACTACGGCAAAACCGCGCCCATGCTCACCTGCGCGCGCTGCCTCAATAGCTGCATTGAGTGCTAGTAGATTCGTCTGATCGGAGATATCTTTAATAAGGTTGATAATCTCGGCAATGGAGTTGACACTCTCGGTGAGTGATGTAGCGCCATGTTCTAGCGTCTGCGTCTCTTGTGAAATCGTATCGACGTTGTGCAGTACGTCATCACGTTTAATTTTAACATTGTCAATACGTTTTCCCGTACGCGTATTCATATCACTCGCTTCTTCAAGTGCCTCTACGTTTGCTTCCATGATGGTGCGCACAAAGCCTACACCGCTAGCGTACGAGTTTAAAAGCAGATTTACAATCTTTGCGATACTTTCGCTACTCTCATCAACTTGCGCATCAACGTGTTGTGAACGCGTTTCAAGCTCTTGTCGCAATGCGCTGTTTTCGTCGGTGAGTTTTTTTACCTCTTCTTGAAGTGCATCAATGCGCCGTTGATCCTGATCGCTTGTTCCAAATAGTCCCATTATTGATTACCCCTAGATGTAAATTTGTGCTGCACACATTGTAACACAATATTATCTGCTTGCTTTTAAAAGTAAAGTTGATGTCAACATTGATTTGATACATGCCGATATTGTAGGTATGAAGATCGCAAATTATGTTATGAACATGGATGCCGAACATGAACTTCTGCGTATGCAGCAAACACAAGTTAGAAGCGATTTACAGGCACCAAACAACACCGATAGCACACTAAAAACCGATTACGTCCAAAGTAGCAACGACGCGAAGATGCTAAAGATGGAGTCGGCACTCACGCGTGAACTGATGGCGCGTATTTACCGCGAGCGCGCTTCATCCGCCGAGGTTAGCCGCTTTGAGGCCGAATCGGAAGCCTTACATGTAACGCTACAAGGCGTGATTCAGAGTGATACCCAAAATATTGCCATTGATATTGATTTGGAGCTTTCACGCAGTTTTGTCTCCCAAAGCTCCATGAGCCTTTTGCAATTGCAAGATCCACTCATTATCAATCTTAAAGGAGAGCTTCCGCAACTCGATAGCGCCGCGTTTGCATTTGATATCGACAGTGACGGCTTGAGCGATCAGATTTCACTGCTTCGCGAGGGCAACGGCTTTTTAGCGCTGGATAAAAACGGCAATAACCGCATCGACAACGGCAATGAGCTTTTTGGTACGCAAAGCGGCAACGGATTTGATGATCTGATGGCTTACGATGACGACGAAAATGGTTGGATCGATGAAAACGACGCTATCTTTGACAAACTGCGCGTTTGGATTAAAAACGGCAACGAGGATCGGCTTGTGGGACTTGGCGAGGTGGGTATCGGTGCCATCTATCTGGGCGCGACAAACGCCCCGTTTGCATTTAAAAACGATGAGGGTGAAACGTATGGGCAGATGCGTTCACTTAGCGCAGTGCTGTTTGAAGACGGACGTAGCGGCATTATTTCTCAGGTTGATCTTGCCAAACATCATGAAAGTTCTGCAACCGATGCATTAAAACCCGTGCAATTTAGCGCTATTGATCCCAAAAAACTCCGATTTCATGCTCCAAAATCCGTAGATGACGTTTTAAAATCCTCTCAAGAACAGCTTGAGAAGCGTATTGCCAAACTCAAAGAGCAATACGCCGAGCTCAAATCCAAAATGGCCTCAAGTAAAAGTCGTATCGAGGCACTACTTGCGCAAGCTCAAATGAGTGTGATTCAAGGGCAAATTATGATGCTCTCCTCAGCACTGCTTTAAAAAGAGGGCGCTCCAAAATCCATACCGCCCCCGCCAAACATGTTGGGATCCATATGCCCCATCATGCCGCTTTTGGTGCGAAGCATTAAAATGTCTTGTTTGGGCTGTATCTCCTGTGGGCAAACCGGCACGCATTCATTACAAAGCGTGCAATCCCAGATGCCCTCTTTTTGCACCGCTTCGATCTTATCGGCTATTGCCTCTTCGCGTACGTCGTTCACATAGCGCCAGTTGCGTGTGAGTGCGAAAGGACCTAAAAAGTTTTTATTAACGGCGAAAACCGGACACGCGCTATAACACGATCCGCACAAAATACAATCGCTTTGCAGAGCGTTTTGATGCGCCTCTTTCGTGCTTATCTCTTTAATCTCATCGTTAACACTGCCATACGCATGGGCTTTGGCATTACATGTAAGCGAGGGTTCCATATCGACTACCAAGTCACGAATGTTTGGCATATTGCGTAGCGGTTCTACCAAATCGCCCTCTTTGGGTTTATAGGTACAAGCAAGAACCTCTTTACCGTTAACGCGCATGGCACAGCTGCCACAGACCGAAGAGCGGCACTCGTGCGCGAAGCTTAACGTGGGATCGATTTTGGTTTTAATAAACTCAAGCATCTCCAAAAGCGTGGCCTCTTCAAGCGCTATCTCATACGCCACATCACTCGCGCCTGATGGATTTTCGGGACAGAATCGCTTTACATGTAAGATCATCGCGCTAACCTCATTTTACAAAATCCGCACACAGTACGCCCTCCTCTTTCCATGCAATCGTATGGGCGCCATACACCTCATCAAGCCGTTTGGGACAATCCGAGCGGTAGTGCGCTCCGCGGCTTTCATTGCGGCTGATCGCGCCCACCAGCACAATTTCGGCTAATTCCAGCATGTTGCCAAACTCAATAAACTCTACTAAATTCGTGTTATAGGTTTTCGATTTATCCAAAGGCCCCATAAACGGCAATTCACGCTGCATCTGACGTACCGCACCCAGTACCGCTTTAAGCCCCATATCGTTTTTAACGATACCCGCGTTGTTATAAAAAATATTTCCCATCATCTCGCGCTTTTGATAAAAATCGATCTGATTGGTAAAATGTTTCACCCCGGCAACGAAATTACGATCACTCTCAAACTGGCGCGTATCGTTACATGTAACGCCTGATGAGCGTGCATACGCCGATGCGTTTTTAGCCGCCTGTTTGCCAAACACAATCAGCTCTAGCAGCGAATTGCCGCCCAGACGGTTGGCGCCGTGAACATTGTGGTTGGCACACTCACCCGCCGCAAATAGCCCTGTAATCGCGCTTTGCCCACGCGAATCCACCGCAATACCGCCCATGCAGTAATGCGCTACCGGTTTAATGGGAATAAGCTCATACACCGGATCAACATTTTCGTACAGCTGTGAAAGTTTTCGCTCCTGAGGTAGCTCTTCGTTGATAAAATCCTCCCCAAGATGACGAATGTCCAGATACACCGCACCGCTGCCATGCTCGATCTCTTCTAAAATGGCGCGCGCCACCACGTCGCGCGTGGCACGCTCATCGGTAAAACGCTCTCCTTTAGCATTAAGCAGATGCCCGCCCGCTCCGCGCGCACTTTCCGAGATCAAAATCGAAGAGTTTTTAAGCGCTGTGGGATGAAACTGCACAAACTCCATATCGCTTAAGCGCGCGCCCGCACGAATGGCGGCGGCGACACCGTCGCCTGTAGTACCTTTGGCGTTGGTGGAGTGTTTGCCGTAAATGCGCGCATAACCTCCAGTGGCGAGAATAACGCTTTTAGCTTCATGTTTTTCAACCTCGCCCGTGCGGATGTTTAACGCCGTGACTCCGCTTACATATAACACGTTTCCCCCGGCGTCTTTCTCGGTGATGATGTTAAGCAAAAAACGCTCGTTGCAAAATTCGATGCCCTCGCTATTGCACTGATCGTAAAGGGTGTGCAAAATTTTAAGCCCCGTGTAATCTTGCGCATAACACGCTCTTGCATGCGTCGCTCCGCCAAGAGTGCGCTGGGCGATCTGATTGTCACCGCAGCGGCTAAAAGGCACACCGATACGATCCAGCCACTCCACGCACGCCACCCCCTCGCGGCACAGCGTCTCCACCGCATCTCTTGAAGCCAGAGCCTGCGCGGATTTCAGGGTATCTTCAATATGAATCTGCGGCGAATCCACATCGGCATGGGCCAAAGAGGCGTTAATGCCGCCTTGCGCCATAGCCGTTTGCGCACGGGTAGGATAGGTTTTGCTTAAAACCTTAACACTCACACCTTCGGCTTTGGCCTGCAAAGCTGCGCTAAGCCCGGCACCACCGGCACCGACAATCAGTACGTCAACCATTTTGCTCCTTTACATGTAACACATGCATGGTTTGTTCCAATTGTTGCGGATTATACACAAGAGGGGTTAGAAAGCGCTAAGGATTTGAAAGTAAGAATCCGATGGAAGCATAATACGATTCAAGGCAACACCACCACAAAACGCACTGCATTCTCTGCCGTTTTTTCCACCTCAACACTACCGTGAAGGTGTTTTTCGATAATAATTTTCACCATATAAAGCCCCAGTCCCATTGAATCTTTTTTGGTGGTGTAGTAGGGTTCAAATATCTTTTCAAGCTTAATGTTCTCAATCGTCTCAACGCTATTTTCTACCGTAATGACGACGCTTTCATTCTTACGGTAGAGCGCGATATCTATCTGGCCCGCATCGCCGGTAGCGTCGATGGCATTTTTGATCAGATTTAGCATGACTTGCACAAACTCGTTTTGGTACAGCTCATACTCAATCGACTCCAGAGTGCTTTTCAGGCGTATATTTCTCTTCTCGACCGTGCTTTCAAAAAAGAGTAGCGACTGCTCGATAAGTGCTTTTAAATTCACCTGCTCACTACTGGATTTTGGCTTATAAAAGGTTCTAAAATCATCGATGGTCTCAGACATAAACTCCAAGTTGTTTTCAATCGCTTCATACTTTTGATCCAGCGTTTTTGAGTCTGTTTTATGCGCCTCTAGCTCCATACGCAGCACGGCCAGAATCGAAGCGATTTTATTAACCGGTTGGCGCCACTGATGGGCGATCATGCTAAAGAGCTCGCCGATGAGTGCCTGACGCGACTGAAAGATCAGCTTTTCGTTGCTCTGGTTGATCTGCTCTTCGTAGTGACGCAACTGCTTGGTGATAATGCGCGAGAGATAGAGCGAAAGCAGTAGCGACACCAGCCACGAGAAGCCCAAAAGGTAAAAATTGGTCTTAAGATCGTTTTCGCGTTTGGTTTCGGCTCTGTTTTGATTGGTTTTGATGCTCTCTTTAATATCTTTAAGATCCCGTCGCGCTACAACATACCAGTCGTACTCTTTAATATAGCGCGTAAATGAGAGCTGATTGGCATTGCTGTTAAACCCTTCACTCTTATTCAAAGCGTGTGTCGTGTTGTCATCAAGATTAAAAAGCATCTTGCCCTCGGCATCAAAGAGCAAAAAGCTACCGTTATGAAAACGGGCGTTGGAACGGATGTAATTGATAATATCTTTTTTGACAAAACGGCTCATATATTTCAAGTATTCACCCGCCCCGACATACCAGTCGTAGCACTCCAGCAGTTTTACGTACGAGATCTTATAGTACATGCTTTTGCGGTTTTCGCTCACGATATACCAGTAGTAATCCACAAACCCTTCGCCATCGCGTCGCAGTACTTTGTTGAACTCCTTAATAATGTACTTGCCCCGCACATCTTGGATCTCAAGTATATTGGTGCCTTGCATCTTTTTATCTACATGTAAGATAGTGTTGCCACCAAGGTCAAGCAAAAAAAGATACCCGATATCGCCTTCAAATTTAATCGTATCAAGCGCCGCGACAATCATCGCTTTGATCTCATCACTGCTTTTGGTGTCGCGGTAACGATTGTAGATGTTGTTGGCGACATTAACGGTGACGTTAACGATGTTTTTCACATCCTCTTTGATCTTCTCGCTGCTTCTATTGTCATAATAGTTGATAAACTGCGCCAACGCGTTAACCTTCTCTTTAAGGCGCTCTTTTTCCAGTGCCATCAGGGTGTTTTCGTACTCCTCTAGGGTCTTTTGGGTCTCTTGTTGTTGGGTAAAAAAGAAAAAGAGGTACGACGAGCCGCCATACACCATCAACGCAATGAGCGGAAAGAGGACAATAAGTGTCGTTAAGCGTCTGGCGCTAGGCTTATTCGACATAATAGCCGATACCCTGACGGTTTTTTAACACGCCTTTCGGGAGTTTTTTGCGCAAGGTTTTAATAAAAGAGCGTATGGCGTTTTCACTTGGCGTAGCATCGTCCCAAATGGCATCGATCTCATCATAATTGACAAAGCCCTTTACATGTAAAGAGTCCAAAAAGCGCTTCTCTTTTTGCGTGAGAGTGTGCGTTTCGTCTGCAAAACTAAGACGCAACTCCTGCACGTCCATGCTCACGCCTTTCATAATCTCAATGACGCTATCAGTTGCAAACATCGCATTAAAATGCTCTAAAAGCTCTGTGATTTTTTTGGTAGTAAAGGGCTTAACAATATAGCGCTCAATTTTCAAATTGACCGAATCTAAAAGATAGTCGGTTTTGGTGTACGCAGAGATCACCACCACCGGAAGCGCTTTGTCGATAAGGCGAATTTTTTGAACCAGCTCAATACCGCTCATCCCCGGCAGTTCAATATCGACCAGTACAATATCAATGGAGTTGTTTTGAAAAATCCGATACCCCATCTCGGCATTAGGCGCCGTATGCACCGCCTTAAACCGCTGCTCCAGCACTTTGGCGATGTTGTGCAGTACACTGGTGTCATCTTCAACATACAGTAGCGTTTTGTCGGTTAGCGAATTGTACATGTAAGCCCCCTCACATTATCGTGACCTTATTGTAGCGTTTTGCCATTGCAAAACCATTGCAATGTTATTAACATCTTTGGTGACATAACTTTGACACACCGTAATGTTATCGTTACGCCAAGGAGACAGAATGAAACATTATAGTGTACTGTTGTTTTTACTCTTACATGTAAGCCTCTTGGCCACTATACCCAAGCTTAACAATCACCTCTCACCCCAACCTTATCAGTCGATTGTACTTGATGCTAAGGCTAATGGATACCGTGTTGCCATCGACGGCAACACTGCCGTTGTAGCTATGCAAGGTGATGGCGATAGCTATCTTGGAGCAGTAGATGTGTACACCTATAACGAACAAAACGCTTTGTTTGTCCATAGTGCTACGCTAACTCCTGCCAATGGCGATTTCACCGTAGGCTTTTTTGGTAGTAGCGTCGCTATCGACGGTGATACCGTCGTAGTGGGTGCGCCGAGCAAATATAGCACCTCTTTGGTTTATGTATTTCAAAAACCTTCCGGCGGCTGGAACGGTACGCTGCATGAAGATGCACAGCTTAGTAGCTATGATGCTACCAATGTCTTTGGAAACAGTGTCGCTATCGACGGATCATATATCGCCGTAGGTGACACAATGGCCTCTTCTCAAACGGGTGCCGTATTTATCTACAAAACATCTGATGGTACATGGCACAATAGTATGAGTGCTTTCGAAACACTTTACGGCTCCGATGCAATTGCGGGTGACTATTTTGGCCAAAATATTGCCCTTGAAAACGACCGTCTGGTTGTCAGTGCACCCCAACACAACAGTAACTCGGGAGCTATTTATCTGTTTGAATACAAATATGAGAACGGCTGGTACCATTTTGCTCAAAGTGCCAAAATGGAAAAAAGCGGCGGTAGTCCTATGCTGGGATCATCACTTGCGCTTGAGGGCGACACTATCGCCGCAACCGCTTCGTTTCGATTTGGCGGAGAGGTCTATCTTTTTGAAAAAGAGGGTAGCGACTGGATACAAAGCGCTATGATTACGGGTTCGGATATCAGAGACCCGCAAGACGGCATCAACACGACTCCAAGGTTTGGTGGCTCACTTGATCTGGAAAACGACACTTTATATGTCGGCGCTTCCAATCATGCTGCTTACACCTATCATAAACCCTACAGCGGTTGGGTCGATATGAATGAGAGCCGCCAGATCCGTTTTGAGACAACGCTACTGCAAAGCTATCTTGGCACTACATTGGCTCACGATGCAACCACGTTTCTTTTTCTCGACTCTATCAACGACACCCTGCATATTTACAAAGAGGGGGTACAGGTGAGCCTACAAGAAGGGGAGAAAACGCTTATCGATTTTTCAAGCAGCAATGAAGCATCCAACCGTTATACGCTACTCTCTACTCCGGATGCCGCACATTTTTCACTCAATGCACAAAGCGGCCTGCTTACCTTTCGTAGTGCGCCTGATTATGAATCCCCTGCAGATGCGAATGGGGATAACCGCTATGAGCTGTTGCTACAAATCAGCAATAGCGACGGTGTGATTCACTATCCCGTGCGCATCGACATTACCGATCGTCGTTATGAAGAGGGCTCTATCGATATCGCCTCGTTTGTCGAGACTACAACCTTTCAAACGCCCGCCGCCATTACTTCCATTGCAACCGAAGGTGATCTGATTGTTGTGGGAACAACGGCATACCGAAATGAGAGCTATGAGCAGATTGGTGCGGCATTTCTTTTTGAGCGCAACCTAGATGGTAACTACACGCAAATAGCGCATCTGGGCACCTATAATTTTGTTGCAAACCAATACCTTGGTAGCGCCGTCGCCATAAGCGGCGATACTATCGTTGTAGCAGCGGCCAATACGCAAAGCGGCGAAGCGGGAAGCGTCTATCTCTATGAAAAACCCGAAACAGGATGGAGCGATATGAATGCGAGCCATTCATTCTCGCGCTACACCCAATACGCCAATGAAGCATTCGGCCAAACAATCGCTATCGACGGAGATATTGTCGTCATAGGCGCACCCCGTGAGCTTATTACCGACCCTGATAGACTCTATCTTTACGCTAAAAAAGAGGGCGCATGGCCGAGCCGTGAAAGTGCCCAGCTTTATATCTCAAAAGATTTCGATAGATTCGGCTTTGGAAACGGATCACTCGGTCACTCTCTGGCGATACAAAACGACATAATCGTGACCAGTGCTCCTTTTTGGTGGTCTATCGGTGCATTTTTTATGTATAAAAAACCTGCCGGCGGATGGGGTGGTATGCACGAAAGCTCTTTGCAAACGGCCGGCTATCCACCGCCAGACAACTTTTTTGGCATGGCTCTTGCGATGAAAAATAACCGTATTGTCGTAGGCGCACCCAGCAACACAGATGACGCGGCACTCTATTTAGAGGAACGCCCCAATGTTGGCTGGGGCGTTCCCGCAAATTACGGCACAAAAATAACACGTGACGCGTCACAGCAACATGACGCTTTTGGTGAGCGTGTGGCATTTGGCGAGAATGTCATTGCCGCCACCACAAACACGGAGCTGATTCTTTTTGACACGAGAACCGCTCGGCAGGTACGCACCATTGCTGAGCCGCAGGGCAAAGATTTTGGAGCTATTGCCATCGAAGGGAACCGTCTTTTTGTTACCTATGATACTACCATTGCCATCTACGAAGCCCAACATGCCAAATCCAATGTCGCCTCGCCGGCGTTGATAATGTATCTGTTGCAATAGCCGCTTAAAGTGTACATGTAAACCCCATTGCAAAACCATTGCAATGTTATTTGCACCTTTGGCGACACAACTTTGACACGCCGTAATGTTACCTTTATGCAAATCAAATGCTTAGGAGCAAACCATGAAAACTTTAACCACACTCTCACTTGCCGCAGTAACGGCACTGCTTATCGGCTGTGGAGGCGGCAACGGAGGCGGCAGCACACCGACCGATGGCACTGCCAGCTCAAGTAGCTTAAGCAACAACGACTCCGATAGCTCTACTGAAAGCACTTCAAGTTCAGGCAGTACTGTAAATAGTACAGGAACCGGTTTTGGTTCGTTTACTGCTACTTCGCTCAATGACATCAAGGGTGCAACGATCGTTTTCAAAACGGACCCGAATCTCAATGCCGACGCTGTCGTCACCAGCACACATATCATTGGCTGCGACGGCAAATTTCATACGACACAGGTAATGACGGCACCGTCAATAAACTTAACAATGATGGATATTACCGGCATGACCGATGTTCAGGCGCCTGAAAACAATATGGGAGCCATCTCGATGTACTCCGATGATCCCGATGCGGTCGTACTGCAAGGCAATATAATACTCACGGATGAAACTGGGAAATTTTATGAAGGTCAATGCTATCTGGGCACCTATGATTCAAGCCAATGTCTGCACGGCCAGATTGCATACTCTGTGACACAGCAAAGCTGTAACTAAAGCGCTCCGTTTTTTCGGAGCGTTGAGATTACTTGTAAGGCTTTAGAGCTTTACATGTAAGCCCAACAACAATAAGGACTCCTATGAAAACCATACATTTACCGCTTATCATCGCTACTGTGGCACTGCTTATCGGATGTGGTGGCGGGGGAGGTAACGGTGGGAACACCGATACCCTTGGCGGTTCCAGTAGCGCAGGTCAGACTTTAGGCGCACAAAACGGATCAAACCGATGGCTTTTCCATCTTGATTACAGTGGTCCGTTTGGTAGCGGAACTATGGATATCAGCAATCTTGAAATCGACTGCGCCAACCCCTACGGCTTAGACGATCCTCTTATGGGGCAAAATTGCGGGGAGGCCGATGAGGGTTATGAGAATGTATCCATAACCTACGGCGGCAATCTTTACGATGACTCCGGTCTTCATGCCATCTTTGTTGCCCTTAAAGGGGTGGAGGTCAACATGATGGGACTCTATGATGAACAGATCGGCGGGGATCTCTACACTTCACCCATTATAGCCAATGGCGCAAACGACTCATGGACTTGTCACGGCACATGGGGTGACTCTTATGTAGAAAAACTCAAAAACAGCGAAGCGTTCGAGATTTCGACATCAGGTATTACCAGCTGTACCTTCTCTTTTACTCCATGTGATGCTCAAAACTGTCAAGAGAGCGTTGCGTCAAGTGCATCGAGCGCATCAAGCAGTGTAGATAACAGCGCCTATGACGGCTCATGCGTAGTTTTTGAGGGCACATGGGATTATCAACTCTCTTATAACGGTTCTGTTATAGAGAGCAGTGAACTCACCTATACCTATAACGACACTGGAAACTACTACACCCTCTCTAGCGGTGAAGTTTGGAATGTCGAGAAATGCGTCCCTCTTGATACCGCTAAAGAGGAGGGCAATATTGGGTGCGAGGATATCTCCATCTATACCCAAAATCATGTCTACGCAGATTGTGATGGCCCCATCATTGAGATGAGCAGATAAAGAAGCTATTGTGAAAAACTGCTTTTTTGCTCCTTATGCCGCTCTTTTTGGGGCGCTTTAACTCCCGACCTAATTAGATGACAATTTAAACAAAGTGAGGAAACTACAATGAAAATACTTCTTGGTTTGATCATCGCGGCAACCGTTCTGTTCGCTCAAAGCGATGACTTTTTTACAAAATGGAAAGCATCGATGAGTGAGGGCTTCAAAACCATGTTGCCATCGTTGCAGGAGGCGCGTGATTGTGTCGCTAAAGCGGACAGTGCAAGTGAAGCTAAAAGCTGTATCGATACGCATAAAAGAAAAATGGATCAAATGAACGGTAGTGAAGATGGCGAGGACACGGAGAGTGATTTACAATTAGATGACTCTAAGCCATGGAATAAGCAAACCCGAAACGAGTTACTTACACAATTTGATGAGAGTATCCATGATCTGAAAATCATACTCCAATGTGCCGAGGAGAGCCAAAGTTTCGATAGTTTTATCACCTGCCAGAAAAAGCACGGAATAAAAGATGAGGATTAACATGTTGCGACAAATTCTTTTTTTATTGCTCCCGCTACTGCTGGGAGCGCTTGAACTCCCCAACCTGAGCTACAACGGCGCGACCGAGAGTAGAAAGTTCAAGCACGAGACCTACAACAAGCTCGAAGTATGGACCAACAAAGGCTACGTCAGCCACTATGGCGAGAGCTGGGCACAGAGCTACAGACACCCTTCCAATCTTGCTGATCACGACAAAACGATGAAACAGTTCTTCGCAAAGCAGTTCACGTTCGATGTAGCACGCTTCGACAAGAGCGGCTATGCCGAGTTTGATAGAGGGCAAGATCACTACTTCCTCAAACTGGACACCTACGCTGCCTCATACAGCTATGTCTTGCTGAGAGTCACCCCCTATCCCAAGGTCGTGACCCTGCCAGGCAGTTTCCCCTACAAGACCACCAAAGGAAAAGATGCCGACATTCCCGAAAACAAGCTGATCCCCGAGGTCACAGGCTTCGCTATCCTAAGGGCGAAGTACCATAAATATGATGAACTCACCTGGTATTACAGATATGGTGGTGAGAGCAAGCATATTCACAAAGGGCAGTACTGGGCGATCGACTTTTCAAAAACGGACAAGAATACGAACAGCTTCCGCTACATGAGTGCCCACGACTACAAGGCGCAGATCACAGCCATGGGGGCGCAACTCCTTCAGGACAAAGATGAGTCCTTTTATTTCAAACTGGGCGAGACGATTGGCAAGTTTAACAGCTACGAGAACACCTATTCAATTGAACTTGTTCAAGAAGAGGCGTTTAAGCAGGCGCTTATCCTCACACCCGATGCCATCAAGGCCGAACTGGACAAAACGGGCAAAATCACCCTTGATGGCATCTACTTCGATTTCGACAAAGCCACGCTAAAGAGCGAATCGCGCAAGGCGATCCTCTCGGCTGTTGCCCTGATGGAGCGCTATAGCGATTTGGAACTCAGCGTACATGGCTACACCGACTCCAAAGGCAATGATGCCTACAACCTCACCCTCTCGCAAAACCGCGCCAAGGCCGTCATGGACGCGATAATCGCCGAAGGGATCGCATCGTCAAGGCTAGTGTACCGAGGCCACGGCGAAGAAGACCCCGTCGCTGATAACAACACCGATGAAGGGCGCGCGCAAAACCGCCGTGTGGAGTTGCACAAAGAGCGTGGTGGCGACAAACAGTCGCTTATCACCATCGATTTTATCAAACCGATCGAAGGCTCGGTCATCACGGGTGACAGAACCTACCAAAACGATGAACTGGGTATCCAGTTCTCCAAACCCTATTCCGAGAAAAACGAACATATTCGCTTCAAAGGCACCTATAGAAAGATCTCTTACGACATCATGAAAGACGGAAAACGTGACGACACCTTTGCCCGCAAGGCGATCATCAAGAATTACGAGAATGTCATCGAACTCTATAACGCCAAAATCGTCGGGGAGTATAGCAACACCCTCTATTTCAAGATTGAGGATCGTGGAGATGGCAAGAGTGTCTATGGCGCTGTGGAAGGTTACACGGGTAGCTATAACATTGACTTTTTGATTGAGGAATAAAACTTATCATGAGAACGTTTTGCATGGCAACACTACTTTTTTTGTATCGCTTTTCGCCGACATCGAAGGTGAGTGGCGGCTTGATTGGCTCAAAAGCTATGAAAAAAACGCTAATACTATGAACTGGTAGCGCTTTACCACCATGACACTCACCTTTGAGCAGGGCACACTCTATCAAAACGGCACTGCCATCGCACGGTATCGTTTCAAAAACGAGACCCTTTTTGAGCGCCAAGATGACGGTAACTGGAGTAAATCAGCCTTACATGTAAAGGGTGACACTCTCGAACTGCCCGTCGGCAGCGCCACTCTGTGTTTTAGCCCCTACTTTGCTAAACAGGAGTCGCGCTACACCCTTGAGCGCAACATCACAGCAATCAATAAAGCAGATTTCTACCAAGACGATACCCTGCGCTATAGCGATGCCGACAAGCTACCGTGGCGTGTTGGAGATATTTTTGATACCCTAAACGGCATTGACGCCGTCTATTACCGCATCTACAAAACCACCAAAGATGCCGCCTCTTTACGCGATTTTCACATTTTCAACATGCGCCACCACAGCGCTGAAGCGTTTGAATACCGTCGCTTCGGCCTGAGTCAAAATGAGTGGATCGATATGGATTGGTACTCTTACCGTCTGAATCGCCAACCGCTCCCTTTTTCACCGCTTTTCGGGATGCTCAAACCCTTTCGTGTCCTAGCAAAAGAGGTAGTCGATACACCTGCCGGACGCTTTACATGTACCCGCGTTGAAGAGATTGAAACCCCATGGAATGCTCCCGTTGTCGTCTGGATGATTGATGACAAACCCGGCATCTACGCCAAAGTGCTTAATTTTAAAGAGAAAAGACTCTACGTCTTAGATCATATCAAGGAGATTTCATGAAACGTTTACTACTGCTACTCGCCCTCTGTGCCACCCTGTTTGCCGCTCCTCCGGTCGGTATTTGGGAGGTCGATACGGATGCTTCACTAAAGCTGAACGAAAAGGCCGATGCCAAAAAACGCCGTATGATACTTGCAATGGCCAAAGAGATGGCAACACTCAATCTAGCCGCCGATCACAGCGCCACTCTTGGCAAAGATGAGGGCTACAGCTGGAACAAACTGATGGGTAACAGCTACGCGCTTTCCATGGACTCCAAAGCCATCAATTTTGTGCTCAGCGGTGCCAATGAGCTTAGAATCGACATGAACGAGTTCTTTGGATTCGAGCTAGTATTCGTACCGGAGGGAACGCTCAAAAAAGCGCCGCGCACGCTGCCCAAAGATTTTGCCTATTTTGATCAGACCTACCGCTCCGAGCTTCAGCAGGGTAGCGGCACTTATAAATTTATCAAACTCTCTTCTGATGGCAAGGTCTATCAACACTACGGCACCCTCGGACGTACGATCGATCCTGCACTGATTAACGATGAGATGATCGGCTTCTTCGGTGAGGGCGATGCACTCTCTCTTGATGCCGAACTCGGCACCATCGTGTTACGCGACGGTGGCGTATACTTGAGCATCAGAGCTGTTGGAGGCAGGGAAGATTATGTACTGGCACGTTACAAAAACTCCAATCTTTCTCCGGCATCATCACTGCCTTGGACACTGGAGTCGGTCAAAGCCTATACCCTCAAACATCCTAAACAGACCTACCGCCGCATCGGCTACGACCGCGCCACACAACGCGATATTAACGAGGATATAACCTATACAATCACCTCATATGATAAAAAACATTTTGACGATCCCATTGGTACAATCTATCGACTAGACACCCCGCAAGACAGCGGCTCGCTTTATCGCTGGTCGCAATTCTCACCTTTTGCACCCAACCATGTGCCCAAAGATCGTGCCGAAAAGATCACCTACTCCATCGAAGGAGTCGAAACCATCAGCACACCCGCAGGGACATTTACATGTACGGTTATTAACCTCGATGCCGACGGCGAGATCATCAAAGCGTGGATGATCAACGACCGCCCCGGCGTTTATGCAAAATATTTCAATTTTATGCATCACTACACGCTACTAAAATGATATCGCTAAGCATGAAAAAATCAAATCGTTGAGGAGGAACAATGAAACACCTTACATGTAAAGCACTGATTATACTATCGTTTGGCGCAACACTTCAAGCCGATTGGGAACTTGCGGGAAATGCTTTAACTGCAAGCGACTCGCAAAATTTTGACTTTTTTGGCTTTAGTGTGGATGTCGGCAAAAACTATGCCGTTGTCGGTGCGCCTTATGTTTCGGGTGGCTTGGGTGCTGTCTATATTTTTCAAAGAGAGAATGGTGGGGCGTGGCAGGAGATGCAAAAGATCAGTGCTCTAAATGCCATCGTAAATCCTAGTGGCCAGTTTAACGCTACCGATACCGTCACCCTAAAAAGCTTTGGCTTTGATGTCGCTTTGGGTGAAGCAGCAGGTAGCAATCCTGACATGATCGTTGTCGGAGCACCCTCTACGTCGGTTGAGCATAACTCCCAAGATGTCACTACAGGAGCCTTTTGTACTTATGAACTCAACCCCAATACCAACCTTTGGGAGCAGCAAAGCAGTTGCGGCCTTGGTGTGGTTATGGGTGTTGATGGAAGTTATCAGAGTGGTTTTGGGCACAGCGTAGAGGTCTCAAGCTGGGTTGAAGACTCCATCTCTAATGCAAAAATGGTTATCGGAGATCCCTATTTCGATCAAAAATATAGCAATGTCGGTATGGCCGCATTTTATGACTACAACGGCTCCTCATGGAATGTCGTTGACGTTACGGCGGGTCATGGCGGCGCTGCGGCATCTACGGATGTCAATTTTGGAAAAAGCGTTGCCATCTATCACAATGATGTTATTATTGGCGCTCCGGGCTATAACATTTATGATCCTAATGATGACGACCCCAATGCAGTTATGATTATTGAAGATGTGGGTGCAGTGCACTACTATAGCGCACAAGGTGATTTCATGCAGACCTACACGCCACCGCACGAAGAACGCGTCGGTGGGCACCATTTTGGCAGCAGCGTTGATATTTTTGGAAATTTTAGCGTTGTGTCAGAAGCGCACCGCGAAGGCGGTACAACCTATGCGGCACTCTATGTCATGCAAAAAAATAGTGACACCGACCATACGCTACATAATTATATTGAGAATAATGGCGTCGGCTATGGTCATAGTGTTGCCATTAACGATACCCATCTTGCAGTGACGACCTATAATGTTTCTGCAACGGGTTCGGTTTACATGTACAAAAAAGATGCCCAAAATGATTACAACACCACCGAACCGTTTCGCTGGATTGATATTGTGAAACGCTCCTCATTTGGATTTGATGTAGCGCTTTATAAAAACGACATGCTCATCGGTTCACCTTTGAGCGAAAATGTCAAACAGTTTCAATATGCACAAGAGAGTCAGTTAAACCCTGCACTTTTAATGTACTTACTTAATTAAGGAGAAAATATGAAAACAACCACATCCATTCTAGCTGCACTCATCTGTGCCACACCACTTTTAGCAGACTGGAAAGTCGCCCAAGAGATCGTTACCCAAGGTTCGCAAAACGCCCGTTTTGGCTACAGCATTGCCGTTAGCGATAACTACGCCGCCGTTGGCGCTCCCGAGGAGAATGGCGGTGCAGGCGCAGTCTATATCTTTAAGCAAGATGCCAACAATACGTGGAGTCCGTTTCAGACCATTGAAAACGTCACCATCTCCGATGAAAACAGCAACTTTGTCTGGTATGACTTTGAATCCTTAGGCTGGGATGTCGCGCTGGCTGAGAGCCGTTTGCTTACAACTTCAGCTACACTTGTTATCGGAGCACCGCAATCCAGACGTGCGCACCAGATTATTACCATGCAAGGCCCCGATAATGAGTACACCCCTGAAAGCGGTATTCTTATCTATCGGCTCAATGGTGAGGGGAGCGCATTTGAGTATGCAAAAGATTATCGCGGCGACGATCATAACGATACTGGGTTGGCCGTAGATGTGGCTGAAGCTCAGGTAATTGTGGGTTATAATCAATCCGGTGAATTGCGAATACCTATACTTGGTACGCTCACTACCGTTGTAGCCGGACACCCTAATGATGACAATGTGAGTACCTATATCAATAAACTCGGCACAGAGGAGTGGCGTGAAATTGTACTAAGCCATGCCACAGAGGGGGATCATTTTGGAGAAAGCCTTGCGATTGATAGCGATATGTCACACCTGATTATCGGTGCGCCGTATCGTGATATAGAGGAGTATCCCGACAAAGGCAGTGCCTATCTTTATAAACTCTCCGGTACATGGCAAGATGATGATTTGGCATGGGGTAGTGAAGAGGTCATCTCCCAGTCTACATCGGGCATTTTGCTATATAACTGCCGCTTTAGCCACGAATCGCATTTTGGTATTGCCGCTGATCTTAAATACGACAACGCCATTGTCGGTTCTGAAAAGAGCAGTACAGAGTGTCGTCCTACTGCATTCGCGTCATATCAGGCCAATGGTGCCGCTTATCTCTATGCACTAACAGACGGCACCGACAACAGCTGGTCGCAATCGGGCTATCTTTTTGGCAGTAGCGTCAATAGTCAATCAGACGGCTTTGGCCTCTCCGTGGCCGTCACTTCTGCACGCGCTATAGTCGGTGCACCCACTTACTACGATTCCAAACAGACGGGTGCCGCATTTATCTATGATTACAATGGAAGTGTTTGGAGCGAAACGCAAGCGATTATCCCTGGAACCGACGGCACGTTTGGAAATGATGTCGCCATGTATGTTAATCAGATCTTTAGTGCCGATGAAGAGAATGACTGGCTTGATGTTTTTGAGTATGAAGAGCCGGTTACTAGCAGTATCAATCCTGCGTTATTGATGTATATGTTACACTAAGCCACAAAACACAAAGGAGAAAACAATGCAGTGTCACGAAGTCGATTACGAGATTATGGGAGATGACCTTCAGGTCGTAGAGGTGGAGCTTGATCCAAATGAGACGGTAATCGCCGAAGCGGGAGCCATGGCATGGATGGATGACGGTATTGCGTTTGAAGCGAAAATGGGCGATGGCTCCAACACCAACAGCGGTTTTTTCGACACCATGCTAAGTGCCGGAAAGCGTATGATTACGGGTGAATCGCTCTTTATGACCCACTTTACCAACCAAGGCAGCGGTAAAAAACGCATCGCATTCGGCGCGCCGTTTCCTGGCAAGATTATTGCGCTCAATATGGCGGAGCATGAAAACGAGATTATCTGCCAGAAAGATGCCTTTTTATGTGCGGCGCTGGGCACGCAACTTGATATCTCCTTTAGCCGCAAACTCGGACGCGGCTTTTTTGGCGGTGAGGGGTTTATTATGGAGCGGCTTCGCGGTGATGGCATGGCCTTTTTACATGCAGGCGGCACGATTGTGAAAAAAGAGCTTAAAGGCGAGACGATTTTTGTAGATACGGGTTGTTTGGTCGCCTACACGCCAGGGATTGACTTTGACGTGCAAAAAGCGGGGAATTTAAAATCTATGGTCTTTGGCGGTGAGGGGCTCTTTTTGGCAACGCTTCGCGGGCATGGCAGCGTCTATCTGCAAAGTCTGCCGTTCTCCCGTCTGGCGGAGCGCGTGATTCGTAGTGCACCCTCTACCGGTAGTAGCTCTCAGGGTGAAGGCTCACTGCTTGGCGGCATAGCCGATATGTTTGAGCGTTAGGAGGATCAATTATGAAAAAAGTACTGCTTTTAACCACCCTTGGAAGCGCATTGCTGTTTGCCGATGCCAAGCTTATTGATGTTGAAGGGGCATCCATTACTTATGAAAGCTCATCGAATGCCAAATTTGGCAATATTCAGATGACAAGCAACGGCACCGAGCATCTCTATATCAAAGATTGGGGGCATACGCAATTAAGTGATGAAACCACCACCCAAAAAGGTATTATGGGAACCACAAAAGAGCATGAGATGACCCTACATCAAGACAATATGCTCTATTCGGTTGATTTTCAAAGAAAAATTATTGAAAAGATGTCCGATCCGGCAATCAAACCCAATGAAAACTGGCGTGAAACGCTTAAAAGAATGGGAGGCAAAAAGGTAGGTAGCGACCGCGTTGCAGGCTATAAGTGTGAAGAGTGGGAACTCAGTCAATACGGCTCTAAAAGCTGTATGTACCAAGGCTTAATGTTGAGAACCACTGTAAAGATGGCGGGCACCGAAAGCACTACCGTTGCCACAAAAGTGGATATCGGGGTGCCTTCTGCAAAACATTTTAAACTTCCTGATTATCCCGTAAGAGATGTTATGGAAGAGATGTATGAAGAAGAGGAGAGATACAACGAACCGCAAACGTCAACTCACACCGCTCACGATACCGATAACCAACCCGCCGACATGGACGAAGTGAATGAAAAAATGGGCGAGTTCATGCAAAACATGGGCGCTCTTTTTGGAAAACAGGAGTAAGGATACCTTATGGCGGAGACGTTTGAAGAGACCATCACCCACGGCTACGGCTCACGCATCAAAAACTCGTTTGGCGGCATTATCTTTGGGTTATTGCTACTTATCGGCTCTGCCATACTGCTTTGGTGGAACGAAGATCGCACCCTCTCCACCGCCAGTGCCCTTGAAGAGGGGCTAGAAAAGATTGTAATGCTTGCAAGCCCCGTGGTTGAGGGTGCCAATGAGGGCACACTTGTTTACACCGTGGGAACGCTAAGCGGTGATGAGCTGCACGATAGCACCTTTGGCGTCGTTGCTGATGCCGTGGCACTTGAGCGCAAGGTAGAGATGTATCAATATAAAGAGCATATTGATGAGAAAAAAGAGGAGCATGTCGGTGGTTCGGTGACCGTCACCAAACACTACAGCTATGACAAAGTGTGGAGCAGTACGCCCATTGATTCATCACGATTCAAAGAGGCTAGTGATCACCGCAATCCTCTCTTTCGCTACAAAGCTGAACACTTCCGCGCTAATAATCCCAAATTGGGAGATTTCAGCGTGGCGTCATCCATTGTTAACCGTGCCGATGGATATGAAGCCTTACATGTAACACAAACTACACTAAGCGATGGGCATATCGACAATGGTGACATCTACCTTGGCGATACCTCCACAGAACCGCAAATCGGCGATATGCGCATTCACTACCGCTACTTAAAAGCGGGGGATACCTACAGCATTATAGCCAAACAGCAAGGGCGTAATCTGGGGCTTTATACCACCTCAAACGGTGAGCAGATCGGCTTTTTAAAAGCAGGTGTTCAGAGCCCCGAGGAGATTTTTGCACAGGCGCAGAGTGAAAACAGTGTATTGGCATGGGTGCTTCGCGGTGTAGGATTGGTGTTGATGTTTATTGGGTTTTTGATGATTTTAGGGCCATTGCAAACATTAGCCAGCGTGATCCCATTTTTAGGCTCTATCATCGGTGTGGGAAGTGCACTGATTGCATTTTTGCTTACACTGCTACTGGGCGGTAGCATCATTGTAATTGCATGGTTTGCCCAGCGGCCGTTTTTGGCCATAGGACTGATCGCACTGGTTATCGGTGTGATCTTTTTAATGCGCCAAAGAGTGCGCCGCGTTTAAAACTGCGCGGCCACTTCGCGAAGAATGGCGTCGCTTTTAGGCGTTTGGCCACTGTATTTCAAAATCTTGACCCCATGATTTTTCATCGTGTTGGCGGTATTTTTGCACGCACGTGACGTAACCAAATAGTCGCAATCTTGAAGCGCAATGCCCATTTTATCGTGCTGTGCAATATGCTCGGCATCATCATGATCGTGAGAACACTCGTGATCCTCATCCCCACACTCATGATCCAAATCCGTACGCGGATTCGCGCGAATCTCTTCAAGATCGAATGAGCGGAACATCCCGCTACCTTTCATACTAAACACCGCAAACTTAGGCGTATGCCCCGCATTGCCAAAAAACGTGAGCGACTCATCTTTAACCGGAATAGCGATTTTCATATTGCAATCCTTTTTTTGGGGAATTATAAAACACAATTGGTTCAATATTCAAAATTTCATGCATTAACTTTAAATATATTCTTTTATAGTTAAATTTAAATGCTTAACTTTAACTATAAACTACGTTAGTAAAACTATAACGCCTCTTTTTGACTATAAATCTCTAAATATCTTGCAAAAACATACAACTTATTTCGCTGATAGCCTGTAATCTCTTTTAAAATGCCCTCACGCTCAAAATCATTTACCAGTGCGTGCGCCGTAGGCTTACTGACATTTAAAGGAGCCACAATATCGTTAATAGCAATAATCGGGTACTGATACAGATACTCAATCAACCGACTTGCATTATGTGCTTTTTTTCCAAATATCGGCATCATCGCATCCATTTCCTGCTTTAATGCAAGAACGTTTTGAAACGTTTGAACCCCATTTTGCGCCGTGGCGATAACGGCCTCAAGAAAAAACTTGATCCATCCGGTAAGATCATTTTTTTCACGAACAAAAGTCAGTGAATCGTAATAAGTGCTTTTATGCCTCTCAATAAAATCAGAGAGATACAGTGACGGTTTTTTGAGTAGTCCATGACTAACGAGATAAAGCGTAATTAAAACTCTCCCGATTCTGCCATTACCATCCAAAAACGGGTGAATGGTTTCAAACTGATAATGGATAATCGCAATTTTGATTAGATGCGGAACCTGCACATTTTCATTATGCATAAATTTTTCCAAATCGCTCATCAAATCTGCTATGGCAGTATGATGTGGCGGAATAAAGTAAGCCGTATTGATACTTGATCCGCCAATCCAGTTTTGAGACTTCCTAAACTCACCGGGCTGTTTTGATTCACCACGAACACTATCGAGTAAAATTGCATGAATTTGTCGTATCATCCGATTGCTTAACGGCAAAGTATAAAGCTCTTCAAGAGCATAATTCATAGCATGGATATAATTTTGCACTTCCTGCCAATCATCGCGTTTTTCCGGATTAACATGATCTTTTGAAACCAGCACATCGTCAATCTCTGTTTTAGTGCCTTCAATTTTACTGGAAGTATTTGCCTCTTTGGTAATATGCATTCGTATAAAGATATCAACATTGGGAACAATCAAAGTAAAAGCATTAAGTTCGCCCAAAGCACGAGTTGCGTCTTCAAGCAAAATATTAATTTGTGGGTCATTCCATACAAAAGTATGGTTAATGCTGTTTGGCACAAAGCTTTTATATTTGTACTCTTGCTGATACCTGCCTGCTTGAAATTGATCAATATTCATGTTGTTACTTCTCGGGCTTAAGAAAGATACTACACAACCATCGAACCATTTTCTACTCCTCTATTTTTTTAAAAAACAAGCCTGCTAATATTATTGTTAAGTGCATACGGGATACACGAATCTTGAAGATTCATTTTTTTGCGCTGATCTTCACAAAACTTGAGCGCTTCTTTTTCCGCCGTTTTCATATCTTTTGCCCCGTATGAATATCCAAAAACGTACTCGCCGTTATCGCGTATTGCCAAGTAAAATGCTTTGTGTTTTTCCATGTCGTGATAGAATCGTAAAGCTTTTTCTAAATTGCTTCCATTGTTCTTGTTTCCGTAAGCACTTTCCACTTTCGTGATGGTATCTGAGAAAGGATTTTTTTCCTTAGCGTCAACAGATTGCTCTTGGTGCATCTCTTTTGGCATCTCTTGATATTGCGGCACAGGTCTTGCTATTAAATCTTCAACATTTTCTTTGACGTCATAAAGCAGTCTATAGCCCATAAACAGCATCATCACAATAACGATGAGGCTCAACGAAATCAATCGAAGCCTTTTTTTGGGATAGCTGTTTGCGTTAGAAGGGACAGCGGTTTTAAGGATTGAAGCGTTGCAGTATGAACAGACATAAGCCGTGTCCGTTTCTTTAAAATCATTTGAACCGCAATCGGCACATGTCAAATTTTCCATGATGTGATTATACATCAATAGCAGTGTTTTTTGGTACACTAGCACCTATGAGAACACTACTCTTTACTCTTATTTTGCCTTGTATCATTTTTGCCCAAAGCCATTACATTGAGCAGATCAAAGTGATAGACGAGTGCACCCACCTGACAGAAGTTTTGCGCGTAGAAAAGCTTGGAATCAAAGGGGTACTTATGTCAAACATGCAAATGGTTAAATCCATAAAGGCGTGTGAAGCCAGTTTGAAAAAGCATCCCGACGATCCGCATGTGCAGTTTTTACTGGCGAGAGGATACACAAAAGCAAGTCGCTATGAAGAGGGGTTTACGTTGGCGTATAAATCTTGCACCAGCGGCGATTTAGGAGGTTGCACATTGCTGGGAGGCTATTATGAGTATGGCTTTCATATCAAAAGGGATGAAAAAAAGGCACATCTGCTTTGGTTGTGGAGTTGCACTCAAGGCGATAGCCAAGCTTGCATCAACATAGCGATACGAAACGAAAAATTAAGCTTGTATATTCCCAACGATACGCCACCTAGCTCACACTACTATCTGCAAGCGTGCGTGCAAGGAAATTATCCCGAGGCGTGTCATCTTTATGCCAGAGGCCTCTATTCTAAAGAGATACCTTATGATAACGACCTAGCCGAATATGCTTCCTATAAAACGTGTATTTCGGGACAATACTATGCTTGTCTTGAACTTTTAGATGCGATGAAAAAAAACGGTGATCCCCATAAAAACGAGAAATGGTTTTATGTTAACAACACCTTGTGCGATGAGGCAAACGGAGAAGCCTGTAGGTATTTGGGGGATATTTATAGTAAGAAGCCCCGAAACAGAGAGAATAATTTTAGAGCATTAACGCTATATAATAAGGCCTGCGATAACGGAGATGAGCGTTTTGGGTGCTGGTATGCCGGACGCTTCCAACTCTCGATGCTAGAGGGTATTGCTTTTGATATTCCCAAAGGTCTTAACGATTTAGAAAAAGCGTGTTATATCGGTATGAACAGTTTTGCGTGTTACGATTTGGCGAGGTTTTATCTTTACAATAACTATAAGGGCTATAACATAAAAAGTAAAGCGCGCAAGCCTTTAGAGCGTGCCTGCACCATCGGCAATCGCAGAGCATTTGATCTTGGATGTGAGCAACATATTGAAAAGTGCTGCGAAGAGCAAAAGATTAGTCACTGATGTTACGCACTTTCCTAGCAAAGCCAGTAAAGTGGCAGGGACGATTCCGTCCCTACAACCCCCTAAAGCTAGCCGCATCATTCGGATACGGCAGAATAACCGAGTAAGTATTGTACAAAATTAGGTACAATATAAAAAGGAGTTTTTCATGGTTGCCATAAACTACAGCGAATTACGCAATAAGCTTAAAGAGATGATGGATCTTACATGTAACAATCATGATCCTATTATCGTCAGCCGAAAGAACCATGAAGATGTCGTCATGCTCTCCCTCGATGACTATGAGGCGCTTCAAGAAACGGCGTATTTACTTAAAAGCCCTAAAAACGCGCAGCGTATCTTAGAGAGTATTGAAAGTCTGAAAAACGGCAAAGGTGTAGAGCGAAATCTTATCGAGGATCATGCGTGAATCTCGTGTTTCATCCCAACGGCTGGGATGATTACCTCTACTGGCAACAGCACGATAAAAAGATGCTCAAACGAATCAATCAACTCATAAAAGCGATTGAGCGCGAACCGTTTGAGGGCATTGGCAAACCCGAAGCGTTAAAGTTTGATCTCTCGGGATGCTGGAGCCGCAGGATCGATCAGGAGCATCGGCTCATTTATACGATTCGTGGTGATGCGTTGCATATTTTAAACTGCCGGTATCATTATTGAATTTCCAGCACCAATTCGCTAATTCTTAACTGCAACAGCTGCCCCTTCAACCCCATTAAACCGCGTCTGCTTCACCAAAGTATAGGCCATCATATCCTCAAAAACAATTTCATCGCCTACATGTAAAGGCACATCAAAACGGTAGGTGCTTATGATGTCGCCCGCGGCGCAACTGATGCCGCCAAGCTGGTACATGTAAGCGCCCTCTTGCGATGCGCCTTTGACTTTGGGGGATTGTTTGGTGAGCATGACATCGATAAGATGCACCTCTACGGAGATATCCAAAATGGCAATGTCGATCTCATTACGCACGATATCAAGCACCGTGGCTACCAGCGTACCGCAGTTTTTAACCACAGCTTCTCCGGGTTCTATGTAAAGTTTTAGATGGTTATGGCGTTTTAGAAAGTTTTGAGTCTGCTCAATGAAGCGGTCGTGTCGGTAGGTATTATTTGTCAGCGCATGGCCGCCTCCAAGATTGAGCCACTGTAGTGCGCTCAGGTCGTAACGTGTTTCAAGGGTGTGCAAAATGTTTAAAAAGCCTTCGACGTTTTGCGAACAGAGTGCGTGTACATGTAAACCTTCAACCTCTTTAGGAATACGCTCAAGATGAGTAATACCCAGACGGCTATAGCGGCGGTTGGGGTTGCAGTGCTCAGGGATGTCAACGTCAAGCTGTAAGTTTAGCCGCAATCCCATTGAAGCGTTACATGTAGAGCTAAAACGCTCCCACTGTGAGAGCGAATTAAAGATGACTTTATCGCTAAGATTGGCAATTTCTTCAAACGTTTCACTCTTAAAAGCGGGTGTATAGGTATGTACTTCGCCGCCAATCTTTTTTGCCAGACGCGCTTCATGCAACGAGCTTGCCGATGCTCCTGAGAGGTACTTTCTTATCAATGCAAACGTTTGCGGCAGAGCAAAAGCTTTAAGGGCGTGAAGCGTGTAAATACCGCTCTCTTGCGAAAGGCGGCGCAGCATTTTGAGGTTTTGCTCCAGCGCTTGTAAATCGCATTCGAAACGGGGGCTACTCATACCAGTACTCCCAGCCGTCGTTGTAGTACTTTAAAAGCGGATGGTGCTGTAGGGTGTTGGTGCTGACATTAAGCTCTTGCATATCCGCGGGAAAAACCCGCATGGAGTCAAGCTGCTGCTTGTCGATAAACTTTACGTCACTGCTTAGCCGTTCCGGTTTTAAAACAATATTATGGCGCTGTGCAAGTGTGTAACCCCATACTCCGAAACTGGGCACATAGACATGATAGGGCATTACATGTAAGCCGCTTGCTTCGACGGTGTTTACAATCGACCAGAACGCCTCTCTAGCATAAAGCGGCGAGGTTGATTGCGCCACCATGGCACCATCAAAAGAGAGGTGATCTTTGGCCAGACGATAAAATGTTTCGCTGTAAAGACGGCTGAGCGAAATGTTGTTGGGGTCGGGAAGGTCAATAATGATAACGTCGTAAAGTGTTTGTGACGTTTCTAAAAACTTCCATGCATCGGCGTTAATGACCTCTACGCGTTTATCTTTAAATGCGTTACGGTTAAGTTCACACAGTTGGGGATTGGTTGTAAAGAGTGTAGTCATGGCCGGATCGAGATCGACAAGCGTTACATGTAACACATCGTCGTATTTTAGTACTTCGCGCAGACCAAGGCCATCGCCACCGCCGATAATAAGCACGTTTTCATGCGATCTGGTCGCAATCATGGCGGGATGAATGAGCATTTCATGGTAACGGTACTCATCCAGCGAATCAAACTGCAACGCCCCGTTTATGTAAAGGCGGTAGCGCGGGCCGTTTCGGGTAACGATAAGATTTTGATAGGGTGTATGTTTGGAAAAGATGATATCATCACTGTAAAGGCGGTGTTCGATAAACGCCGAGTAGCGCCCTAAAAAGTAAAATCCACTGCCCAAAAGTGCGCCAGTCATCAAAATATAAAGGAGCAGTTTTTTGGAAAGCTCCTCTTTAAAAATCACCCAACACATCAGCGCTACAAAGGCATTGAGCAATCCAAAAAAGAGTCCGGTTTGCATCAACCCCAGTTTGGGCACGAAAATCATGGGAAACAGTAGCGCGGCGATAAGCGCGCCGATATAATCCATGGTAAAGACGTTTGAAACATTGGTTTTTAGCGAAAAGTAGTCTTTGAGTATGCGGATGATTAGCGGAATTTCAATGCCCAGCATGGTTCCTATAAGTATGGTGCTTAAAAACAGAAACGGGGTATAGTTGTCGATCACGCCAAAGGCATAAAAGAGCACCATGGCACTAAAGCCGCCAATAAGGGCAATGGCGAGTTGAAGTACGATAAACGCTTCAAGCAGGTTTTTTTCAATATAGCGCGAGAGCCACGAACCGATGCCCATCGAGGACATGAAAAGTCCGATAACCAATGAAAAGTGGTAGATGGAGTCGCCTAAAAAATAGCTTGAAACCGTACCCTCTAAGAGCTCATAAACGAGCCCGCTAATGGCAATGAGAAAGGTCGCAAATAAAAGCGCGACCTCTTTGGCGCGTTGCGTCGCCAAGGTTTAGTGAATGGCTGCTGAGATGATGATGCCCATGGCAATAACGATGGATCCGATCACAATGCCAAGTGCCGTGTTTTGATCTTCCACAATCTCTTTTTGCACCGAAAAGTGGGTTACTTTTTCAATCGCATAGAGTGCCGCCACAAAAAGGACAAATCCTAAAACGCTGTAGATGATTGTTGAGAGCAGATATTTAAGCCCGAGTTCTTCCATAATAGTCTCCTGTGTTGAATTTATTTTCCATAGTGATAACCGTGCGAATGGATGCCGCCGCTTCCCGAGCGCACGCTTTTATCCGAAAAATCGGTGTCTTGCAATCCGATATCATTGTAGGTGAGATAACCTGCACCCAGTGTTAACGCTGAGAAAAAGAGTATGTAAATTTTAGTCATCGTCATCACTTTGCAGGTGTTTCCATAGCTTGCTTTGATACCTAAAATAGTTTATGGGATAAAAGAGCGCAAAAACTAGGCTTATTACACTTAAAATCGTAAAATATTTTGAGCGCATCGCCCCCTCTTGCACCTCAATCGTAGCGCTAACGCTTCGCGTATACTCGGGTGCGTTAAAGTGTAGCATATAAGGCCCTGGATTTTTTACCTTAAAATAGGCATCGGCATTTCGAGAGCCTTCGCTCCAGCTCTCGCCGCCTTCATAACCGTGATAATACGACACCTCTTTACCCAGCGCATACACCTCGTTTTGCTGGGCGTCTTGCACGCTGATGTCGTAGTAGATCCAGTTATTGTCAAGATTGGTGCGAATCCCCATTGCTACAAGATGCGACGTATCGTTAATGGTAATCGGAACCGTTTTGGATTTGCCGGTAAAGCTTACGTATTGCACCTGATGCCCGTCAAAGGCGACCTCTATCACAATCACCATAAAGAGCGCCAAAATAAAAAAGAAAAAGCTCACCAACGAAAAGGCCTTGCTCCAGCTACCAAAAGGTTTAAGCGGGTGAAACCCTCCGCGCGCTTTGCCCTTAATATCAAAGGCTTTATAGACCTCTTTACTATCAAGATACTCACTTATGGAGTACTCCATTTCCATGCCGCGTTTTTCACTGCTAAGCCCATAAGGCGGGGCGATGGCATCGACAATAAAACTGCTATCGCCCTGTTTGGCAATCCACGTCAGTTCGCCCTGAGCAAACGTCACATACGCATTGTAGCGATCATAAATCACATAGCGTTCACCGTTATACTCAAATTTGGAGCGTTCACGCAGATAGCTTGACATCTGTTGGGGGATATTACGCGTCATCCGCGAAAAGATGCAGTGGCCATCCTCATAACTTAAAAAAGCGTAGCCGTGCGTGGGAGAGTGGAGCATAAAATCGACCCAAGTGTCCTCACCCGTGCTTCTGCCCTTGACGCAACTATAAGCCACCATGCCGATAATGGTAAACTCCACATCTCTGATTTTGCCCTTCATCCCGATACGAAACGGCGTCTGAGGCACGGGAACTTTTTTAAATTGCGAGAGAATTTTGAACTCATTCTCCATATCCAGCACGCTACCGCAATACTTACATGTAAGCGTAACCACATTGCGCCCGCCGCCAAGTAGCTCCAATGCACCGCCGCAGTTAGGGCAGTTTAAAGCGTGTACCTTTTTCTCACTCACCGCAGCGCCTTGCGAAAGTCGTAAGGATCAAGCCATGCGCCTTTATAGTATTTAATGGCATCGGCAAAAAACTCAATGGTCATCATGGAGCCATTCTCTTTGGAGAGGTGCGCATAGTGATGTACTTCGCCCACTTCAATGATCTCGGGTAGTTCACCCTCAAATCCAAGACACTCTCCCGTGCCTATCTCGGTGACCTGATACCCTTTGATCGTATCGTTGAGCTTAAGTTCGGTATGCGATTGTATCGGAAGCTCCAGCGTGCTCTCTTTTTCAAGCACATAGTCGCCATCATCTACACTTAGCCATGCGCCTTTGTGAGAGGCATCAAGTACCCACCACTCTTCCCAAAAGCTACGACCGTAGCTATAGCGGATGCGTCCCACGGGCGTGTAGCTGTTATGACCGAATGAAAAGCTCTCATGCATACGAATCAGTGAAGGTTCCTCGCTAAGTACCGACTGTTTGCCCGCAAGTCGTACGGCATCATCTTCTAAAAACACGTGTGAGCCGCACGATTCGCACTGCGCTATCTTAGCGTAGCGAAACGCTAACGGCATCGTATCGCCGCAGTTGGGGCAGTTAAAAGAGGTGCGTTTATGATTCATAAAAACATTTTACATGGACTTTGTTGCATAACAGATTAGAGATGCTTATTTTTTTACGTAAATTTTACAAAGAGGCGTTAGTATGCTCTCATCAATAAAAGGAGTGTGACATGATAAAGACGTCATTGATGGTGATGTTGGCCCTCACGGTAGCAAGTGCGATGGACTTTAGTAGCGCTATCGAAGAGCCTAGTGCCAGCGAGATCATCGCCAAAGACCTTTTGGGACCGGCTAAAACGTATACGATGCCCAAAGGGTGTATCACTAATGATGCCGATGCTATTGCCCGCGGCAAATACATTTTTCATAATCTAAACGGAAAAAAAGCCAAAGCAGAAGCGCCCAAAGGACTGGTAAAAAAACTGCCCAACGGCAAACCCAAGCAGTTTGGCAACTGTGTAGCGTGCCACAATATTGAAGGTGCCAAAGGCGGTGGCAATATCGGGCCGGATCTGAGCAATTACAATGAACATTTTATTAAAACAGGCGCACGCGACAATGCGTTTGTGTATCAGAAAATTGCCGATGCGCGTATCGATAACCCGAATACACACATGACGATTAACCTCACCACGGGGCTCTTTACGGAGCGTGAAATCTGCGATATCGCTTCATATATCGTATCGGTTAAAAACTAAAGGAGTAGCCATGCAAAGAAGATCATTTTTAAAAGGACTAGGAATCGTTACGGCCGCATCGGCGGTAGTAGCACCTTCGGTAGTGTTCGCAAAAGAGGCACCCAAGGGCGCTAATGCGATGAATTTAGAGACGGCGGTAAATGCCATTACCGGCGGCAAAAAGGTAGTAGCGTCACCCAAAGTGAAACTCAAAGCGCCTGAAATTGCAGAAAACGGCGCCGTAGTTCCGGTAAGTATCTCAGTGGAATCACCCATGAGCGATGCGGATTATGTCAAGGCAATTCACGTATTTGCAACCAAAAATACAAACGTGCGTTGTGCGGATGTGATGCTCACCCCTATGAACGGTTCGGCAAGTTTTTCCACTCGTGTGAAACTCGGAACCTCTCAAGATGTTATGGCGCTGGTCGAGACTAGCAAAGGCGAGTTTTTAAGTGCCGCACAAAACGTCAAAGTGACCATCGGCGGATGCGGTTGATCCTAACGGTATACATGTAAAGAAAAAAAAGAAAAGGATACACAAATGCCAGCAAGAAAATCTCTGATTAAAGTTAAGCCTAAAACATACAATGTAGGCGATATCGTATCGGTAAGCTTTATGGTCATGCACCCTATGGAGACCGGAATGCGTAAAGATAAAAAAAGTGGTGAGCTGATTCCGGCACACTATATTAATAGCCTAAAGTTCATGTTTGACGGCAAACCGTTTACTACGATGAAGTGTTGGGAATCACTCTCGACTAATCCGGTTTTTACCGTAGATTTTAAAGTCCCTTCAAAGGGTGAGATTAGTGTCGCATTTACCGACAATACCGGTGAAAGCCAAGAAAAAAGCAAAAAAATCAAACCTAAAGGTTAAGTGATGCAACTCAAAACAATTTTACTTGCATCGCTCTTAACCGGTGCATTGGCTTACGGGGGCGAGCAGTTCGCTATGAGTGACAGTGACCGCGCCATCTATGCGGAGCTGTTAGAAAACAATCCTGCCGATATGGATATTGAGTGGGGCGGTGAGCTGCTTGATGAAAAATGTGGCGGCGATGCGGAACTTGCGAAATTTTTGGGTGTGAGCGAAAACGGCCTGCCAAAATATATTGCAGGTTTTCCACGCTACATCAAGGAGTTTGATAAAGTTTTAGGACTCGATCAGGTGTTGCAAGCACTCATGAAAAAACATGGTCATACGCCGTTTAAACTCAAATCTTCCGAAATGTTTGCGATGTTGGCCTATTCTAAGTCGCTTGCTAACGGAGAAAAAATCAGTATTGATGTAAATGCCAACAAGCAGATGAAAGCAGCCTACGCTCTGGGAAAAGAGGTATTTGAAACCAAGCGCGGTGGTCGCGGACTTTCGTGTTTGAGCTGCCACTCATCAGATGTCATCGGCAGTGTATTACGCACCCAACCGTTGCCCAATCTCGGTAGCAATCAGAATAAAGCGGGAGCGACATGGCCGGCATACCGTATGACGAAATCCTCCATGCGAACGCTTCAACGCCGTTTTCAAGGCTGTATGAACAATGCGCTTTTAGCAGTGATCCCAATCGGTTCACCTGAAATGGTGGCTTTGGAAGTTTATGTGACAGAGATGGCGAAAGGTAAAGAGATTGCCATTCCTGGACTTAAACGGTAAGGTAGCGGTATGAACGTTTCAAGAAGGGACTTTCTTTCAATTGCCGCGGTTCTGGGGCTGGCCTCAGTCACTGGGGCGAACGCCATGACCATTAAAGGCAAAAGCCCAGCCGATATCACGCTTAAAGATATTTACGATTTTAAAGCGACGGGCAATGTCACACTGCTACATATGTGTGATATGCACGCGCATCTTAAGCCGATGTATTGGCGTGAACCCTCAACGCTGATCTCCGCACCCAACCTCACGGGAACGCCGGGATTTTTATGCGGTGAGTCGTTTGCTAAATATTACGGCCTCGAGACCAGTTCGTTAGATGCTTATTTTGATACCCATATGGATTTTGAGGCGTTAGCCAAAAAGTTCGGAAAAATGGGCGGTATCTCACATATGAAGACACTGCTTGATGCCATTCGCAAAGAGCGCGGGGCACAAAACTGTCTCTTTATGGATTCGGGTGATACATGGCAAGGTACGGGCGTGGCGCTTAAATCCGGCGGCGAAGCGATTGTTAAAGCGCAAAACTATCTTGGTGTTGACGTGATGGTCGGACACTGGGAGTTTACCTACGGCAAAGAGCGCGTAGCAGAACTGATTGAGATGCTTGATGCCAAGTTCATCTCTCAAAATATCATCGGCAACGATCCTTTTGCCGATGAGTTTGAAGAGCTAATTTTTGAACCCTACACGATTCAAGAGCGTGGCGGTGCAAAAATCGGTGTTATCGGGCAGTCGTTTCCATTTACATCAACGGCAAACCCCAAAGAGTTTACCGAGGGGTGGAGTTTTGGATTGCGCTTGGATACACTTCAGGAATATGTGGATACACTTAGAGGTGAGCATAACGTAGACTGTGTAGTTGTGTTATCTCATGATGGTTTTAGCGTGGATCAAGAGGTGGCGCGCAAAGTTAACGGAATCGATTTTATCTTAAGCGGTCATACGCATGACCCTTCGCCAAAACCGATTGTGATTAACGGCTGTGCTATTGTGATTGCCGGAAGTCACGGCAAGTATATTGGGCGTCTTGATATTGATGCACATGATGGAAAAGTACATGACTTTGAGTACAAGCTTATTCCGGTTGCCTCTAATATCATTCCAGCCGATCCTAAGGGCGAGAAGCTTGTAGCCGAGCTGTATGCGCCTTATGATAAAGAGTTTGGCGAAGTGCTGGGTAAAACCAAAGGTACGCTCTATAAACGCGATACCTTTTTCTCAACCTTTGATCAGCTCATTAATGATGCGATCATGGATGAGATGAAGTGCGATATTTCGTTTACTCCGGGCTATCGCTGGGGTACTACGGTACTTGAAGGCGAAGATATTTTAATGGAAAACGTCTATGAGATGTGCGGGATAACTTACCCTAACGTCTACACGTTTGAGCTAAAAGGGCAACGCATTGCGCAACTGCTTGAAGATATTGCCGACAACGTATTTAATGCCAATCCACTCTACCAACAAGGCGGCGATATGAGCCGTTTAGGCGGAGTAAGTTATGATATTACCGTTGGAGCGAAGTCAGGTAAACGTATTAGTAATCTTACCGTCGGCGGCAAGCCGATTGATGTTAATAAAACGTATGTGATCTCATCGTGGGGAGGCAACCTGCAAAATGCGGGCGAGAACCTCCAAAAAGATAAGATCCGGCCGGTGTATGACATCGTACGCGATTATGTCAAACGCCAAAAGGTGGTAGATGTCAGTTATGAGAGTAATGTCCGCATTCTCGATTACGACTGTGGCTGCCCTGCGAAAGGAAAAACAAGCTGCAAAGCTTAAGATAAAGGATGTTGTATGAATTGGATTAAACTCAGTGCCGTTGCGGCTCTTACATGTACGCTAACAAGTAGCGTATATGCAGAAGATGAAACATTTCAGGTTAAGCGTACGCTTAAAAATAATATGATGGAAGTCTATAAGCAGACACCAAAAAGCGTGGATAATTTTACCGATGCATTTGCGGAGGGCATGATCTATGGGCGTTTGCGTAGCAACTGGTTTAAATGGGACTGGAAAGATGTCGATACCGATAACAAAGCGTTTGGTATCGGCGGAAGTCTGATTTATAAATCGGCACCGCTTTATGGCATCAGCGGTACGGCCGGCCTCTATTATTCAGATAGTCCGTTTGAAGGGCTCCGCGAAGATATGGCGGATATCGGAACGGTTAAAGCGGGTAAGGATACCGTAAGCCGCTATATGGTCAAAACGCAAGGCAGCTATTCTATGGCGGTTTTGGCGCAGGCGTATTTGCAGTATGACATCTCTAAAACAACCATCAAAGGCGGACGCCAGATTTTTGAAAGTTTTCTCACAAAGAGCAACGATACGAAAATGATCCCCAATACGTTTGAGGGTTACAGTATTGAGATGAAAGAGATCCCTAAAACACGCGTACGTGCTGCATATTTCTATGCGCAAAAATTACGTGATCATACGACGTTTCATGATGTCATTACGTTTAAAGATTCATCGGGTGAGAGCTGGAACAACAACGACGACTCTGCCATTCATAAAGGTTTGAGTTACGCCAACTTCGAAGCGGCGGGTGAAGATACCGAACACGCATTGATTGTGGCGGATCTTCGTAACAAGTCTATTAATAACCTTCAGCTTGATGTGACCTATGGCGGTGTACCGGGTGTGGTAAGTTCACTTACCGGTGAAGCCAACTATAAAATCGGCCTTCCATCAGGCTTTTCGCTAACTCCAGGTGTGCGCTACATGTACCAAATGGATGACAAAGGCGGTGAAATCGGCGGGGCATCGTTGAAGGGTAAACTGGCCGGATGGCAAGAGGGTGATAGCGATTTAGGCTATAAAACCCCCGATAGCCTTGACAGTTCACTTTGGATGGCGCGTCTTGTGCTTAAAGGCGGGCCGCTTAAAGTTCAAGCAGGTTACTCCGCCGTTGCAGATGAAGGCGATATCGTAGCCCCATGGCGTGGATTCCCAACCGGTGGCTATACCCGTGCAATGGCGCAGTACAACTGGTATGCCAACACTAAAACCGCAGCGGCAGAAGTGCATTACGACTTTGGAAAAGCAAACTTGCTTCCAGGCTTTTACGCCATGGTTCGTTACGCGATGCAAGACTTTGATGAAGACAAACAAGTAGCGGGCAATCAAGCAGATAGCAATATCGTTCATATTGACCTAACCGAACGCTTTACGGCGGTACCGGGGTTAATGGCCAAAGTCCGTGTCGGTCTTGTAGATGCAAAGGAGCTTGAATCGGGAGTTGATAAAAACTCCTATAACGAATACCGTTTTGAGTTGAATTATCTCTTTTAGGACATAAGATGAAAACACTTTGGGCACTGGTGCTTGGCATAACGGCTTTGGGAGCATTTGAGTACGGGTTGAAACCGGTACGCGTTACTCCTGAAGTCTACTGCTACTTTGGAGCGCCCGAAGTGATGGATACCCGTAACAACGGCAATATGGTGAACTCCTGCTTTGTCGATACGGGATCACACTGGTTGGTCATTGACTCGGGACCGACCTACATGTATGCCAAAGAAGCGCTCTTACATGTAAAGCAGATTAAGCCAATGGACGCGGCATGGGTTATTGACACCCACGTGCATGATGACCACTGGCTGGGCAACGGCTTTTATGCCGCACAAGGTGCCGAAATTATTGGCTCAAACTACTTTACAAAAGTCATTCATTCAAACACTACTCCTCGCATGGCGCGCCGTATCTCACAAGAGGCTTATGAGCATACGGTGCCCACTGCACCGGCGCATCTGCTTAGACAAAGCACACGTTTTAGCTATGATCAAATCGAAGTAGAAGTTGTACATGTAGACCATAAAGCGCACACCGACGGTGATCTTTTCGTCTACATTCCCAAATATCAAGTGCTTTTTGCGGGCGACCTCGTATTCAACGACCGTATTCCTTCGTTACACGACGGCGATATAAATGGCTGGATCGAAGCACTAGAGCAATTGCGAGCCTTACATGTAAAGCATATTGTGGGCGGACACGGCACGGCCTACGATGCCAATGCCACGAACTTTACCTATAACTACCTTACGCAACTGCGCGCCGAGATACGCAACGCAATTGAAGAGGGGCGCTCAATTGATGAAGCCGTTAATTCCGTTGTTATGGCACCGTATCAGAAGTTTGCACTTTATAATATCGTGCATCGTAAAAACGTTGAAACGGCATACCGAATGTTGGAGTGGGAAGATGAATAAAATAGCAGTTGTTGTTATACTCTTGTCGGTATGGGCACATGCGCTGACATGGCAAACGTATGAGAGTGCCGTTGCAGATGCTAAAAAAAGCAATAAAATTATCATGATTGATGCGGTGCGTACGGGATGTCACTACTGTGCCGATATGGAACATAATGTTTTTGACGATCCCAAGGTAAGCGCATGGATTGAAGCGCGTTTCATACCCGTTAAAATCAACATCTCCAAAGAACAGATGCCGCTGGGAATCGATGTGGCGATGACACCGACCTTCTATTTTATCAACAGTGAAGCAGTGCTGATTAAAAGGATCCCAGGCTCATGGAGTTGGGAAGATTTTGAGTCCATGCTAAGCACGATCAAGGATCAAAAATGATACGATATATCGCACTACTGTTAGCGTTTTGTACGCTATGGCTCTACGCAGATACGGTATTTGCAGAGCCCAAGCCCTCATTTGACAACCCCCGAAAAGTGATCTTTTCCGTCACCGAAAACGACCTTCATGCACTGGATCATGTGCTAAGCGTTGCCAATAACGTACTTAAATTTTACGGCCCAGAAAATGTACAGATGGAGATTGTCGCCTATTCACAAGGCATTAAATTGCTTGATCGCAAAGACCGCACAACCGCCGTACGTGTTGATGCCCTAATGCAGTATGACGTGGTATTTATTGCCTGCGGCAACACAATGCGCACATTAAACATTAAAGAAGAAGACCTTATTGAGGGCTCTGTCATCGTCACCGCAGGTGTCGTTGAACTGCTTGAGCGCGTCAAAGAGGGCTGGACTTACATTAAACCTTAAAAGGAGAACACAATGAAACACTACGCAATGAGGCTGATGCTACTATTAGCAGTGTCGTTTGCACTATCATACGCCAAAGGAGATCTCTATCTTTTTGAGATCGATAATGCTAAAGGAGCTTATACTCCCGAAGTGCTAGAGAAAGCATTTGCCGATAACGGCTACTACATCTCAATGAACTCAGAGATGAACGGTCCGTTTAAAAAGCAGTTTGGCCAGACGGATTTTACGATTTTTACGCTACTGACGGTATTTCATAAAGAGCTTAGCGAAAAGCTTATCAGCACACATCCCAAAGCGGGTATTTTTGTGCCGATGGGGGTGGGCATCTATCAGCGCAATAATGAAAAAACCTTACATGTAAGCGTTTTAAGCGCCGAAGCGTGGGCTAAAATTCTGGGCTTTGATGACCCTTTGATTCATGAAATCGAAGCTAAAAACCTTGCGGTACTTAAAGCAGCACTACCGGGTGCAGTTCTAAGCCGCTCCAAAGAGGCGATGAAGCCCGAGGGCGCGCTGGTCACAACGTTTACGCTCGAAGTAGACCCCGAAGATTGGAGCGATACCAAAGATGAGGTTGCGATGATGATCGAAGAGGGTTTCAAGCCCAAAGGTTTTGTGATGTCAAACTACACGGAATACAACTATATGCTTAGCAAAGAGGAGACAATTGAGACACCGTTTGATTTTTACGATACCTACTCGATTTGTAAACTCAAAGTTATCTACAATGTCGCCAAAACTCGACCCGAAGCCGCGGCGTTTGCTCCGTGTACCTTTATGTTTTACAAAGAAAAAGGCGCCGAAACGTTTGTGATGGGCTTTCCAGGGGTATACAACTGGATGAGTAGCGCTAACGTTACCGATGAAACCGGACGTGCGGAGCTGATGAAAGCGCAAAAGGATTTTGAGTCCATTCTAAAAAGCGCTACCGAGTAAGCGCACTTGGCGGTCTATGCACCGCTTAATCCTCTTTGCACAATTTAATCGCTACGATACACTCATGATAGCTTTTGAGGCTATAATCGCAAAAAACTCAAAGGAGTCTTGTCATGGAACACGAGGTTGCCCACTATAGTGAAACATTAGTACAGTATGCTACTGCATACGGATTGAAACTCGTGGCAGCGATTGCCATATTTATTATCGGTAAAATGATCGCCAAGTCACTCTCGCGCCTTATCGCGAAAGTTATGGATCGATATGAACTCGATGAGACGCTTGAAAAATTTATTCAAAATGGCACCTATATCGCATTAATGGCCGTAGTCATTATGGCGGCCATCAGCAAACTTGGCGTGGATACGACATCCTTTATGGCCATTTTGGGCGCGGCAGCTTTGGCTATAGGCTTGGCACTTAAAGATACCCTATCTAATGTCGGCGCTGCGGTTATTTTGCTCTTTTTTCGTCCCTTTAAAGTGGGTGATTTTATTGAAGCCGGCGGCGCTACCGGTACCGTTGACGGTATTGGACTATTTACCACCACCATCAGCCCCATCGATAACCGCACCATCATTGTGCCCAACTCCACTATTACCGGCGGCACCATTACCAACTTCTCAAAAAAACCGGTGCGACGTGTCGATCATGTGATTGGAATCGGTTATGATGATGATATCAAATTGGCTAAAGAGACACTATATGCGGTGATTAAAGCCGATGAGCGCACACTTGATGATCCTGAGCCTCTCGTTGCCGTTGCGGAACTGGGCGATAGTAGTGTTAACTTTACCGTGCGCGCATGGGTAAAATCCGAAGATTACTGGGATGCCTACTTTAGCCTGCTGGAGTCTGCAAAGCTTGCACTCGATGCCAAAGGTATCAGCATTCCCTATCCGCAAATGGATGTGCATTTTGATAAAGAGACAAAGGAGTAATATGAAAAAAGGATTATGGCTTTCACTGCTTGGCGCTACGTTGCTGTTTGGCGATAACACACTCAAAACGCACACGGAATTGAGTTATGTCAATACACAAGGCAATACCGACACCAATGCATTTTCACTCGATTTTGCCGGAGCGAAATCGTGGGGTGCGCATACAGCCAAACTGGACTTTGATGCACTCTACGGTACCGATAACGGTATTGAGACCCGCAATAAGATTACTACGGAGTTCAACTGCGACTACCGGTTTAACGAGCATTTCGCATTAAACTATCTTTTGGGCTATAAAAATGATAAGTTTTCCGGCTTTGATTATCAGTTTTACACCGGACCGGGTATCAAAGCAATTCTACTCGATTCAACACAGCATAAACTCAATGTTCAGGCCAATGTACTCTATTCGGTTGATGAGACGATGGATAAGTACTATAACGCCGATGGTGCAGAGATTACGTATCCTTACCCTGACGGCAAAGCGGGTGCCATATCTAAAATCGAAGGCGAATCGGATGAGTATACCGGCTATGCGCTCAAAACTGATTACACGTGGCAGATTCGCGAGAACCTAAAATTTTTGCAAGAGGCCAGTTATCGTGGTGATTTTGAAGATTCCAAACGCTACTTTGTCTGCTCTAAAACCGCCTTAGAGAGCAAAATCAGCAGCATTTTTTCGCTGGGGCTAAGCTATAAGGTTGATTATACCAATCTACCTCCCGCGGGCAACGAATATACCGACCGCACCTTCATGACCTCACTGATTATCGACTATTAAATTTTGCCGACGTTTTTGCTCTACATGTAAAGCTACAAACGTCAGCAACGATGCAATCGCCGCGCTTAAAAAGAGCAGATCACTCCAGTATTCGTATATATAGCCAGCACCAAACGATCCGATAAAGCCTCCCAAACCGTATGAGATACCAAAAAAGAACTGTTGCGCTAGCCGTTTGGGAGCATAAAGTGTATAGAGATAGCTAATTGCTGCCGTATGAAACAGTGCGAAACTAAAGGCGTGTATACTTTGGGTAAAGAAGAGTATTAACAAATTTTCAGGAAAGAGATAGACTAGATACCACCGTAGCGCAGTAAAAAGTGCTGAAAACTGTAGTAATTTTATAAGGTTTCGCTGTAGGAGTGGACCTTGAAAATAGAACATAAAAATTTCGATAATAACGCCAAAGCTCCATAGATAGGTTGTCATATCAAGGGAGATACCGTGATCGGTTTCGTAAATGGTAAAGAAGTTGTAAAACGGTCCAAAACTTATCTGCATGAGCAAAAAGCCAAGCCATAAATAGGGATGCGATAAAAGATTAAGTTGCTCTTTGGATGCTTGAGACGATGCCCTTTTTTTGTGATCATCTTTAGCAAGTATAAAACCAAACAGTGCCGTGGCACAAACGGTTGCAAGTAGATAATAGAGGGCTACTTCGGGAGCGCTAAGGGTTTTAACAAGTAGCAATGCCACCAGAATGAATCCTATGGAACCATAAAGCCGTATTTTTCCATAGCGCTCTTTGCCGATGTGTTCAAGTGCAATTACTTCAATATAGGGCAGTGTCAAACTAAAGCCGATACCAAGAGCGATATTTGCAATAATTAAAGCGCTAAAGGTATGCAATGCGGGGAAAAACCCGATAGCACCTCCTATAAAAATCAGCAGTGCCGCGTTAAAAACATTGCGTTCAAGCTTAAGCCCTTTGATAAACAGAAACGGCATTGCAAAACGCACCAGAGGCGCACTCGCAAAAATAATCCCGATTTGTGAAGGAGAATATCCCACCATATCGAGTACTTTAGGCATAAAGATAACATATACCGCAATGATGGCGAAATAGAAAAAGTAGAATGAACCGACAAGAAAAGGCATTAGTCGGTATCGTAGATCACAGCAGTGCGACTTAAAAGATCATGCAATGTTCTGCCATCTTTGCGTAGCAAACCGATAAAAAATCCCAAAAAGAACAGCAGTGCCGAAATCAGGTAGCCTAAAAAACGCACCGTGAGTTGTAATATGGAAGCTTTTTCAAATGTTTTAGCATCTACCACACGTGTACGAGCCATCTTTTTGCCCGGCGTTTGGCCGCTGATATGCCAAAAAGCGACGTAAACGGCGCATGATAGTAGAAGTTGTACAATAGAGAGCGTCGGGTCGGGTGCATTGTTGAGCGCTTTATCGCTCTGCACAATCACATCGATAGCGCCCGCTTTTTCCATCGCTTCATGCCCAAACAGCATCATGATTAGCACACTAATCGGAAGACCGATCATAAAGATATCGGTCGAAAAACCCATTACGCGCGACCAAAAGCGGGCATAGCGTACCGGAGGTTTTTGCAAAGGTTTGGAAGCTTTTTTATGTTTTATATTTCGCCATCTCATGATGCAATTATATCAGGTACCTTTACATACGGTTTACCAGGGAGTGTTATCATTTTATACATTCAGTTAAAGAGCCATTAATTGAATGGATGTTTTATTCATACACTCCTTAAGATACAAAGACCGTCCGAGTGAACCTCGGTACGGCACCTCTCTCGAAAAGAGCTTACACTCTTGTTGAAATTTCAAATGGCCTTCACATTCTCAAAACGAGAAGGCCATTACATGTAACTATTTCCCAGCGGTTTGTTTGGCGTGTCGGCGACGTTCTGTGGGATCAAGATAACGTTTGCGAATACGAATGTTAATCGGAGTGATCTCCAGCAGTTCATCCTCTTCAATCCACTCCAAAGCACGCTCAAGGTTTAGATCGCGCGGCGGAATCAGTTTGATCGCATCATCGGCACCGCTTGAGCGTACGTTAGAGAGTTTTTTGCCTTTAATAGGGTTAACGTCAAGGTCGTTATCACGACTGTGCTCACCAATAATCATACCCACATACACTTTGGTTTGCGGATTAATAAAGAGTGTACCGCGATCTTGCAGGTTAAAGAGCGAATACCCGAGTGCTTCGCCCGCTTCCATGGAGATCAGTGCGCCATAAGGACGGCTCTCGACCGAACCCGAATGCGGTCTAAACTCTAAAAACGAGTGGTTCATAACGCCCTCGCCTTTAGTATCGGTGAGAAACTGTCCACGAAAACCGATAAGTCCGCGCGCGGGAATCTCAAACTCGATACGTTGATACCCTTCGCCCATCGGTACCATCGATTTCATCTCCGCTTTGCGTTTTCCCAGACGCTCAATCACCGTGCCGCTAAACTCTTCGGGCACGTCAATAACAAGGTGTTCAAACGGCTCACACTTCACGCCTTCGATCTCTTTAACGATAACTTCGGGACGACCGATACTAAACTCGAACGCTTCACGGCGCATGTTTTCAGCCAAAACGGTAATTTGAAGCTCACCCCGACCTGAAACTTTGAATTTTCCTTCACCAACGGTCTCAAAACGCATTGCCACATTGGTTTTCATCTCCGCTTCAAGGCGATCTTTAATTTTATTTGAGGTCACATGCTTGCCTTCGGTACCCGCTAACGGCGAGTCGTTTACGGCAAACACGACGGTTAGCGTCGGTTCTTCGATGTGCATTGGATCAAGCGGCATGGGATTTACCGGATCACAAATCGTATCGCCGACATCTACTGTTTCAATACCGGCAATGGCCACGATATCTCCGGCTTCGGCACTCTCTATTTCCATACGATTAAGGCCGTGAAAACCGATAAGCTTCGTCACGCGTCCTTTAACTTGTTCGCCATCGGCTTTGGCTAACAAGATGTTATCGCCTTTGGAAATCACGCCGTTAAAAATACGTGAGATACCGATTTTGCCGACGTAGTTGTCATAATCTAGGGTAAAGACCTGCGCTTGCGCCGGATTATCGCTACTACCATCAGGTGCGGGAACCGCTTCTAAAATGGTCTCGAAGATACACTCAAAGTTGCCGTCTTCATCTGCCATGTCAAGTTTGGCCATACCGTCACGTGCCGCGGCGTAGATAATAGGAAAGTCGAGCTGATCTTCGGTAGCTTCCATGGCGACAAACAGGTCAAATACCTCATCCACAACGCGCTCAGGATCGGCAGAGGGTTTGTCGATTTTATTGATTACCACAATAGGTTTTTTACCAAGACCCAACATCTTTTTCACCACAAATTTTGTCTGCGGCATAACACCCTCATAAGCATCAACGAGTAGCAACACGCCATCGACCATTTTAAGTACGCGCTCCACTTCGCCGCCAAAATCGGCGTGGCCAGGGGTGTCGATAATATTGACCTTGTGATCTTTGTAGCGAATCGCCGTGTTTTTAGAGAGGATGGTAATGCCGCGCTCTTTTTCCAGATCGTTGCTGTCCATGGCACGTTCGTCTACATGTTCATGTGAACCAAAGGTGCCCGATTGTTGCAATAAGCCGTCTACCAACGTCGTTTTACCGTGGTCAACGTGAGCAATAACGGCGATATTTCTAATATTTTGCAAAGGATATCTCCAAAGACTCGGAACAATCCGAGAAGAATTTTCGCGATTTTATCTAAAAATATGTTAAACGGATGTGTGATTTACATGTAAAGCATATGGAATAGTTTTTGCTTTGAGTATCTTACATATCTAAAAAGGAGGTTGCCATGATTGTGCTCAACGCCAAAAACAGCAAAGAGACATCGGTATTAGCGCAACTACTTTTAGGCACAAAAGGGAGTGAAAACAGCGTATTTGCAAAACTCCTTGAGTCAGTGCAAGAGGGTGAAGCGCTCCCTAAGGTTCTGCTTCAAAAAATAGATTTTGATTCAGATATACCTCTACAACAAAATACCGTATCAACCGAAACGGCGGCAACGAACACCAAAACCATCGAAACCGCTCTGCTAAAAGATACCAATTTACTTTATCTGCTTCAAGGCGAAGTGATGACGCCTACGACAACAGAAGCCGATGCTACTTCCGATGAAACCTTTTTAGAAGCAACACAATTTTTGCATCCCAAAACCATCAATCTGCTTAGCAGTGATGACATTAAAAGCGTCATTACCAACGCAAAACAGTATCTACATGTAAAGATTCAAGCACTGGTGAATGAACAGGGCATTGAACTCAAACAGTTTCCCAAAACGCTAAAAGGCTTAAGTCAACTTGCCCAAAAACTCGGTATTAATCTCGAATCAATCACACTTGAAGAGATTAAACTTCCCGATATCAAAGCAAGCACTTCAAGCAAAGAACCGCTCCCTGTTTTTCAAGCCGACACAAAAACTTTTGTACGTACGCCAATAGTCTCTACCAAAATCGTGACACAGAAGATCAAACAGGCCGAACAGCCCACAAAAAGTGAAAACAATGCACTTAAAAGCGTTTTGCAAGTTAAAACCAAAGAGAGCCCTACGACTAAAGAATCTGCAACCAAAGAGCTGAAAGAAGTCGCCACAAAAGAGGTGAAAGAGGTAGTAACAAAAGAGGCAACTCTTAATATCAAAGAAGCTATGCCGCTAAAACGTCAAAAATCAGAAGATACGCCTAAGACGCAAGCTAAAGAGCACAAATCGACCAAGACACCGATACGCGCTGAAGTACCCATCCAAAACATCGGCAATACCAAAACAGCTGAAGTCGTCCGTACAACAGCCGCATCCGAGGCCGGTACACTCTTTCAAGACAAAGCACAAGTGCAAACAACCGACACTACGGCCAGTGAGTTGCTATTAGGGACACGCAACGAGGACACTAACGAGTATGCGCCGATTAAAAGCAGTCAAGACGAGAGCAAACCGATTTCTCAAAGCACTGCACAAGTTCAAAAGCCCGAAGCCCTTGAGCTTAAAATTAAGGAGGCGCACCAAACCGTACGCCAGTTTGCATCGGATCTTAAAGAGGCCGTCGAAAACTACAAACCGCCTTTTACTCGCTTAAAAATGACGCTCAATCCGGCTAAGCTGGGTGAAGTTGACGTTACGCTCGTTCAGCGGGGCAATAATGTCCATATTAACGTAAGTTCCAATAATACGGCGCTCAATATTTTGGCGCATAATGCGACGGAGCTTAAAACGCAACTGGCCAATAACGGCGTGGTCAATACTACGATGCAGTTTAGTACCGCACATGGAGAACAACAGCAACAAGAGGGACGCCACCAGCAATTTAAAGAGTTTTACAAAGATATAAATCACTTTAGTGATGAAGAACTTGAAGAGATCACCAGCATGGAGATCACGCTTCCAAGATACGCATAGAAAGGATCTATTATGGCAATCAACGCATATGGAAATTACGCAACCACGTATACGGACCCCAGTAGTAATACGGATACGGTAGAAGATAAAACATCACTCAGTAAAGATGATTTTTTAAAACTGCTGCTCATTGAACTGCAATATCAAGATCCTACCGAACCAATGGATAGTGAAAAAATTCTCTCGCAAACGTCGCAACTTGCAACATTGGAATCTTCTGAGAATACCAATAAGTCGCTTGAAGAACTTGCTGTATCATTAAGCGCATATCGTGACTTCTCTAGCGTCTCCACCATTGGCAAACTTGCCGATACCGGAAGCAATGCTTTAGAGCTTAGCGAAGAACAGGATTCGCCGGTATTTGACCTCTACTTTGCAAATGATATCGATTACGGCACGATCAGCATTATGGATGTTGACGGCAATACCTTAGCAACACTGCCTGTAGAGAGTGATGAAGCGGGTGTGCATCAGTTTGAGTGGGATGGTAAAGATAGTGCCGGCAATGTACTTGATGACGGTGTCTATTATGTAACGGCAGAGTACACCGATCCTGATGGAGAGAAGCATGATACGCGCGTGGGACTCTATCCTATTGAATCGGTACGTTTTGAGGAGGGAAAGGCGTTTGTTAAGCTGGGATCAACATATTGGCCTTTCGACTCCATTGCAGAAGTTTACGCAGGAGCATAAATCATGAATCAGGCCTTTTATACCGGTCTAAGCGGTATGCAGATACATCAGACCGGAATTGACGTTACCGCTGATAACCTTGCCAGTATCAATACCGTAGGGTTTCGCGGCTATAGCACTGAATTTGAAACCATCTTTAATGACGCAATGTCGATTTATGAAGCAAGTAGCAACCTAAGTGACACTGTCGGATATGGTGTGCGGATCGGTTCTATTGCGATGAATGAGACGCAAGGAACTATGATTTTAACCGATTCAAGTACCGATTTAGCTATTGACGGCGACGGTTGGTTTGGGGTTGTAAACGAAGCGGGAGATTCGCTATATACCCGTTCGGGCGCATTTACGACCGATGCGCAGTACAATCTTGTATCGCGAAACGAAGGAATGCATGTACTCGGTACGCTTGGAAACAATTTTCAAAACGGAATATTGACAGCGGAACAGGATGAAATTCCTTTAACCGAAGTGAGCCAGCAAGTCCCTTTGAGTTTTCCACAAAATCTCTATTATCCACCGCAACCAACGACCGAAGTTAACTTTTTCGGCAATCTAAGCGTTGAAGAGGATTCACAGATCATTAGTTCAATGCTTATTGCTGCAAATAATGACAAAAACACGCTTCAACTCGAATTTACCAAAAGCGATCCCCAACCCGATGAAGGCACATCTTGGGACGTTACCGCAAAGATTACCGCAGCAGACGGGAGTACGGTTTTAAGCGAAGAGAGCGGCGTGGTGACTTTTGACTCGACAGGTGCACTGGCGTCAAATACTTTAACAACGATAGACAATGGCGGCACTGCGGTTACGATCAATATGGGCACGGGATACGACGGGTTGATCTCAACCAGTCAAACGGCGATCACATCATATTCAACCGATAATGGAATCCCTAGCGGCGAGCTTGTCGGGTACGATGTAAACGTTAATGGAATCGTTACGGCTTCATTCACCAACGGGCGCTCAAGCGCCATAGCCAATATTGCGCTCTATCACTTTACAAACGATCAGGGTTTGGATCGCATTAGTGGCACGCACTTTGCCGAAAGTGCCAATAGCGGTAAACCGATTTTTTATAAAGACGGTGCAGGTAATGTGACTTTGGGTGCGACGATACTCAACAATAAATTAGAAAACTCCAATGTCAAGATGGAAGTCGGCATGACGGAATTGATTATTTTGCAACGCGCATATGCCGCCAATGCCAAAAGTGTGACTACGGGTGATGAATTGGTGCAAAAAGCGCTAAATATGGATGCCTAACACAGCTAACAATTAAAACAACGATGTTATGTATTAAAACTGGAATGTTTTTTGCTTTATAACTTTTACTCAATAATTGAAAAGGATTTACGATGCTAAAATCACTCTTTTCGGGCGTTTCTGGATTGCAATCGCACCAGATCGCAATGGACGTCGAATCAAACAACATTGCGAATGTTAACACCATAGGTTATAAGTATTCAAGAGCAAACTTTGCTGACCTACTGGCACAAACCAATCAGATCGCTACGGCTCCACAAAATGAACTTGGCGGTAAAAACGCCGTGCAAGTCGGATTGGGAGCCACCGTTAGCTCCATCACGCGTATTCACTCTCAAGGTTCCATCCAAAACACGGATAAAAATACCGACGTTGCTATTCAAGGAGACGGCTTTTTTGTAGTGAGTTCCGATGGCGGTAGCACGTATAAATATACCCGTTCGGGCGACTTTAAGTTTGATGCGGAGGGTAATTTTGTAGATAACAACGGTTTTATCGTACAAGGGTGGCTACGCGATGAAAATACCGGACAAGTAGACTCAACTGCACCGATCTCAAACATTGTGATTCCACCGGGGCTTACGACTCCCGCGAATGCTTCAACCGAAGTGGTCATCAAAGCCAATCTGAACTCGGGTGGTCAAATCAAGCCATCCTCTCCCACGCGTGAAATTGATGCTGCCGGTAATATTACCCTAGCTGATGGGCGTACCATTTTGACAACCGACGGTAACTATGCTTCATATCTGGATGATATGGGTGTAATGTTTAGTGCATCGGGTAGTGCGTTTAACCTCGCCAGTGCGGCTACCGGTCCCGGTGTGGGGGGAGATGGTATCTTTATCAGTACCGATGGCGGTGCAACATATGCAGAATTTCGTTATACCTCCAATGCGGCCGATGTTAACGTAGCCGGTACTGCGGCACCCGGTGTTGCCACACCGCCTCTTCAGGCAGATGGTACGGCATCGGCAAATGTGGATGTGTTTTATTTTAATACCACTGAAGATCTGCGTCAAGCTATGGAGAATCATATGAATAGTACTTCGGCAGGTGCCGAAGTTACCATTAATAATCAAGGGAAATTCGAAATTAGCAATGCGGCCGGTGCTACCGATCTCGCAATCGCCGTTGCTGAAATAAGCGATACCGATACGGCGCCTAACACAACATTTACATCAAACTTTGCAACGCTTGGCGGCAATATTCTTGCCGGCTCTTTAGCCACGAAACAGTCACAGGCGGTAACGGCCTCAACACACTCTGCGAGTATTGATATATATGACTCACTGGGCAGTAAACACACCTTGCGTATCGACTTTAGAAAAGCCTCAAGCAATGCCACTACCGGTAGCACGTGGAACTATATTATCTCTGTGCCAAAGCCGGCAGATATCGGCGGTACGCCACCCAATGAGAATATTATTGATCCTGCCGGTGTGATCAATTTTGACACACAAGGTGCCATTTCTGGGTATACGATACCTAGTATCGATTTTACGGGAAATAACGGCTCAAAACCCAATCAGGCGATTGCACTGGATTTTGGTACGATTGACGGTTTTGACGGAATTACCAGTTTTGATAATCCCTCTAAAACCAGCGGTATTTCACAAGACGGTTTTCCCGGCGGTGACCTTTTGGGGATTCGAATCGATCAAAGCGGTACGCTTGTGGGATCGTTTTCAAACGGGCGTTCGTTTGGTCTGGGACAGATATCGATGGCAAAATTTTCCAATAACGAAGGCCTCGTAGCCGATGGCAGCAATGTCTATTTGCAATCGGCCAACTCGGGAGATCCTATTATCGGTACGGCGGCTACGGCCGGGCGCGGTTTTATGCAGGCCGCGGCGCTTGAAGCCTCCAACGTTGACCTCTCCAAATCGCTGACCAACCTCATCATCATCCAGCGCGGTTATCAGGCCAACGGCAAAACCATTACGACTTCCGATACCCTTCTTGAAACCTTAATTGGTCTCAAACGCTAACCGTACTAACGCCCTCTGGCGTTAGATGACGCTCCCGTAAACTTCGTTATACAGATTCATCGCAAAACGGTCACTCATACTGGCGATATAGTCGGCGACTACACGGTGTTTGCTTCTTACATGTAACTGTTCGCGGTAGAAATTCGGCAGTATTTTCGGCTCATCATTAAGCGCATTATACAGCCCGATAATCGCCTGTTTACCGGCATACATTTTACGAATAATCTTTTTATGCTGATAGAGCTCTTGAAACAGAATCTTTTTGAGTTTTTTGATCTCGGTTTCAAGAGCAGGCTCAAAACCTACCGGAATCTTTTGCGATGCATCAACCGTGGCACTCAGCACGCGTGTGTTATCGATATTTTCTTTCGTATAAGCCAGAAGTGAATAGACCAGATGGTTGATAAAATGTGAGCTAAAACGGTAGCGAAACATCTCATCTTCCTCTTCATCAATTCCCTCATCATGCACTTTTTGCAAAATCTCGCGAATCAGGGCACTCTTTTTAAGTGTCTCAAAACTAATTAATCCTGAATGCACTCCATCGTCGATATCATGGCTCATGTAGGCGATTTCATCGGCACGATCGACGATCATCGCTTCGATAGAGGGATGGGTATCTAAATGAAACTGTTCATCAACCCAAGGCGGAAAAAAATGCTTTTTATAAGGATAAGAGTGTTTTAAGATACCCTCTAAAGTAGCAAAAGTAAGGTTAAGGCCTAAAAAACCGCGATAGCGTTTCTCAAGTGTCGTCACCACGCGAAACGATTGAAAATTATGCTCAAAGCCGTTACTATGACCGTCGTTTTTTAAACACGCATCAAGCACGTCGCCGCCGATATGTCCAAAAGGGGTATGACCCAAATCGTGTGAAAGGGCAATCGCCTCGGCAAGAGCTTCTTGAAGTCCAAGGCTAGCGGTAATAGAGCGTGCAACCTGCGAGACTTCTATAGAGTGGGTGAGACGCGTGCGAAAAAAATCGCCCTCTTGATTTAAAAACACCTGCGTTTTGTACTCCAAACGGCGAAAACTCCCCGAATGGATAATACGGTCGCGGTCGCGTGCATAGGGCGCACGAAAATCTTCTGAAATCCCGTAAAATCGATCATGAGGCTGCAAAACGGCTCCTGTTTAACAGATTTCGCGCATTATAGCGCGATACTTAACAAACTCCTAACACTTTACATGTATGATTACGACGGTTCAAAGCAAATATACATCCTCATCTTTACATGTAAGCGTTAGAGCGGTACCTCAAAAAGCAATAGCTTGCTCTCTTGCAGTGCTCGAGCCGCATAAGACGCACTGTCGGTGATTTGCATCTCATCTCTTACATGTAAGATATCTTCCGCAATTTCAACATTTCCTTCTACCACAAACAGCAATTGACCTCTGTTTTCAGAGCATTTTGGCAGTGCAATCGTTGCGTTTTGAGTAAGTGTCACCGTATCAATAGAGGCATCTTGTCTAATGGCGATAGAGCCGTCGTGTCCATCACCTGAAACTAAAGTCACCCAATGATCACGCCCACTTTTGGGGTTAAAATCACGCTTGTCATAACAAGGTGTTCCGCCTTTTTGTGAGGGATAAATCCAGATTTGTAACAGTTTGGCCTGTTTGCTGCTTGAAGCATTAAACTCAGAGTGATGCACCCCCGAAGCCGCACTCATGTATTGCAACTCTCCCGCTTTGATAATGCCCCTATTGCCCATAGAATCTTTATGCTCCAGCGCACCCTCAAGCATGATGGTCACAATTTCCATATCACGGTGCGGATGCATTCCAAACCCTTTGGAGGGTTCGATAATATCGTCATTAATCACCCGAAGCGCACCAAAGCCCATACGATCAACATCGCTGTAGTGATCAAACGAAAAACTAAAACGCGAATGCAACCATCCATGCTCGGCCTTGCCACGCGCATCGGCACGGTGAATACGATACGCCATAAACCCCTCCTTACATGTAAGTGTACTGTTTATTGGATTTTAGCACGAAAGCCGCTATAATGCCACTCTTCTTTTAGAGAGGTGGCCGAGTGGTCGAAGGCGCACGCCTGGAACGCGTGTGTAGGGCAACCTACCGAGGGTTCGAATCCCTTCCTCTCTGCCACAACATCAACCATTTCTCTTCTTTTAGAATTTTTGCAGTAAAGTGTGTGCATGATAATCTCTAATGAAAACGACGTTTTATCACGTATCGACCCTTTACATGTATCTGATCTGCACAACTCAGAGCATTCGTCGTACTTTTTTCAGACCGAAACGTACACGATGCTCATTACCCGTTTTCTTACGATTGGAGATAACGGTCTTGAGGGGATATCGACCCCCTTTGTCATCTTCGAGAATCTTATGTACATGTATGATCGTTTTAGTGAAAATTTTATACTCATGCAAGAGGGGCACGCATCAATACACCACGCCATAAAAAATCAGCTTGCCCATAATGAAGAGCTGGTAGAACACTATGTCGATCAGGTAGAGCAGCTGGAAGATTCGCTTTATGCGCGCAAGATTTCACCTATTTTTCTTGATGTCTGGTTTGATCTGAAAAAAGATTTAACTCGAATAGAGCGGATGCTTGAGCGCACCGAAGAGGTGCTAAAAAAATACATGCAGCATTATGGAAAAAGCGAAGGATTTCCGACGGAGCCGTATACCGATATTCTCGAACACTTAGGGCGTTACCAGCGTCTTTCCGAACTCAACGCCATCAAACTTGACACCCTTTACAGCTACTACAATTCGCTTAAAAACGACAAAATCAACAACAATATTTATGTTCTGACGGTGCTCTCGGGAATTTTTTTACCTTTAAATCTGGTGGTTGGCTTTTTTGGTATGAATACCGAGGGGCTCTTTTTTAGTGGCAATGCTAACGGCACGCAAAACGTTCTTTGGATACTCTTTTTACTATTTATCGCACTTTTAGCCTTTTTCCCTCTGGTACGGTTTTTGGAACACTATATTCTGAGCAAACTTTTAAGCCGTTTCAACGTTTACAGCAAGCTTCTTGAAAAGATCAAAAAGTTCACACGAATATAACCTTTAGGAGATCACATGAAAAACTCATATCAAGTTGAATCTGAACCTTTAACACCCGAAATTGTATTGGACATCATTAAAGATTTTTATATTCAAAGTTTACATTACGATCCAGATGCCGAACCTGATTATCATTTGACATTTAACACCACAATTGAAGAGTGGCAGATAGCTTGCAATTTAGTCTCAACAAAAAAACTAGGAAGAGCCCTAAATGATTGGTTTGGAATAGATTATTCAGACCATGAATGGCAGGAAGCTCTTGAACCCAACAACAAAAAAAATCTTGAAGGGGTATGTAAAATGATCGCTTCAAAGAGCAGTCGTATTGCCAACAAACCTATAACAATCTTTGACATAACGTGCCAAAATGCCGGTACGTTTGTTGCATTACGGTTTGCATTTCAAGAGGCTGGCATCCCCATTAACGATATGAAACCCTCTTCAAAATTGGAACCTATGCTAAAAAAACATCTATGGGAATTTATACAAGCAGTTGGAACAATTGCTCCCAATGTATTGCCAAAAGCCGATATTAAATTGGCACTATTGCAAAAGTTGGGTCCCATACTGTTTGCAATAACCCTTTTTATCTTTGCAGTTAACGCATTTTTTACTATACCTTATTTGATGCCCATTGGATTGAGTACAGGCGTATTGGGAGTAGCGTTTAGTATTTTCGGGAACAAAAGTGCATTTAAAAGTGTTGCATTTAAAGAGATAGAGACCTATAATGATTTATGCCAACTCATAAATAACGTCCAAAAAAATAGTGCAACTTAACCGTTTTTTGATTTTTAGCGGCGTACTATTGCACAACGATTTTATAAGGTGCCACCTCTATGAACCCTGAAGCGCTATTAGAAAAACATTTTTTACTTGTCGATAGCATCATCTTATCGCGTCAAGGTCCCATAACGGGGTTGCTTCCTGCCAGTACGGCGGTGAATGCGCATGGCGATTACACCGACGCATGGGTACGCGACAATGTCTACAGCATCATGGGGGTGTGGGGGCTTTCGTTGGCCTACAAGCGCCATGCGCCCGACCATCACCGTTGCTACTACCTTCGTAAAAGCGTCGTGAAACTGATGCGCGGGTTGCTAATGGCGATGATGCGTCAGTCTGATCGTGTAGAGCGCTTTAAAACTAGCCTCGATGCCGGCGATGCGCTTCATGCTAAATATGGCACATCCACAGGTCTTGCAGTGGTGGGCGATTACGAGTGGGGGCACCTCCAGCTCGACGCGACATCGCTTTTTTTGCTCATGATTGCGCAGATGACGGCTTCGGGGCTTCGTTTGATCTACACCATAGACGAAGTTAATTTTGTGCAAAACCTCGTGCACTACATTAGTCGCACCTACTGCACACCCGATTACGGCATCTGGGAACGCGGTAACAAAATCAACAGCGGGGCGACCGAGATCAACGGCTCTTCGGTGGGCATGGCCAAAGCGGCGCTTGAGGCGCTTAACGGATTTAACCTTTTTGGCAATGTCGTGTCGCAAGAGTCGGTGATTCACGTTGTGGCCAGTGACGTTGCCCGTTCGCGCTTTATGCTACATGGGCTATTGCCGCGTGAATCACGCTCTAAAGAGACCGATGCCGCGCTACTAAGCATCATCGGTTATCCCGCGTATGCTATTGAAGATGCGGATTTAGTAGTACGTACGCGTGAAAAGATCGTAAGCAAACTGGCGGGACGCTACGGATGCAAACGCTTTTTACGCGACGGGCACCAAAGCGTGCTTGAAGACAGTTCTCGACTCCATTATGAAGCAAAAGAGCTTAAAAAATTTGAGCATATCGAGTCGGAGTGGCCGCTCTTTTTTACCTATTTACTGCTTGATGCATTGATGCGGAGCGATAAAGAGGCCGCAAAAATGTGGCGCGAAAAACTCGAACCGCTTTTTGTTGAACGAGACGGTATGCACCTGTTGCCAGAACTCTATATTGTACCCGCTGAATCCATCGAGGCTGAAAGAGCCCACCCCAGCTCACAGCAACGCTATGCCAACGAGAACCTGCCGCTGGTATGGGCGCAGAGCCTTTTTATGCTATCAGATATGATTTTTGACGGCATTTTACTCCCAAGCGATATTGACCCCCTGCGCCGCCGTGACCGAATAGGACACAGCCGTAGCACGCATCCGCTAGTAGCTATCTTAGCGCAAAATGCTTCGGTCAAACAGCGCCTTTTGGATCGCGGTATTTTTAGCGAAACGCCCGAGGAGGTTGCTCCGGTTCGCATTATGCACGCCGCGGTGCTCTCCAAAGTACACACCCAACTCGGTCGCAACGACAAACTCCATCTCAAAGGCCGCCCTTCGCTGGTAGCGCGCACGATTACCTCCGCGCGGCTCTATCTGCTTGAGGGCAAAGAGGTACTCTTTTTGCCTTACTATTTCAATCCGCAGGGATTCTACTTTGGTTTTGACAATCGGCTACTAGTAGAGCATTTTGAGGCTTCCCTTAAATTTTTGACCCAGCACTGGGATCAGGCCGGACAACCGCTACTGGCATTTATGGTGCGCGATGACATGCTTCAAAACGACAATGCCGTGATCGAAATGCTCAACCGTATCCAGACGCAAAAATGTGCAGGGGTAACGCTAAAACATGCGCCGCTACGTCAGCTTCTCTCAACCGCGGCAAAAGAGCGTATCGACAATCTACACGGTATTGATCTTGAGTATGAGAACGCGCGCCATACAGACTCTGAAATATCGCATGAGTGGGCGATGCTACGCCGCGATGCCCAAGAGAGCAACGCGCATGATGTACGAATCGAAGATGCGCTCATTGATATTATCATTCAGCAAAAGCGGCTTGCAGTGGGACGTGCCTATAGTGACAAAGCGACCTTTTTTAAACCTCTCGATACGGCGCATATTATTGCCGTCATCAATGAATTTTGCGGTAATAATCCGGCAGAGGGAATCTTAACGCAAGAGATTATGCTACACCTTTCGCATCTGGTGCGCAATGAGCCTGAGCTGTTTAAGAATATATTAACCCTGCGTACTTGGTATTTCGTGCAGTTATTGGTAGGGCACATTAGCCGTGAGTCGCATATTCCTATGGGTGAAGCGTATGAGCGGCTACTGGAGTTGGCTCCGTATACCATTTATGAAAAGTTGCGTCGCATACTGCACTCCTATCAGCACGAAACAACGCAAATGATTGCGCAAGAAAACTTACATGTAACGGGTATCTCCAATTTAAGCCACGATACGCACACGGAGCTTGTTGATGAACGCGGTACTTTTGAAAGTTGGACATTGTGGCGTCATAATATGGGAATGCTCTCTCAGGTATCCAAACGGTTTTACAAAGATGTCTGGTATCTTTTGCAACAGTGTCAGGGTGTGGTAATTGGCGATAAATACGGCATACAAAACCGTCTGGGTAGCGAGGTGACACTATCGACAACACCTGGGGAACAGAGCTTTGAGTTGATGGTTGATACCCTGCTTCAAAACATCGAAGCCCCCGATTACCGTCAGCTTAATATCGAAGCCATCGGAAGTTTGAGCCGCCTATTCCAACACAATCCGCAAATGCATATTAACGATGATCTGATTCTTGATGTATTGATCGGTCACGCAGTGCGCATTGCATGGGAGAAAGAGCACGGTAGTGATAATTATGCAGAGCAAAAAGGGCGGGCTTGGAAGGCGATGTATAACCGCTCGCTCATCGAGTGCGACCATGCGTTTATCGAAGCGTTCTCATTTTTACTCTTACATGTAAAGGAAGCGGGATGATTTTAGCCGGCGATATCGGAGGCACCAAAACCCATCTGGCACTGTGCGACCTTCAAGAGGGCGTGCCGGTAATTGTAAAACAACAGCAGTTTGCCAGCAGGGCGTTTGACTCACTCGGTGACGTGATAACGGCATTTGATACAGACGTGCCGATATCGGCCGCTTGTTTCGGCATTGCCGGACCGGTCATCGAAGGGCGTTGCCGCACTACAAATCTGCCGTGGGAGATTACCGAAGAGCGTTTGAAACAGCAGTTACAAACCTTACATGTAAAGCTTTTGAATGATCTTGAAGCCACGGCGTATGGAATGCTATACCTTGAAGCGTCTGATTTTATCTCTCTCAATCCCACCGGACGCAAACGCAGTGCCAATTGCGCGGTAATCGCCGCAGGTACGGGACTTGGCGAAGCTCTGCTCTATTATGACGGCAGTGCGTATCAGCCCATCGGCTCCGAAGGCGGTCACAGCGATTTTGCGCCGACAACACCGCAACAAGATGAACTGCTCACATGGCTACGCCACCGATTTTCCGGCCATGTCAGTTATGAGCGTATTCTCTCAGGCCCCGGCATCTACACGCTCTATGAATTTTTGGCTCAAAGCGGTTTTGCACCTGAGCCCACGGCAATGCAGCAACGTATGGGCGATGCGGATCGTAGCGCTATGGTAAGCCGTCTGGCACTCGAAGAGCGCGATCCGCTCTGCATGGAAACATTGCGTCTTTTTGTGGAAATTTACGGTGCCGAAGCAGGCAATCTGGCACTCAAATCGATGGCCATCGGCGGCGTATACATTGGCGGCGGGATTGCGCCTAAAATTCTTACCTTCATGCAAAAGAAGCATTTTATGGACGCATTTGCAAGCAAAGGACGCTTTGAAGAGCTCCTGCGCGGCATCGAAGTAAAGCTTTCGCTTAACCAAGAAACCGCACTTATCGGTGCCATGCGCTATGCTAGCGATAAACTAATATAGTGTGCTTTTTTGCCTTAAAAGGCTTACATGTAAGGATAATCTGGTATGATTAGCAGATTTTTTAGCAAATATATTTAAGAGGAGACAACGATTTTCTTTCCGCATTTTACGGGTACTTGTCGCTTCTTAAGTACTCTTTTCTAAGACTATTTAACTTTTTATATAGGAAATTATATAATGGATCCTATTGCTATTAAGCATAATGATGAGATCGTTGACTTACAGACTGCCAAAGTCCTTGGTATCAAGGGCGATCCAATCGTTTTGGACAATTCCGAAGCCTCTTTAGAAGTATTGCGACACTCTAGCGCGCACCTGATGGCGCAAGCGATCAGCGCGCTTTATACCAATGCCAAATTCTTTGTGGGTCCTGTTGTAAAAGAGGGCTTTTATTACGATTTTAAAGTCGATGAGGATATCGGCGAGGGCGATCTCAAAGCCATCGAGAAAAAGATGCTTGAACTTGCCAAGAAAAAGTTTGATATTGAGCGTTATGAAATCACGATGGAAGAGGCCAAGCATAAGTTTGGCAATGACGAACTCAAGCTTGATGTTTTAAAACGCATTCCCGAATCCAAAGTCTCCATCTACAAACAAGGTGATTTTGAAGACCTCTGCCGTGGACCGCACCTTCCCAACGTGCGCGATATCCGCTTTTTTAAACTCACTAAAATTGCCGGAGCGTATCGTGGCGGCGATAGCAAAAACGAGATGTTGACCCGTATTTACGGGATTGCCTTTGCGGATAAGGAATCGCTCAAAAACCATCTTGAGATGCTGGCCGAAGCAGAAAAGCGCGATCACCGTAAAGTGGGAGCGCAAATGAAGCTCTTTACCTTTCGCGAAGAGGTCGGCGCAGGCTTTCCAATTTGGCTTCCGGCAGGTGGAAGATTGCGTTCAAGGCTTGAAAGCTTACTTTTTAAAGCCCACCGTAAACGCGGTTATGAACCGGTGCGTGGTCCTGAAATGTTGCGCTCTGATCTTTGGAAGGTGAGCGGGCACTACCAAAATTACGGTGAAAACATGTACTTCACCAACATTGACGAGCTTGAATTTGGCGTAAAACCGATGAACTGCGTCGGGCACATTAAAGTTTACGAAGACGAGCTTCGCTCTTACCGTGACCTGCCGATAAAATATTTTGAGTACGGCGTGGTGCACCGCCACGAAATGACGGGCGCACTGCACGGACTGTTTCGGGTGCGTGAGTTCACGCAAGACGATGCGCATATTTTCTGTACTGCCGATCAGATTGAAGAGCAGATCATCGAAGTGGTCGATTTTGTCGATAAGATCATGAAAACGTTTGGATTTGAGTACAAGATGATGATCTCTACCAAACCCGAAAAAGCGGTGGGGGATGACGCAGTATGGGAAAAAGCCACCGATGCGCTCAAAGCGGCGATGGAGAAAAATAGCCTCTCTTATGATATTGATGAAGGCGGCGGAGCGTTTTACGGTCCTAAAATCGACATTAAAATTACCGATGCTATCGGGCGTGAATGGCAATGCGGTACGGTGCAACTCGATTTTAACCTACCGGAACGTTTTGAGCTTGAGTATAACGCCGAAGGTAATGACAAGATTCAGCCGGTGATGATTCACCGTGCGATTTTAGGATCGTTTGAACGTTTTATAGGAATTTTGACCGAGCATTACGCGGGAGAGTTCCCGATGTTTATCGCGCCGACACAGGTGGCTATCGTTCCTATTGCCGAAACCCATCAAGCTTACGCTAAAGAATTATCGGATAAACTGATGGATATTGGTGCGGACACCGAAATATTTGACAAAAACGAAAGTCTGAACAAACGTATCCGTACGGCAGAAAAAGGGCGTGTTCCGATGATTATCGTGTTGGGCGATGAAGAGGTGCAAAACCGATCCATCGCCGTGCGTGACCGTCGTGAACGTGAACAATATAATCTAAGTGAAGAGGAGTTTATTGCTTTGATTGCTAAAAAAATCAACGAGGTACATTTTTGAATAAAAAGAAAGACCAAACCATAATGAATGATGACATTCGCGTGCCCGAGGTGCGCTGTAATGTTGACGGAGGGGAGACGCTCGGGATTATCTCGACGGACGAGGCGATGCGCCAAGCAAATGATATGGGACTGGATTTGGTATTGATCGCTCCTAATGCGAAGCCACCGGTTGCCAAGATTATGGATTACGGTAAATTCAAGTACCAAGAAGAGAAAAAGCTCAAAGAGCAGCGTAAAAAGCAGACCAAGATCGAGATTAAAGAGATCAAACTCTCGGTTAAAATCGCCGATAATGACATTAGCTACAAAGTCAAACACGCACGCGAATTTTTAGAAGCAGGCAAACATGTAAAATTTCGCGTTTTCTTGCGCGGGCGTGAGATGGCACACCCCGAAGCGGCAAAAGACGTACTTGATCGTGTGTGGCCAATGGTAGAAGATATTGGTGTTATGGATAAAACACCGCGTCTTGAAGGGCGCTATTACAACATGATGGTACTCCCTCAAAAAGAGGAAAAAAAGAAATAACAATCAAATATTACAATAAGCCGTGCTATCATGCCTCCTTTATAAATTAGGGGGGAGTAATATGAAAAAAAGTGCATGGTTTTCGGTTTTGGCGACTGTTATTTTTTTGCAAGCATGTGGCGGAGGAGGCTCTTCTAGCACCAAAGACGAGTCCACTAACACCAGTTCGGATGCTTCATCTTCCATTGTCTCAAGCAGCTCAAGCTCAAGCGTTTCTACACAATCTACAGAACTTGAAGGCGTCTGGAAAAAATTTTGTGGTGCGGCAGATGTAAGCGATCCTGACACCCATTATGATATTGTGACAGCAACATTTTTAGGCGACACATTCTCATCAAACATTGAAAATTATACCGATCCTTCGTGTAGCATCCCACTCTCTTTTGCGCCAAATCCCACTGCAAGCGGTACTTTTAGCATAGGTGACAGTGTGACCTTAATCGATGCGACAGAGGCTAAAGAACTCGATTCTCACGTTGATACTTATAATGGCGCAGAATTTGAGATTGATGAATATGGACTCTATCGCATTGAGGGAGGCATCGTATATTTTGAGGATGATAGCGGTGTAAAAGATGCTTCAACGCCAGAGTTAAGACCCGATGCGCTGAACTATAATCGACCGTTTTATCGTCAATAATCTCTGTTTCTATTGCTATTACTGGCTGATTCAGGTATAATGCCAGCCTCTTTTTATATAGAGAATTTTACAAAGGAGGATTCGATGCCAAAGATGAAGTCCGTAAAAGGTGCCGTAAAGCGCTTTAAGGTAAAGAAAAACGGTACGGTAAAACGCGGTACCGCTTTTCGTTCACACATCTTGACCAAACAAGATGCAGGTACTCGCCGTAAACAAAATACGCCGAAAGTCGTAGCGAAAGTTGATGAGAAAAACATCAAAGCGATGATCAACTAAGATCACGCATTATATTCTCCAGTTTAACTGGGCAAGTCCGCAAAGCGGCACCTTTACATGTAAGCAATGTAACGGGTAAAGAAAAGGAAAACAATGCCAAGAGTAAAAACCGGCGTAGTAAGACGCCGCCGTCATAAAAAAGTTTTAAAAGCAGCTAGAGGTTTCTTCAGCGGAAGACGTAAACATTTTAGAAAAGCGAAAGAGCAGTTAGAGCGTTCACTCGTTTATGCATTTCGTGACAGAAAACAGAAAAAACGCGATTTTCGCAGATTGTGGATTATTCGTATCAATGCGGCATGTCGCCTTAACGATATCAACTATTCACGCTTTATGAACGGTCTGAAAAAAGCGGGCATCGAACTCGACCGTAAAATTCTCGCCGATATGGCAATGAACGACGCAGTGGCATTTACCGCACTTGTCGCAAAAGCTAAATCAGCACTCTAATTTTTAAGGCTTCGGCCTTAACCTTTATCTATTCTACCTCATACCCTTTTTCAAGCAGACACTTTTTACACGCTTCATTCAATTTCGGTGTAGCCGACGCTTCGGCATCTTTTTGATCGTAATATTTACACTCCTGCAGATCTCGAATTACCATCTGTTCATTATAATCGGCAGGGCAGATAAGACCATTAAAGGTCATGCGTTTAGAGCTACAGCCGCCAATAAATAGTGCCAATAAAAGGCTTACATGTAAGAGATATTTCATTTTGTTTCGCCTATAAGTGTTTTCATCGCCTCGGCGGTTTTGCGGATCTCCCACTGGGCGTGTTCATCCAGACGCAGTTTAAAGTAGTTTTCAAGTTGACTCGGCATAAACCCTCCCCAAATTTGCGAATATGCGGCTTGGGGAATGATGCGGCGCGCTTCTTGCGGTTTTACGCCCGCTTCGATAGCGTTCATATAGTGTTCGACACACAGGTCAATCAGCGCTTTAGTGTCATGTCCGTCGGTAGTAATCGGGGCCATTTTTTCGCTGATGTAAAAATCAAACGGTACTCTTTTACCTGAAACATAGCGGCGGGAGAGTTCTTGCCAGTTGACACGGTGGCGTACCATCTGCGAGCGCGTCGGCAGATCAACTTTATACAAAAAGACATGAAAATGTTTCGCGATGATAGCGGCCTCCTCAGGAGTGTTGTAAATTTGGCGAATGTCAAAACTATAGCGCTCTTTATCGTGTTCAAAATCATAAACAATGGCGCGGTAGTTGGTGAGTAGATAGCGATCTTCTTCTACTAATTCACCAAATTTCTTGACATTGGAGTATTCGGGTTTGAGCAGCTCTTGGTGTTGAGTATTTTGGGTGTCAAGCAGTACGGGAACAAACTCAAACGAGCTTGAGGGAAGCCCCATGGACTCTGCCATCAATCGGTTATAAAGGGTTTCGCTGCCAAGTGCTTTAGGGGACTGATAGCAGATGGAGGCCACTTGGGTAATGGCCGTTATGCGGTTTGCTTCGCTAAGGTTAGCTTTGGAAAAATCCCACGCTTCGACAAAGGCGATATTGTCTCCGAAAATGTTTTCTACGGTGTTCATCTTTTGTATGGGCATTTTGTATCTACTCCAGTTGATAATGGATATTGTAGCGCGTTACATGTAAGAGTTTGGTTTGTGGACTTTGGTGGCGGTTGCAAGCGACATCGCCTCTGGTTTTGCAACTCCATTGATCTTTAAGCCTCGTCGGTCGCTTTGCGACAACGACTCGGTTTCGCAGCTAAAAACGTGACGCAGGTCACGTTTTTTTTACGCTGCTCACATCACAAAGACATTAGGAACGATAAAGGGGTATTTTTTCTGTTTACGGTAGATATGTTTGCGTACCACGGCGCGGATGTCGTTCTCCATGGCACGTGGGTTTTCGATATGGTTGGGTTTGATATTGGCCATAAACTGCTCAAGTACATCTTCGATATCTTTGGCAAAGGCTTTATCTTGCTTATCTGATACCAAACCAAATGAGGTTACGCGCGGGCGGGTAATGAGTTTGGAATCGGCTTCGGAGACTTGAGCAACAATCATCACCACGCCATCGCTGGCCATTTTTTGGCGGTCTATTACGATGTCATCGGCGATTTGGTTGTTGTTTTGATTGTCAATATAGGTTTTACCGATTTTAACGCTTTTGACTTTACGCATATATTTGGGTGCAATCTCAACGCTGTCGCCGTCATCCATCAAAAAGATATTGCGCTCAGGAATACCGCACTCCATGCCGGTTTGTTTGTGGCGTACAATGTGGTTGTACTCGCCGTGAACCGGTAAAAAGAACTTGGGATTAGTGAGGCGCAACATCAGTTTTTGCTCTTCAATACCCGCGTGACCGGAGACGTGAATATCGCGCTCCGAGTAAATTTTGGCTCCGGCACGTTGCAAGTGATTGAGCATTCCCGAAATAGAGCCCTCGTTGCCTGGAATGGCGCGAGAGGAGAGGATTACCAAATCGGTCGGCTTGATCTTAATGTGACGGTGCTCGCCGATCGCCATGCGAAAGAGTGCAGAATTGGCTTCGCCCTGACTTCCGGTGGTGACAATCAGCACGTCTTTGTCATTCATGCGGCTTACCGAGTCGGCATCGACAAAAACGCCCTTGGGAAAGCGCACGTAATCATACTGCATTGCCGTCTCAAGATTGCGCTCCATCGAACGCCCGATAATACAGATTTTACGGTTGTATTTAAGCCCGTACTGAATCGCCTGATAAACGCGGTGCACGTTGGAGCTAAACGTTGAAAGCAACACACGCCCCTCAGCTTTGGAAAAGACGCGATCGAGAGCCGGCGCCACGGCCAGCTCACTGGGGGTCATTTCGCGGTTGTAGGAGTTGGTTGAATCGCTAAGCAAACAGAGCACTCCCTTTTCGCCATAATGCGCCAAACGGTGCAAGTCGGTCGTATAGCCGTCTACCGGTGTATGGTCAATTTTAAAATCACCCGTATGAATCACGGTTCCCGCTTCGGTAGTAATGGCTAATGCCGAAGAGTCAAGAATGGAGTGCGTGATATGCATCCACTCAATTTCGAAATCATTACCGATTTTATAGACCTTGCGCTTCTCAATCGGATTGAAAAAACGGCGCGCGTCTTTAAGATGATGTTCATCAAACTTATTGCCGATCATCGCCAGCGGAAGCGCCGTGCCGTAAATAGGAAACTGCATCTCTTTAAAAAGATACGGTACAGCTCCAATATGGTCTTCGTGAGCATGGGTAATAATTACCGCAACAATTTTGTTTTTGATCTCACGTACATAGCTAAAATCGGGCACCAAGATATCGACACCGTGCATCTCTTCATCGGGAAAACTCATCCCTACATCGATAAGAATTGCTTCGTTTTCCGTTTCAAAAACCGTAATATTGCCGCCAATTTCGCCAAGGCCGCCCAGTGGTGTCACGCGGACTTTACCCTGACTCTCAAGGTTGACCTTGTAGTGCGGATTTAAGCGGTTTTTGTGAATCTCCTGATTCTTTTTGGCAAACTCCAGCAGGTTTTTATCGACCTGCGTGCTGTTGCGACTACTGCGTCCACCGCCGGAGCGTCCTCCACCACGAGAGCGGTTCGGTGCCGGTTTCTTTTCTGTCGGTTTGTCGCCGTTAGTAGCATCATCGCTGCGCTTTGAGCGGTTGCTTGGGCGACGGCGACGGCGCTGTTGTGGCGCTTTGCCTTCGGGTTTTGTAGCATCGGGGGCTACAGTTGCACTTTGGGTTTCATCTGCCATCCAAACTCCTTTTTATAACATGTTATAGAGTTGGTGATAGTCCTTCGTGTCTACTTGATGAGGCCGAATCGTCGGCGCAAGCTCAAGCTGTGAGAGGGCAGCCTGAATTTGTGCTTTGTCGTAACGAATCGAGAGATTTTTAAGCAATGTTTTACGGGGTTGGGCAAATGCAATTTTTAGCATCTGTTCAAACCCTTCATCACTTCGATCGGCTGTTTTTTGTATGAGCAGTACAGCAGAATCGACTTTGGGCTGCGGGTCAAAAGCTTCGGGCGGCACATCGATAACAACCGATGCCTTCCCTACACTTTGGGTTATGACTCCCAGTGATCCAAAATTTCTCTCGCCAGCGCTAGCGGCAAACTTGAGCGCCACTTCACGCTGAACCATAACAAGCAGATTGCGACAGTGCGGATCGGCGAGCGCTTTTAAGATGATGTTGGTGGCGATATAGTAAGGCAGATTTGCCACTAAATCGTACGTCTCATCCAAAAGCTGCGTCTTCCAAGCGTCTAGTACATCGCCACAGCGAAGCTCCAAACGGTCGGTAGTGATCGCATCATGAAAGCGGTCGTGTAAATGCTTGCATAGATCGGTATCGACCTCAAAAGCGGTGACACTTTTGACATCAACTAAAAATTTAGTCAAATCACCTAATCCAGGCCCAATTTCGGCGATCTTATGATCAGTTTTGGGCATCGATTCGATGATTTTGTATAAGACACGTTCATCTTTTAAAAAGTTTTGGCCAAACTGCTTTTTGGCAACGTGTTCTTTTGGCATGGATTATTTTAGCCAGTGAAGGCTTACAAGAAGATAAGAAGCCATTTGGGACAACTTATGTGTCCCGGCAATTGTTTATCAATAGACTTCTTGCAAAACTGTATGAACTCTAATAAGTATTGACGTCTCTGTGCTCATTAAGTTGCGTTGAAAATGCCGCGTGGGCACATGCGGTGCCTGCATCGTCATAGAAAAAATTAAACTCGATCTCATATCTATTGGTACTGCTGGAGTAGAAATACTCGGGGCGAAGAACGACATGATTATTCAAGCACAACATACCGCTATTGGTGCCGGATGTCGAATTAATGACGTGACAAACATCGCTTGGGCTACCCTTTAAGCAGTGAGCATTAATCCTCTTGTAGTGTTTCGACTCAAAAGCACTGTACCAATTATTCTCTTGTATCCCGAACCAGAGCTTATCGTGGTAGCTGTTTTGGAAGTCATATAAGACAATGTAGTTTTTATCCTCCGAACCCGTACTATACTCAAGTGATTTTGCTCCCGTATAGTCATAATTGCTACTTGATCCCACAATCCACTGAACAGGATGAAGTCCATTATCGACAGGATAAGGCGCACTCCAGTCATCATCACTAAACCAATCCAACTGCTCGATGGAAATCGTCGGCACGGTAAACCAATGGCTAAGAAATGCACTATTGGTAGCCGTTGACACCAAAACACTATGCCAAGCACCCGTAGGTGACCAATCGGTATTATTTTCTTGAAAAGCATTCCATGCATTTCCATCATTGATATTTGTGTTTGTGGTAATGGTACCCAAGGGATTGTACGAAGCGTACGCACAAGTCAATTGACCCAATCTGCTACCCGTGGAGGCGTTGGAATTACACCATGAGAGCATTAAAATATTAGAAGGCTTGAAGGTATCCGGAGCATCGGGCGATCCAAGACAGTAGGCATTGGCAATCGTGGTACCGTTATACGAACCTTGCAAAAAAGCACCATTTACCGGACCGTAGTCGCTAGCGTTAAAATCGTTGAACCCGCCATATTGATATAAACTACACTTTCCTCCTACATGGCCTGGCATTAGCACCTTGTTGGGAGTGCTTGGATGCGTGATGGGAAAAGCGTTAAGTACCGGAATCCATGATGTTGTCACCTCAGGGTCAAGAACCGAATTATGCCCACCGATCGGGTCGGAGATCATTTTGTCATTGATATAATTTTTAAGCTGTTTTTTTGTCATGTCATAAGATTGTGCCAATCGCAACAGTTTATTGCGTAACGGCGTATCTCTCAAACTTTTGTCACTGTCTCTGACATTGGTAGGCGGGGTATATGAAAAATCACTGGCATTGGCACATCCGTAAACCGAATCACCAAGATAAAGAGCGGTCATTTCGTATTTGAAAAAATATTCAAGATAGAGTAAAACCCTAGCATAGTAGAGTTGTATGTTTTGATTGTAATCATTTAAAAGAGCCGAAATATTGGCGCTACTTACCTCTCCTTTGCTTGGCCAAGCTGAGGCCAAGGCATCCTGACGGGCGCTGATTAATGCTTCAAGAATACTGGTATTGGCATTGTAGGGGTCATTAAAGCCGCTCAGAAGCGTTGCGATGGCAGAGCCGATCTGGGAACTAACCGCCGAATTACCTATTCCGCTAGAGACTGTTTTTGAATAAAAATTGTTCATTAGATTACATGTACTACTGTTTTGAGCTAATGTGCCAAAATTTACGGTTGGGCCGGTAATGTTGGTAAACGTTGGTTCAATATCAACCATAATTTGAGCATTTAGCAGTTCAAAAGAGTTGAGAATATTTATCAAATTATCTTGCGCATGTAGGGTTTTTAAAGTCTCCATATCGGTTTGCAACTGGGAGATATTAGTACTGATTCCATCAAGTTGCGCAGATATATCGCCAAGCGTTGGCCCGCTGTTTTGACCAAGGTTGAAAATGTCCCCAACCGTGGAATGTAGGAATCCAAGCGGATCTGCTGCTGCTTGGATTAACGCGCCGGTAATAGTGTAGGCCATGTTGGCGGCGTACTGTGCAAAGTCGGGTTGGCTAAATATCGTTTCATTAAGTTTTAGGGCATATTGGTTGGCATTTTGGGTAGTACTGACGTTGGTTTCCATACAGTTGCCGGCAAAATTGCAAGGATTATAAACATACCCGACAGGAACAATAGTATCCACACAGTTATCATCTCTGCTCCAGTTCAGATCCAAAGTCGTTCCCGCTCCATTTGACCATTGTGCATTAACGCTTTGTGCAGTGATATCGGTAAATGTAAATGCGTAATTATTATAGTAAGTGATAGCGTTATTACCCAAAAGGTCATAGGGGTATGCAATTTGATTGATGTAATACAAGGTATTGCCGGCACTGTCCGTTTTGGGTATCACGGTTGTAGCATCACCGCTTATCGTATTGCTGGCGACGCTATAAATCAGATTAGTGCTATCAAAACCGTAGCAGACGCTATTATCGATGGTATCTCTAGCCCAAACATTTCCACTGCCTATGACGGTCTGTATATTCGGTGTGGCAATGGCGCTATTTTTTGTAATGGAGGGGAGAATCCCTGCCATATAGTAATCAAGCATATCAGCAGAACTCATACTCGCGACACTGCCAAGTAAAAGTAACGGAAACAGAGACGTTTTTCTCTTCATAATGACCCTTTGTATTATAAGTTTTTGTAAGTTTAGTGGCATTTTTGTCTAACAGTGTTGGATAAAAACATAGTAAAATCACGAATCGTCATAAACGAGGTTGTGAATATGGGGTTTTCTTTTCTGATTGTCGAAGATGAAAAGCTGACTGCACGCTTTAGCGAAGAGGTGCTCGAAGCAGCCGGCCATCAGGTTGTCGGTATCGCAAAAAATGCTGAAGAAGCGCATCATCTCCTTGAAACCGCGCACGTAGATTTTATTTTACTCGATATTAATATCCATGGAAATGTAGATGGGCTTCAATTTGCACAAAGCATTGCTACGCAAAACATAGCCATTATTTTTATCAGCGCACATTGCGACAAAGCCACGCTTGATGAAGCAATGACGCTCTATCCTTACGGATATTTAGTCAAACCTTTTAATCAAAATGACCTTTTAGCCGTGCTTTCGGTCGCCATATCGAGATACCAAATACAGACGCCGACACCTCCAAAACAAGACACTCTTATTGCGTGTGATATGCAAAAACAGTGTCTCTTTTTTCAAGAGCGTGAAATACCCTTGGGGCAAAAAGAGCTTCTGTGTCTGGAGCTACTAATTCAACATGCCGATACCCTCGTCGAGTATGAGACGCTACGCAAACATGTCTGGCGCGACAAGTATGTCAGTGATGTGACGGTTCGAGAACTCATCAACAGGATTCGCAACAAGGTTGCAGACCTTCCTTTGCATAATGTTTACGCAAAAGGGTATCGGTTGACTATGAAAAGGTGAGCGTAAAGCGCAGGCCGTTATCACACTCCAAAGCGATTGTGGCACCGTTTTTTTCGGCAACGCCTTCAATCAGGTAAAACCCCAGTCCATGGCTTTTTGCAATCACATCCGCATCACAACCGGGGCCATTGTCACGATAACTAAAAACGTATCCGTTTTGAGTCTTGTGTAGCGCTACATGTAAACACGGGGAATCGGCGATAGCAAAGGCGTATTTATGACTATTGGTGAGCAGTTCATTAAGCACCAACCCAAGCATAATGGCTTTTTCATACTCAAGCGTGAGTGCATCGATCTTAATGTCGTATGTAACGCGCTGTTGCTGAATTTTAAACGACTCAAGAATTTGATTGAGATAGTTTTGAATATTAATGACAATCAAATCCGATGATACGTCAAGCAGTTTATGTAGCGATGCAATCGCTTCGATGCGTGTAATCGTCTGCTCTAGCGCTTCTAGCGAACGGGGGTCTTGCGTCGATTTTTTCTGCGCCCATAAAAAGGTCACTATAACCTGAAAATTGTTTTTAACCCGATGCTGCAACTCTTTTAAAAGCAGGCGTAAATTGTTCGTCTGTTCCGCTACCTTCTCTTGCAAATGCGTGTTGAGTTCGTTGAGTTCCGATTGCGCCACGCGCATCTTTTGATGAAGAGTATTGTAACGGTACGCCAACGCAATGGAAAGCAGTACAAGTTCGCTAAACGTGCCAAAGTGCGTGGCATGAGAGATGCCCAGATTCATACCTAAAAGACCCAGCCCCTGAAGCTCTTCAAGTACGACACCTCCAAGCAAGACACTCCAGGCAATAACGTAAAATTTTGATGCAATACTACGGTAACGTATCAGTATATAAATGCCCGTTAAAAAAAGTGAAATAACCGAGATCAGGGAGAGAAACAGCATAAACTCCAAAATCTTGAAGCCTACTACAAATGTGGCAAGCAAGAGCAAAATATCGGCAAATAAAATGATTTGAAAATAGCGATAAAGCCCTCTAGCGTAGCGTTTGAGTTCTAAAAACGAGAGGGCAAACGCCACCGAAAAATAGTTCGCTAAAATAAAAACCAAAGGAAGAAAATAGTTATTGATTTGGGGCGTATTCGGCCACAAAAACGTAAAGGTCAGACCGTTAGAACTTAGCAAGGAGAGCATAAGAAAAAAGTGAAACAGCACGTAGTGCAGATAAACCTTCTCGCGAATAAATGAGAAGAGCGATAGATTGTAAAGTATCATAATCAATACCGCGCCGTAATAAGCTGCGAGTACCATTTCGTAATCTTGCGACTCCAAAAAAAACGCATCTTTGCTTAAAAAACGCATTCCCACGCTCAAATCGCTCTGCGAGTCTATTTTGAAAATAAATTCTTTGATTTCATTGGCTTGCAATGTGTAGGGAATAACGATATGGTTGGTATCGATTTTTCGGGTGTGATGGGGCGTCATATCACCAGTGAGATAATTATCAACCAGCGTGCCGTGGTTATATTCATAAACATGCACATAATCATGAAGCGCATACAAAAATTCGATCATATTTGATGCTTCATGCGGCAGGGTATTTTGAAGTTTGATGTAAATCCACAGCGTGTCATCTCTAAAGCCGAATGTTGCCGAGGTGTACTCAAACGTTTTCAAATGCGCTATGTCGCCATAAACCGTATGGACACTATGGGTGTGATGGGTATCGAGGGTGTATCGTGCGTCTAAAATATCAACGCTATTCGCCAAAAGCGCTATAACACTGCACACCGTCAACACAAGCCATTTCATGACGTTATACTACAGCGATACCGATAAAATTACGCCAGCTGATTTTTGATCTCGGCAATAAACTCCTGAATATCCTCTAACAGCGCCTGCAAATCCTCTTCGTGTTCCACCTCATCAGCCAGAATCGAAGCAACGATATCGTAAGTGACTATATCTTTCTCATACGTGATTTCAAGCAGATTATTGTACGTGGCAATCGCACACTGCTCACCTTTTATCGCATCTTGAAGCACGCTAAGCACATTGGGATCTTCGGGCGCGTCATAGCCGCAATTGGTCTGCTCCAGCCACGCTTTGGGATGCAGTAGCGGCGTGCCGCCAAGTTGGATAATGCGATCCGATACCATCGTAGCATGGCGCAGTTCATCCGCGGCGTGCTGGTCAAGCTCCACAATAGCCGCATCTTTCATAATCCCTTTTACGACTTTGGATTCGATAAAGTACTGATAATAGGCCAACCACTCGTCGGCGTATGCCCGATTGAGCAGTGCCACCACCTCTTGCGCTTCAATGCCTTTTAGAATTGAAATACCTTTAATCGCCATAACAGTCCTCCTAATGGAAAATTTTTATCGTTTACATCGTAACGCGCTTTTTCTTAAGAAAGCATTTCATAGGTGAAATTGCCCTATACTTTCAGAAATACTTACATGTAAAGAAATAACTATGGACTATTTTGCCAAACGGATTATCCCCTGCCTTGACGTCAAAGACGGCCGCGTCGTGAAGGGTGTGAACTTTGTCGGGCTTCGTGATGCGGGTGATCCGGTAGAGGTGGCCAAACGCTACAACGAAGAGGGTGCGGATGAGCTTACGTTTTTGGACATTACCGCTAGTCATGAAAACCGCGATACCATCGTGCATATTGTCGAAGAGGTCGCCAAGCACGTCTTTATTCCGCTTACCGTCGGCGGCGGGATTCGTAAACTTGATGACATCTATGCACTTTTAAATGTGGGGTGTGACAAAGTCAGCGTCAACTCCGCGGCCATTAAACGCCCCGAACTCATTGATGAAGGAGCCAAACGTTTTGGTGCGCAGTGCATCGTAGTGGCGATTGATGTGAAAAAAACGGGCGATAAATATCATGTGTACCTCAACGGCGGCAGAGTCGATACGGGAATTGATGCACTAGAGTGGGCTAAAGAGGCCGTTGATCGCGGTGCGGGCGAGATACTGCTTACCTCCATGGATACCGACGGCACTAAAGCGGGATTCGACTTACATGTAACCCAAGCGATTAGTGAAATGGTCAACGTGCCCGTGATTGCCAGCGGCGGTGCGGGAAGTATGGAACATATTAAAGAGGCGTTTGAGCACGGTGCCGATGCGGCGCTTGCGGCGAGTATTTTTCACTTTCGAGAAATCGACATTATGGAGCTTAAGCACTATTTGAGCGACAATAATATTCCGGTACGTTTATGATTATCTGCGCAGGCAACAACGAGACTTTCGAGTTTGCCACGCCGATGGGTGTGGGGCTTGTCGAGACGGCTATGAATCTCACTCGGCTTTGCTTATTTGATAAGCCCGAATACATTTTATTTGTCGGCACGGCAGGCAGTTACGGCACGCTTAATGTTATGGATATCGTCGCATCCAAAACAGCGGCAAACATCGAGTTATCGTTTTTGCAACATCAGGCTTACACCCCTATAGACAACGTAGTTTCTGCCCAAACAGATGAAAAAAAGGATATTGTCGTCAACTCCAGTAACTACATCACGACTGACGCTTCGTTAGCATCACGTTTTGAAGCGTTAGGGATCGGTTTGGAGAATATGGAATTTTTTTCTGTTGTTAAAATCGCTCACGAGTTTGATATTCCGGTCGGCGGTATCTTTTGCATTACCAACTACTGTAACGAAAATGCACATAAAGATTTTATGAAAAACCATGCCGAAGCCAAAGCAAAACTGGCTTTACATGTAAAACGAATCCTAACATAAACATAAAGTTACAAAACTACTCACCAATATTAATGTAATGTTAACAGAAGAGATTATTTTGTTAATAACCTAAGATTATGACCATTATGTGACCAAAAATTTTGTAGATTCCTTTTTTAAAATAGTAAGTTTAGGAGGGGTGATATGGTTTTTAGGTCTTTAATCGTTGCGGCACTGGCAGTGTCGTTTTCACATGCTTCACCGGAGTATGAGTGTACGTTTGCAACGGGTCTGAATGTTGTGGATTCATCGGGACAGATCGGTCTTGGTGGTTGTAACAGCGAGATCCATCAAAGTGCTACAAGGCTACTGGGAGTGAGTCAAAACAGGCTCTATACGCAAAACTGTTCAGAGCAGTGTAACGACGAGGGCTGTGTCGGTAGCAATACGTTTGCTAAAGCTATGGAGCTTCCTGAATTTCGCTACAGCGCAACATCGGGTGGCTGGCAAAATATTCAAAATTCGGGCGATACAATTGTAGCGGGTGCCAATAATATTGTCGTAAGTACCAATGGGAACTTTGATGTGAGTATTGATAATACGCTTATGAGTGATATTGCAGCATTAAATATCCAAAACGGTTCGGATTTTCGTTTTAACTACAGTGGCGATACGCCTTATGTTATTAAAGCGCTCTATCTTAACTCGGGCAATAATCATACGGTAACATTTGAACCGGGGACGTACTTTATTGAGAACTTTGGTCATCAAGCAGGAATGAACATTGTAGTTGACGGTGTTGGTGACGGTAGCGGCGTGGTGAAACTGTATGTCAAGAATACCCTCGCTTTTAATGCTAACAGTAAGATAAATTATGATGAAAGTGTTGCAGGTGATGCACAAAATCCCGCTGCCTTATTGCTGGTCTCTTACGATCAAGGCATCTATGTTCAGGGCAATGTTCATATCGCAGCTTATGCTTACGCACCTAATAGTCATGCTGGGATTAATGCCGGATCTACCTATAGCGGTTCGATTACCGCTAAAAACGTCTGGCTTCAAGATGGGGTGAAAATTTACTCTACGGCTACGGGATCATGCGATGATAGCACCTCAAACACCACAAGCTCGCAAAGCAGTGTGGCCAGTAGTGTTTCAAGCTCAAGCATAGCATCGGTATCAAGTTCTAGCATCTCCAGCGCTTCAAGTTCGGTAGCGCTCTCAAGCTCTAGTGCCGCTCCGACTTCAAGCTCTAGCATCTCCAGCGCTTCAAGCTCAGAAGCGCCCTCAAGTAGCTCAAGCGCCGCTTCACAAAGCAGTGCGCCGAGTGTGCCGGTAGTGCATAATGATGTCAACTCATCCAAAGATCACACCCTGCTTGCTTGGAATGATCTTGGAATGCACTGTATGGATGGCGATGACTACTCTGTCTTCTCCATTTTGCCGCCGTATAACAATCTACATGCACAGCTAAAAGATAAGAACGGTGAACTTATAACCGCGGGTGTCGAGGTGTTTTATCAAGCATATTCGGATGACAACGGTGTCTATAATACCACCAGCATGAAAGATAAAAACAGTAATCTTAAAACAAATTTTTGGGATTATGTCACAGCACTCTTTGGTATTCCACTTGAAGATGATATGGGACTTGCCGGCAATAATACTCCAACCCACGAACTCCAATCCATGACATTTAATAGTGCACAAGGTTGGTGGGAGGCTGAGGGTATTCCGATGACGCCAATTGATGATAGCGGCAATAAAAACTACTATCCTCGCGTTAAAGTCATTGCCAAAGACGGCTCCGGTAACACCCTTGCCGATGCCATTACCGTCCTTCCGGTAAGTGATGAGATGGACTGTAGCGCCTGTCACGCCAGTACTAGCGGTTATACTGATGCCATACCATCGGCGGGATGGGTCAATCATGCCGAGGCGCAAAAAGATTATAAACTCAATATCCTACGCTTGCATGATGATAAACACCCCGGTGCCGTTTCGGATCACCTAAGTGAACTCGAAGATATGGGCTACAGCTATAATAGTGCCGGACTCGAAGCCACACAGGCCGCAGGTACGCCGATTCTTTGTGCCGTGTGTCACTCCACTAATGCGCTCGGAACCACTGGAGTAAATGGCGTGCCTCCACTTACACAGGCGATACATATGAACCATCACCATGTTAAAGATCCTAAAAACGGGATGAGACTTGATGATACTCAAAACCGTAACTCGTGCTACAGCTGTCACCCCGGTGAAGAGACGCAGTGTCTTCGTGGTGCAATGGGTCATGCAGGCGTTGATTGTCAAAGCTGTCACGGCACCATGGAGCAGGTTGGTTCAAGTGCGCGTGAAGGGTGGTTGGATGAGCCAAATTGTCAATCGTGCCACCAAGACGGCAAGCGCCATACCAGTGCGATTAACCCGCTAACCGGAACCTTGCGTGAAGTGATCGATAGCGGTGTTAGCTTTGCCACAAATCCCAATACGCCATCAGCGGGACACAGCCTGTATCGCTATAGCAAAGGGCATGGCGGTCTTCAATGTGAAGCGTGTCACGGTCCAACACACGCTATCTATCCATCGGCAGAGCCGGGAGACAATATCTTAAGTGAACGTCTGCAAGGCCATAGCGGAACCGTAGGCGAGTGTACGGCATGTCACAAAACAATGACATCTGCAAGCGGTGGACCACACGGGATGCACTTTGTAGGACAAGGCTGGGTGGATCGTCACCAATACAGCTTTATTAGCAAAGACGGCGACAAGTGTTCAAAATGTCACGGTGATAGCAGTGAGGGTAGTGAGTTTGCAAGAGCATGGAGTGATCGCTCTTTTGAATTAGATAACGGCAACACCAAAACATTCGCTAAAGGCGATAAAGTGACCTGCTACAGTTGTCATAACGGACCAAACGGTGCAAATACACCGGCCTCTTCAAGTTCCAGTTCGAGTGCCGCAACAGGTTCAAGCTCAAGTTCGGCTACGGTTCCGGGCACTTCAAGTTCAAGCAGTGATACCGGTTCAAATTCAAGCACATCAGGCAACAGTTCAAGTGATACCGGAAACACTTCGGATGTCAACAGCTGTGGCGATACCGCTTACGGTCCACGCTCATTAAAACTACTCACCCGTGAAGAGTACCAAAATACCCTAGAAGACCTCGTCGGTATCGATTTTGATGTCTCTGAATCGATTCCTTTTGATGCGGTGATTGAAGGCTATTCCAACAACGCCTTCACTCCGGTAGGCGAAACACATGCCGATGCCTATCTTAGCGTGGCAGAAAAAGTGGCCGAGTGGTCTAAGGCGAACAACTATAAAGGTGTTGTAGATTGTAGTAACCTAAGCTATGATGCGTGTGAGAATCGCTTTTTGAATGACTTTGCAACGCGTGTGTTCCGTCGTCCGCTTAGCGCTGCTGAGCGCACAAATTATGCAAGTGTCTTTGCTACAAACCTCACCGGAAGTGATATCAACGAGGGGCTTAGACTCGGCATGACTGCCCTATTGAGCGCTCCACAATTTCTCTACCGTTTTGAGGTAGGTACCTTAGTATCAAAACTGCAAAGCACTAGCACTTCTGATGGCAATGAGGTGAGCGTTAACGGCGCTGATTTTCAAACTAAATCAACCGGAGGTGCGGATGGTACGGGATGGAACATCTGGGCTAACGGTTACATTCAACAGACCCTTACACTTTCAAACGAAGCGCTTTTTGACATTAGCATGAAAGGTGATGCCGCCGCAAATGTATGGCCACAGATGCAGCTTATAATTGATGGCAGCGTCGTAGCGAGTACCACGGTTAGCACCAACAGTTATCAAAGCTATACCTTCGATGTTAGCGGTTATGAGGGTTCTCACAACGTACAAATTAAATTTACTAACGATCTTTATGAAAATGGTGAAGACAGAAACCTTTATGTAGGTTCATTGACACTCTCGGGTGTAGCAGCGACAAGCCTTGTTGATAGTGTTGATCTCTCAACACTTGATAGTGACGCTTATGTGTTAAGCGATTATGAGATGGCATCGTTTTTAAGCTATACCATCACCGGTTCTACTCCCGATGAGACGCTATTAAGTGCCGCTAAAAACGGAGAACTTGCAACGAGTGATCAGCTACGCGCACAGGTTGCACGACTGCTTGCAACAGATCGCGCTAAAACACATCTTGGCGTGTTTGCCGCGCAGTGGTTGGGCTCTGATGAAGTGCTTACCGCTCAAAAAGATGCCGAAATGTTCCCCGATTTTACCAATGACGTACGTGTTGCCATGGCCGCTGAAGCGAAAGCCTTTTTTACCCATGTCTTTTATGATGACACGCAAGGGTTTAGCAATCTTTTCAATGCCGATTACGTTATGGTCAACAACACCCTCTCTAGCTATTACGGTTTAGGCAGTGCGGGCACCAATAGTAATAACCCTGATGATTTTGTAAAAGTGGATGCCACAGCTGCACACCGAGGCGGTCTGATGACGCTAGGATCATTCCTTGCCAATGATGCAGACCCTACCACAAGCTCACCGATCAAACGTGCCGCCGATACGCGTATTCGTATCTTGTGTCAAGATATTCCGCAACCCGACGACACCATTCCCGATCTTCGTATCGAGATGATGGATAAAGTGATTGCCGAACTTAAAGGTAAAGAGGTAACGACACGTGAATTTGTGGCAAAAATTACTGAAAATGCCCCTTGTAATTCGTGTCATGATGAGATTATTAACCCGCTCGGCTTTAGTTTCGAAGATTTTGACTCTTCAGGACGCTATATTCAAACCGATCACCACGGGCTTCCTATCGATAGCAAAGGAGCGCTTATCGGTATTAAAGATCTTTATGACGGTGACGTACTTGAAATGAACGGTGGAAAAGATTTAAGCAATCAATTTGCACAGCTTGATACCGTAAAAGAGTGCTTCTCGGCCAATGTATTCCGTTTTGCGATGGACATCGGTCATGATGCCATCAATGCGGCCAATGTCAACATGGGTACGCTCAACAGCGATGAGCTCGAAGATTATGGCTGTTCCGTCAACACTTTGGGTGAAACGCTCAAACAAAGCGACAGTATGGCAGAGCTCTTTACGCGTCTGGGCACGCTTGATCTGATTCGATTCAGAAAACAGTATGAACACTAACGGCGAAGGAAAAATGATGAAAAATAGAAAAATTATTGAATCACTAAATCGTAGAAACTTTTTGAAAAAAGCGGGGCTCTCGGGAGCTGCTATGAACCTCTCGCTTTTAGGTGGGACGCTCTTTCCTCAATCACTCTTTGCGGCTGATGCGCCCAAACGGGTCATCTTTGTATACGCTCCGGGTGGTGCCGTTCCCGACTTATGGTTTCCAAAAAGCGACATGGTGTTACCGACAATGTCGGCTCCACTAGAATCCGTAAAACAGCACTGCGTTTTTTTGGACAATGTTAATATGGCACAACCCGGACACGGGCTTACCTCAAAAGCGCTTGTGGCCAATAACGACACCAACTCGTTAGATATCTATTTGGCACGTTCGGGAATCGGTCAGGCCACATCGTTTTCACAGTTGCAATTGGGTGTATTAACGAATGGTTTTAATACCATTTCGCGCTATAACTGGCAAGAGCCTCAATATGAAGACAGCCCTATTGTTGCTTTTGAGCGTCTTTTCGGAGCCGGCGCTGCTACAACAGAGGATTTAGCAACCCGCCAAAAACGCAGTATTTTAGATGCAAACCTTGAAGCACTTTCTCAAATGAAAAACGCTCTTGGAAGCTTTGAGCAGTCGCGTTTAGATGAGCATACCGAAGCCATTCGCCGTATCGAAAAACGTATCACGGCGGCAGCGCAACCGACACAAGGCGGCGTATGCAGTACACCGATTTTTAATTCTGACGGATTCAACGGTGCCGTTGCCGATGCCGTGAATTTTGATACGCTTTGCGACCTGCACAGTGATGTGATCGCTTTGGCACTGCGATGCGATTTAACCCGTGTCGTATCCTTAATGCATGGCAACCAGCAAGGTGACTTTATTGTCCCCGAATCGGGAGTCGATACCAACTTCCACCAATCGGTTCACGGTCGTCCGGTAGAAGATTATGCGAAGTATCGCGCTTACTTCAGTACCAAGTTGGCGTATTTGGTTAAAAAATTAGAATCTACCGAAGATGTCGATGGCGGCACTTTGCTTGATAACACTTTGATTCTTACCGTTTCAGATATGGCAGATGCCCGCGCCCACACGGGAGATCGCGTTCCTTATACGCTCATTGGCGGTGCCAATTTTGGCCTTAAAGGCGGTAGAGTACTTGATCTTGACGGTGAAAGCTATGGTAGTGTCCTTGACACCGTGGCACAAGCTATGGGTGTCAATGTTAATGATTCTGACTACGTCAAACATGGAAATGGACCAATTAGCGGTATCTTTTCTTAATTTAAATTACTCGCACGGAGATAAATGTGAATAAAAAAAGCGTCTGGCTATCACTAATAGCAAGCATCGTGGCCTTAGGTGCAACGGCACAAGCAGACAACTGCCCCCAAATGCCCATAAGCGGCAAGGTGTATCAACTTGTTAACGAAGGAAGCGGGCTCGCTATGGATGTTGGCGGCGCCTCAACCGATAATGGTGCTAACATCTTGCAGTGGAGTAGTCATAGCAATGCCAATCAGCAGTATAAAGTTACCGATATGGGTGATGGCTACTGGAGTATTCGCCCGCAACACAGTAATCACTCTATTGATCTGTACGGCTGGTCTAATGAAGATGGCGGCAGTATCAAACAGTGGGAGTATTGGGGTGGTGCCACACAGCAGTGGAAACTGACTCAAAGCAACTCGGGTGCTATTAAAATCGCCTCTGCACATAGCGGCAAGTTAGTTTCGGTCGGCGACAGTAACCGCGGTAGCGATATCTACCAAAAAAGCGATAGCAACTCAAACTACCAGCACTGGTTTTTTAATCCAATCGACGGTACATGTACGACCGCGCCAAGCATGACGCTAGAGGGCAGTGCAGGGGATGGCGAAGTCAGTTTAAAATGGAATAGCATCGAAGGGATATCGGGCATTCAGGTTTATGCCGATACCGACTCCAATCCAAAAGGACGTAGTCGCAAAGCCGTTTTGGGTAGTGATGAGACACAGTATACGCTAACGGGCCTCAGCAACGGTACGCCGTACTGGTTTTGGATTAAATACAAAAGTGCCAATGGCACATGGCATAACTCTAATGCGTTTAATGCCACCCCAAAAGGTGCTTCTTCGGGTAACGATACTCCAACTACCGATCCATCAGGTACGGTTGTTAGCGATAAAACCGCACTCTTAAATGCGATTGCAAGTGCAAAAGCGGGAGATACCATCTATGTTCGCGGCGGTACGTATAATTTTAGCGACACGATTGAGATGACTCAAAGCGGTAGTTCAAGTAAAAAAATTACACTAAGCAAATACCCAAGCGATTCTAAAAGACCGCTTTTTAACTTTTCGTCAATGTCGGAAAAATCAAGCAATCGCGGTATGGAGCTAACGGGAAATTATTGGTACATTTACGGCATCGATGTCGCTAAAGCGGGTGACAACGGTCTTTACATCAGCGGCTCAAACAACACCGTGGAGTTTTCAACATTTACCGAATGTTCAGATAGCGGCGTACAACTGGGTAAAGGCGCGAGCAACAACTTGATTAAAAATGTCGATTCGTATAACAATGCGGACAGTTCACTCGAAAATGCCGACGGTTTTGCGGCAAAACTGGATGTTGGCAGCGGAAACAAATTTTACGGATGCCGCGCATGGAACAATCTTGATGACGGATACGACGGATACCTGCGAGGGGCTAATAACGTAAACACTACGTATGAAAACTGCTGGGCGATTCGAAACGGTTATTTGAAAAACGGCTCTCAGGGCAGTGGTGACGGCAACGGCTTTAAAACCGGCGGCAGTGACGGAAAAGATCTCAAACACAATGCGACTTATATTAATACAATCGCCGCTGGAAATGTTCATGACGGATACGATCACAATAGTAACCGTGGAACCGTAACTATTAAAAATGCTATTGCGCACAATAATGGTAAAAATATCAATTTTAGTAGCAAAAATCAGGCACAAAAGCTGATTATTAAAAATACAATCTCTTATGGTGCCAGCGACAGTTTAAAAGCAAGCAGTACCGATATTAGCCATAATAGCTGGCAAAACGGTCACTCTGCGGATAGTGGAGATTTTCAAAGCATCAATATTGATGACTTGCTTGCGGCGCGAAAATCTGACGGCTCTTTACCGGATGTAAAATATTTTCATCTTAACAAAGGCAGCGATCTGATTAATGCGGGAACCAATGTAGGTACATCATACAGCGGAAGCGCACCTGATATCGGAGCGTTTGAATCTGCATATTAAAATCTGACATCCCGCTAAGTCTAAATGTTCTATACTTTTAAAAAGTATAAGAGCATTGATGACACACTCCATTTTAGATTTTACCAAAGATACCCTCGCCTTACATGTAAAGCCCACATTCCGTGCGAAGCAGATTTTCGGCTGGGTGTATCATCAGTATGCCACCGATTTTGAGCAGATGCAAAACCTTCCCAAAACGATGCGCGCCGAACTTGCCAAAACTTTTACGATCATGCCGCTGAAAATTCTTAAAAAAGAGGAATCGCACGACGGTACCATCAAGTACCTCTTTGAACTCTCTGATGGTAAAACCGTGGAGACGGTGCTCCTACGGATGAAAGAGGAGTATACCGACGAAGAGGGTGTGAACCACGCCGCAAAATATACGGTGTGCGTCTCTACACAGGTAGGATGCAAGGTAGGATGCGCGTTTTGTCTCACGGCCAAAGGCGGTTTTACGCGTGATCTTTCGGCAGGCGAAATTGTGGCGCAGGTGTTGGCGGTTAAGATTGATAATCAGCTTGAAGCACACCGCCGGCTTAACATCGTCTATATGGGCATGGGCGAACCGCTGGATAATTTGGATAACCTTGCTAAAGCGATTCAAATCATAAAAGACGAAGAGGGTCTGGCGATATCAGGTAAACGCCAGACGGTAAGCACCAGCGGTATCTCAAGCAAGATTGATAAACTTGGAGCCATGAATTTGGGCGTACATATCGCTATAAGCCTCCATGCGGTTGACGATGAACTGCGCAGTGAGCTGATTCCCATGAATAAAGCGTATAATATCGCTTCCATTATTGAAGCGGTAAAACGTTTTCCTATTGATGCCCGAAAGCGGGTGATGTTTGAGTATCTGGTAATCAAAAATAAAAACGACGATCTCGCCTCGGCGAAAAAACTGGTGAAACTTCTGCACGGTATTAAGGCCAAAGTGAATCTCATCTACTTTAACCCCTACCCCAGTAGCGCGTATGGACGGCCGGAGTATTCCGATATGGTAGCGTTTCAGGAGTATCTGATTGCGCATGGACTGCTCTGTACGATACGCGACTCCAAAGGCATGGACATCTCCGCGGCGTGCGGACAGCTCAAAGAGAAAAAGGTATAATTATGGATATTACAACACTGATACTACTTATTTTTATTACGGCGGTCGTCGTTGTCGGCATCGGCGGCTTTATCTGGGCTGTTAACAAAGAGGACTAAGGAGGTTCCATGGCTAAAGAAAAAACCAATGCAGAGCGTATTTTACGCATTATTGAGCTTTGCGAAGAGCTGTTTGGAAAAGGTTCGGTGCGTTTTGTGGGTGTGAAATACCATCTTAAGATCGGCTGGGTTGCCAAAGTGCAGTTTGAAGAGAATATCTATTTTGGCAATCTCACCGCGGATGGCGATGACGATACCGAAGCGTTACGAAAACTTAAAGATCGTGTCAAAAAGATTATGAAGCGTTACAACACGGTCTAGTGCGGTTACGAGAAGCTATCATAAGGGGTTTTATGGGGTGAAGCAACGTAAACTTAAAGCTTACATGTAAAGAGTAAAAGCCCGAAGGCTTTTTACTACAGGCGTGATTCGTAACGACGCATCATATAAAGACGCTTGAGCATCTTTTTGCGCGCACTGATCTTCTCTTTTTTGCGTTTCTCGGTCTCTGTTTCGTGGAAACGGCGAGCACGAGCTTCGGTCACAACCAAGTTGCGATCAGTCTGCTTTTTGAAGCGGCGGTACGCAGCGTCGAAGTTATCATCTGGACGGACAATAATTCCCGGCATTCACATCACCTACTTTCTTTAAAATTTTGTGGACGGCAATTATAGCTTAATTGCCATATTTATGCAATCTTTATATGTAAAGAAGCTACCATTGCTTTTATGATCTCGCAAGACTCCATCGAAGGGCTTAAAGCCCGTCTTGACATTGTTGATGTCGTAGGCAACTACGTGGAGCTTAAAAAGATGGGCGGTAATTTTAAAGCGCCCTGCCCCTTTCATGACGAGAAGACCCCCAGCTTTGTGGTGAGTCCGCAAAAGCAGATTTACCACTGCTTTGGGTGCGGTGCGGGCGGTGATAGCATCCGTTTTGTAATGGAATATGAAAAACTCAGCTACCCCGAAGCGATTGAAAAACTGGCTGAAGCCTACAATTTTACCCTGCATTACGACAACAAAGGTAGTCCCAAAAAAGAGCGCTCTCAGCTTATGGAGAAGCTTAACGACTACTACAGTGCGCTTTTAGAAAAGAATGCTACGGCGCTACAGTATTTAAAAGAGCGCGGCATTTACGAGTCGAGCATTGAGCGTTTTGGCATCGGTTATGCTCCTGCGTCACAGATGAGCATCGGCTTTTTAAAAGAGCAGATGTTTAACATTCAAGAAGCCATAGAATTGGGGGTTGTCGGTCAAGGCGAAAACAACCTTTATGCCCGTTTTATCGAACGCATCACTTTTCCCATTCATACGCCAAACGGCACACTGGTCGGTTTTGGTGGACGCACCATTACGGGGCATCAGGCAAAATATGTCAACTCGCCGCAAACACGGCTTTTTAATAAATCCAAACTTCTTTATGCTTATCACCTTGCTAAAAAGAGTATTTACGATAAAAAAGAGATGATCGTCACCGAAGGCTACCTTGATGTAGTGATGTTACATCAGGCCGGATTTACGCAAGCCGTAGCGACTTTGGGAACGGCGCTTACTCCCGAACATCTGCCGCTACTACGCAAAGGTGAAGGGCGCATTATTATGGCGTATGATGGCGACAATGCCGGACGCGCCGCAGCACTCAAAGCCGCCAAACTGCTAAGTAGCTCCGGTTTTGACGGCGGTGTGGTGCTTTTTGAAGGGGGACTTGATCCTGCCGATATGGTCAAATCAGGACAGACCGAAGCGCTTAAAACACTCTTTCGCACGCCCATGCCCTTTATCGATTTTGTGCTGTCACAAATTATTGCGCAGTTTGACATTAAAGACCCCAAGGCCAAAGAGTCGGCACTGCATGAGAGTATTGGCTATCTTAAATCACTCTCGCCGTTGCTGCAAGAGGAGTATCGTCCGTTTCTCGCTTCGCGCCTTGGCATTAGCCCCTCGCTGGTGCGGCTTGGCAACTCCATTTCAGCCAAACCTGCTACTCCTGAACAACACGGCGTGTACGACCTTTGGGAACTCAGTCTCGTTAAAACAATTTTAGAATACCCTGCATTTACCAATCAGATTCTTGATTTTATTAACCCTTTGATGTTGCAGTATCACCGTGAAGAGCTGGAGCTTGCCCTACAAGAGCGCAACGACGATCCACGACTTATGGCGCTAAGCCTTAACGACAACATCATTGCCTTTCACAATGACGATGTACTCAAATCGGAACTGATTACCTTCTTAAGCAGTTACTATAACCGCGAACTCAAAAAAGTGATGACCCAAAATACGGTAAAATTCGAAAAAAAAGCGTTTCTTATTCGCTCATACCGCGAAAAGATCGCCAAACTCAAACGGGGTGAACTGGTCGGCATCGAAAGCTAAAAGGCTTACATGTAAGACTCCGGTGCCCTACCAAGGACGATTTATGAAAGCACTCGCACTCTTTAGCGGTGGACTCGATTCTACACTGGCAATGAAACTGATTATCGATCAAGGCATCGATGTTACCGCCATCAACATCAACACCGGATTCGGTGCCACCAAGGATCGCTATGAGCATATGAAAAGCATGTGCGATCAGGTCGGAGCCGAACTTAAAATCGTTGACATTCAAGATGAGTACCTTCAAGAGATTCTGTTTGATCCCAAGCACGGCTACGGTAAACACTTTAACCCCTGTATCGACTGTCACGCCAAAATGTTTGCCGTGGCCAAACGGATGATGGAAGATGAGGGTGCGAGCTTTTTAATTAGCGGCGAAGTGTTGGGACAGCGCCCCATGAGCCAAAATGCCGACGCGCTGGTAAAAGTATTAAATGAAGGCAATGTAAACGGCTTGCTACTACGCCCCATGAGTGCCAAACGACTCGCACCAACCATTGCCGAAGAGAATGGCTGGGTAGATCGTGAGTGCTTTGAGGGGATTGTCGGACGCAACCGCGACCGCCAGATGGAGCTTGCCGAGCAGTTTGGGCTTAAAGATTATGAGAGCCCCGGCGGCGGCTGTTTGCTAACCGATGAGAATTTTGCACGAAAAATGCGCGATTTTATTGCACACGATACTTTTGAAGTGCGCGATATTCCCGTGGTAAAATATGGCCGACAACTGCGTCTGCCAAATGGTGCCAAACTGGTTATCGGCCGCCACCAAGACGATAATGCCCACATTAAAACCATTGAAAATGACAAATATATTCACATTCGTACCGACGGCATCCCCGGACCGCATTCGCTACTTTCACGCAATGCCGATACGGATGATCGCAATTTGGCGGCACGTCTGATTTTGAGTTATTGTAAAACCGTGCCCGATGTTAGCTACCGACTCGATTTTGAGGGCGAGAGCGTAGAGGCATCTCCGTTTGAGAGCAAAGAGGGCTTTAACCGCTATTTCGTTTAAAGGTTTTTTAACGATGCCGAAAGTACAATTGAGCTATCTTGCTTTTTAGGAGACGCTTATGGCCGGTATTCACTTCTCTTTTTTAGAATTTCCAAGCCTTATTCGGCTCAATATGGGCATATCCGAACGCCTTGATGAGAACCGTTCCGAAAGCTTTACGATTCTTTTTTGCGATTTTAGCGATCTTGATAAGGAGATCATCAAAGAGTCGCTACAAAATGTACTGCGTGCATCAGACTCCATTGTCCACTTTGATCAATTCTATTTTTTTGTACTTCCTTATACCGATAAATACGGCGCAACTATTGTTAAAAATATGTTTGAAGAGTTCTTCAATGTCTATATCAGATCCGTTTCGATAAGTTACCCTATCAACGGCGAAACGGTCGAAGAGATTTTAGTAGCACTTCAAGCAAAAGCGAAAAAAGAGCACGACATTTATCTGGAGTGTCTGGATATGACCGAGAAGGTGCAAGAAAAGCTCTCGCCTAATTACTAAAACGGTAAAAGCTCGAATTTTTATAGTACTCGATTGCCTTGGCTATTTCCATTTTGTGCGCTTCTTTGGGATCACATACCACTTGACACGGCGCACATGCCGGACATGACAGCGTTTTAGGTTGCGTTACTTTATCATCCGCGACCGATTCAACTTTCGGTACCTCTACTTCGGGTAGCTTCCGAATAAATGCATCGTTGGGCAGACAACTTAATTGTCCAAATGCACGTATCGCATCGGTTTCCGTCTTAAAGCTACCTATAACTATTTTGTTATAACCGTTTTCATAAAACTTCTGATGCGTTAATCCGCTTCGTTCTATCATCTTCATAAACGCCGGAGTTAGCGACGAAGCATCACGGTAACTCAAAACCTGAATTGCATACGATGCCGCAAAGAGCACCTTACATGTAAGAACCAAAAACACTGTTTTTCTCATGAGAGCTAGATCGGCCAAGCGCAAAATCTATAAAACTTTAAGAAATGAGTGATTATAATTTCTGCCTTCAAAACTTTTTTGGGCCCTTAGCTCAGCTGGGAGAGCGATACGCTGGCAGCGTATAGGTCACCGGTTCGATCCCGGTAGGGTCCACCATCTTAACATTTCATCTCACACTTACAACTTCTAGTGACAACATTGCATAAAACCTGTTATAATTAATCGAAAAAAGCAAAAGAGGTGGCACATGTTTTTTAATGCACCCAAAGAGGATGCACGAATTGGCGAACTCGAATCGCAGGTTGAAGCGTTGCAAAAAGAGTTGCGGCAATACAAAGAGGCTTTTGCGCTTTCACATGAAGAGGTGCGCATTATCACCGATGCACACGGCAATATTATTGATCAAAACGAATTAGCACACACTATAGTCAAAGATCCATTGCGATTAACTGAAGCGCTCAAACATAGTGATGACACCATATCATTTGACGGCTGTAGCGGAAAAGTCGTATACAAAAAACTTCCCGATGGCACCACACTTTACAATATTATTAAAGTCGATATCCGTAACTCCAAAGATTCCGATATTTTAAGTCTACACCAAGATGCCATTAGTCATGCACTCAAAGATTCGCAACAAACCTTTGTAGATATGTTGAAACAACTTGACATTATGAACAATGAATCGACACATATTGCCGAAGAGTCTCACGAAGGTTTGCAACTTATTACAACGGCATCAAGCAACATGGAGCAGCTGTTTACCGACATGCAGGTAACTTTAGAGGGCGCGCGAATGCTAAATGAGCGTTCAATTGAAATCTCTAATGTCGTTAACCTTATCGAAGATATTGCCGATCAGACCAATCTGCTCGCACTTAATGCCGCTATAGAAGCGGCACGAGCAGGTGAACATGGCCGCGGTTTTGCCGTAGTGGCCGATGAGGTTCGTAAGCTTGCCGAAAAGACACAAACCGCTACCAAAGAGATCGCCATGGTGGTGCGTGCGATGCAACAAGAGGCTTCGACTGCCGAGGAGAATACTGAAACCGCAGGTAACGTCGTCAATGAGAGCAAAGAGCAGATCGATCAACTGCAGGAGAAAATTGTCTCGTTTGAACGTAACGCTTCACGTTCTGTGTATGAAGTGCGCTTTATTAGCGATAAAATTTTTGCGTCACTGGCAAAAATCGATCATGTCATCTATAAACATAACGTATACGCCATGCTCTTTGGTGAAAAGAATGAGTTTAAAGAGAGCGATCACCATAATTGCCGTTTAGGGAACTGGTATGAACACGGTAAAGGCAAAGAGGAGTTCTCAAGCACGCCATCCTACGCTAAATTGGAACGTCCTCATGCGACGGTACATACGCAAGCAAACCGTTTAGTCAAAGAGTGTAGTGCCGGAAAACCGCTCTGCTCCAAAGAGGAGATCGAAGCGATGGTTAATGATATCGAAAATGCCAGCAGGGAAGTCTTTACAACGCTGGACGCAATGGTTGATGAGAAGTCGCAAATTGTTATGAAAAACGCCGTGGGCGTTTTATTTGATAAGGAGAACTAATATTATGGAATCGGTCAATATTGCTATTGTTGATGATGAAAAAGAGATTATCGAGATGCTTTCGCGTTATCTTTCGCGCCTGCCCCAGTACCGTGTTAACACCTATCAAAATCCGGTAGTAGCGCTTGACACCATAGATAGAAGTATTGATATTGTGCTACTTGATATCATGATGCCGCAAATGAACGGTTTAGATCTTTTGCCAAAACTTCAGATAAAGTACCCCAAGATTAAAGTCATAATGATGACGGCTTACTCCACACTAGACAAAGTGCTTGATGCTCATCGAAGCGGTGCCGTACACTACGTTATGAAGCCTTTTGAATCGCTTGATAATTTAGAGAGAAAAATTGCTGAGGTTCTTCAAGAGTAACGGATGAAGCTTCAGCTCACCTACCGCAGTGCACTTATCGGCACTACCGTACTCCTGATTCTACTAATTACCTATACCTATTTCATACAAAACAGCTATCTCACACTGTATCATAAGGTGCACAATTTTGAGCAGTATTATGAGAGCGTCACAAACTTAACCCACACGACTATTGTTATGGTGCTACTCTTTATGGCAACGCTTTTGGCACTACTTTTACGCAGTATCGACTCCCGTGAAGACGAACGCATTGAAAAAAATGCCCTTAGTAATCTGTATGATGAGAGCCAGCGCTATTTTGACAATGCCGCTGTCGGTTTTATAGCGGTTGACGACCAGCGCATCATCACCAATGTCAATGCCAAGTTTTGCGAAATATTTGGGTATACGCGCAATGAGCTCATTGGAAACAGCGCCGAGATGCTTCATATTGATCATAGTCACTTTAAACGCTGGGGTGTCGAAGTATTTGAGCAAGCGCGCCACAGCAAAACAGTATTGGTACGCTATCCCATGCGCCGCTCTGACGGATCTCAGATATGGATCGATGTTTCCGGAGCCCCTTTGGATAAATCTAAACGTCTTCCGGGAGGTGAAGTACTCTGGACGGTGATAGAAGTAAGCGATAAGGTGCGTGCTTCCACTTTACTGGAGCGCTACAACCGCAGGTTGCAAGAGAACCTAGAGTATGTCACCGGTCTCATTAATACGGCACCGATTCCACTCTATATCAAAAATACCGACTCACGATATCAAGAGTGCAATGATGCCTTTTTAGAGCTGGTAAACCGCACCAAAAAAGAGATTATCGGCAAAACCGATGAAGAGATTTTTGATATTTTTGTTGCTGAAGCACTGGCCAAAAAAGAGCGTGCACTACTCGAAGAAAAACACAAAGTCTACAAACTTCGGTTTATGTTTGATACCGAAGCCAAAGTAATGGAGTTTTATACCAGTGCCATCATTATGGATAAAAAGCTCAAAGGGTATATCGGCTTTTGTGTTGATGTTACCGAGAAAGAGAGTCGTGAGCTCTACCTAAACCAACGCATTGAACAAGAAGTCATGCGTAATTTAGCGATGCAAAAGCAGCACTTTGAAGAGCGTACAAACGATGCTAAATTTGCCGTTTTAGGTAAACTTGCCGCCGGCATGACACACGAAATCAATACGCCGCTCACCTATGTCAAAGGTAATATTGAGATGGCACAGATGGGGCTAGAATCTCTTGAGCCTTGTGAAAACCGCGACTATATCAAGCAAGACCTATTGCGCTCAACAGAGGGAATCAAACGTATCGAAAGTATTGTCGCTTCCATGCGTGAAATGTCACAACAAAGCGGTGAGATACAAGAAGAGATTAATATATTTGAGACCATTATGACCGCGGTGACACTGGGCTATAACCGTTCAAAGCATATTGCTATTATCACGCTACAAGGCCAACCTTTTGAATTTGGCATGAAAATAACCGATGCTGAGTGTAAGGTTTTGATGCAAAAACAGCGTATTGAACAGGTGTGGGTGATTATCCTCAATAACGCTCTTGATGAACTGGAGCACAATAGCAATTTTGACGAAAGTCTTATTACCATCGAATGCAAAAGTGACGGCGATACGGTCACTATACGTTTTGAAGACACCGGCAGAGGCATACCCAAAGAGATTATAGGACATATGTTTGATCCCTTTGTAAGCAAAAAAGAGTATGGCGGTATCGGCATCGGCCTGAATATTGCCAAAAAAATAGTTGCGGATCATCACGGCATAATCAAAGCGTATAACGGAGAAAAAGGTGCGGTGTTTGAGGTGACGTTGCCAACAGCTTAATCGTGTTACAATCGCCTCATTATTACATGTAAGGCTCTATTCATGACATTTACCGCTCCTTTGCAGGAAAATTCTACAAAAATCATGTTGCTTGGTTCGGGCGAACTGGGCAAAGAAGTCGCTATCGAAGCGCAACGTTTGGGTATTGAGGTGGTAGCGGTTGACCGCTATGAAAACGCTCCGGCGCAACAGGTGGCACACCGCGCTTATACGATCAATATGCAAGACGAAGCCGCCGTACTTGAGCTCATCCAAAAAGAGAAACCGAGTTTCATCCTTCCCGAAATCGAAGCCATTAGTATCGATGCACTTTTTAAAGCCGAAGCCGAAGGCTTTCATGTGATTCCCAACGCCGAGGCGGTTAACAAAACCATGAACCGTAAAAACATTCGTCGCTTCGCCGCCGAAGATTTGGAACTAAAAACAGGGTCGTACGAGTTTGTTAAAACCTTTGAGGAGCTAACGGCCGCAGCTTTACGTTTGGGCTATCCGTGTGTCGTTAAACCGGTGATGAGCAGTTCCGGTCACGGCCAGAGCGTAATGAAAAGCGAAGCCGATCTGCAAAACTCATGGGAGATGGCCAAAGAGGCGCGCGGCGATGCCAGTGAGCTGATTGTCGAGGCGTTTATTGATTTTGATTATGAGATTACCCTGCTAACTGCCCGAAATGAACATGAAACGGTATTTTGTGAACCCATCGGCCATATCCAGCGCGACGGCGATTACGTCTTTAGTTGGCAACCGATGCGCATGAGTGAAGTGGCGCTGAAAAACGCGCAAGATATCGCCAAACGCATCACCGACGGTCTGGGCGGACGCGGTATCTTTGGTGTGGAGCTTTTTGTTAAAGGTGATACGGTCTATTTTTCCGAAGTTTCACCTCGTCCGCACGATACGGGCATGGTAACACTCATTACCCAGAGTCAGAGCGAATTTGCCTTACATGTAAGGGCGGTATTGGGCTTGCCGCTTGGTTTTACGTTTTACGGCGAAGGCGCCAGTGCGGCCTACAAAGCGAGCGGCGATACTCATACGCCGGTAGTCGAAGTAGATGAGAGCCTTTTTAGCACCAATAGCTTTGTGCGCGTTTTCGGCAAACCCGAATCGCATTCGGGTCGTCGCCTTGCCGTGGCACTGGTGCTGAACAAAGCCGAAGATGCACTCACGCAAGCCAAAACGCTTATAAAAAAGGTGAGCGACCGCTAAAATGCAGGCGTATCTTGTTGCAAGCGATATCATTGATTTTGAGCATCCCAAAGTTGCTACGTTTGCCAACACACTCGCCAAAAACCTTACATGCAAAGAAGATATTGCCAAAAAATGTTTTGAATACGTGCGTGATAAAATCAAACATACGGGCGATGCGGGAAAGGGAGCGACTACATGTAAAGCCAGCGAAGTGCTTGTGCAGGGGCATGGATGGTGTTATGCCAAAAGCCATCTGTTAGCCGCGTTATTGCGTGCTAACGGTATTCCCGCCGCACTCTGTTATCAACGTTTGTCGTGCAACGAATACGAAGAGGGCATTTACTGTCTGCACGGCCTAAACGCCGTCTGGCTGGAAGATTGCGGCTGGTACCGCATCGATGCACGCGGCAACAAAGAGAGTGTCAATGCGCAGTTTACTCCGCCCAAAGAGCAGCTGGCGTTTGAACTGAAAGCTAACGAGTATAACGTTGAGGGTCTGTTTGCCGATACGATACCCGAGGTGCTAGAAGCGCTTACATGTAACACAACATACGAGATGATGGTAGCAAATTTTCCTGATATCAAAGGCTAAAATCAGCAACACTCCAGCTCACACTTTCGCAACGCACTGAGTCCCGCGTCATCTTCGGCATTCTCAAAAAGCTCTTCGAGATAAAAAACGTTGGAACAGACCAGATACAACAGTGCTTCGTTCGGGTCGTCTTTGGGGTCACGCGAATAATAGGCCTGCGGTATCGTTGGAATGATTTTCTTCCAATAAAGATTGACATGCTCTTGAGACTCGGTAACTGCCAGCAGGCGGTCTATAGCCAAACAGGCATTTTCAAAACAGTCGATACTCTCAAACGAAACGTAGCGCTCATCAATACGGATTTCATTACTCAATTCATACTCCTTGAGCATGAATTATAGCTAATTTATCCGCGTACTTGGCGCTCCTCTTCAAGCATGGCACCGAGGGTATCGATCACCTCCTTGCTGGATCGTTCCGCTTTTTGAAAATAGGTAATTACATTGTCGGCCTCTTGCTCACATGCTTGACGCTCTACGCACTCAATCGCGGCGATGATATTGTTGTGAACGGCTTTATGCGGAGCTTCGAGCTTGCCAAAACTTGCCGTTTTGCCAAAAATTTCAGCACCTTTTCCACCCTCGGCCCACTGCCCAAGCCTGCAATGATGGTGATCGGCAAAGGTTCCGGCCACTTTGTTATCAAAGACACTTTTATACCCTTTGGTTTTAAACAGCAGGTGATCAAGTTTGACCAAAATCATAAAGACCGAATAGAGCACATTGGTGGATTCACTGTTAATCTGTACCGTGCGCTCACTCAGCGAACTAAGCATTTGCTCAAAAGCGTCCAGTTTGTCGGTGGCGTTTGTGGATATCTCCTCCATCTCTCCGGAACGCTCATGAATTTCCGATGCGTTTTGTTTGAGATTTTGAACGCTAATGGCTACCTCTTGCGTTGCCTTATTGGTACGTTCGGCCAGTTTGCGCACCTCATCGGCCACCACGGCAAAACCGCGGCCCTGTTCTCCAGCCCGGGCCGCCTCAATGGCGGCATTCAGGGCCAGCAGATTGGTCTGATCAGCGATACCACGGATCACGTCCAGCACCGAGCCGATGCGTTCGC
>JBNKLA010000031.1:0-4931 GCA_050292115.1 Sulfurimonadaceae bacterium | reverse complement strand
AGTTTCCCAGGGTTAAAGAGAGCGAAGAGAGCCGCGAGTATTGGCGGCGGAGCGTGCGCAACTTTACCAAAACGCTCTCAGGCACGCTCAAAACAAAACTGACGCGCAAAAATCTCAAGGCATCGATTCGCAAGGTGGGGTATGCCCAGACGCTTTATCACCGTTTAAATGCACTGCGCAAAGAGCCGTTGCCGCCGATTTCGGGTAATGAGATGTTTATGGTGACCAATGCCTTTTTCTTTGACCATACCGAAGCGTGGAGCAGGGCGGTTGAGACACTGATCGAAGAGATGCAAGAGCGTGTAAAAGCGGGAGTCGGCGCGGCGCACAAGCTTAGCCCGCGTATTGTCTATACCGGTTCGCCGCCGATCTTTCCCAATCTCAAGGTACCTCAGCTCATCGAAGAGGCCGACGCCATTATTGTAGCGGATGAGAGCTGCTCGTCAAACCGCATGTTTAACGATATGGTTTCGGTTGACGAGTGGTTTTTGTACGATATGGTCGATGCCGTCTCGGATCGTTATTTAAAAGGGTGTACCTGTCCCGTGTTTACGCGCAACGACGACCGTATTCGCCGCATTATCGAACTGGCGCGCGATTATAGCGCCGATGGCGTGATTTATCAGGCCTTTGCCGGATGTCAGGTGTATGAGATGGAACAGCGTAGCGTGCTTGCGGCAATGGATCGTGAGGGCATTCCCATTTTATATTTAGAGAGCGACTACAGCCCATCACAAGGCGGACAGCTTAGTACGCGTGTGGAAGCGTTTATTGAATCACTTAAAACAAGACGGAGAAAAAAACAATGAACTATTTTGCCGGTATCGACATTGGATCGACTGCTATTAAAATTACGATTGCCGATGAGAAGAAAAACTTGGTCGGCTCAAAAATCAGCGCCAGCGGCAGTATGTTTTACAAATATGCCCAAGAGACGCTTGACGCGCTTTTGAATGAGCTGGGTATTAGTGCTCAAGATGTGGTCTATACGGTAGCTACGGGTTATGGCAGAAAGCTTTACAAAGAGGCCGATGAAAACATCAGCGAAATCACGGCAAACGCTCTAGGTGCCGTGGCCGCGGCGCGTGAATTTGGCGAGATTCGCACCATCATTAATATCGGCGGCCAGGATAGTAAATCGATTTCGCTCGATGGCGAGGGGCATGTAGTGAATTTTGCCATGAATGACCGCTGCGCGGCGGGAACGGGAAAATTTCTTGATGTGGTGGCACTAAAGCTAGAAATCGGCGTGGACGAACTGGGCGAGTACCACTTTCGTGCTCAAGGTACGCCGCTCTCGGTCAGCAGTACCTGTGCGGTGTTTGCCGAATCGGAGATTATTGGACTTTTGGGCAACGATCATAGCGTCGAAGATATCGTGAGCGGCGTGCACTACTCCATTGCCAAGCGTATTGTCAAACTGGTCAAACGCGTAGGCATCAAAGAAGGGATCTATTTCGATGGCGGTCCGGCACTCAATGCAGGATTGGTCAATGCCATTGAAAACGAGTTGGGATGTAAAATTTTTATTCCCGAGTTTCCGCAGGTGACTACCTCTTACGGTGCAGCGATTATGGGGGTTGATTCGTACATGTACGAACAGTCGGTTGCCGTTTAGAGCTTTGAATGTTTGAACGCCTTTTACGCTTTTTTATCGATAACTATAAAACCAATTACGCACTCTTTTTTCTGCTGATGGGCATGGGCATCTATGCCTATACGCTGATTCCCAAAGAGGTCTCGCCTGAAATTGAACCCGATACTATAAATGTCGGTGGTTCTTATACAGGCGCTTCGCCCGATCTGCTGAATCGCATTGCCGTACAGGAACTTGAAGATCTGTGCCGAAACATTGACGGTATCGATGCGATTAATTCAACCATCTCGCCGGGGCGTTTTCGTATTGAGCTTGAGATCGACCGCCGTGCGGATAAAAGCCGCATTAGCGACGATATTAAAGATGCTATTGCACTCTCAGCGGCGAATCTACCCGAAGATATGGACGAGCCAACCATCCGCGGAGCGGGGCATTCACGCGGTATTTTACAACTCTCCATCCGCTCTTCGCAGATGCCTCACGGCGAATTGGTGGAGCTTGCAAGAACCTTGAAAAACCGTCTGTTGCGCATTAAAGATATTTCCGATGTTACGGTTTTTGGCGATTCGGATCTCTTTTACGAAGTGCTGATTGATGAAGAGAGAGTCCATTCGTATGGGTTTCAAATGAGCGACGTGGTGCAGAGTGTTTCGGAGCTTTCCAATATTTTTCCGCTAGGCGAAATCGACAACCCTAAAGAGCGCTACTATTTATCAACCCAAAACGGCAAAAAAGATGCTCACGATTTAGCGGATACGATTTTAGATATTGACGGACGAAAAATCCTCTTAAAAGAGCTTGCTACCGTTGCCAAACACTACGAAGACTCCAAAACGCTGGCAAGCATGAACGGCAATAATGCCATAACGCTCTCCATTTCGCAAAATCCCAAAGGCGATGCTATTGAGATATCTGAGGCCATTCACCATCTTATAAAAACGCTTAGCGGCAGTAGTATCACGTATGACATGCGCATGGATCAATCCATTATTGTCAAAGAGAGCCTTAATATTATCATTGCCAATATCATTCTTGGCATTATTTTGATCGCGCTGCTTAGTGTGGTGCTTATTAATGCGCGCGTGGCGTTTATTATCGCGCTTGGGATTCCAACCTCGTTTGTCATGGGCGCCATCTATTTTTATTTTACGGGCAATAGTATCAATGTCAATTCGTTGATCGGTGTGTTGATCGCCATCGGGATTATTGTTGATGACGCCATTGTGGTGAGTGAAAACATTCAACAATACATCGAAAAAGGTTTCTCACCTAAAGAGGCGGCCTTTTACGGTACCAAAGAGATGGCCAAGCCGGTCACGGTCGCTTCGGTAACGACGCTTTTTTCATTCATTCCTCTGTTAATGCTAAGCGGAACGCTTGGCGAGATTATCCGATTGATTCCCATTGCTTTTAGCGCGCTTATCGTGGCTTCCTTGATCGAGTCGTTTATCTTTTTGCCCATACACGCCGCGCATACGCTCTCACCCGCATCGCGTACGCTTTCGTGGCAGCGCATCAACAGTGTGTACGCGCGCTCGTTAGCGTGGTTGATGCGGCATCAAAAACTTTTTTTGCTGCTCTTTTTTATCATCACGCCCGCATTGATTTACATGGAAGTGAAAAGCTCAAAATTTCATATGTTTGAAAAATTTGATACGACTAGCATTAGCATTACCTTTAAAGGCGCGCCCGATGCTTCGCTTGAGGAGTCGTTACATGTAGCCCAGATTATCGAACGTGATCTGCTAAAACAACAAGAGCGCTTCTTTGCCACATTTATAAGCTCTACCGCGGGTTACCGTCGCAGTGCAACGGGCATTGCGGAGCTGTATCCCAATGTGGGTTATATTTCGATCGAGCTTGAAGACAAAGCCCCCGCCAACATTATGGATCGCTACATTACGCCGCTGCTAAGCCCCTATGAAAGCTCCAAACACCGTACCCGAACCAAGGAGTCGCGAAAGATTGCCGCCGACGTGCGCGGCTGGCTGAAAAAACAGGGCTATAAAAAACGGCTGCATCTTGAAGAGATCAACGTTGTCGAAAAAGGGATGAAACACAACAAAGCCGACATTATGATCGGGGTGGTCAGCAGCGATTACCAAAAAGCGATTGAGGCGGTAAAACGCATTGAATTGGCGTTTGATACCAGTGAGGGTATCAAATACCACGGCAACAATATCCGCTTTGGCCCCAAAGAGATCAAGCTTAAAATCAACAGCTACGGCGAAATGCTGGGGCTTAGCGAAGAGAGCATTGGACGCTACATTTCCAATTTGTACCTTTCGCGCAAAATCGGCACCATATTTGATGCGCGGGAACTGGTAGATGTTAAAGTGCGCTCCGTCAATCACCGCGGCGATCTGCAAAGTTTTAAAAACCTTGAGATTCCGTTAAAAGACGGCACCTTCGTACCGCTAAGCGAAGTGTGCGAATTCGAGATGATCGAGTCGCTTGAAAAACTCAGCAAAGACGACGGCGAGACCACTTTTTTTTGTTACGCCAATATCGAGCCTTCCAAGACAACGACCTCGGAAGTACTGGAGCGTAACGCCGAGCTGTTTGAGCGTTTGCGCAAAGAGGGGATCAAACTGAAATTCAAAGGCGAACGCGAGCAGAAAAACACGCTTGAAACCGAAATGCTCCTGGCGACCGCTTTGGCACTGGTGCTGATTTTTATTGCCATGCTTTATCTGTTTCACTCGGTGCGGAAAACGTTGATCGTCATGTCGGTTATACCGTTTTCGATTCTTGGGGTTTATGTGGGACATGACATTATGCATCTTGGCATCTCGCTGCCATCGTTGATTGGGGCGCTGGGGCTTGCCGGGGTTATTGTAAATGACGGCATCATTATGATGGCCACACTAGGAAGTACAAAATCGGTGGATAAAATTATAGAAAACGCTACCAAACGGCTACGCCCCATTGTACTGACATCCGTAACCACCATCATCGGCCTTTCGTCGCTCATCTTCTTTTCATCCGGACAAGCCGTCACCTTCCAACCGCTCGCGGTGGCACTGGGATATGGGCTTTTTTGGGGAACACTGCTGAATCTGTTTTATGTTCCGGTGTTTTATGGGGTTTTGAAGCGGTAGGGTGGGTTACATGTAAAATAATAAAAACTTGGCTATTTATCTATTTTCTTTTTTCCATTTTTTGGAAGAGTGGTATGTAACCAATCTATATGCTCTTGAAGATCTTCTCTGATTTTATGATTCATCGCATCAAGAACAAAGTTTATTCCTTCGCGTCTTGCAAGTTTTGAAGCGGGTACAAAGTCGCTGTCACCTGCTATTAGCACAATTCTATCAACAAGTTTTTTATGAGT
>JBNKLA010000030.1:0-32611 GCA_050292115.1 Sulfurimonadaceae bacterium | reverse complement strand
CGTATTCAAGCATGGATTGGAGTGGCTCAAGAACGTATTGGTCAATTCAAGGCTCAAAAGCAAGGAGTTTTCCGTGTTGCTTAGCTTGCTTGAACGCTCATTTGCCAAAGTTCGAAAGTATGGTGTCGTGGAGTGAGGTGTTTAATAATGTTTTATATTTATTTTAACAATAAACTTTTTTAATTTATAAATAATGAGGCGGGCCTCCATAGAATTTGAAATTTTGAGACAGCTACTTTATCGCATGATTCCCTACATGTAACCCAAACAAAAACACCAAACCTCGCCACCTTTCACCAAACACAAAGAACTTACGCTAAAATTACTTCATGAAAAAAGACATTACCACCAAAGAGACCATCAAGGCCATCACCGAAGATATCGCCATCTATATCCTAGGCCTTAACATCTCTGATGTGGAGTTTGCTGATAAAGAGTTGCAGCGCGTTGAAAAACGCGAAGCGGATATTGTGGCAACCTGCAAGATAGACGGCATCGAGTCAATATTACATCTTGAGATTCAAAATGATAACGATAAAACCATGCATAAAAGAATGCTACGCTACTACAGCGACATTCTCTCACGCTTTGAAAAACTGCCGATCTATCAATATGTGGTTTACATCGGAAAACCCAAACTCACCATGCAAGATCATATCAAGAGTGAGCAGATAGATTATCACTATACCTTGATTGATATGCACACCATCGATTGTGAAAAGTTCTTGCAAATGGATACACCCGATGCACTCGTACTGAGCATCTTGTGTGACTTTAAAGGTAAAGACGAGTTTGAACTACTGATGCATCTCACCTCAAGGCTAAAAACCCTCACCGGAGATGATGAACACCGTTTTGGTAAATACATGCTGATGATGGAAACGTTATCGGAAAACAGAGATCTGAAAGAGAAACTAAAAAAGGCGGAAGATATGTTACGAACAATAAAAATGGAACAACTCCCAAGTTATGAGCTTGGGATGGAGCGGGGAGTCGAGCGCGGTAAACTTGAAGGCAAACTTGAAGGTAAACTTGAAACAGCACGAATGATCATACAGGATTTTCACCTCTCCGTCGAGGAGACGGCTAACAAGCTTGGGCTTTCCATAGAGGCACTGAAAAGCTATTTAAAGCAATAGTAAACGGATTAATTTGACGGCACATAATATCTTCAACACGCTTCTCACAAGGCTTGGCGATGCAAACACGTTTCACACCGCTTGTTAAAATCAAAAAGAGCAGTTTAGATCAGTGTGAACGTGATCTCGCCCGTGCGTTGCATGATGAGAACAGCGCCAAAGAGGCATTAGAGCGGGCGTATAGCGAGCTACAAAAAACACAAAGTGTCACTTCGGGTACCATGCGTGATATGCTCTCGGAGCGTAAAATTCTTGAGCTTTTGCGCGATGCGATTACGCAAAAACGTGAGTGGCTGGATTTTGCATCCAAACAGGTTGCGCAGCAGCAGCTTAAAATGCAAGAGGCCTATATGGAGTATGAAAAATACAAATACCTAGAGACCAAAGAGGTTGAGATGTTGATGCAAAAGCGGGCTAAACTAGAGGCCAAACAGCTTGATGAGAGCGCGCTTCAAAGTTACATGTACCGACAGGAGCAGGCATGATGCGTTGGGTACTGATAGGCCTGCTTACATGTAAGCTTTTGGCGATTGAGACGAGTGAAAATCTTTTTGAGTGCAGTAAGATTTTTCAAGAGCGCAAGGGCGAACTGCTGGTGGAACTTGAACGCATTGATGAGCAGCGTCAGGCACTCGAAGCACTGAAAATCGCTACGGATGAGCTGATTGCCAAAAAAGAGGCGGTACTGGAGCAACGTGAAGATAACGTAAGCGCTACCTTGCAAGCCATTGAAAAAAAAGAGGCCAACATTAAAACGATGCTGGAGCAAAACCAAAAGGCGCTTGACGAGATCAAAAGCCTTAAAATGGATAAAACTTCCCAAACCTTTGCCAAAATGAAGGCAGGCGCAGCGGCGGAAATTTTGAGCAATATGAGCGTTAGAGAGGCCGCACGGGTGATGATGACGCTAAAGCCTAAAACCGTTGGAAAGATTTTTGCCAAAATGGATGCGAAAAAAGCTTCGGAGATTACGCTTGCGATTGGTGCAATGTCAGAGCAGTAACGGCTTACATGTAAACAGTTTTTTACCTTAAAGAGGATAAAATTCCTAAAATTTGACCTTTAGGGCACGCCAATGAAGATTACGCTCCACCATGTACCTCACCTCGCACAGAAAATCGCCGTGGATCTCAACAAAAGCGGTGCCGTAACAATGACCGGTGGGATGGAGCCCGTGAGCGTTGAGGCGCAGAAGGTTATCGAAGACAATGTGAAACGCGAGCTGTCACTGGAGAGCAAAGTGCATGAAATTGTCGATGCCAATGAAGAGCAGATCGATTTTTATCTTGCCGACGAGCGTCAACTCTTTTTTATGATTAAAAAAAAGCTTGCGTCCGAATACGGCGTTATCTTGTCGTATGAAGAGCGCTATTCCGATATGGCGCACAAAATTCTTGATGCGTTGTATGAAGAGGATCTGATCTATTACGACGTGAGTGAAAACCGTATCAAAAATATTATCTACGATTCCATTACAGGCTACATTGCCGACACGGGTGAAATTGAGCAGGCTGTGATTGATAAAATCCACTCGTATAAGCGCCAGATGATTCCTGGTACGGATGAGTATGAAATTCTGTTTGAAAAACTCTATAAAGAAGAGTTGCAAAAACGAGGAATGGCATAATGCGTAAGGCGTGGGTCTACCTTGAAAACGGCACGTTTTTAGAAGCTAAAAGTTTTGGTGCCGATACGACGAGCGTGGGGGAGATTGTATTTAATACCTCTATGAGCGGATATCAGGAGATTATGTCGGATCCCTCTTATGCGGGGCAGTTTGTCACCTTCACCATGCCTGAAATCGGGAATGTCGGTGTAAATGATGAAGATATGGAGAGTAACGGCGCTCATGCCAAAGGGATGATTGTGCGTCAATATCAAAAACGCTACTCCAATTTTCGTGCCGAAGATTCGCTGGAGCGTTTTTTAACGGAGCACGGCGTCATGGGGATTTGCGATATTGATACGCGTTATTTAACGAAGATGCTACGCAAAGAGGGGGCGATGATGATGGTCGCTTCGACACAGATTAGTGACGAAGCGGAGCTTAAAAAGCTTCTTGAAACGTCACCGCGTATTGAGGATGTCAACTATATTGATGTGGTAAGTACCAAAACCGCCTATGTGCATCAAGATGGGGTGTATGATGCAATCAATTTTCGCTATAACGAGGCACCGGATGTAAAAGCCAAAATTGTAGCGATTGATTTTGGGGTTAAACGCAATATTCTCAACGAGTTGACTGAGGCGGGAATAGAAGTAGAGGTGCTTCCTAACACTTTTGATGCCGAGGATTTGGTTGCACGTGTGAAATCCGGATCGATTGATGGTGTTTTTCTTTCAAACGGCCCAGGCGATCCGCTGGTACTCAAAGATGAGCAAGAAAAGATCAAAAAACTGATTGCGGCTAAAGTACCGATGTTTGGCATCTGTTTAGGGCATCAACTGCTTTCGATTGCGCATGGGTACGATACCTATAAACTTAAATTTGGTCATCACGGCGGCAATCATCCCGTAAAAAATAGCGATACAGGCGTTGTGGAGATTACCGCGCAAAACCATAACTATAATGTTCCCGAAAATATTGTCGAGATTGCCGATGTGACGCATATTAACCTTTTTGATAATACGATTGAAGGCTTGAAGTATAAAGATGCACCAATCTTCTCGGTTCAGCATCATCCCGAGTCAAGCCCAGGACCCAAAGAGAGCCGCTATATTTTTTCACAGTTTTTGGAACTGCTCAAAAGCTGATAATAGCGCCCAGTTTGGCACCACGGGTCTATATTGTGTTTCGATTTTTCTCACAATTTATTAAATATAACTTAAATTTTAGAGCTATGCTTCCATTTGTTAAGAAATCTTAACAATTTAAGATTCATTAAATACGCACACTGATAATATATTGCTGTTTATTAGTCTGTGGCCGCAAGTGCTTCTTATGGTGTTTTGCTCGAGAGATACCGTAAGAAGGGCTTTGGACGCAGTCTTTTACGCTTTGAATCTTAAAGGAGGCTGTATATGGAGAATCGTCCATTAGAGTATGACTATACAGTTGCGAAATGGTTTATGATCGCAACAATCGTATTAGGTGTAGTTGGTATGCTTGTCGGTGTCATTTTGGCATGGCAATTGGCATTTCCAAGCGTAAACGTGGCATTAGGAGAAGGCTTAGCCGAGTTTACAAACTTTAGCCGTCTGCGCCCACTGCACACCGATGCGGTTGCATACGGGTTTACATTGAGTGGTATCTGGGCTTCATGGTACTACATTGGTCAGCGTATTTTAAAGGTGTCACTGGCGGAATCTCCGTTTTTGATGTTTATCGCTAAACTGCACTTTATTCTCTACATTTTGGTGGTAGCGGCTGTTGTTGTGACACTACTATTGGGGATTACATCATCTAAAGAGTATGCGGAATTTGAATGGCCGATCGACTTGGCAGTTGTTGTGGTTTGGGTGCTTTGGGGTGTGAGTATTTTTGGTTTGATCGGTATTCGCCGTGAAAAATCACTCTATATCTCCATGTGGTATTTTATTGCGGCGTTTTTGGCGGTTGCAATGCTCTATCTGTTTAACAACATGGAAGTTCCAACGTATCTGATTGCAGGTACCGGTTCAATCTGGCACTCTGTTTCGATGTATGCCGGTACGAATGACGCACTGGTTCAATGGTGGTTTGGTCACAATGCGGTTGCGTTCGTATTTACGACACCGATTATTGCGATGATCTACTACTTTTTGCCAAAAGAGTCAGGTCAAGCGGTGTACTCTTATAAACTCTCTCTCCTTGCGTTTTGGGGATTGATGTTCGTATACCTTTGGGCCGGTGGTCACCACTTGGTTTATTCTACCGTTCCTGACTGGATGCAAACGATGGGTTCTGTTTTCTCGGTAGTTTTGATTCTTCCATCTTGGGGTTCAGCGATCAACATGCTTCTTACTATGAAGGGTGAATGGCAACAAGTTGCAAGTAATCCGATTATTAAATTCTTGGTACTTGCATCAACGTTCTATATGTTTTCAACACTTGAAGGTCCAATTCAGGCGATCAAATCGGTTAATGCATTGGCTCACTTTACAGATTGGATTGTCGGTCATGTTCATGACGGTGTTTTGGGATGGGTTGCATTTATGATGTTTGCGGCACTGTTCCACATGGCTCCTCGTGTATTTAAACGTGAGATTTACTCTAAATCATTGATGAATACACAGTTTTGGATCCAAACGCTTGGTGTTGTACTCTACTTTACATCAATGTGGATTGCGGGTATTACCCAAGGTATGATGTGGCGTGCTCACGATGAGTTTGGTAACCTTGCGTACTCATTTATCGATACGGTTGCGGTACTTCATCCTTACTACATTATTCGTGCTGTCGGCGGTACTCTCTACTTGTTAGGTGTATTTATTTTTGCTTACAACATGTTCAAAACAATGACATCTGCACCGCGTGTAGAAGAGTCTGAAATGCAAACTGCATCGCCTATGGGCGCATAAGAAGGAGGGATAGTATTATGTTTCATTGGTTAGAAAAACATCCGTTCTTTTTTGCGGTAGGTGTATTTGTAACAATCGCATTTGCAGGTTTGGTAGAAGTACTGCCTAACTTTGCAGAGCAGTCACGTCCGACTATCGGTACCAAGCCGTACTCTACGCTTGAGCTTACCGGTCGTCATGTCTATATTAAAAACAGCTGTAATGCGTGCCATTCACAGCTTATTCGTCCATTCAAGTCTGAAACGGATCGTTATGGTCAATATTCACTTAGCGGTGAGTATGCATACGATCGTCCATTCTTGTGGGGATCAAAACGTACCGGTCCTGACTTGATGCGTATCGGTAATGTCCGTACAACTGACTGGCACGAAAACCATATGATGAATCCTGCCGGTGTGGTTCCGGGTTCTGTAATGCCGGCATACCGCTGGATGTTTAAAAATGAAGCGGATGTCGATACGGCGTATGCTGAAATGGTTACGGTTCAAGCGGTATTCAATGTGCCATACAACAAGCCGATTCCTATGAAAGACGGCTCTACGGAGACGGTTAAACTTGCAGGAAGCGTTGATGAAGCACGTGCCGATGCACTTGCCGAAGCACAAACGATTGCGGCTGATATGAAAAATCAAGATGTCAAAGATATGGTTGCGTCAGGAAAAGTTCCTGAAATCGTAGCTCTGATTGCATATCTAAACAGTCTGAAGTAAGTTGAGGTAAGTTAGAGTGGATATTGGACAGATTCAAGCGTATGCCTATTTTGGCCTTACTGCGTTTTTGGTATTGGTGCTTTATGGGTACATTTACCATCTCTATAGCAGTGAGAAAAAAGGGACACGCGATTACGAAAAGTATGCTAATATCGCTCTGGATGATGAAATTACCGATAAACCGGTAGAAGCAGTCTCAGAAAACGAGACGAAGAAGCAGGAGGCATAGTATGAAATTATGGATTGGTGGAGTTGTCTTTGTCGCCATCTTACTTGGTTTGACATGGATGATGGCCGGTGGAGACCTTGGTGCTCAAGATACCATGGGGGCTTTGGCGCTTTTGGGTGCTGTAGCAACAGCAGCTATTGGCGTTTTTGTAGCGATCAAATATGTACGTCAAATTCAAAATGAAACGGCAGGCGGTGATCTTGCAGAAGAGAACTGGGACGGTATCGGCGAGTATAAAAACGAACTTCCTATGGGATGGGCTGTTATTTTTCTCGGTGTTACCATTTGGGCTATCTGGTATTATCTTGCCGGATATCCGCTTAATGCGTATTCACAAATTGGTGAATATAATGAAGAAGTAGCAATTCACGATGCAGAGTTCGCGGCACAGTACGCCGATATGGATGATGATCGTTTAGTAGCTATGGGTGAGTCGGTTTTTATCGTTCAATGTTCACAGTGCCACGGTTTGGCGGCTGACGGTATTGACGGTAAAGCGGCAAACCTGAATCAGCGTATTGAGGAAAAATCGGTTAAACATGTGATTGAAAACGGATCCAATAATCTTGGATTTGCGGCTCCGATGCCAGATCGTAATGGCCTGTTTAATGTAAATACGGGCGCATTGATCACCGATACCGAAATTGCGGCAGTAGCAAAATATGTATCAAGCGGTATGAAAGGTGCGGGTGCGGACATATTTGCAGGAACATGTGCGGCGTGTCACGGTGCTGATGGTATGGGTATGGAGATGGTAGCGCCTAGCATTGCTACGTTCAACCCTGAACTTGTTGCTACGGTACTCAAGCACGGTAAAAAAGGTGCAATCGGTAAAATGCCGGCATTTGATCTACTTAATGATCAACAAATCAAAGCGGTTGGTGCATTCGTAACCAGCTTAAGCAAATAAAGGAGACGCAATGGAAAATAGAAGTATTTTTGCACTTGACGGTATTACCGGTATGCTCATTGCGACAGTGTTGTTGCTTAGTATTCTTGCGTTCTTGACAATCTTGGGACTTGGTGCCCAACAAGCAAACTCTGAGACATTTTATGTGATTGAGAATGCTAAAGATGTTCAAATGATCAGCACGGAAAATGCTGGGCATTACAAAGTTGTGAAGCAAGGACTGTAATATGAAGTTTGATATGAATTTTGTAATCACATTGGCACTTGTTGTAAGTGCCGTCATTACATTATGGTCGGTGTTGACACCGAACCATCTTTTTATCGGTTAAGGTAGCTTAATTGATCTTCTCACGAGGGCTGGCGGCCCTCATGTTGATACTGTTTTCAACATCCCTTGGTGCAAGTTATATCTATAAAGATGAAGTAGTTTTTCTCGATTACGTCAATAGCGACGTCGATGCAATCGGTAAAGAGTTACAAGAGACAACAGGCATTGGCTTGTATGTTGCCGTCATTAAAGAGTTACCCGAGGGGATGGACATTATAGAGTATGAAGAGGCGTTACTGCACGAACTTAAAGAGCCTGCCGTTTTGCTGACACTCTCGGAATATGATAAGCAGATCGATATTTTGGCGCGCCCGCAATCTTTGTATGAGCTTTTTGACAAAGAGCAGGTACTAAGCCCCTTTCCCAGTTCGGGAACGATTCTGCCTATCTTAACCATGAAAGCCAAAGATGCTACTACGGCTGAAAAATTTGGAGCCGCCATTCAAAACGGCTATACCGATATTGCAGAGCAGATTGCCGCATCTAAAAAAGTAAACTTAAAAACCGTGCCCGGCAATGCCAATAAAGAGGTTTTTTATGTACTTAGAGTACTATTTTACGGATTTATTTTATATGCACTCTACCTCTTTATAAAAAGAAAGTATGTGATGCGAAAGAGAAGTGTAGATGGAGAGTAAAAAAGAGGATCGCGCGCTTCGCTGGCCCTATGGGATTGCCCTCTCGTTTATCGGAATTATCGCGCTGATTTATGGCACGATCGTAGTCTCCATGGAGTATCCGGTTGAAAAAAGCGATCAGAACCTACAAAACTATCATGTATATGATAAAAACGCCAATGTGTTTATTCAAAAAAAAATCGAGTTTGATAAGGCATACAAATTTGCTTATGTAGGCGCACCGCTTACGATGACACAGAGTGTGCTTGCGTATGAGTTGACAGATAAAGCGGGGAAGCCTGTCTCTAATGCTGAAATCGAAGGGGTAATTACCCGCCCCAATGAGCACGCGTATGATATTGCACTTAAAAATCCTCATGTCGAGGGAAGTATCTATACTTTTGATCCTATCGATCTGCCCAAAGCGGGACGATGGAACATTATCGTAGCCGTAAAGGTCGGCGAACATTTACGCTATTTGAGTCTAAAAGCCGATACACGAAATCCGAATATGTTTGAATATTAGACCATGGAGCTTGGCAAGCACCTGATCGTTTTGCCGACATCGCGCGCCATTCGCGAACGCGTTAGCGCGCACAAACATCAAGACGGCTTCTTAGCGCACTTTATGAGCATCGGCGAGTTTATGGCGCGTCTTGTACATGTAAAGGGTGCGCACCAAATCGATGAAGATCGACGGAATCTACTCCTGCTAGAAGCGGCTAAATTTGAGCGTTTTGAGACGCTCCAGATTGAGCGCAACTTTTTTGCCTTTATTCAAAACAGTAATTATATCTTTCGTTTTTTAGAAGAGCTGAGCGGTGAAATGGTGGCAATAGAGACACTTCAAAGCCGTGATACTTATGGCGAGTATGAAGAACACTTACATGTACTTCATGAACTCTACCGCCGTTTTGATGCCATAACAGAGCGCGAGGGGGTGATTGATTCTATCTATCTGCCCAAACGTTATGAATTAAACCGCGATTTTATTGCGTCATACGAGAGTATTCACCTTGAATCCATCGGTTATTTAACCGCTTTTGAGATGCAGCTTTTACATGAAACCTCTGCATTCTGTCCACTTAGTATCCGTTTTGATGCTACGCCCTACAACACAAAAATGCGCCGTAAATTTGAAGCCGAGGGCTTTAAAGTAAATGAGTGCGGTACAACGCTTCTTGATATGAGGACGAAAACAACAACATTTGAGCACGAAGCACCACGCGCTCCAAAGCTTACATGTAAAGGGTTTTCGCAGCGTCTGTTGCAAGTGGCGTTTGTTAAAGAGCAGCTCTATCGTATGGTACGCTCAGGCATCGCTCCTGAAAAGATTGCAGTTGTCGTGCCCGATGAAGCGTTTGCGCAGAGCCTCAAACGTTTTGATGGCGAGCATAACTTGAATTTAGCGATGGGAACCGCACTTCGTGAGAGCCTTTTGGTGCAGCGTCTTGAGGCCTTTAGCACCTATCTCGATGATGCAACGGTGCAAAATGCGGCGCGTATCAACCGTCTTGGCGGCGAGGGGTATGAAGCGTTTGTTACGCTTTATACAAAAAGTTACGAACATGAAGCGTTTTTAGCGTTTATAGATACTCTGTTGGCAGAGGAGCCGGAGCGTGTTAAAACGGCTATCAATGAAGCGCTTTTTCACTTTGGCGCGATTCGCACGGTGCTAGAGACACTCTCGATGCGCCAAGTTTTTCACCTCTTTTTGCAACGCTTAAACGCTATTCATCTTGATGATGTCGGCGGTGGAAAAATTACGGTTTTAGGTCTGCTTGAAACACGCGCTATAGCGTATGATGGCGTGGTGATTGTGGATTTTAACGAAGGCTTTGTACCGCGTATTAGCGACAAAGATCTCTTTTTAAATACGCAGATACGTGAACATAGTGGATTGCCGACATCCTCCGAGCGTCAGGATCTGCAAAAGCACTACTACTATCAGCTCATTCACGGTGCCAAAACGGTGGCGATAAGTTACGTCAACACCCACGAAACGCTCCCCTCACGCTTTTTGGCGCAGATGCAGATAGAGGGGCGGATGTGCGATAACGAAGCGGCGTATGCTCAGCTACTTTTTACAAAACATGCCTTACATGTAAAGGATGATACACCCATTATTGAAGCATTTGATTTTAGAAGTATGCCACTCTCGGCTACGGCGCTTAAACGCTATCTTACATGTAAGCGGCAGTTTTATTACCGATACCTTCAAAAAATCGTGTCACACCGTATTGCCAAAGATCTGCCCGAAGAGTGGGAGATCGGCTTGAAACTGCACGATGCTTTGCGTAGCGTCTATGAAACAGAAGCCTCATTTGAGAGTGTCGAGAGATTGCGCGCGCGCGTTGAAAACGCTTTAGATGCTTTGAATGAACACAATCCATTGGCGCAGTATCAACTACGACTTTGGCGTGAAAAGCTTGCCTCTTTCTACGCCAATGAAATCGCGCGTTTTGCATCGGGAAGTAGCGTACTGGCGTGCGAAAAAGCACTTACATGTAAACACAACGACCTCACGCTGAGCGGCCGCATTGACCGTATCGACACTACGCAAGAGGGGCTTGAAGTCCTCGATTATAAAAGCGGTTCATTTACACTTTATGGCCCCAAACAGATTGAAGAAGCCACCGATTTTCAACTGGAGTTTTACTATCTGTTAGCCTCAACGCTGGGGCGGGTGAAAGGGTGCGGGTATTATGACCTTAACAGCGGCACTATCGCCAATGAGACGCTCTTGGAGGCTAAACTGGAAAAGCTAGGTGAACATCTTGACGCATTGCCGCGCGGCGAAACGGTAAACTTTGAACGCTGTGACGATCTAAAAGCGTGTACATGGTGCGATTATGCCACGATGTGTGGGAGAGTCTGATGACGTTTGAACCCCTGCTTGCCTATGAAGCGAGTGCCGGAAGCGGCAAGACCTTTAATCTGGTCGTGCGCTATTTGAGCCTGCTCTTTATGGGCGTGGCTCCCGAGAAGATTATGGCGCTTACCTTTACCAACAAAGCGGCAGGCGAGATGCAAGAGCGCATCGTCGTGACCCTAAAAGAGCTTGAAAATCGTGGCGAACTTGCAGTGATTGCACAAACAACGGGCATTAGCGAAGCCGAGTTGCTTAAACGTCGAAGCAAGGTATATGAGACCTTTTTGCGTTCCGAGAGCAAGATTATGACCATCGACAAGCTCTTTGCCAAAATCCTGCGCAAATTTTCACTCCATGCGGGCTTGTTGCCGACTTTTAGCACCTTTGAGTCCCAGCATGAGATCAAACTGATGATCCGTTTTTTAAACGAGGTCGCGGTGGCGGGCGCCGATGCGTCGCTTGTGGAACTCTCTTTAATTAGCTCCAAACGTCTTAGCGATATTTTTACGCTACTTCATACGCTGTATCAAAAAGAGCCGGAGCTGCGCGCCGTTAGCTTTGACAAACCGCCACAAATGGACTTTGAAGCGCAGGTGCAAGGCGCGCTTGAGGGACTTAAAAGCTGTTTTAACCTAGAGACGCTCTCGCCCTCGGGCACTAAAGCTTTACATGTAGAGAGTATTGAAGCACTTAGTAAAGCGACATGGATGAAAAAAGAGTCCCTGAGCGAATATAACTATTTTAAAAAGCAGTACACTCCGGCGATGGATGGGTTCCTTGATACACTTAAAACATTACTGCGCCATTATATGCGCCATAAAGAAGCGGCATTTTTCTTTGAGCTTTTTGAGCTTTTAAGGCTCTATCAAAAAGCGCGTCTGGATTTGGCCAAAAATGAAAACGAACTCAGTTTCGATGACATCAGCGCGCTGGTGTACTACCTACTCAAAGAGCGCATCGACAGCGAATTTCTCTACTTTAGGCTTGATAGCAAAATCGAGCATCTGCTACTGGATGAGTTTCAAGACACCTCGGTGCTACAGTTTGATATTTTGCGCCCCATTGTCGAGGAGATCTGCGCGGGCGAGGGCGTGGGCAGTGCAGGGAGCTTCTTTTTTGTGGGTGATGTGAAACAGTCCATCTACCGTTTTCGCGGCGGCACCAGTGCGCTGTTTCATAGCGTGGCGAAGCATTTTGACGTGACACTAGAGCCATTGGTGACCAACTACCGCTCACTCGAAGCGGTGGTCACGTTTGTGAATGATCTTTTTAAAACGCGCATTGCAGGCTACCTGCCTCAAAAGGTCAAAGCGGGCGGCGCGGGCGGTTATGTTGAAGTGATTGAGGATGAGGCGGTGTTGGAGCGCTGTGTTGCAGAGGTGACGTTACTGCTGGATGCCGGAGCACAAAGCGATGATATTGCCATCTTGTGCGCGACCAATGCCGACGGTTCGGCGATAGAAACACTGCTCAAAGAGGCGGGCATCGAAGTGGTGACGGAGACCACCTCAAAGCTGATTCATCAGCGCAGTGTTAAGGCGCTGATTGAATACCTCAAATACTGCTATTTTGGTGAGCGTATCTACTGCGAAAACTTTTTCGCGCTCAGCGGTTTACATGTAAGCGAGCTTCCCCGCCCCGACATGAGACATTTTGAGATGCTACGCGCCGTGCAAAGCATCATAGAGCGCCATGAGCTTTTTAACGGCGATATGAACGTACTGCGCTTTATGGAACTGCTAAGCGGTTTTCGTGATGTGGAGCAGTTGGTGTTTGATTATGAGCGCATCGACGCTTCTGCCGTGCGTAGCGAACTGCACGGCGTTAAGGTGCTGACCGTGCATAAATCCAAAGGTCTGGAGTTTGAGCATGTCATCGTGCTGGATCGTCTGGGGCGTAAAAACCACGACACGGCACCGCTTATCTTTGAATATGAGGGTGTGGCGCTGCAAAACCTCTACCTGCGCCAGAGTGAACGCAAACATTTTGATGCCGATTACGCCAAAGCGCTTGAAAAAGCCGAAACGGCGTCACGAGAAGATGAACTCAACGCGCTTTATGTGGCCTTTACTCGCGCGGAGCAGAATCTTTTTATTATCAAAAAGCCCAAAGATTCACGTTTTGATCTGCTTGCTCTTGACGTACAGACACGGGGCACGCTAGATATTGCACGTAAAAAGATGACACCTCCGACACCTGACATTGCATTGGAATATGAACCGCTCTCTCTGGGCCGCCAAGAAGAGGTGCTCAAAAAAGAGGATGAGATCGAAACCGATCATCACGCCATCACCTTTGGTCTGGCACTGCACTACACGCTGGAGATGATGGCAGATTTTACGATGTCGGCACTTGAAAATGCCTTACATGTAACCCATAACCGCTACGGTGGCGTGCTGGATGAAGCGGCATTTTCAAGCATTCAAAAGCGTATTGGTATGGCACTGCAAGATACACAGTTTCAGGCCTTAGTCTCCGGCAAGATTTACAAAGAACAGCCCATCACCTTTGGCGGCGAACTGCGCTATATCGATCTACTGGTGCGTCATGAGGACAAATGGATCGTGATAGATTATAAAAGTTCTATGAGCCATCATGACCTACATGTAAAGCAAGTAGGGTTTTATAAAAAGGCGCTTGAGAGCATTACGGGTGAGTGTGTTGAGGGGTGGTTGTGCTATCTGCTGAGCGATGAAATACGGTTAATCGATATGCTATAATTGCTTAAAAGGAAGAGTGATGGGCGCTATTAAGCTGGAGTATTTACCACATTATACTTACGAAGATTATCTCGCTTTTGAAGGAAAGTGGGAGATCATTAACGGTGTGGCTTATAACATGGCTCCGGCTCCGATGAAACGGCATCAACGGCTTTCTCAGCGTATTGCATGGTTGCTTGAAGAGGCACTTTCAGAGTGTGAACGTTGCGAAGCGCTCCTTCCGGTCGATTATAAGATCGATGATGATACGGTAGTGCAACCTGATAATCTGGTAGTGTGTGATGAAGCGATGGAGGGTGCTTACATCACCAAAGCGCCCTTGATTATTTTTGAAGTGCTCTCGCCCTCAACGGCGCAAAAAGACAAACACCTCAAATATGAGCTTTATGAGCAAGAGGGCGTACAGTACTACTGCATCGTCGATCCCGAAGAGACGCTGGCAAAACTCTACAAGCTGCATGAGGGACGTTATATTAAAGCGGGTGATTTTGATACCAAGAGCTTTGAGTTTGAGCTGCTTACATGTAATATCGTATTTGATTTTTCCAAACTCTGGCACTGATTATAAAACTTATACACCACTTAAATTAAGCTATATATAAGTATCTATCCACTACAATCTCGAACTTTATTTAGAGAATTGAAAGGATCGATGCAATGAAATTTACAAAAATTGCAACACCGGATCAGATCGAGCATAACTGGGTTCTCATTGATGCCGAGGGTAAAACCTTTGGTCGTATGGTTACCGAGATCGCAACGATCCTCCGTGGTAAAAACAAACCCTATTTTACGCCAAACATCGACTGTGGTGATTACGTAGTCGTTATCAACGCTTCTAAAGCGGTATTTAAAGGTCAGGGTAAAATCGCCGAGAAAACCTACCATCAGCACACAGGCTATTTTGGTAGCGTCACCAGCGAAAAGATGACCGACCTTTTGGCAAACAACCCTGAAAAACTATTTAAACTGGCAACGCGCGGTATGCTTCCCAAAACGAAACTTGGCGCTGCAATGCTTAAAAAACTCAAAGTCTATGGCGGTGCAGAGCATCCTCACACGGCTCAAGTGAATAAAGGATAACACTGATGGCAAAAACATATGCAACAGGACGTCGTAAAGCGTCGATCGCAAAAGTATGGTTAACTCCGGGTAGCGGTAACATTACTGTTAACGGACTTTCGCTTGATGCGTGGTTGGGTGGACTTGAAGCAAAAAAACTTCGTGTCAAACAACCGTTGGCATTGACCAAACAAGAGACTTCGGTAGATATCGTCGCTACGACAATCGGCGGTGGTTTCGGCGGTCAGGCTGACGCACTTCGCCACGGCATTTCACGTGCACTTGTGAAATTCGACGAATCGTTCCGTGCCATTTTGAAACCGGCCGGTATGATGACTCGTGACTCTCGCGTTGTTGAACGTAAGAAACCGGGTAAACGCAAAGCGCGCCGCTCTCCTCAATTCTCCAAACGTTAATCGTTTCGGTGCCTTTGGGCACCTTTTTACCGCTATTTATTTTTCTTATGTCATAATCCGCCTTTCAAATTTTTAAAAAGGTAACATCATGATTAAAATTTCTTTAGGATTATTAGTAGCTGCCTCTCTTGCACTGGCATCAGAAGCACATGAAGCACACTGGGACTACGACAAACACGGTCCGGCACACTGGGGCGAGTTTTCTAAAACGTGTGAAGCGGGGAAATCGCAAAGTCCGATTGATATCAAAAAAGCAGAGACTAAAGCGCTTGGCAAAAGCAGTTTGCTGACACTTGACGAAGATCGTCATACAATCGCTAAAGTTATTGACAACGGTCACTCCATTAAAATCACGCCCGATAATGGCGGAAAAGTGCTGATAGACGGTGAAGCGTTTAACCTGTTGCAATTTCACTACCACGGGCTGAGCGAAAATACGGTTGAGGGTGAGCATTACGCTCTTGAAATGCACATGGTACATCAAAACAAAGCGGGCAAACTCGCCGTGATCGGTGTGATGTATGTTGAGGGCAAAAACAACCCTGCACTCGATAACATCCTTGGCAACGTAGGTGAAAATATCCGTATTGACCCTGCCGACATATTGCCGGCGGATACCCAACATTTTTATCACTGGAGCGGTTCACTCACCACGCCGCCGTGTTCGGAAGATGTGGAGTGGTTTTTGATGAAAACGCCGGTAGAAGCGTCAAAAGATCAGATTGCCGCTATGCGAAAGTACTACGATCACAACAACCGCCCAACCCAGCCGCTTAATGGACGGAAAGTTCAAAGCAACTAGGGTGTGTTATAATCGCATCAAAAAAAGTCTTGATGCGATTTATTTTCTTCTCTCTTTTTCTTACATGTAGCGTTTTTGCTTCCACACTGCATTTAGCGGCATCATCCAATCCTGCACGTCTTAATCCCATTTTAGCTACCGATTCGGGCAGTAGCGCCATTGCCGGTTTTATTTTTAGCGGCGTGTTGAAGTATGATGAAAACGGCACGGTTATAGGGGATTTGGCTCAAGATTTCTATTTTGAAGATAACGTCACGTTGATACTCAAACTGCGCCGCGACGTGACATGGCACGACGGCGCGCCTTTTAGTGCCAAAGATGTGGTATTCACTTACGATATGATCAACGATGATCAGGTGTTCTCGCCCTACACTTCAGAATTTCGCATGGTAAAATCGGTGGAAGCGCTGGATGAATATACGCTAAAAGTGATCTACAAGGCTCCCTACTTTAAAGCGCTTGAGACATGGATGATGGGGATTTTGCCCTATCATATTCTCAAAGATGAGAAAAATATGATGAGCTCACCGTTTAATACCGCGCCGATTGGAACGGGGCCGTATAGACTCAAACGACTGGAATTTTCCAAAAATATTGAGCTTGAGGCGTATGAGGGCTACTTTGAGCATAAGGCAGGGATTGAGCATCTCATCTTTCATGTGATTGCCGATCCCACCACCCGTTTTTTGATGCTACAATCGGGAGAGCTTGATTACGGCTCACTTGATGCTTTGCAGTATGAGCGGCAGATCAAACCGGAGTTTTTTGAGCAGTTTAACAGCAATGAGAAACTCTCGCGCTCTTATGTCTATTTGGGATTTAATCTTAAGCGTGACGTGTTTAAAGACCCCCGTGTCCGCGAAGCGCTCTCTTTGGCTGTTGATCGGCAAATGCTGGTGGATATGCTCTTTTTCAAACACGCACAGGTGTGTAACGGGCCGTTTCATCCAAGTGTTGCGGGCTTTAATGGCGATGTGGGCGTGCCTAAACGCGATCTTAAACGTGCCAAAGCACTACTCAAAGCGGCGGGATACGACGCATCGCATCCGTTGACATTTGAAATTTCAACATCAAACTCTAGTGCGATACGCCCTTTTGTGGCTGAAATTCTGCAGCAGCAATTTGCCCAAATAGGTGTACATGTAAGCTTGCGCATTATGGAGTGGCAGGCCTTTTTAAACACCAAAGCACTGGCGCGCAATTTTGATGCACTCATATTGGGGTGGGGATTGGCGTTTAAGCCTGATCCTTATTCACTCTGGCATAGCGACAGCGACAAACGGGGTGGTTTTAATTTTATCGGTTATCACAACGACAGGGTGGATGCTTTAATCGAAACCATGCAAACGACGGTTGATGAAGCGGAAGTGGCAAAACTGCAACGGCAGATGTTTGCGCAGATCGTCAATGATAACCCCTACCTCTTTTTGTACATTCCTAACGATATCGAGGTGTATAACCGCCATATCAAAAACGTCCGGCCTTCGGTGATGGGTCTGATGCACAACTTTATTGAGTGGGAGCTAGAAGAGTGACGATTCTGTTTGATTTAGACGGTACGCTGATTGACTCGACCGAAGCGATTTTGGAGAGTTTTCATCACACCTTTGATAGCTTTAAAGCGACGCATCCCGAGGATGAAGCCATCAAAGCACTCATTGGGCATCCATTGGAGATTATGTATCGTGAGCTTGGGATTAATGATCTACATGTAAGCGAATGGGTAGCGGCATACAAAGCACACTATCGCGAAATTTCCAAACCCAAAACACAGATGTTACCGGATGCCGTTGAGGCCATAACGTTGGCGGCGCAACACGCTAAACTTGGGATTGTGACCACCAAAACGGGGCGCTATTCACGCGAGTTGCTAGAGCACTTTGAGCTGATGCACCATTTTGAGGTGCTAATTGGGCGAGAAAACGTGGAGCGTCCCAAGCCGCATCCCGAGCCGATTCTTAAAGCGATGCAAGCGCTTGACGCGGCTACATGTAACACATGGATGATTGGTGATACGCGTCTTGATATCGCCTCGGCCAATGCGGCAGGTATTCGCAGTATCGGGGTGCTTAGCGGATACGATAGCCGTGAGCAACTGTCACTGCTTTGTGATGATATTGAAAACACGGCCTTGGACGCAGTGCATTATATTCTCCAAAGTGCGGCGATTTAGGACACTATGGCGCGTGCTTTGGGGCTAGATAGGCTCAAAAAGCTTGATTTAAGGCCACTCTCCATACAATACTTGAACATTACAGATGTATATTTTTAAGAGGAGAGCATATGCTTGAAATCAGATGGCATAGCCGTGCCGGTCAAGGTGCGGTAACGGGTGCTAAAGGTTTGGCCGAAGTCGTTTCTCGTACGGGAAAAGAAGTCCAGGCGTTTGCATTTTACGGTTCTGCCAAGCGCGGTGCGGCAATGACTGCTTACAACCGTGTTGATGATAAAGAGATACTAAATCATGAGAAGTTCATGAATCCTGATTATGTATTGGTTATCGACCCTGCATTGACTTACACGACAGACATTACTGCAAATGAGAAAGAGAGTACGATCTACATCATCACGACGCATATGAGTACCGAGGAGCTGATCCAATCGCAGCCTAAACTTGCGGGTAAGACAGTCTATAGCGTAGACTGTATCAAAATTGCCCAAGAGACTATTGGCCGTCCGATTCCCAATACACCGATGCTGGGTGCATTGATGAAAATATCGGGTATGTATGACATCGAGTTTTTCAAAGAGAGTATGAAGTCGGCTTTGAAAAAACTTCCCCAAAAAATCATTGATGCGAACATGGATGCCATCCAGCGCGCATACGATGAAGTGAAGTAAGGAGCGCGACATGCAAAATAGTGGATGGAATGAATTTGAAATCGGTGCAATGCTTCGCTCGTTTGACGGCGCAGTAAACAATATCGCCGAAACCCTCCAAGAAGAGCGCCCGTATTCAAAGAGCAGTTCGTTTACCGCTTCGGTAGCCGACTGGCGAATTGAAAAGCCGGTCTTTAACAAAGACTACTGTATTGATTGCCAGTTTTGCTGGGTCTATTGTCCCGATATCTCAATCATCTCGCGTGATAAAAAGATGATCGGTATCGATATGGATCACTGTAAAGGGTGCGGTATCTGTGCCGAAGTTTGCCCCACAAACCCCAAATCCCTTTTGATGTTTTCAGAGCAAAAAGAGGATGAAGCGGCACTGGCTGAGTGGCCTCAAAAAGAGAAGGAGAAATAATATGGCAGAAAAAATGCAACTGCTTGAAGTAGAGGTCTGGGACGGCAATATGGCCGCCAGCCATGCAATGCGTCAGGTACAGATTGACGTGGTTGCGGCGTATCCGATTACGCCTTCGACGCCTATTGTCGAAAATTATGCCGGTTTTCTTGCCAACGGTTATGTGGATGGCGAATTTGTGATGGTCGAATCCGAACACGGCGCGATGTCGGGTTGTGTCGGTGCCGCTGCTGCGGGCGGACGTGTCGCCACGGCGACCTCCTCACAAGGGTATGCTTTGATGGTCGAGGTGTTGTATCAGGCTTCAGGTATGCGTTTGCCGATCGTGCTTAATGTGGTGAACCGTGCACTTGCCGCACCGCTGAATGTAAACGGCGATCACTCCGATATGTATCTTGGGCGTGACAGCGGCTGGATTCAGTTTGACGCGTATAAGCCGCAAGAGGCGTATGATTTGAACCTGATTGCATTTAAAGTGGCCGAAGATCATGACGTACGCCTACCGGCGATGGTGCATCAAGACGGCTTTATGACATCGCACACGGCGCAAAACGTACGCCCGCTTAGCGATGATGACGCTTATGCATTTGTGGGTGAATTTCAGCCGATGAACGACATGCTTGATCTTGACCATCCGGTAACACACGGTGTACAGACCGAAGAGGATTGGCATTTTGAGCACAAAGCGCGCCAACATAACGACTTAATGACCAAAGTACTTCCAAAAATTCAAGATGCGTTTGACGCATTTGAAGCTAAAACCGGCCGAAAATACAGCATGGTTGAAACGTTCGATATGGAAGATGCGGAAATAGCGATTGTCTGTATGGGTACGTCAGTTGAAACGGCTTTACATGTAGCCAAAGAGCAGCGTGCAAACGGTGTTAAAGCGGGTGTGGTCGGTATTCGTGTAGTGCGTCCGTGGCCTTTTGAGATGATTGGCGACGTGCTTAAAGATTGCAAAGCCATTGCAACATTGGATCGTTCATCACCAAACGGTGCGCCGGGAATGCTGTTTAATGAGATTGCCGGTACGTTGATTAACAGTGATAGCAACGCAGTTATAAATAACTACATCTATGGACTTGGCGGTCGCGACCTTACCAAGGCGATGCTAAACGATATCTTTGCCGACCTTGAGGCTAATGCCAAAGCGGGTAAACTCACCACACCGCTGCAACAGTTTGTGGGTGTTCGTGGACCCAAACTATCTTTTATGTAGAGCGAGGTCATTATGAGTGAAATGAAAAAAATTAAAAACCTAAAAGAGTTTTCGACTTCGGCAGATCGTTTTGAAGGGGCAAATCTGTTGTGTCCGGGTTGTGCGCACTCGATCATCGTCCGTGAGGTTCTAAACGCGACCAACGACGATCTGATTCTTGCCGCTTCTACGGGATGTCTTGAAGTGTGTACGGCGGTTTATCCCTATACGTCATGGGATGCATCATGGATGCATATCGGGTTTGAAAACAGCTCTACGGCGATTGCCGGAGCTGAGGCGATGCATAAAGTGCTTAAGCGCAAAGGGCGTTTAAAACAAGATCGTGATCCTAAATTTGTGGCCTTTGGCGGCGACGGCGCGACGTACGATATCGGTTTTCAGTGGATTAGCGGCTGTTTTGAGCGCGGGCATGATATGATGTATGTCTGTCTGGATAATGAAGTGTACGCCAACACCGGTGGGCAGCGTTCATCGTCTACACCAATCGGTGCGAGTGCCACTACATCACAGGCGGGTTCACACAGTTACGGTGAAAAGCGAAACAAAAAAGATATGCTGGCAATTATGGCGGCGCATGGTGCCCCGTATGTGGCGCAAGTGGCACCCAACAAGTGGAAAGATATGGTCAAAAAGATTCAGACCGGTTTTGCTACGGAGGGTCCAGTGTATATCAATGCCATGTCGGCGTGTACGACCGAGTGGAAATTCTTGCCTGAAAATACCATCTCTGTTTCCGATTTGGCAACGGATTCGTTGGTGTTTCCACTCTATGAGATTGTTGACGGTCATCAGCTCAATATTACCTACCGCCCTAAAAACGTTATTCCCGTCGAGGAGTATCTTGCGGCGCAGGGACGTTTTAAACACCTCTTTAAAGATGAGTACAAATATCTTATCAAAGAGTGGCAAGAGCGTGTTGACGCGAAATGGGAATACCTCCAACGACGTGAAGAGGCGAGCGTTTAAGCCTCTTACATGTAAGGCTTGCGCCTTACTTTTTCTTCTCTCTTTCCAACAGGATTTTACATGTATTTTATGAGTATTGATGCCGGAACTGGTAGCGGACGTGCCGTGATTTTCGATGAAAATGGCGTACAGATTGCTATAGCTCAGCAAGAGTGGCACCATCTTAGTGAAGCCGGTGTAGCAGATTCCATGGGGTTTGATTTTAAGACCAACTGGGAGATTCTATGCCGCTGCATGAAAGCATCTATCGCTAAAGCGGGCATTGATGCGCGTGAAATCGGTGCCGTAAGTGCAACCAGTATGCGTGAGGGCATTGTGCTGTATGACCGTGAGGGCAATGAACTCTTTGGCGTGGCCAACGTTGATGCGCGTGCTTCGCAGGAGGTGGCGGACATTAACCGCGAATTTCCCGAAGCCGAGCGTGCGTTTTATGATCTTAGCGGCCAGACGTTTGCACTGGGTGCACTGCCCAGATTGCTGTGGCTCAAGCGCCATCGACCCGAAATTTACGACAAAACGGCATTGATGAATATGATCAGCGACTGGGTGCTCACCAAACTCAGCGGCGTGATCGCCGGTGAGCCTTCCAATGCCGGAACCAGCGGTATTTTTAACCTTCAAACGCGCCTTTGGGAGCCGCAAATGGCGCAAAAACTTGGGCTTAAAGCAGATATATTTCCACCGGTATATGAGACAGGCACGGTCATTGGCGAAGTGTCGCGCCGCGCTTCGGAAGTGACGGGCTTACATGTAGGCACCAAAGTGGTGATGGGTGGCGGTGACGTACAGCTTGGCAGTGCGGGGCTTGGTGTGGTCAAAGCGGGGCAGTGTGCCGTTTTGGGCGGAACTTTTTGGCAACAGATTATCAATATCGACGGTGCCAAAGTGCATCCGCAAATGCAGATTCGCGTGAATCCTCATGTAGTTCCCGGACTCTCGCAAGCAGAGGGCATTACCTTTTTCTCCGGTATGGTAATGCGCTGGTTTCGTGATACGTTTTGCGAAACCGAAAAACAAAAAGCATTGGAGCGTGGTATGGATGCTTACGCTTATATGGAAACGCTTGCTAAAGCGGTTCCCGTGGGTTCGCACGGCATTATGCCGATTTTTTCCGATACCATGAAATACGACAAATGGTACCACGCCGCCCCATCGTTTATCAATCTTTCGCTGGAACATACCAGTAAAGCAGCAATGTTTCGCGCGCTAGAAGAGAACGCGGCCATTGTATCGATGCTTAATTTGGAGAATATTTTTGCGTTTAGCGGTGCAAGTAGCGAGAGTATCACCTTTGCCGGAGGCGCGGCCAAAGGGGAGCTGTGGTGTCAGATTTTAGCCGATGTGACTGGAAAAGTCGTGCAGATTCCTACCGTGACCGAAGCTACGGCACTTGGCGGTGCGATGGCGTGTGGTGTGGGCGTGGGCAGATACGGCTCTATCGTGGAGGCTGCCGATGCACTGGTGTCGTGGCATAAAACGTATGAGCCTAACCCTGCCTATCATACGCAGTATCGTGAGATTGCCCAGCAGTGGCGCGAAGTTTATGATGCACAACTTGCACTGGTGGATCGTGGGCTTACAACTTCAATGTGGAAAGCGCCGGGGCTTTAGAACGCTTCGCCGAGAATCAGCAGATTTTCGGTGAATTTATCGGCGGTATGCACTTCGTAGTGCGATTTATAGTGCTGGTAATGGCTAGAGTGTTTGTGACCCTCTAGCGCCGCTTCATCCTCCCATGCCTCAATCACGATAAAACGCTCAGGTTCGTTTTCGATCTGGTAGATATTGTATTTCAGACAACCGACTTCGGCGCGCGAAGGCAGCACCATCGCTTCTAAAAGCGCTTTGAGTTGATCGATATGATCCTCTTTGGCGATAAAGGTCACTTTTTTGGTAATTTGCATTGTTTCTCCTATTTTTTGAGTTTGGCTTGTTCGAGTTCCCAGTACTCCATTGCAAAAAGTTGGGCTTTGTTCAGGCTTTGCCATCCGCCCAATGTTTCAGCTTGAAGCATCGCTTTGACGGTATGCTCTACGATGTCGCTGATAATCTTTTTTTCCTTTTCGTCTTTAGCAAAGATAATGGCACCGACACCTTTGATAAACCCATAACGCGGAGCAAGATCGAGTTGCACATGATCGGTAGTGTAGGTGTTAAAGTAAGCACTGTAGGCTTTGGTAAATTCAAAAATACCGTCGATGGGATCATCATCAACAATCATGCCAAAGGGTTTGATACGAATGACATGCTCTGGAGTCAGGCCGCCGCTGTGAAGTATCTGCGCAAGATTCTCTCGGTTTGAGAGTTCACACGCTTCGTTCGTGTCAAGGAGCGAGATGCTAACATCGCAACCGCGTAGTGTCGAAACTTTGCGTTTCAGCTGATCGAGCATAAAAGGATCGGCTTCTTTGGGGTTACATGTAAGCTCATATCGGCCATGCGTTTCAAGATACGCCTCAGCGCGGCTGACGATGTCGATCATTTTGTCATAAGCGTTTTGCGCATTGTTATCAAACGTAAACACGCCGTGGTTGAGCAAAATAATGCCCTCGAGTGCTTCCCACTCAATATCGCGTGTCATTTCAAAAACCGTTTTGGCGAGTAAAAATCCCGGCATAACGTAATCGACAATCAGCATATTTTCGCCGTAGAGCTCATGGAGGCGCGCTTTGCCATTGAGCGTGTTGGAGATAGTCACTACCGCATCGGCGTGGGTGTGATCGACAAAATCAAAAGGGATAATTGCATGTAAAATCGCTTCGATAGAGGGGTTGGGAGCATCGGGATTTTGAAGTGCCGCACGCTGCGCGGTAACCATATCGCTATCACTAAGTGTCTCAAGCGAGGCCATCGCAATAAGCGTTTGCAGATCAACCGGAGCAAACCCCGCTTCTTCGATGGTGTCGAGGTTCCAGCCGCTCCCTTTAACATAAAGCACATTATCGATTTTTACCGAGGTGTTGCCACCGCCATGCAGTACCAAATCGGCCTCTTGTCCCAGAAGTTGCGAGGTGTAAACACGCATTTGAAGTGCAGAGGTGAGTGTTGTAGCGTGGTTGGGGTCATAACGGTTATACATGTAGAGCCTTTGAAAACGTCCGGTATTCTAACATTGGAAGGTTAAAACAGAGTTACATGTAAACGAAGAAACTTTAGGGTTTACTCAGGCGTAACGCAATAGAATTATTTGTAGGTTGTATACGTTAAATAGTGTTTTGATTTTAGAGAGGTTAGCATGAATACCGAAGCCCTGTCAACCAAAGAGATTCTTAATCAATTTGATACTGATACTGAGCACGGCTTATCGTCACAAGAAGCTCAAAAGCGGCTTGCGACGTATGGCAAAAATGAGTTTGTTCAAAAAGAAGTGTCGTTTCTTGAACGTATCGCACGGCGATTTTGGGGGCCGATACCGTGGATGATCGAATTGGCCGCTGTTCTCTCCGTGGCGGTTCAAAAATGGGAAGATTTTGTTATTATCATGGTGCTGTTGCTCACTAATGTCGTCATCGATTTTTTGCAAGAGTCGCGTGCGCTGCGTGCACTTAAGGTGCTTAAAGAGAGACTGGTGAAGCGCTCTTTGGTGCTGAGAGACGGTGTGTTTCAATCGGTAGAAACGGTATTCTTGGTTCCGGGCGACATTGTCAAACTAAAAATCGGCAATATGATTCCCGCCGATGTGCGGCTGGTTGAGGGCGAATACCTTATGGTCGATCAGTCGGCACTCACGGGCGAATCGTTGCCGATAGACAAAAGCGTCGATGATGATGCCTACGCCAATACTATCGTGAAAAAAGGCGAGATGCTTGCCGTTGTGACAAAAACGGCAAATGAGACCTATTTCGGTAAAACCGTGTCATTGGTGGCAAAAGCGCAAAAAGAGCAAAAAAGCCACTTTCAAAAAGCGATTCTCTCTATTGGGCACTATCTGATTACTTTGAGTGCCGCTTTAATCGTTATTATCATTATTACATCACTGTTTCGAGGCGATAGCGTTGCGGAAATACTGCGCTTTAGTCTTGTGTTAAGCATTGCTTCGATTCCGGTGGCACTTCCTGCCGTTTTATCGGTCACGATGGCAATCGGTGCGATGAATCTGGCTAAAAAACAGGCGATTGTGAGCCGCTTAGCCGCCATTGAAGAGCTGGCGGGAATGGATATTTTATGCAGCGATAAAACCGGAACCTTGACTAAAAATCAAATGAGTATGAAAGCGATAGAGCCTTTTAACGGTTTTAGCGAGGCGGAGCTTATACAGTATGCACTCCTTGCAAGCGGTCGTGACAATAACGATCCTTTGGAAATCCCCATATTTGAATACGCCAAGGGACAGAAAATCGAGATTGATGATGCGTACAGGATGCAAAAATTTATTCCTTTTGATCCGGTTTGTAAACGTACCGAAGTGATTTATGAGTACAACGGCCATGAATTTATAGTGACTAAAGGTGCGCCGCAGGTGATTTTACGACTTTGCCAAAGCGATCAAGACGAAGTCATTGTCACAAGAGTAGAAGTTTTGGCATGTGAGGGGTACCGAACGTTAGGCGTTGCCATTAAAAGTTTTGATGACGAAATATACCGCTTTGTGGGTTTACTGCCTATGTTTGATCCGCCGCGCGACGATGCAAAAGCGACCATTGAAGAGGCGAAAAATTTAGGTGTACATGTAAAGATGGTGACGGGAGACAACATCTCGATCGCCAGACAGATATCCAAACTGCTTACGATCGGCGATACTATTTTAGATAACAAAGAGCTCAAAGGAAACCGGCAAAAAGAGCTGTTGATTATGAGCAATATTATTGCCGCCGCGATGTATAAAAAGCTCGCTCATGCTAATGAAGAAGAGGTAAACGTTTTTGCACAATCCGTTACGGAGGCGGTAAAGAAAGATCTGGAAAACATGCCGATACCTAAGGGATACGCTAAAAAACATGAGTCCGAGATTATCGACATTATCGAAGAGGCCGACGGATTTGCTCAAGTTTTTCCTGAAGATAAATACTATATTGTAGACAAACTGCAAAAAGCCGATCACATTGTCGCCATGACGGGTGATGGCGTCAACGACGCCCCCGCACTTAAAAAAGCCGATGTGGGGATTGCCGTCTCCAACGCTACCGACGCCGCAAGAGCGAGTGCGGATCTCATACTATTGTCTCCCGGTCTTGGCGTGATCAACAATGCGTTTAAAGAGGCCAGAATGACGTTTGCAAAAATGCAAAGCTACTCCATATTTCGGATTGCCGAGACGATTCGCATTATTCTTTTTATGACGCTGAGCATTCTTATTTTTGATTTTTATCCCATTACTGCAATGATGATTATTATGCTTGCACTGTTAAACGATCTGCCCATTCTTGCCATCGCTTTTGATAACACAAAGGTATCATCCGCTCCCATACGATGGAATATGAAAGAGATTCTTAGCGTCTCGACGGTGCTGGGATTGTTGGGAGTAATTTCATCATTTTTGCTGTTTTACCTGCTAGAGCTATGGCATGTCCCCCGTGATATGATTCAAGCTATTATCTTTTTAAAACTGGATGTTGCCGGCCATGCGACAATCTATCTTGCCCGTACCGGATCCAAACCGTTTTGGCATAAGCCTTATCCTTCATGGACACTTTTCTTGACGGTGTTTGCTACTCGTATTTTAGGAACGCTTATAGCCGTGTACGGCCTTTTCATGGAAGCTATCGGATGGGAATATGCCGCTTTTATCTGGCTGTATGCGACACTCTGGTTTTTCTTTAACGACTTTATCAAACGACTGGCATATAAAATGTTACGTATGAGAGCACACCATGAGTAACCGACTCGTTGAGCCGGTTGTAAAAACGTTAATTGACTGAAAGATCGAGTCCGTCAACAATGTAGAGCGTGTTGCCATCAACCGTAGTATCGTCGATAATGTACTTTTGCTCTAGTTCACCGCCTGTTGACCATGTGGCGAAGTCGTCATCGTTTAAAATGCCCAGTGTTGCATCGCTAAATACGATCATGCCTTCCATTTTATCATGCGGGTAGTTCACTTGCGCAACCATATCGACAACAAGACTTTTTGTTACCGGTGTAATGCCTTTGGCTTCGAGTGCTTCCCAACCACCATTGAACACGACTTGCTCAAGCGTGTTGCCGTCAATAATCAGGCCAAGATCGGCATCTTGTTCCATGCCCGTACTCAATGTCGCGCTTTCAAGTTCCGTACCCGAAGAGAGTGTGATTTTATAGACATGCTTTTGCGCGGTAGGATCGGCAGCTTTACCGCCACCGCCTTGAGCAAAATTACCGTCGCGCTCAATGACTAAGAACGTGTCACTGCTAAGTGCAACGATACCCGAATTTGAGTTGGCGTTTTTCTCTTGTTTGTACAGGTACTGTTTGATGCCACCGCTTGCAAGATCAACCGTAACGATACGTGTGATGGTGAGAGAACGTACCTCTTTGGTGGGAAGATCCATCGTCGATTGCATAATACCGACAAGAGTTTTTTGATCCGGTGTTATTGTGAGACCCTCCATACCGCGGTTGGCACGGCGATACGCAAACTCTGCGGGCAGATGATAAAGATCACGGGTATCATCTGCAAACGGGTTGATGCGCTCAATCTCTTTGCCGTTAGCATCAAAGTGCACTATATGTGGGCCGTACTCATCGCTTACCCAAAACGTACCGTCTTTAAGTGCGGCTAACCCTTCGCCGTCTAAACCGTAATCATCAAGAAAAATATCGCCGTTTTCATCGACAATCGTATTGCCCTCGGCATCGTAAGGCGTTTCGCCGGTACCGCCGAGTGCAGAGCTGTTGGGAAGACCGGTAATATTGGTACCGTCAGGTCGTTTAAGCAAAATATCTTTTTCAAGTTCTACCGATCCGTTGGATAAAATTTTAAAAAGACCGATACGCGGCGTGTAATCAGGTGTCGGGAATTTTTTGCCTTTACCGTCGGCACCTGTGTAGGTTGCGTTTGGTCCACGGTCGGTGAGGGCATAAAAGTAGTTCTTTTTGCTAGGGTGTGCCGCGGCGTCAGAGCCGTATCCGCCGTTGCGAATTTCAAAACCGATATCGGCAAGCACGGTGTATGGGAGCGCTGAACCTGCGGCAGGTACTTTGCTTATATTGTTTGGCGTGGAGTTGTCGTCGCTTCCGCAACCGCTAATAATTAGAGCCGAGAGAATGCTAGCAAAGGCAATCTTTTTTGTATGTTTCATTCCATTTCCTTATCTTGGTAGAGTAAAAACGGATAATAGTTTGCAATGATTATTTTGCGATTATAAAACGATTTCATCAGGGTTACATGTAGAAAATATGCTACCATTTCGCAACATTACATGTAAGGAATTTTCATGCCACTATTAGACAGCTTTACCGTCGATCACACCATTATGCCCGCACCCGCCGTGCGCAAAGCCAAAGGAATGCGCACGCCGCTCGGCGATGAAATCACCGTGTATGACCTACGCTTTTACAAACCCAACGAACAGAAGATGAGCGGTGAGGGGATTCATACGCTAGAGCACCTCTTTGCCGGATTTATCCGCGAACATCTCAACAGTGACGATGTAGAGATTATCGACGTTTCACCCATGGGATGCCGCACCGGATTTTACATGAGCGTGATCGGTTCGCCCGATGAAGCACGCGTGGCCAAAGCGTGGAAAGCCTCAATGGAAGATGTCTTACATGTAGAAAAACAAGAGGATATTCCCGAACTCAACGTCTATCAGTGCGGTACCTACACCATGCACTCGCTTGAAGATGCCAAAAAGATTGCAAACGACGTGCTCAGCGGCGAAATCGGCGTGATGGACAATGAAGCGCTTAAACTCGATCTTGCCAAGGTGGGGCAAGCGTAGTGCTACTTTTGCTACCGATGGACGGGAACGATACGCAAGAGTCACAACTCGTTTCGCTCAATGAGGTCAAAAAATGGGCGCTTATGGAGATTGACGCAGGAGCGGTCGTAGCGATTCGCTTTTTTGATAACCGCGAGGAGATAGAAGAGTGGATTGATGCCGTCGTGGTGATAAGCGACAGTGAATACGTCTGGCCGTTTCAAGAGGATAACATCGGGATTTTAGTGGCGCATACGCAACGCTATATCGATGATATTGTCGAGGCATTTTTGTTTAAAGAGTTGCACGAAATCAGTTATTGAAGTATAATACCGTAAAATATTCCGCAAAATATAGGGGGAAATTATGGTAACCTATGGTGCAAATGAACTCATATCCTCATCGGAATTTGCCAAAAAGTTTGGTTCATACCTTTCGCAAATTAGCAAACACAGTGTTGAAAAACTTGCCATCCTTAAAAATAACAAAGTCGAAGCGGTTATGATTTCCAAAGATGAGTATGAGGCCATGTGTGAAGCACTCAAAAGAGTTGAGGCTGAGCAGTTCCTTGCATCGGTAGAGAGAGGTCTTTCAGATGTTGAAAAGGGTAAAACTCACGCTATTGAGACGCTTTGGAATGCGTTAGATGATTGAATATAGTGAGAACTTTTTACATGAAGCCAAAGCGCTATCTAAAAAATACAAACGGCTTAAAGAGGATATAAAAGCGGCTGTTCATGAGATTGAAGCTCAAAAAGATTTGGGAACCTTCTTGGGGCATGGAATGTATACAAAAAGAGACCTTGAGTGACGATGAGCTCAAAGCAACCCTTAAGCATTATATGCAAAACCGTTAACGTGCCATGCAACAGTTTTTAGAACTCTTCAACCCGCTTCCAGGCAGCAAATATCTCATCGCCACTACCCATGCCGATACCATCGCCCACACACTTGCCGATATGATGCAGCATGTCAACGGTATGCTCTCGCTGGAGTGCTACCCAGGTGCGCATGAAGAGACTCAAGGCTTACATGTAAAGCGTCACGACATCAAAAATTTTAAAGCGCCGTTTCGCGCGCCGCCGCGTGAATACGACGTAGTGATTTTGCACGACCTCTACACACGGCACGACTACTCTGAGCGTATTTTAAAACTTGCCTACACCACACTGGCCAATGCCGCGCATCTTATCATCATGGAGCAACACGGCACGCTCGATACGCAAAAGCTACTTGATGATCTTGAACGCTTAGAGTTTCGCGCCGGAAATATTATTGACGTGTTGGATGGGTACGATCTGGTGATGGCGAAGAAGATGCATATGTGGGGTAATGGGCTGTAACCATTTTAATCAATCCGTTGTCCCCGATAATAACTGGGCGCGCCAGAAACTTTATGCAGTGATACGCTCTTCTCTTGTATCGTTGAAATTTCGAGTGTTTCAAAATCGGTTTCACTCATTGCTAAAAGTTGTGTCTCTAAGAAACGCAGTTTTACTACTAAACGATCCGATGCCGTTACCAATTCTTCATAATAGCGTTGAATCAGTGCTTCTTCTCGTGCATCTTGGCGCTGTTTCACCGCAAACAAATTTCCTAAAAAATTTGCTTTTGGTCGATGCTGTAGATGGTAGATGGTTAAGAAATAATCAAAACACTCCGTATGCTTTTGTATAATCTCATCTATCGTGCGTTTGCAGTTTGTGGATGATAATATTAAAGCATCATTAAAAAGCCACTTTCCAAACATAGAGCTACTCTGATCAATGTCTAAATTTTCTTGAGAAAACCCCGATACCAGCAACTTAATACGATTCAACCATTTGATATGTTCGGTTCTGGCCTGGCGAAACTGCTCAATCACATAATTTTTAGCAGACATGCGCTAACCCTTTTTTTATGCAATTATAACTATGAGCTTATGAGAATGATCAAAATTTTTGTCTATTTTTTATTCAAGATTGCTACGTTTCTTGGCTCTGAGTCTATTTGGGAGTTTTGCAAGAAGTCTATTAAAACCGCACCGTAGTAAAAAAACTATCCGCATTAAACGCAATCGCACCATTTTTTGAGCTTACATGTAAAGCATCCAAATAACGTTTTTCAAATGCATCGTATTGCGCTTGAGTCAGTTGCGAAAGCAGACCGCTATAGCCGGTACTGTTAAGCAGTTCCCACCACCTAGGTATGCTCATATCGTAACGAATCTCAAAGGTCTCGATACTCACGCTTTTAGGATTCGCCTGTTTCGCCAGTGCTTTGATGGCTTCGCGGGTATTTAAAGGGCGATCTTCGAGACGTTGGGGCGGGTAAATGTCGTAATCTTCCTTAAGCATGTCTAAAAAAAGTTGCGAGTGCGGTTCAAAGGCATCGGGCGTAAAGGTAGAAAACATAAACGCGCCTCCGCTTTTAACCCGTTTGGCAATATCACAAAACGTGGCATCAAGGTTGGGATAAAAAAAGAGGCCGTATCCACAGGTGATCAGATCAAATGCGCTCTCTTCAAGCTCTAACTCTTCAACATCCTGACAATGATATGTCACATTATGCACGCCTGCCGCAGTGCTTTTTTGGCGCGCTACATGTAACATCTGCTCGGAGATATCCACGCCATGCAGCACGGCATTCGGTAAGCGTGTCGCAATCTCAATGGCAATGTGTCCCGTTCCGGTTGAAAGATCCAGTATTGTAGCATCCGGCTTACATGTAAGCACCGCCAACGTGCCCATCTGCTTGGCAGAGCGCACGAAATGCTCATTAGTGTCGTAATGCAAAGCGGCTTCATCAAACGTGTTTTTGATGCGCTCTTTTATCGTTTTGGTTTCGTTTTTCATGGGGGTATTGTAGCGCAGTTTTTAATCTACTAAACGCTACATTGGTTTGGTTATAATTGGTAGCGTAAAATAATTTCTGTAAATTCAGAATCGACTATGATGATAGAAAAGGATCATAGAGATGATGGAATTGAATGGAAATAAAGTTGAGTTGAATATAGATGCGTTAATGCCGTTGGTTATGCAGAACAAACAAGAG
>JBNKLA010000029.1:0-6735 GCA_050292115.1 Sulfurimonadaceae bacterium | reverse complement strand
CTTGTTAAACTCCCTATTTTAAGCCTTGTTAAGGCTTCTTATTGCTGTTCGCATGGCGGGGTTTACTTGGGGCTTACTTGAATCTTAATAGCTTCTTCCTTTCGGCGCTTGTTTGTGTTGGTAAAGTCACCGGCTGACTTTGCTTCAAAGAGTGCAGGAAAATCACCTTCTTTTGCATTCTTACGCATAATTACAGCGTCAATAGGAATATTAACTTGTTTTCCTTCGTCACCTTGTTGAACAGGCACATTGAAACGAAAAGAAAATGTACCATTTGGCATTGAAAGCCAGTCTTCGGCTTCACTTGATTTAAGTTCACGGTATCCACGCGCTTCAAACCATGCTTTCATGGCCGCAAGCTGACGCTGTTCTTGGGCATTTCTGATTATCGGGTCAGCAATTGCACCACAAAGCCGATCTGCAATGATGGTGGAAGCTCGGTGAACCTCTTCTTTAGTGCCTGCATCTCCTCTATTTTTCCATACAAAAATATCAGGATCTGCCATCTTTTCGATAATGTTCGCGATCATATCCAATTGCTTGATCAATTCTGGTTTCTTCATCTTTGGCGGAACACGATTCCCTGTTTCCATATTCTTTACCAAGTTAGGCGACACGCCTGCAAGACCAATGAGCCGATCACGCGCGATTGGCGGGCATGTTGTCATTTGGAGCATTGGCAAAACGGAAGGATGGGACTGAAGAGTCTCAGGACGAATATTGGTCAAATTTTCAGTCCATAGAAGAGCTTGTTCAACCTGCTCAGTGGTTTCAGTACGGGTATCTCGGAATGCTTTTGGAGCAAATTTCATGAACTAATCGTTATAAAAATCAACTGATTTGGAAACATCAATTTTCCATAAATCAACCTTATTTCTATTTACAGCCATTCTCACCTTCTTTTTCAAGCTTTAATTCAAGCCCTGATTGTCCTAACTATTCTATACTAAATAGCCTGACAGGGTTATATTATCCAACATACAACATAAAAAAGGTACTGCCATTTTCAAACACATCAAACACATTGCAAGATTTATTTCCGTTGTAGCCACGAGCCACGGATCCGAGCCACAGGTCAGGTATTGGGAATTAACTCATCATACCAAACATGAGCTCTTTTCTCTTTACATGTAATAAAATTTACGCACTGGCTTGTAAGGTAACACCTAAACTGTGAAGCACTTTCATAACCGTTTCAAAGCGGGGTTTGGCTCCGGCTTGAAATGCTTTATAAAGACTTTCTCTACCCAGCCCCGTATCGTGTGCTATCTGTGACATCCCTTTGGCTTTGGCAATGTTTCCAATGGCTTCAAGCAGTTCGTCTGTGTCACCCTCTTGCATCACCTGTGAAAGGTATTCGGCAATCATTTCATTGTTATCAAGATATTGCGATACATCAAAGGTACTAAGATTATTCATGATTTGGCTCCTTTCAAAATAAAGTGATCTGTCTGTTTTATGGAGTACATTGTATTATTGTATCTAATTGGATACTACTCGTCAAGTACTGACTGGTTATATGTAAAACGCGGAGGCTATACCTCAAAAAGGGGAACGCAAAAAAGGAAACGGCTACTTTATGGCCTTACATGTAACCTGCATTCCCGAAGTTTTGTAACGAGATGTCTGTAAACTCCAGAAAATAGGGAATTTGAAAGTAAAAACATCATCATGATAGGCATTTCACGCCTATCATTGTCATGTGTTTACGAGAATCTAGGTTGTATTACGGCACAAAATGAATATGTGACCGTTGTGAGGGTGTAATTTGTATCATCCATGCTGGATCATTAAGGGCACCACCAAAAACCTTAAATACGCTCAGGGTTTTGGTTGGGTACTTATCTCGTGCTTACTACAAAATGTCTCTGCACTCATACACTCTACGTTTTTAGATACAAACTTTGTGTCATTAGAGATAATCAAATCGCAATGGTGCTGCAATGCCAAAATGTATTGTATGGTGTCTTCCATGTCATAATAATCACCATCTGATTGCATCAGCACTATCGTGTCCGAGAGCTCTTGCAGTGCAAAAGGGATAATCTCAACCACCTCTTTAATATATCCAAGTGCTTCAAGTGCCTGATTTTTTGAAGTGTACTTGGCCGTAATATAGTAAATTGTGGTCACAATATCGCAACTGGTGCAGACCGCGATGTTATTTTCAAGCGCATAAATCAGCGCGCGTTTACTAACGGTGTGATGTGCTCTTTTTTCATCAAAGATATCGTTAAAAATATTGGCATCGAAAAATATCTTCTTAATTTTCACTATCGGCCTTGGTAGATTGTATTGAGATGTTTTGAGGTATTTTTCCGCTAAACATCCCCGACATCTTCTCTACGGCTTGAATTTTTTTCTCTTTTTCAAACATTTTCATCTTTTCTTGAATCAGATCTTGTATGACTTGACTCTGCTTTTTATGCATATAATTTGCAAGAAACTCTAAATTTTCAACAATATCTTCGGGCATGGTGAAGTTTTTTCGCACTGTCATTACAGACTCCATAGTCGATATAGTATGTATTATATCATAGATAAAGTGTGTACAATTAGTGCACGGTAATTCAAAATTAAGCATGGCATAGATAATGATAGAGAATGAAAGCGATGCAAAGTTTGATCAAATAGTTCAGAGCCTTGATTGTAACGTTCTCTTTGTCGCTGAGCGTATTTAGGGTTTTTGGTGGTGCTCTAAAATTATATTGATTGATTTGGTGCTTTAAAGCGTTGAATTTTAATCGGACAAAATACGTCCAAAACACCCCCTATAATGCTCCAACCAAAACAAGGAGCATAAAATGAATTTAAAATCATTGGGATTTTTGCCGATTGATCATGCAAAATTCCAAGAGACGGATACGCCCTATAAAGTCTATGCGGAGCTGCTTGACGAGATAGCCCAAAATCAGTTTTACGAGGTACTTAGAGAGCCTTACGTAACCTACGGCGCGTTGATGCCTGATGCCCATGCGGGTTACTCCATGCCCATTGGCGGGGTGTGTGCCACCAAAGAGGTTATCGTGCCGCAGTTTGTGGGGTTTGATATCGGGTGCGGGATGTGCGCTTATAAAACGGAGTTTGATAAAACAGAGCTCAAAGCTAAGGCGGAGGTGATTTATAATCAGATTATTGATCGCATCCCTTTGGGGTTTAATAAACATAAAAACCACCAACCCGTAAGCATCGATTTGCCGCTTACGCCTTTTGCAAAGCACCTTTTAGAAAGCTCGGGGCGTATGCAGCTTGGCACGCTTGGCGGCGGCAACCATTTTATAGAAATCGGCTATGGAAACGATGATAAGGCATGGATCGTGATTCACTCGGGAAGCCGCGGTTTTGGGCATAAAATCGCCTCGCACTATATGCTGCAAGCCTATTTGCAACACAACCCAAGAGAGGGAAAACTAGAGCGGATCATCGAAGATTTCAAAGCGCGCAACAAAGGGTTTAAAGAGCACAACCCCGAAGGGTTTGAGAAGAGTTTGGCAAAGTTTACGCACAAACAGACCGAAGCGTTTAACAAAACGATCAAGCTCGATAACCTTAAAGGAATTTGGGGTCTTGACGTCAACAGCGATCTAGGCCGGGAGTATATAAAAGATCAAAACTTTGCGCTTGCGTACGCACTGGAAAACCGTAAAAAGATGATAGAGGTGATTCATAATATTATGAATGAAACCATGGGCGGCGCGCATGCCTTTGAGAGCGAAGATGAAACACGCTTTATCAACCGCAACCATAATCACGCCGAGTTTAATGAAACGCGCAACGAGTGGATCCACCGCAAAGGCGCCACCCACGCCGAAAAAGGGATGTACGGAGTAATTCCGGGCAATATGCGTGACGGCTCTTTTGTAGTTGTCGGCAAAGGGGCGAATGCGTCGTTATCGTCATCCTCACACGGGGCAGGGCGCGTGATGAGCCGTAAACAGGCTCAAAAAAACGTCTCGATGGAGGCTTTTGAGCAGGCCATGAAAGGCATTACCGGAACCGTCGATGAAAACACGCTCGATGAATCGCCCTTTGCCTACAAAGATATTTTTGAAGTCATGGAACTTCAAAGCGAACTCGTGGAGGTGGTTGAGCATATTAGGGTGATTATTAATGTTAAGGATAATAGTAAGAAATATTATTAGGCGGTGGGCTATAATAAGCGGGACAAACTATTAAAAGTTTGAGCCGACGAGCGCTTCTGGCACTGTTTGCGTTTACGACGGGATAGTGTTGGGGTAGTTATTGCTGGATTGAAGCAGCGTTAAATGCTAAAATTAGAATCACAAGTCTATTGGAGTTAATCAATGAATAAGCATGACGTTATAAATTATCTCAAAAGCCACAAGCTTGAGTTTAAAGAGCGTTACGGTGTGATTAAAATGGGACTTTTTGGCAGTTATGCCCGAGAAACACAACAAGAACAGAGCGATATCGATCTAGCGATTGAAATCGAGAGTTCCAAAAAGAGCTTAGGCACTTTTTTTGCTATTAAACGCACTATTGAAAACGATCTAAACAAAACGGTAGACCTTGGAATCGAAAGTAGTATCAAGCCTATTGTTAAAGAGCGGATATTACAGGAAATTATTTATGTCTAAACGTGATTTTCGGCTTTTTATAGAGGACATAAAAGCGTCTTGCGAAGCAATCTTTGAATATGTCGAAGGGTTGGAATATGAGACATTTGTTTACGACCGCAAAACCTGTAGTGCCGTGATTCGGGAATTTGAAGTTATAGGCGAAGCCGTTAAGCATTTGCCAAATGAAATCACCGGTGCATATTCACAGATTGCATGGCGGGATATTGTTGATTTTCGTAATATGCTTATTCATGAATATTTTGGTGTCGATTTTGAAATTATTTTTAATACGATCCAAAATGATCTCCCCCTGTTATACGAAGCAATTCAGTCTATAGAAAAAGAGTTGTAGAAGCAAAAAGGACCCGCCTTGAAAACAATAACCCTCCCTCTTTACCAAATCGACGCCTTTACATGTAAGGTTTTTGGCGGTAATCCCGCCGCCGTGGTGCCGCTTGAGTCGTGGTTGGATGATGCGCTCATGCAGCGTATTGCTGCCGAGAATAACCTTTCCGAGACGGCTTTTTTGGTAAAAGAGGAGGAGCATTACCGCATTCGCTGGTTTACGCCGACTAGCGAGGTTGATCTGTGCGGTCATGCCACGCTTGCCAGTGCTTATGTATTGTTTAATATTTTAGGGGTGAAAGCTCCGGTGATCGTGTTTGATTCACGTAGCGGTTTGTTACATGTAAGCCGGGAAGAGGAGCGTTTGGTCATGGATTTTCCGGCGCAAACCCCAAGCCCCTGTGAAACGCCCGAAGCAGTGATAAAAGCATTTGCTATGGCGCCGGTTGCGTGCTATAAAGCAATGGATTATATTGCGGTGTTTGAAAACGAAGCGGATATCTTACATGTAACGCCCGATGTTACGGCACTAAAAGCGCTTGATCTGCGCGGCGTGATCATTACGGCAAAAAGTACGCAATACGACTTTACATGTAGGTTTTTCGCACCCAATTTCGGAATTGACGAAGACCCCGTGACGGGATCGGCGTTTACGCAACTGGTGCCTTACTGGAGCCGTGTTTTAGGTAAAGAGCATTTTTATGCCGCCCAAGTTTCAAAGCGCGGCGGTGAAGTGTGGTGCGATCTGGAGGGCGAACGGGTCAATATTGCGGGGGAAGCGGCACTCTATTTAAAAGGAACGATTGAAGTCAACATATGAATCGTTTACGCATTCAAAAGTACGCGCCCTCGCCAAAGCTTTTACATGTAATCGATGCGTACTGGTCGATTGAAAACGTTTCAGATGAGAGGGTCGATATTCCCATCGTTCCTGATGGCTGTATGGATATCATCTGCAAAAACGGCGCGCTTATTTTAGTAGGGGCGATGGATGAGGGTATTGTTGTTGCCTCCGAGGTGCGGGATTTCTCTTTTGGAATCCGTTTTAAACCCGGTGTTTTGCCCGTGTTATTGGGGATTGAAGGGCATGTTTTTACAAACAAAATCGTGCCGCTGCAAGAGGTAAACGCCCATTTGTATGCGCTTTTGGATTTTAAAACCCTGCCGCCGAGCGTAGAGCGGCTCAATACTATTTTCGAGGAAGCATTCAGAGATGTTTCACTCAACAACACGGTTACTTTTGCAATTCATGAGATTGTTACATGTAAAGGCGATATTGCCATTGACACGGTTGTGGATGCCTTACATGTAAGCCCACGTCAGTTGCAGCGGCTTTTTTTGCGTTATGTGGGGGTATCGCCTAAAAAATTTGCCAATATCATCCGTTTTTTTTATATGTTTAAAACGCTTATAAAAACCGGTACCGACGATCTGGCGCAAAAAGCGTACGAGCTTGGCTACTGCGATCAGGCGCACTTTAACAAGGAGTTTAAAAAGTTTTCAAACTTTTCTCCCAATCATGAGATGATGTCGCTTTTTTACAAGACAAACTCCTTGTGATTGTTTTACACTGTCATAAGGGCACCACCAAAAACCATAAACACGCTCAGAAGCCAAAAGAGTGCTAAGATCGTGCAAAAGCTTTTTAGAGTCATAGCCGTAGCTATGGCGATAAAAAGTTTGGTGCGAGATTGGCGCTCTTTTGGCTTCCCTTCGGGCGATAGAGAGAACGCCACACTCTGCGTTGGTACTTTTCACCTTAGCTTTGGCTAGGCTTTCAAAGTACCGTCTTGATTGTAACGTTCTCTCT
>JBNKLA010000028.1:0-10234 GCA_050292115.1 Sulfurimonadaceae bacterium | reverse complement strand
CTACGGTAAAAAGGTTCTAACGTAGAGCACGCGCAGCTTTTAAGTGCCCGAAGGGAGCCAAGAGACGCAGCAATCTTGAACTTTTTTCTTTGCGTCCGTAGCTACGGCTACGCACTTAAAGAAGAAAAGCCCAATCTCACTACGTCTCTTGGCTCTGAGACTATTTGGAAGTTTTGCAAGAAGTCTAATATACACAATTCCAAAAAAGACCGGTGCATAATACAGAAGCAAATAGGGATCGTCAAAGATATCTGTCATAGGTTGTTCTTTGTGTGAATTTAACTAATTTTAGCAAAAAACCCATTTGCAAGAGCTCTGTTGGTGTTAAAAATCCAAAAGATAGAGTAATGGCGACACCGTGTTAGCAAATGCATTAGAGACAAAACCTGCCGGTGGACCAATGTAGTGATCATCAATGACCAGCTCATCAATCATGTAGTAGTTATTTGTGCTTGCCACTGCTTGATCGTTGTTATAGCCACCAAGAATATCGATATATCGAAACGGATAACTCCGTTGCTCCATGCTATGTTCGAGATGTGAAGCACTCAATGTACCGTCTTGCGTATAGATATAGAGTTTTATCGTTCCCGTTTGCGTATTCGCCTCAAGTTCTACGGATATCCATTCTTCTTTTCTGCCTTCGGGAGGGTTGTCTATCTTAAATTCAGGCTCAACACCATCAAGGTTTGCTCCTCCGCCTTCATAAATACAGCTATCTTCACATATGCCAAATGAGCGCCATGTAGGATGTGCCGCATCAGGGGTTCGTGAGACTAGCATTATTCGTGTTTGAGCATCTTCATACTGGAGATCGCTTGTACGATTCATAATAACAACTTTATTCTGATCGCCACCGGGCTCCCAGTCACTTCCATAGTACACTAAAAATCTGATATTGAGTTGTACCACACCTTCGTTATTGTTGAAATGTGTAAATTGCCCCAAACCCATATAGTTGTTGTCAATAGTATTGGGATAGAATTTTGCAGCACCACTTCCTTGCCACCCTTGATTGCTAACCCATTCATGAGAAGCATTGCCGCTAACCCAAATAATATCGTCATAGTTATTCTCATTAAACTGCTCAATAAATGGAAACGAGGTTACCGGTCGTCCGGCATATATGCTTGTTACGAGTAATAGTGTGAGAAGAGAAAGGCGCGCTATTAAATGTGTTAATGGTGTCATAAACCAGCCTTACATGTAGAGATTTATAGTGATGCTTTCTCTTTATAGCTTTGCAACACTTCGTTAGAGTCTACCTTATCGATCTGGAGATAGGTATCAAGCTCCTCCTCTTTAGAGTGTAGAAGTGACTCAAACTCATTTTGTGAGATCGGCTGATTACCGTGAAATTTATCCAAAATCACATTGGTATTGCCCACTATCACCAGATAGCTCTCGTCGGCATAATCGAGCATTACCACACTATTGTTTTGATCCAGCGCTTTTTGAAAGCGTACCGTGGCTTCATCATCGTTATGTTTACTTGATGGCTTGAACAGTGATGATGCAGAAGGGCTCTTGCGGGTTTTATTTAGCGAGCGTTTAAGCCAAAGCAAAATGATGATACCTATGACCAAAATAATGATGACACTCATATAGTTTTGATCCAGTTCGCTACTCTGTTTGGTAGGCAGATTAGAAAGTAGAGGTTGGGTTTCGTCTTTCACGGCTGTTTGAGTCTTGGCACTCTGTTTTAAAAAACGCAGACGCAGTCCATAAGCATCGGCCGTTCGTGATGCCTGCATCTGTACACCGCTGGGTACCCGCGCGACGATCTGGGTTTGGCCACCAAGCGGAGTAATCGTAATTTGTGAAATAAACGGCGATTTAAGATTTTTGCTTTTGGGAGCCTCGATTGCCGCATCATCCAACTTGACAATAATTGATCCGTTAAGGGTTTGCTGTCTGATATGACCTTCATAAGGGGTATCAAACGTAAACATGATATCCACACGATCACTGCGGTCGTAGATATTATAGCTTAGGATCTGCGAGGCAAAAAGTAGCAGGGGAGTGAGCAAAAATATAGCCAGTTTCATAAACGCTCTTTCGAGAGATAGTAAAGTACGGCGCTTGAATCTAGCACTTCGTTGATACGGATCGCGAGGTTTTTTTCATAAACCATAACCTCACCTTTTCCGATAATACGACCATTAACATACGACTCAACGCTTTCACCCGCAGGTTTGTTCAGATCAATCACTGAGCCTCGATCGAGTTTAAGAATATCGGCGATTGAGAGTTCGGTTTCACCCAAATCTGCGATAAACTCCACCTCCATATCGAGCAAGCCGTCGTAGTTCATCCACTTGAGCTCTTCTTTGGTAAACTGTTTGATCTGCTTGAGCGCATCGGTTTGGGACTCGATACTCACGATCAAAGCTCCTTGATAGCGATGTTCATGATATGTCCGTCAATGGCAATGGCACTGATATTATGATGATTGATATCAAATACGTCATATTTTTCAAAATGGGGTGTTGTGATCGTAAAAGGTTCGATATCTTCCTCCTCTGCAATAACTTTGGCGCTTCCAATGACCATATTAGCGACCTCAAGAGAGAGGTCGGTTAGGGTCTGCTCATCACTCTCATCTTCAAAAAGGTAAACTTCGGCAATACGTTGCATTAAGGCGTGTTCACACCCAATATAGACGCGTTTTGAAGCACCTCCGGCATCTATAATATCGATATAAGCAATAAATGTTCTCAATTGGATATCTGGTGTCGCTTTTTGACTTTCAATTTCAAGTTGATGGAGTGAGAAGTTGGCCGCGGCTTTCTCGATATAGTGGATCATAAAGGCATTCCTGATGCATGTTTAAGTGCTGTTGGAAATGATTATACGCTAAAAGCTATTAAATTCTTTACATATAAGATTGCCTTTTCGGATTCGATGAATACAAAAACAAGAATTTTTTAGGTTTAACATACAGGAATACTTTTTGCTTGCATTTTAAAAATTGGTGGAGAAAGATTATGGAAACATCACGTTCGTATCTCGATTATGTTTCAGCTATGCAGGAGTACCAACCTCTTGCAGGTCGTGTTAACGCTCAAGCACCGTTTTCAGAGGCGTTTGAAAGCATTTATGCAAAAACATCTGATGACGTAACACTGCAAAGCGCCAAAACGTTACTTTTAGGACTCTCTACCGAAGAGCTCAGGACACTTCAGCATTATCACGGACTTGCGGATCCGATTGATGTTAACATTCTCGAAAATGAGGCCGCATACAATTTGTTGATGCACGACTCTGAAAAATATGACTTTAATAATAACGGGTATATGGAAGTAGGTATTGGCAAATCAAGTATGCCGGTTCCCAAAAATATGCCGGCAGATGTCCGTGATGCTTATATTAAAGCCATCAATACGCTTGATGAGAGCGATCAGCTTATGGCAATTCGGATGTTTACGCTGGATATAAACTTGCTTTCTTCACAAATTAACGGTACAAAGTATGAAGCGACACGTGTTGATTATGCGTATCTCAAAAGCAGTGTTGAGTCGATTTTAAACCCCAAACCGCCTGCATTTAGTTCTGAAGAAGTTAAAGCGAGTGCAACGAAGTTTTGGGAAACTTTTGAAGATAACTATGCGGGTGAGCGCGACGTGTCAGAGAGCGAAGAACGTGATCCCGAGATTGAGAAGTTTCTTGAAGCGTTATGCACCAAAGGTGCCGCGCAATTTTTAGCAGACCTGAATCAAGAAAAGATTGATGAAAAGGTTGAAAAATATCGGCAAGAACTTTTAGAAAAGATGGGAGATAGCCCTGATGTGCTGGCGGAGATTGAAGAGCTGGTGAGTGAGTATCGTAAACAGCTGATGGAGGAGCTACGAAATGGGCTTGACAGTAGCGATAAAACGGCGATGACACCCGATGACATTGCTATGATTAGGCTTTTGATGGATCAGACAAGGGTTCTTCCGCCATTGGGCGAACTGCTTCAACGCATATAAAAGCGTTGTTGCAACACTACTGTAGCTTATCGCATTACATGTAACCTCATAATACCATCTATCCTCTAAGTGTGGACGCAGTATAATCGCGCGTTAGAAAAGGAGAAGCGTGGAGCTACAACTGGCATTATCGGGTTTGATTGTCGGTGTGCTGTCAGGTTTTTTCGGTATCGGTGGCGGGACGATACTGGTGCCCATGCTCCTTTTTATCGGATTTGACATGAAAAGTGCGGTGGGCATCTCTGTGGTGCAGATGGTCTTTAGCTCGATTTTTGGAAGTTTTCTAAATCATCGGCGTGGTACGCTCGATGTGAAGCTGGTACTTACTATCGGAACAGGGGGCTTTTTAGGTGCGATGGCAAGCTCCTATTTGGTTAAAAACTTTTCTTCATGGACGCTTGAAGCCATTTTTCTACTTTTTATTATGATTGCACTTGTACGACTCTATTTTAAAAATATCGAACAAAACGAAATGCCGCAACGTGTACCTCCCTTGTTACTTTTTAGCGTGGGAATATTGCTGGGAATGTTTTCGATCTCTGTTGGCGTAGGTGGATCGGTACTGTTGGTGCCGCTTTTGGTGGGATTTTTACATGTACCGTTAAAACATGCCATTTCAGCCGGACTCTTTTTTGTGGTCTTTTCGTCCATTTCGGGACTTGCGAGTCTTGGTTTTAACGGTTTGATTGATTATAGCAACGGTATAGTTGTCGGTATAGTTTCATTGATTGGAGTCTATGCGGGTATTTGGCTTAAACATCAAAGTAGCGACGTGCTGCAAAAACGTCTGCTAATTATCTTTTATATCATTATTGCACTCTATCTTTTTTACAGGTTGGTAACGGCACATGGATAAACAGCTTATCTCTATTCGCGGCGCGCGTGAAAACAATTTAAAAAATATCTCACTGGAGATTCCCAAAAACAAGCTGGTTGTCTGCACGGGTTTAAGCGGTAGCGGCAAGTCAACGTTGGCATTTGATACGCTTTATGCCGAGGGGCAACGCCGCTATATCGAGTCGCTTTCAAGTTACGCCCGACAGTTTTTAGACCGCATCGGCAAGCCCGATGTGGACAAAATCGACGGTCTGACGCCCGCCATTGCGATTGATCAAAAAACCACCTCTAAAAACCCGCGCTCTACCGTAGGCACCATTACTGAGATTTATGACTATTTCAGGCTCCTGTATGCGCGTATTGGAGTGCAACACTGCCACCTTTGCGGCAAAGAGATCTCGCAGATGAGCGCGAGTGACATTATTGAGCAGGTGAGCAAACTGCCCGATGGTGCTAAGGTAGTCATTTTAGCGCCGCTGATACGCGAGAAGAAGGGCACCTTTGCCGATCTTATTGCCTCTTTAGTACTTAAAGGTTACGTACGCGCCATGATTGACGGCGTAATGGTGCGTCTGGATGAGGAGATCGAACTCTCCAAAACCAAAAAACATACCATTAAGGTTGTGATTGACCGGATTGTCATTAAAGAGGACAACCGCGACCGGATGGCACAGGATGTGGAAAAAGCGCTTAAAGAGAGTTATGGTGAGGTGGAGCTGGAGATCATGAATCCCGAAGAGGTCGGCATGAGCGAAAAGCTTATTCACTATAGCGAACACAACGCCTGTTTTGACTGCAAGGTGAGTTTTGAACCGCTTGAACCGTTGACGTTTTCGTTTAACTCACCCAAAGGTGCTTGTCCAGAGTGCGATGGCTTGGGTATTCGCTACGCGCTGGATCACGACAAAATCATCGACAGTGATCTCTCCATAGAAAAAGGGGCAGTCAAGATCGTTTACGGCTTTAACAAGGGTTACTACTTTACTTTTCTCAAAGCGTTTTGCGAGGCGCATGACATTAGCATCAGTATGCCGTTTGGCGAGTTGGAGCAACATCAGCAAAAAGCCATTATGCATGGTGGTATTGACGAGGTGACGTTTAAGTGGAAAAACCACCCCATTACGCGGGTGTGGCCGGGGATAATTAAAATCGCTTACGACATGTTCAAGGACGAAAAAGACCTCGCCGATTACATGAGCGAAAAACCGTGCAATGTTTGCGGTTCGCACCGTTTGCGCCGTGAAAGTCTGGCCGTACATGTAAAGGATAAAAAGATCTCCGACATCATCACTATGCCGATTGCGCAAAGCTACGAGTGGTTTGCCGATGCGAGTAACTTTGAGTATCTCGCCGAGCAAGAGCGCATGATTGCCGAGCCGATTTTAAAAGAGATTAACGAGCGGCTCTTTTTTCTCTACGACGTGGGGCTTGGCTATCTGACCCTGAGCCGCGATGCACGCAGTATTAGCGGCGGCGAGGCGCAGCGTATTCGCATCGCTTCACAGATCGGCAGCGGGCTTACGGGTGTGATGTATGTACTGGATGAGCCCAGCATCGGGCTACATGAACGCGATACATTAAAGCTCATTCGCACCTTGCGTTCTTTACAGGAAAAGGGCAATACGGTGATTGTGGTGGAGCATGACAAAGAGACGATAGAACATGCCGATTTTATTGTCGATATTGGCCCAGGTGCTGGAAAATTCGGTGGCGAGGTGGTTTTTGCCGGAACGCTGGAAAAACTGCGCAAAGCCAAAACGCTTACCGCCGATTATCTCGTAGGACGCAAAAAGATTGAGTATTTTCACCGTCGTGAGCAAGAGCAGTGGATCGCTATCAAAAACGTGACGCTTAACAACATTCGAGACTTACATGTAGAGATCCCGCTCAATAATTTCGTCTGCGTTACGGGCGTGAGCGGCAGTGGAAAAAGTTCGCTTATTTTACAAACCCTTCTGCCTACGGCGCGCGAACTGCTTAATCACGCCCGAAAAGTCAATAAAATTGCAGGTGTGGAGATTACGGGTTTGGAGCATCTTGATAAGGTGATTTACCTCGATCAAAGCCCCATTGGCCGGACACCGCGCTCCAATCCTGCCACCTATACGGGGGTGATGGATGAGATTCGTAATCTTTTTGCCAAAACCAAAGCGTCGCAAATCCGCGGTTATACGGCGTCGCGCTACAGCTTTAACGTCAAAGGCGGGCGTTGCGAGAAGTGTCAGGGCGAGGGCGAGATTAAGATCGAGATGCACTTTTTGCCCGACATTATGGTCAAGTGCGACAGTTGCCACGGCCAGCGCTACAACGCCCAGACGCTTGAAGTGGAGTATAAAGGCAAAACGATTGCCGATGTACTTGGCATGAGTGTAAGCGAAGCGCTGGAGTTTTTTGCGCCTGTTCCCAAAATTCACGCGAAACTTAAAACGCTTAGCGATGTCGGTTTGGGATATATCACGTTGGGGCAAAATGCCGTTACACTTTCCGGTGGTGAAGCACAGCGTATTAAACTTGCCAAAGAGTTGAGTCGAAAAGATACCGGCCAGACGCTCTATATACTTGATGAGCCGACGACGGGTTTGCATTTTGATGATGTGAACCGTTTAACGGGCGTACTGCACCATTTTGTAGAACTCGGTAACTCCGTACTGGTGATCGAACACAACCTCGATATGGTTAAAAACGCCGATTATATCATCGACATGGGGCCAGAGGGTGGTTCGGGCGGTGGAGAGATCATCGCTGTAGGTTCACCTGAAACGCTGGCTGAGACTTTTGAGCACACGGGAAGTCATACCGGCAGATATCTGCATAAAGAGTTGGCACTGCATTAAGAACACCGCTAGCGGAGCGATGTTTTAAAAGTGTGCTTCAGGGCACATCCTTTAGGGCACACCAAAAACCCTCCCTAAAATAACACAGAAAAGATATTTGATTTACTTGACTAAAAAGTCCATATTATGTTACGCTGTCACTAAACTAATTAGTCAAATGACTTTTTGGTGCTGTTCTAAAGCGTTAATGAAAAAGGGAGTATGATGAAAATATCTGCATTAAAAAGTTTGTTAACGCTTTTAGTTTGGAGCACTGCGCTTTCTGCTACCCCATCATCCATAGTGCCTATTACAAGTTATCTGTTAGATAGTAGTAATAATACGACCGATTTAAAACGCTGGCAGTGGGATGGAAATGTAGAGTATGTCGGCGGATTTCGGGTGACTTATGAAAAAGTGGGTAGTGGTTCTGATGGATGGATGGCAACATCAAAAGGTGCGTTTACCATTGATGAATCCAAAAATACACTCTATACGATTGCACGTGATTTTGGTTTTGGAGAGCTCAATATTCCTGAGCTTGTTAAGAGTGAAGATCCGCACAATTTTAATCAGGCCAATATCATACATCAACGTTTTGAAAGGGTCTATAAAAACCCTGATCGACCCGAACGTGATGTAACGGGCATAGGTGACTATTTTAGAGTGACGGGAATGTCGCTGATTAACAATCAACTGGTGGTGAACTATATTGACTGGTATAACGGAAACGGCGATGAAAATGACACGACGATGATTTTTAAAGATGCCTCCGATTTGAATAATTCGCAACTTATCGGTCCTTTTCAGTTGCAGGGTAGGGCTCACGCGGCAGGGTGGACTACACCGATTCCTAAAGTGTGGCAAAACAGACTGGGCGGTACCCATGTGAGCGGTACAAGCCAAGGCTCTATTAATTCACGACTCTCTATAGGACCGTCGGCTTTTATCTGGAGACCGCAAGAACAACTATTAAATGCAACGCAAGGCGGCTCTATTACAACAACAGTAGCACTTGATTATCCTCTAAGCGATTGGCATATGCTGTATGATACTAGCGTATACAATCCTAATGAAATAGGTGAGCATGACTTTGATAATGACTTTGATTATGTGCTGTACAACGGAGATGAAAACAATAATCTTTGGACGGTTGCAAGCGAAGCGATTTACGGTGTTATTATTCCCGAAACATCAACGTATTTAATAGTAGGCTCTTCGGCAGGACATGAGTTTGGATTGATGTATAAGGGTATACAAGACAACGGGCATGAGTGTGGCGGTCAGTGCTCTAAAATTGCCGCCGATAACTACAACTATTATTGGCTTTATGATGTAAATGATCTGGTCTTGGTGGTTGAGGGGAAGATGAACCCTTGGGACGTGCGCCCTTATGCTAAAGGGAAAATCGATACATTCGGGTATGCCGATAAAAATGGCAATATCAACAAAATGGGCGGCGCCTATTATGATGCGGATGATGATCTGCTCTATATCTCAATCAAAGATGCCGACACCGTCCCAACGTATGAAAAACCGCCCGTATATTTGGTGTACCATTTACATCCCAAGCGTTAAGATGCGCTTTGTCATTAGGGTGTATTCATTTTAATTAAAGGAGAACTTATGAATGTATTAAGTAAAGGACTGGTTATACTATTGACCGCTACCAACGCACTGTATGCAACACCAATGATTCCCATTATTAGCTATCTTTTAGACGGTTCCGACACACAAACCCGTTGGACGATAAGTGCAGACTTTGAAGATTTTGAAGATAACACAATGGCGGTGGGAAATGATGGGTTTAGCAGTACAACAAATGACATTGCAATCAGTTACAGTGATGCTTTTTCCGGCAGCAAGGTTGCCAAACTTGATATAGCTGCAGGTTCAAGTGGCTTTGGAACCTGGGGCGGTATGTTTGATTTCCCGGAGGATCTGAAAAAGGGTGATGAGATTTGGTATAAGGTAGCCATTAAATTTCCTGCCGGATTTAATTACGATGCCAATCCGTGGCTTAAATTTTTGCGCATACATACTCCTCAAGGACATCTTGACTGGTACATGACAAATGAAGGAAGCAGTCAGCCTTATCAGTTTATTTATGAGGGTGAACAGAAATGGAGCCGTTTTGGCACATCTGATGATGTCATTGAGTTTGATAGATGGATTGTGTATGAAATGTATATCAAGCTTGATAATGTGCGTACATCAGAGGGTGGAAACGCGCTGGTACGTGTGTGGAAAGATGGAGTGTTGATGGGAGAGTTTACCGATCGTCAGACACTTGCTACAGCTGAGACAATAGCGAATTACGCCTTACTCTTTACATATTGGAATGGGGAGAATCCTCCCGCTCAGTATTTATGGGTTGATGATATTGTAATCACAACAGAAACTCCATCTCACAAAGATGCGGATGGTAATCCCTGTATTGGGGTAGAACCTACACTTTCTGGTCCGTCTACTCTTCAAATCCCCCAAGGAGCTAAACGTGTTTCATCGCCAACATTTACGTTTCAAGACGATTTTGAGCAAGATGAAAACAGCTCTTTTTGGGGAGGTTCATCAAGAGGTAGTGCCTACTCTTATTTTGGTGAAGTGGACATC
>JBNKLA010000027.1:0-31869 GCA_050292115.1 Sulfurimonadaceae bacterium | reverse complement strand
AAGCTTGATATTATTGAGTGTTTCGAAGCACAGAAACAGAAGCTGCGTGTCGGGGAAATTCTCAACAAACAGCTTGAAATCTATCGGGCACTGGATATTGATCCGCCTGCCTCGTTATGAGTGGGTGGGAATGGAGGGTACTTTAGCTAAAATGAATATGCTACCACTCGTGGAATTTTCGAAGAGTCGCTCATAGGCCTAAAACTCGCCGACCCCTGCCTTGCCTGTGTGGTACATGTTGTGGATGCGCGTAAAAAAGAGCTTGGGGTGTATAAGGTGAGTACGGCGTGTATGATTAAAATCTTTTTACATTAAAACAGGGTCTTCATCCAAAAGGTTAAAAAGCATAAAATCTTCATTTTCGTCTTTACCATTACTAGGAATATTGATAAAACCATAATCTAAATAGACTGATCTCACTTTTTCATTTATGGGAACAAGATATACATGGTTCATAGCGATTTGCTTTTGAAGTTTGAGTGCAACCTCGATAACGTAATCTAAAACTATATAACTGTATTTTGTATTTGAAAATTCAGCAACGTTATTTCGGTACTTTGGTTTTAGATAAATAAATTCAACCAATAGCCCAGGCACATTGTCTACATTATCATGTGTAATCCCAAGAGCTACAAATCCAAATGACTCTTCGTTGACAATACCAAAAGCTTTATGAATTATTATCTGTTGACAGTAAGCAGATTCTTGTATTATTCCGAGGTATTCACGAGTGTGAGCTTCATCTTTGGAAAAATCAAATTCTTTAAAAAAGTTATCAAGCTCACTTACATGTAGTGGGGATAAACTGTATGGAATCAAAATAATCAGCTAGCTTTTTGTTCTAGCTTTGCTTTAATCTCTTTGAGCTTTGCAGATTGTCTTTTGGTACTTATTCTCAAAGCTTTTTTTTGTTCAGGAGTAAGGTGTGCTACAGGCTTTGCTTTTTCAAGTTTACCATTACGAATGACATATGGCATCACGAACTTCTTTTTGCGCTATTATAACATATTTTGGCTGGAGCCATTTTCTTGTGCGAGGAAAAAATAAGGTAGCCGGAGAGGATGCCCTGATTATGCTCACCTTCAGGCGGCTGTTGAATCTCATCGGCATAACACTGTTTCAAAAGCTGATGAAAGCGCTCAAAACGGGCGACCTTGAGAGTATCAAGCAAGAGATAGTCGAGTATCTTGCAGTTTTAGGCTCTTTTTTGGCTTTTTTGCTTCAACAAAGTGAATGGAAACGTTGGAACGCTTCTAAAAACTTTGAAACTCATGGATTTGGAGGTTTACGTGGTTAGTTCTTTCACAGGCTCTGGAGCTTGGGAACGAGAAAATAACATGACATCCGTGATATTGTGCTATAATGACATATGATTGTTTCTTTTAAAGATGTAGTGACAGAAGATATTTTCAATGGCATCAGTAATAAACAGGCTTTGAAGCGATTGCCCAATGCGTTATGGAAGATAGCGGCAAGAAAACTTGATCAGCTTGATTCCATAATATTGCTGGATGAGTTGAGAGTTCCTTCAGGCAATCATCTTGAGAAACTAAGTGGCGATAGGATTGGTGAATATAGTATCCGCATCAATCAGCAGTATCGTATCTGTTTTATATGGACTCAAAATGGTCCGGATAAAGTTGAAATAATAGATTATCATTAGAGGTACCCTAAAAAAAGGAGAGCACATGCGTATTCCAACAAATAGAAAACCGACACATCCAGGTGAAATGCTTTTAGAAGAGTTTTTGGAACCGATGAGTATCACCCAGCGCATGCTTGCAGATGCAATCCATGTTCCCTATCAGCGTATCAATGAGATTGTGAATATGAAACGTGGAATCACCCCGAGTACCGCGCTAAGACTGGCTAAATATTTTGGTACAACTGAAGATTTCTGGTTGAACCTTCAAATGCGCTGGGATGTTTATCGCTCGAAAAAGTCTGAATTTGAAGAGCTTGAAAGGATTAAGCCTCTGGCGTCTTGATAGTTGACCTGTTGTCTGTCCCCTTTAGGGCACCACCAAAAACGCCCGCGCTGAGTACTGTAGTTAAAAATATTTTACGAAAAAAGATTTTGACAAAATGAATATTTTTGAATACAATAGTAGTAAATAGGATTCAAGGATATCCCAATGAAAACCGTAACAATGAGAGTTGATGATGCCGTTTATCAGATGATTAAGTTGGCTGCTGATGGGCAACGAAGAAATATCTCAAACTTTATAGAGTATGCAACCTTGCAGTATCTTACATCATCGCAATATGTGAGCGATAATGAGATGAATGAAATTTTAAAAGATGAAGCGCTGGTAAAAAATTTACAATTGGGTTTAAAAGAGGCAAAAGACGGAGATTATACCATTGTATGATTTTCAGATTGCCGAAACAAAGAACTTTCAAAAACTCAAAGAAAAACTGGATAAAAAGCTATACGACAAGATCGTAAATAATGTCTATCCCCAATTAAAATCAAACCCTTTTTACGGAACAAACATTAAAAAGTTAAAAGGAGAATTTGAAGGGTATTACAGGTACCGAGTCGGCAACTACAGGCTTTTTTATCTTATAGAAGATGAAAAAGTTTTGGTTGTCGTAGCAGACTTTAGACATAGGCAGAGTGCTTATGAATAAGAGTGCTAAGAGTCAAAAGCTAATGTAGAGCTTCAGCTCTCTATGTAAGCCCTAATCGACTCCGAAACCGTATGCACGGTATCTTTAAATGCCGGAACATACTCTTCGAGCATATCAAATTTTTTGTAAATCAGCTTGTTATGGATTTCGACCATCAGATCATGTAGCGTCATGGCTCCGATGAGGCCGGAGAGCCCTTTGATATCCAGACAATACAGACGTATCTGCTCATATCTAAAGTCGTAAATGAGTTTTTCATAAACCTGTGCACTGTTTTCGTAGTTGTCCAAAAATTCAGAGAGGACTTCTTTGTAAAAATCCTCGTTGTTATTCGTTTGGCGGATCCCTTTTTGAATGTCCAAACCTTCGTAGTGTGCCGGTTTCTCCTCTTTGACTTTTGGAAACTCAATCGCATCGTTGGTGACTTTTAAAAACATGTCAAACGCGCTAAAAAGGTTGTCTTTGTGAAACGGCTTTGCTAGGTGTGCGTTCATCCCACAGTCAAACATTTTATTGATCTCGTCGGGCGAGTTAAGCGATGTGAGTGATAAAATAGGAACGTTGTCGTATTGGCTTTGCGCACGTATCAGGCGAGTTGCCGTAAAGCCGTCCATAGTGGGCATGTTGATATCCATAAGAATCAGATCGTAGTGCCCTTTTTTCTCAAGCAGGGCGATACACTCCTCGCCGTTGTTGGCAAGGTCGATCTCCATTTCAGAGCGTTTAAGCATTCCTTTAATGACCTTTTGGTTGATAATATCGTCTTCGACAATAAGTAGCTTGTTACCTTTAAAAAGTGCAAATGTTTCCAGTGTTACGCCAGGGGTTTTAGCAAACGATTCGGTATAAACCTTGAGTTGGGTACTTTTTCGGCTTTGAGTTTTGGCTGTGCTACGTGCATCTTCGGGTAGGTAGATGGTTTCAAGCAGACGGCGCAGTGCTCCGCGTGTATTGGGTTTAAGAAACTTGTAATCGGCTATCTTGGTATAGTACTGGGCATTTACAGGGTTGAAGAAATTACTGATAGCAATAATCTTGACTTTTTGTTTGTCGAGTTTCTCTAGGGCTTTGGTAACCGAAACACTAAAAAGCTTCTCATCAAGCATGATAAGATCGTACTCATGAAAGGTACTCTCTTTTTGAAAAAACTCATCCGGTTTTAAAATATTCACTTTGTATTTGCAAGACTCCAGCATCTCCGCTAATGCATTGGCACTGGCATCGGAACTATCGATAATAAGCGTTTTTTTATTCAAGATACGTTCGTCGTATCTCTTTTTAGGAACATTGTCTTGCGGCATAAATGCCATCGAAAACATAAATTGTAACATTCCATTTTTATCATTACGGGCAATGAGTTCTCCATCAACAAGCATAGCGAGTTTTTGAGCGACAAAAAGACCAAGAGAGTCGTATCGGTGTTTCTTTTCATTGTAGTGGGCATTAAAGAAAAACGCATCGCTTTCAACGTCGCTTTTAAGGTTGGTTTCGATCGAAAAGAGTAGTTCGTTTTTGCTTTGAAATCCCGGTGCGGTATGGATGTGCAAAAGCAGGTTTGTCGCACCGTTACGAATGGTATAATCAAGAAGGTTGTAGAGAATTTTACTGATTTTCAGCGTGTCACCAATAAGCTCATTGGGGATGTTTCTGTCAATTTGGTAGGTTAACTCTAGGCTTTTGCGTTGAGTGTTTTTACCGATAAAACCGGTAATATCATTAAGAAGGTTATCAAGCTTATACGGTTCATTGATCGTTTTAACCTTTTTGGCTTTAAGGTGCAAAAACTCTATAAGGTCATTGGCAATATCCAAAAGCTGATTTTCGGCTTGCAGTACGTTGTTTAGCTCTTGACCCAGCTCTTTAGAGGGTATTTTATCGGCAATAGCGTGGGTGTTACTTATGGTCTTTTTTACCATTGCCTGAATATCGTTGCTCATATTTGAAATCAGTTCACTCTGCTTCTCTTCGAGGTCTTTGCTACTTTGCTCAATTTTTTTGTACTCTTTTTCCACTTTTTTGAGCCGAAAAGAGGAGACGATAAGCGCTAAAATTCCGATACCGCCCAAAACAAATATAGCAATGAACAGTTCACCCTCTCTTTGTGGTGAAATTTCTTCGGCGATCAGTGGCAGACCAAGCAGTGATAATGCGATACAATACAATACGACGCGCTTCAAAACAGCTCCCTTTTAATATTCTCTAAAATATATGCATTAAATTGTATCATTAAAAATTTCAAATTGGCTTGTGTAGAGCAAATAGAGGCGTTTACGGGTGTAAAAAACGTTGGAGTAGGTTACATGTAGCGAAGTTAAACGAAGTGTTACGAAGCAGTATTGATATTGCGAATTAGATCTGTTTTTATAATACAATATTAAATAACATAAAATGTACTTTATTGAAATAAATGTTATTTATAGAGTTTTTATATTATAATGATTTAAGCAAAGTGTATCTATGCCAAATACTTTTAAAGATAGGAGTCTACTATGGATTTTCAGCATATACGTGAATATACCCGCGCATTAGTGGCTTTGTACGTTGAAGATGATGCTGATATGCGTGAAAGCACATCAGAGCTATTCGAAAGTTATTTTAAAAGTATCGACACTGCCGAAGATGGCAAAGCAGGGTACGAAAAGTATATAGAGTATCAAAACGATAATGATAAGTTTTATGATATTGTCATTACCGATATCAATATGCCGGGTCAAAGCGGGATTGAGATGATTCGTAAAATTCAAGCACAAAACATCGCGCAGCCCGTATTGATTATTTCAGCGCATACCGAACCGCATCATCTCCTCGATGCTATTGACCTTAATGTCGCTTCGTTTATTGTGAAGCCCCTAAATCTGGATAAACTGCTTCAGGCACTGCACAAAACGTCAAAATTAGTTGTAGAACAAAATTTGATGGAGTTATATCAAAGTGAAACGGAAAAAGAGACCGTAGAGCTAAATCGTACGAATCGTCAGTTGCTAGAAGAGATTGAACGTCTAAAAAACACAACGCCATCATCTCAAGATGACGTTTCAACAAATACAGCTTTACATGTAAAGCGGAATAAACGTCAAAACCGTAGTGTACAAGAGGTTCAAAACGCTTTATTGGATAAGCAGCCGTTTTTGATTGATGATATGACCGAAATGACACTAACGCTTGAAGATATTGATCAAGTGCTAAACCTATATGCAACCGGTAATTTGGAGCTTAATAATTTTTCCATACGGGTGGGCGAACGTATAAAACACTATGGCGGAATATTAGGGTATTACGACGCATTTTTATCATTGTCTGATCACATCAGTGATTTGGGTCAGATCATTGAGTATGAAGCATTCTCCGGAAGTGAAAAAGAGGTGCAGACATTTACAAAGTTTTTGCAGAATTTTTGTAATACACTACAGCAGTGGCAAGAGCAACTTCCCAACGTTTCACTTCAGAACTTAAATGACTTTGATGACTCTATAAGTAGTGATATTATAGCCATGAAAGCGCTATGGCGCGTCAATGGAAAATAGGAGCTTGACCGATCGCTTTGCAGAAAAACTTTTTGTAGCGGCAATAGAGAATGCATACGATGCGGTTTATATTATAAAAGATGCACAAACGCCCTTTATTTATGTGAATCAAGCTGCGTGTACTATGCTAGGTTACACGCGCGAAGCGTTGCTACAAATGAGAGTACAAGATATCGATCCTATCGTTAGCAAAGAGGATCTTGAAGCCTCCTTTTCAATTACCTATCCTACCTTTTCGTTTGAAACCATACATAAAACAAAGAACGGTGTACGCATTAATGTTGAGGTTACGGCGGCGATTTTTGAGTATGAAGAGATATCGTATAGGATTACTACGGCTAAAAACATTACCCACCACAAACGACTTGTTGCTCAGTTAAAGCAGCAAGAGCAGCTGTTTCGTACGCTGGTAGAGAAGAGCTCCGATACGATAGCAAGGTATGATCAAGATGGCGTGCGCATCTATGCCAATCCTGCGTTTATAGCCTCTATGGGAGTCGATGATGTATTGGGTAAAAAACCCTCAAGCGACGCAAAAACGATTGAGATGATGAATTTTGAGCTCCAGCTACTCGAAGCGATACATGAAGATCGTGAAATGGAGGTTGAAGTTTCATGGCATGATCATCACAATATTTTACATACCAGTCAAGTGCAAATTGTTCCGGAAAAAGATGAAAACGGTAGGGTGGTTAGCGCATTAACGACCGGACGCGACATTACACCGTTTAAAGAGAGCCAAAGGCGTTTAATAGAGAATGAAAGCCGACTTAAAGAAGCACAGCGTATTGCTAAAATGGGCAGTTGGGAGTTAGATCACATTAGCGGCATGATTCATCTCTCGGAAGAGGCCAGAAAAATTCTTGGATGCGATACCACACAAAACCAGATAGGCCTTAAAGCCTATTTAAGACGTATCTGCACGGATGAGCGAAGAGTCGTAGTAGCACAGTTTGAAAAAACGCTCAAAGAGCGTCAAGTATTTCGTTCGGTACATGCTATTGAGATCTTAAAAGAGAAGCGCTACGTTAGCCTGATTGGCGAAACGCTTTTTAATGCTTACGGAGTAGCACAATTAACACGTGGAACGCTACAAGACATTACCGAAAAGATACAGAGTGAGCAGAAAATCAAAAAACAAGAAGAGCAGATGGTTATGCAGAGCCGTTTGGCACAGATGGGAGAGATGCTTTCCATGATTGCACACCAGTGGCGCCAGCCCTTAGGCGCTATTGGCAGTACCGTGTTAACCTTGCAGACCAAACTTCAAAGTGGTGAGCTTACGTATGAGTATACCAACAAAGAGCCCGAGTATTTAGAGAATCGATTGGAGCGCATTAATGATTATGTGAATCATCTCACTACAACGGTCGAAGATTTCCGCAGTTTTTTCAAGCCCAATCGTGACAAAGCTCACTTTAACCTTAAAGATATAGTTGAAAAAGCGATTGATATGCTCTCGGGAAGCTTGGAAAACTATCGTATTGAGATTGTACGGGCATATCATGTTGAAGGAGCGGTTGAGAGTTATCGAAATGAGTTGATTCAGGTGCTGATGAGTCTGCTTAATAACGCTAAGGATGTACTGGCTGATCGAAAGATAGTTAACCCTGAAATCATGATCGAACTGGATCAGGTAGAGAATCTTTACATTCTCTCAATACATGACAATGCCGGCGGTATCGACGAGACGATTATCGACAAAGTGTTTGATCCCTATTTCTCCACAAAAGGCAATACCGGTATGGGGCTGGGACTCTATATGACCAAAATCATTATCGAGACGCATTGCAAGGGAAATATTTTTGTGCAAAACAGCGAGAGCGGCGCAGAGTTTAGTATGATTTTACCTGCCATATAGTGCTATGTTATCTAGGCCGTCTGTCTTATCCTATGTAGGGATCACTCTGCTTTTTCTTCTTTAAAAAACTCTGTAACAGGTACGTCAAATGCTTTGGATAGTTTGTATAGATGTTCAAGGCTAAAATGCTTTTTGTTTTTACAGGCTTCCGCACTGGATAAAAAAGAACCTGAACGAAATCCCAAATCATAACTCAGATCCAAAATGGTGCGATTTTTTTCCAGTCGTAGTCTCTTCACATTTTTTGCAATTAAAGCATGAAACGCTTCGATCTCTTTTTCCGGTATATTACTAAAGTATGTTGCCAATTGGTGTTCCACCTATAGGTTTTATTTAACTTTAATAATAAATGACATAGACTCCTAAAATAAAGCACCTATAGGTGTATTACCTATGAGTAAATAAAGAGGAGTAAGAATGAAATGTCGTTTTATAACTTTACTTATAGCACTGATTAGTATGGCTTTAGGCAATGAACGTATTCAAATAAAACCACCCAATGCCATGCAAACGGCGGCATGTATCAACACGATGAAAAAAATTGAAGATACTTTTGGAGCGTTTTCTCAAGAGTACAAAAACATTAATAAACTGTGTGTGAATTATCCCAATTATGTGCAACACTTTGTCGTAAAAGAAGAGCGTAACACACTTGAGCGGTTACAGCTTTTTATAACACGTCTTCCTGCCAAACACGTTGCAGTGCTCAATGATGTGTGTGAAAATAATTACAAAGGACAAAAGCAAATTTGCTATCTCTATATGAAACGCATTCTCAATGTTAAAAACGATCAGTACAACCTTGCCAATCCTTCACAAACGGCAATAGCTATGGCAATGGATATCAATTTTAAGGGTGCCAAAAACGCTATAAGCAATTACGGCATTGAAGCACAAGAGTATAAAACGTTTGTCAAAGCAGTGATCGCAGGTGACTTTAAAGCGGCTGACAGTGCGGTTTTGGCAAATTTTAAACACTACGAACAAGACTATTTAAATGCTCTGGCACTGCCGTCACTTCCGGAAATACCGTAACGGATGAATCTGAAAAAGCGTAAAAATTTTAAGGTTTCGAGTGTAGAATTTAGAAAAAGCTGAATTATGTAAAGTTCCAAGCCTAAAGAAGGAAGAAGTTGAAAAAAACAGTATTAATTACAGGTGGAAACAAAGGAATCGGTCTCGAAGTTACCAGAATGCTTTTGGACTTAGATTACAACATAATTGTTGTTGCCAGAGACTTTCAAGGTTTTGAGTTCACAAACCATCCCTTGGTCAAAACTATAGCTTTTGATTTAACAAAATTGGATGATATACCTGAGTTGATATCAACATTAGATTCTATTGATGTATTTATCAATAATGCCGGTGTTATGTTTGCTTTGCCATATAACAATTATCCGAATGATAAGATTCAAACAATGCTGCAACTCAACCTTGAAGCACCAGTAAAACTTATTGAAGAAGTTTCAAAAAGCATGATAGAAAAAGGTAATGGAAGAATAGTAAATAATGCATCGATTGCAGGTCAGATTGGTCATCCTGATATTTGGTATGGTATTACAAAAGCAGGCTTAATCAATGCGACAAAAAGCTTTGCAAAAATATTTGACGGAAAGATTATTATTAATGCCGTTGCAGCTAGTCCCGTTGAAACGGATATGCTCAATGTTATCCCAATAGAAAGACGCGAAGCATTTTTGCAAACAGTCATTACCAGACGGTTTGCAAAACCAGAAGAAGTGGCCAAAACTATCGTCTGGCTGGCTACGGAATCACCGGAGTATATTAACGGTACTTGTATAGACATAAATAATGGCTCATTTCCGAGATAGTAATGTTTATAACAGATTACTCAAGACCAATTAAACCTCAAATCTTTTACTATTTTTTGCACCATGCGTTCATTGATCCCCAGTGCTTTGGCACGCATTTCAAATTCGCTGAATTTTTGGATAATCTGCTCAATGCTCTCCTGGGCCGTTTTGATTTTGATAGAGTGGCGTCTGGCAATCTCTAAAAGATCGTCACGTGCAAAATGATCGGTTTTTCCCCGCAAAGCAAGCTGATGGGTTTTGGTGTAGCCCGCACCGTTGGCATAGGTGATGTCGTAAGCCGGAGAGAGGCTCCATGCACCGGCGCTATCCATTAAAAACGAAAAGTTTTTTGCATGGTCATCTTGGTTTCTTCCGACAATGTTAAAGACCATTCGTTTAAACTGCTCGTTTACGGCGCTCTGGCTTCCAGTGAGATAGCGCGTTAGCTTGAAAAGATCGTCATATGAGTAGTGCATGGGAATGTTGAAATTGCTGTGAGTCAGCCCCGCAACCGAGTGTAGATGTAGCGGCTGGCCGTTTACTCTGTCGAATCGTTTAATAAGGTAGTGCGACAGATCGCCGTGGTGTAGTAGCTCAATATGCGGTACGTCAATGCCGACCTCTTTGGCCATTGACATGTAAAGATATTCCAGTTTTGTATAATCGCTACTGTTTCCGTTCTCTTGTGCCATGTCAAATTTGATCAAATAGTGCTCAAAGCCTGTTTTTAGTTCTTTTTTAACACCGCTGATGATCTCTTTTGAGTCTTCGTTATAACCAATAATGGCTTTTGCCCTTGCCCCTCCCGCACTTGCGGCGCTGTCCATAAAAGTGAGCATCTCATCTACCACTTCAATCGCGTCACCGCTAACGATTTTTTTGGCGTTTTCATAAAATGCTCCCAGCTCTATAAGCGTGTTTGCCACATTGTCGTCAAATTTATGGATCACGGGTTTGTAGGTAATGGCGCCAATGCTTTTATCGCCCACGAACATAAGCTTTTGAATGACGTTAAGCTCATGAGAAGGAATGTTTTTAGACTCAAAATAGCGCTCAATTACTTTGGTTCCAAACTTGTCGGGCAGGGTGTCGTGAAACACCCCGGCCAGTCCTTCAAAATAGCGGTCGTCGTTATTGGTGTAAACGCCATTTAGCGAAAGCGGTAGTTTTAGCGGTGATATTTCAAGCCCCGTTGCTCTAAATTCCGGGGCGTATTCAAAATAAACAATACCGTTTTTAAGCAGTAGCGTGCCCACTTTTTTACCGTAAATAAACGCTTCGATTTCATAGGATTTCATTTATGAATCCTTTTAGGTAACGCATCTTCATGTTTGATATCATCAAGGCTTTTATGCTCGTGCTGTTTTAGTAGCGCAGCGATATTTTCAAACAAACGCAGTGCAATCAGCAGTTTGAGCACATTTTCAAAAGAGATTTTTTGATCATATATAAAGCGCTTGTAGGTAGGCAACGGTATATCGGCTTTTAGTGCCAGCTCTTTTTGTTGAAGGCGTTGAAGTTTTCGTTCGTTCTCTATAAGCTCAGAGAGTTTTTCAATGATTTCCAATGGAGTGAAAAGTTCTATCATTTTGACTCCTAAGTATATTTATATGTCTTTAATTCACTAAAATATAGCATAAAAGATATTATAGTATCTTTATAGTTGTATGTAAATAGAAATGATGAATTTTACAAGCAGTCTATCGCCTCTCAAACACCATACGCTATAATGATGCTTTTAATCTTTACATGTAAGAGCCCGTATTGACCTTTCAACCCTATCCATTTGAGAAACTCACATCGCTTTTAGCGTCGATTACTCCAAATTCCGAGTGTGAATCTTTGACATTGACGATTGGCGAACCGCAGTTTGAAACGCCGGAGTTTATTCAAGATGCACTCAAAGAGGCCGCACCGTTACTCAACAAGTATCCTAAAACGGCGGGAGAATCCTATCTTCAAGATGCGATGCTTGGTTTTATGCATCGGCGTTTTGGCGTCTCACTCAATGTAACGCAGTTAATTCCCACATTCGGCACCCGCGAAGTACTTTTTAACTTTCCGCAATTTTTGCTTTTTGACAAAGAGGCGCCGGTGATGGCCTTTACCAATCCCTTTTATCAAATCTACGAGGGTGCGGCCATCGCGTCGCGCGCTAAAGTGCACTATATCAATCTTGATGCCGCCAATGGTTTTAAACCCAAGATCGACGAAGCCGCGCTTAGCGAATGTGATCTGGTGATTTTGAATTTTCCCAACAACCCTACGGCAAGCACGTTGACACTTGATGAACTTGGCGAGTGGGTGAAACTGGCACTTAAACATGACTTCGTAGTGCTCAATGATGAATGCTATAGTGAAATCTACACCGATACTCCACCGCCCTCACTACTTGAAGCGGCCTTACATGTAAACAATGGCGACTTTAAAAACGTACTGGTTATCAACTCCATCTCCAAACGCTCCAGCGCACCGGGGCTACGCTCGGGCTTTATTGCCGGAGATGCAGCGATTTTAAAAGGGTATTTGCAGTATCGCACCTATGTGGGTGCCGCGTCGCCGCTACCGCTTCAAATGGCCGCGTCAAACGCATGGCGCGACGAAGCGCATGTGGCCACTGCCCGTGATATTTATAAAAGAAATTTCGAGATTGCAAAAGAGGTTTTGGGCACCGAGATACCCAAAGCGACTTTTTATGTCTGGTTGCATGTAGGCGATGCTTTGGCTTTTACATGTAAGCTTTATGAGCGTTATAACGTCAAGGTGCTTCCAGGCGAATTTTTGGCGCGTGATGATGCGGGGGAGAATCCCGGCAAAGGGTACGTGCGCATTGCGCTGGTAGAAAACGAGACGCGAACGCGTGAAGCGCTTGAGCGCATAAAGGAGTGTTTGGGTGAGTGATACGATCGTCGAATTTAAAGAGAGAGTGCTTGAGTGCGTCAAAGAAGCTGATATCGCCACGCTTTATGTGATGGAGCAAGAGGCGCATGACGTGCTTGTCGAAGAGGATCTGGCCGGATATTACGCCAATATTTTGGAGCTGGCACTCGAAAATCTTACCAATGCACTGGAGCAGGCACGCCGTTTTTCACTGAATGAAGTACAAGAGTTTGCCACGCTTCGCGCACTGTATGAATACGCCATTGAGCACTACAGTGCGGGCAATCCCAACGATGCGGGCGCACTGTTTGAGATTTTAGAGGGTCTAACCGAAGATGAGTCTTTTGGCAAAGCGATGAAACTCCACCACCTTGCGTGTAGCGAGAACTTTTCGCTTGATGAGTTTTTAGAAAAAATTGCCGATGTGGATGCCACGCAAAAGGCGGGAACGTTTTATATTAGCGTGTTTAGCAGCGAGGCACAGCATCTGCTTAATATCGCCGAAGTGGTCGAGGGAGTGCGGTGAAGTACCATTTTATAGGCATCGGCGGCATCGGCATTTCGGGGCTTGCCAAATACATGCATTATCGTGGGCATGAGGTGAGCGGTTCGGATATCCGCGAGTCGCACATTACGCACAAACTTGAAGATGAGGGCTTACATGTAAAGATTCCGCAGTGTGCCGAAAATATCGGCGATCCCGACTGTGTGATTCACTCGGCTATCATCAAACCCGATAACCCCGAAGTACAAGCCGCAAAGGCAAAAGGCATTCAGGTCTTGCCGCGCCGCGAAGCGCTGTTGCAAATTCTGCACGACTCCAAAGTCTACGCCGTGGCGGGTGCGCACGGCAAAAGCACCACGTCGGCGATTTTATCCTCTATCATGCAAGGCTCGGCCATTATTGGCGCGGAGTCCAAAGAGTTTGGCTCCAACGTGCGCTTTTGCGAAAAAAGCGACGTGCTGATCTTTGAAGCCGATGAGAGCGACGGCAGTTTTTTAAACGCCAACGCCTACTGCGCTATTGTGACCAACGCCGAACCGGAGCATATGGAGTATTACGGCTATGACGAGGTGCTTTTTTTCGGATCGTACAAACAGTTTATTGAAAACGCGCCGTGTCGGGTACTTAACGCGGAAGATCCCTTTTTGGCTTCGCTCGACATTGAGGCGACGTGGCTCTATCCCAGTAAAGATATTGCGCATATTGAGTATATTTTGATCGATGACGAACCGCACACGAGATTTGAGCTTAAAGAGATCGGCACCTTTGAAGTGTGGGGATTTGGCGCGCATATCGCACTGGATGCCACATTGGCGATTCTGACCGCCATGCAGACGATGGGGATTGAGCAGATTAGAAAAAACCTGCTCAATTACAAAGGCATTAAAAAACGTTTTGATGTCGTGGGCGTTGGAGAAAAAAGTATTGTCATCGACGATTACGGCCATCACCCCACCGAGATTAAAGCCACAATGGAGTCGGTGAAAACCTACGCTTCGCTTAAAGGCTACAAGAGGATTACCGCCATCTGGCAACCGCACAAATATTCGCGTACTATCGACAATCTTGAAGCCTTTGTGGCGTGCTTTGAAGGAGTGGATGAACTGATTATTCTTCCGGTTTGGGCGGCCGGCGAAGCACCAAGAGCAATCGATTTTAAGAAAGAGTTTTCGCGCTATAAGCTCACGATGGCAGATAATATCCAACGTGAAGGCGAAATCTTACATGTAATGAAAGATGCTACAATGCTCAAAACATTAGATAGCGGGATTTTAGTGGGCTTTGGAGCCGGAGATATCACCTATCAGATGCGGGGAGAGCAATGAGCTATATTTTAGGCCTGTTGGCCATTGGCGTTTTACTTTTGGTGCTTCATAACTTTACGGAACTGAGTAAAAGCCAAAAAAGCATTGTGACTGTTGTGTTGGCCGGAGTGATCGGCGCGATGTATCTGTTTAATCTTTACACCGATAATCAGCGCGATTTGGTCACGGCGATAGAGCTCAAATACAAGCAGAACAAACCCCTTACATGTAACGGTGTTGAAGTGAATCAAAGCAACTTCTCATACAGCGTTGGTACCCAGACCTTTATCGGGCGCGAAGGCACGCCGCATTACGGGCAGCTTATTAGCGCTACGGAGTGTGAATAGCGATCTCTCCGCGCGAGAGCGAGATGTTTCCCGAGGTCTCAAGCTTTTTAAGATTTCGGCTCACCGCTTCGCGCGAAACTCCTAAAATAGACGCAATCTTGTCATGGGTTATTTTGATACTGTCTTTGCCCTGCACATAAAGCCAGTTAAGCAGCCGTTGATCGAGTTGATCGAATTTAATGGATTTAATCAGATCCATCAATATACTCAGGCGTCTTCCGCATAAATCGATTTTAAAGTTTCGGTAGCTTTGAGAGTTGTTGATCAGCCACAAAATGTTTTCTCTAGGTACCAGCCATCCCTCGATGGATTCATCCACCACGGCGGAGGCCAGCGCCTCGTTTGCCGTAACGGTGCTAAAGGTATTAACAAGGCACTGTTCACCCGCGGAGATGTAATAAAGCGTTATCTCCCCAGTAGTAATGCTTTGTGCAGAGAGATACACTTTGACTTTTCCCCGCTTTAAAAAAAGAATCTCTTTACAAATATCGCCTTCATAATAGAGCATGGAGCCTATTGGTAAAGAGATCGGTTTGGAAGCCTCCAAAATACTCTGTTGTTCCTCTTTGCTCAGGTCTTTAAAAAACTCATATTCCAGTAAATGCATTCGTACTCCTCGCTTGTGCTTTGACTTGTGGGGCCAAACGCTTCTTGTTGCCCTTTTTTCAAACTCCATTTTATACTAGACCTCTTGCGAAAGTGCTGAGTGTATTCAGGACGTTCGCAAATTTAATGTCAGGTGTTATGTTAAAAGAATTTCAAATATTCTTCTGTGACCGCGATCACTTTTGAATACTTCGGATATAGTGCGCCAGTGAGCGCATCTGAAATTCCGAGAGTCTGTTATTAAAACTGGGCATTGTCCCTATAGCGCCTTTTTTACCATTACTAAGGACTCCTTTTACAAATGTATCGCTGTAGTGTTTGAGATTGGGTGCGACAAAAGCGATACCTTCGCCGCTCTCATCATGACATGTCGCGCAGAGTGACCAAGCTTTTGGCTTTTCTCCTGCCATACCACCAGAGACAAACTGTGCTACCTCCTCTGCTTCTTTATCATTAATAAGCCCTCCGGGCATTCCTGATGGGTAAAGCGATTTAAAATTATTCGCGCCGTTTTTTATTACATGTAAAACCGATTTTTTGGCAATTCTGTGGGTATGATCTTGGGCTTTGCCGTTATTGCCCTCGCCGTTTTTTCCATGACATGACGTACAGTGTATTAAATAGAGCGATTTGCCGATAGTTGTCAACTGCTCCGCTTGTTCTTGCGCTTTGGATGATGTAATATTGTATCGGTTAACATCGTCAATGAAAAAGGCCAAAAAGAGTTTTGAACCTACTACGCTTACCATAACAATAAATCCTATGACTATATATCTCATGTGTGCTCCTTGTTGATTATCTAAATGTATCTGTTTTGGTGTGCTTCGTATGTGATCTTGGTCACAGAATAAAAAATGTGGATTTAATATGATTCAAACAAGGAGTTATATTATGAAGTATTTAATGATCTTTTTACTACCACTCTGTCTTTTTGGTAGTGACGATGAAAAACTGATCTTGCTTGCCTATGAAAGCGGGTTAAAACCGGTTCCCAAAAGTTTTGAAAGCTTGCAATATCATTTGGGTGGTGAGCTTAGCTTGGCAAAAATTGCGTTGGGTAAAAAACTCTTTTTCGATAAAAACCTGTCGCTAAAACGCGATATCAACTGCGCTTCGTGTCATAGCTTTGACAAAGGCGGTGTGGATGGCCTTGGAAGTGCTATCGGTCATTTGGGGCAAGAGAACCCTTTTCATCTCAACGCTCCTACGGTTTTTAATACGGCCTTTTCCAAAAAGCTCTTTTGGGACGGCAGGAGCGATTCGCTTCAAGATCAGGCCAAGGGGCCGTTGCAGGCACCTTTTGAAATGTCGATAACCCCACGGCTGGCAGAGCAAAGAATCCGTGAAAACCGCGAGTATCCGCCGCTGTTTCAAAAGGCCTACGGCAGTAGCGACATAACATTTGAAACGATAGCGGATGTCATTGCATCGTATGAAAAAACACTGCTTACCCGAGGCCGGTATGATGATTTTTTGCTTGGTGATGTTAACGCGTTGAATCAAAGCGAAAAAAAAGGACTAAAACTCTTTATCACCAAAGGGTGTGCAGGGTGTCACAACGGCAGGGGACTTGGAGGGCAGGTTTTAAGAAAATTTCCCCTCTCATATCATAAAATCTGGAGTATGAGCAACCCTAAAGCGATTGGCGAGCTTATAGCGCGCTATCAAAAAGGTCTGGTTCTTAGCAAACACGAACACGATCTTTTAAAAGAGGGTTTTTTTCAAAAAATAGACGCTAATAAATGCACAACGTGCCATATTGATAGCGGGATTGAGGTTAAAAAAGAGCTAATAAAAACGGTTGCATTTCCTTTTGAAAACCGAGGTGGTTTTTTAGGTGCCGCCAATAAATATTTTAGAGTGCCGCTACTTAGAAACGTGGTCAAAACCAAACCCTATTTTCATAATGGCAGTGTTGAAAAACTCGAAGACGCCATACGCATTATGGGCATTCATCAGGTACGAACTAAACTCACCGATGAAGAGGTTAAAAAAATCGTAGACTTTTTTAAGGCGGTTGATGGGGCTTTGGTGGATTATCTGTAAACAAAAATGTAATATTAAAAAGTCAATGACTCGATTTACAAACATCTTATGGCGATAATAAAAAGCATGAAATCGAATAACTCTAACAGTGTTGGAAAAAAAAGATGCAATGATTCCGGTAAATTAAATTTTCTAATTTAAGGAATTGGCATGTCTAACCGAATCACTTCGCTTTTACTCCGACGACTATTTATATTTGTACTTTTTGCTATGATGCAGCTACACGCAGCCGCGCCTCTTGTGACCTCGACACCCGTTACATCAGCTAACGAGGATGCCGCTTACAACTACATTCTCTCAGGTAGCGACGCCGACGGCGACTGGCTTGAGTGGAATGTTACGGCAGGAACTTCGCTGCCTTCGTGGCTCACACTCTCGACCGATTACAGTAGCCATGACACCTTTGTGAGCGGCCTTGCAGGCTCCAATCACCTTGCATACGACTCCGCAGGAAACCTCTATATTGCCGATAGCAATGCTTATGTGGTCTTGAAGGTTACACCTGATGGCAATAAGAGCGTCTTTTCCGGAACATCTGGTAGTGCAGGGTGTACGGGGGGTCTGTTCAACAAGCCATTTGCGATGGCTGTCGATGGCTTCGACAACCTTTATGTCAGCTCTTCTTTTTGCCATGTCATCTACAAAATTACACCCGATGGCACTATGAACTTGTTTGCCGGAGCCGAGAGCAGTTCCGGTTCGGCAGACGGCAATGCCACGACCGAAGCGACATTCAACACCCCTAAAGGACTGACATTTGATGATAGCGGCAATCTCTACGTCGCTGACACCGGTAACCATATCATTCGTAAAGTCACCCCTGAGGGTATTGTTAGCACATTTGCAGGTTCAGGTGGAGCTATATCGACAGACGGTACCGGAACGGATGCATCGTTCAATACACCGCACGGTATCACCTTTGATGGTGCTGACCTTTACGTGACTGAAGCCTTTGGTGGTTCGAGAGTCCGCAAAGTAACCCTTGGCGGTGTCGTCACTACGCTAAATACAGGAGCCTCGTTCAACAGACCTGCAGACCTCGCCGCTGACCGCCGAGGCAATCTCTACATTGCCGATACCTTCAACAACAATCTGCGCAAGCTGGAAATCGCTACTCTGAATGTTACAGTCGTTTACAGTGGTTCGAATGTTATAACCGCCGGTGTTACCATACGCCCTGACGGCACGCTGGCATTGGTGCAACATACTGCCAAGAACGTTTTGCGGTTCGCGCCTACACTTTCGGGCACACCGGTACTCTCCGATGTGGGAGTCCATGATGTCAACCTGACGCTCGATGATGGTAACGGCAACAAAGCGTACCAGAACTTCCAGATCATCGTCAACGAAGTCAATTACGCTCCGACCGCGATCGATCTTAACACCACTACCTTCGATTACCACTATACCACGGGCGATGCCATTGCCGCGCTCAGCGCTACTGACCCCGACCCAAGTGACACCCATACTTTCGGGCTTACATGTAACACGTCTGGAGCCGATGATGCCAACTTTACGATTGAAAGCGACATACTCAAGGCTAATGCTGATTTCGCCGGTACCTCGCAGTCCAGTTATGCCGTCTGTATCAAAACGACCGATAACGGTGGTCTTGACTATGAGAAAAACGTAACACTTTCTTTTATCGACAACTACGCTCCTACTGACATTGCACTCTCGAATACAATCTTTAACGAAATGGCAGTCGCGTCAACGCCTATAGGTACCTTGAGTAGCACTGATCCCGATACGGGCGATACTCATACCTACACACTCGCCTGCGCCTCTGCCGGAGCAGATGATGCCAACTTCACGATCATTGGTAACGAACTGCAGGCCAACGCCACCTTTGCCGGAAGCAGTCAGCTTGGCTACACCGTCTGCGTCAAATCTACCGACAGCGGCGGTTTGAGTGTCGAGAAAAACTTTGCGCTCACAATCAACAAGACACCGAGTATCGCCTCGACAACTCCGCCCGTGAGTGTGGATGAAAACGGCTTTTACAGTTATAGCCCTATAGCCACGGATGCTAACGGCGATGCGCTGACGTGGAGCGTCACACAGGGCACGTCGCTACCCTCATGGCTAGAGCTACATTCCAACGTGGTGACGACCTTTGCAGGCAGTTCAAGTGGACATCTTGACGGGTCTGCACTGAGTGCACAGTTCACAGATCCCCGCAACATGACGTTCGATTCTCAGGGGAATCTCTTCGTGAGTGAACAAAATTACCACATCATTCGAAAAATCACACCCGAGGGCAATGTTACGACATTTGCAGGAACCTATGGCGCTTCCGGAACTGCTGACGGGGTGGGTTCAGATGCGCGTTTTAACTATCCTGCAGGAATGGCTTGCGACAGTCAGGACAATTTGTTTGTTGCGGATCGTGTCAATCAAAAGATACGCAAGATTACGCCCGATGGCAATGTCACAACTTTTGTTTCTCTTGCTTTTTACCCTCAACAGATTGTTATTGATGCCAATGACACGCTGTATGTTATTAGAGGTGGTATCGCACCATGGAGTACCATCAATACCTATACCGCCGATGGCGCGTCAGGAACCCTAGAGATGACCATGAGTTTGAGTACCCCTGTTCAGTCATTAGCAATAGATGATGAAGGTAGCCTGTATGTGGCAAGTAGCTCCGAGATTCTTCGTGTGGCACCTTCGGGAGCAACGGTACGCCTCGCAGGCGATGCCACGACTCGGGGATATGCCGATGGTGTCGGTGCTACTGCACGGTTCAATTATATCTACGGACTGGCTTATACGGGTGATGGCGTCATCTATGCCAGTGATTACGGCAACTCGGTGATTCGCCGCATCGCGCCTAATGGCAACGTCACAACGGTTGCCGGTACGGCAGGCGTTTCCGGATACGTCGATGCCGAGGGAAGCGCGGCTCGATTTCAATCTATCTGGGGCATGGCGTTTGATGGTGGCAATTCTATATATATTTGTAATAGTGGAAGCAGTAAAATCCGCAAATTGACACTCAACGAGCTTGTCGGCACCCCAACAAACAGTGATGTCGGGGTACACGACATCAACCTCACGGTAAATGACGGCAGCGGCGGCACGGCGCAGCAGAACTTTCAGATTACCGTTAATAACGTCAATGAGACCCCAACCGCCATCAATCTCAGCAATGACCAGATCATCGAGGGCAATGCCATTGATGCGATCATAGGAACGTTGTCGGCAACCGACGCGGACTTGGGAGATACGCACACATTTACACTTACATGTAACGATGCCAACTTCTCAGTAACGGATGAGGGTATCTTGAGTGCGGATATCAGTTTCGCGTACGATGTCACGCCGTCACAGGATATCTGTGTACATGTTGTTGACAGCGCCAATGCATCGTTCGATCAGAATTTCACCGTGAGTATCTTTGGAAAACCTCGTACGAGCGGTGTCGATTTTGATACGCTTGCACCAACGCTCACTACAAACGCCGGTAGCTATGTTCTAAGCTTCAATGTTACCGATCCTGAAAGTGACGATCTTGCGGTGAGTGTGATTTCAAGCGATCCCTCCCTGATATCGGTCACCCCTTCAAGCCAGAATGTGTTTGCAACAGATTACGGTACGCCGATTATATTCACCCTAGACAAACAAGGCAGTGCCATTGGTGTCGTTACGATTACCGTAACTATTAGCGGTGCCACGGGTGAAACACTCAAGACGTTCGATGTTACGGTTGAAAACATCGCTATCTTCAACCCATCTATAATCATGTACCTGCTCAATTAAGGGCACCACCAAAAACTCGGCTCAAAAATCACAATGTCACGATAAGCCTGTAGCCTTCACCGAAGCTTGTGTAGATATTGAGTTGCGGGAACTTCTGGCGTAGTCTTGAGACATGGTCTCGCAGCGTTGAATTGGCGATATTCTTACGCTCCCAGACGGCTTCGCGGAGATACTCATACGATAGCAGGATGTTGATGTTCTCTGCAAAAGTTTTTATGAGTTTTTGTTCGGTTCGCGTGAGTGCCACAGGCACCCCTTCACACTCCAAAACACAATGATTCTTATCAAAATAGAGCACATCGGAGAGCCGGATGCGATTTGGCGTTTTTGTTTTGGGAACATGCATCTTCATACGGCACAGCTCCAGCGCCGTTTTTACCTCAACCTCTTTGATGGGTTTGAAGAGGTAGTTGTAAGGTTGGGTACCCAGCGCTTCCTTGACGATGTCGTCGCTGCTGTAGGCGCTGATGTAATAGAGCATCGCTTCAAGCGGAGCCGCCTTTTTGATGACGCTGATGCCGTCAAGATTCCCTTTGATATTGATATCCATAAAAATAAGATCCGGCTTGCTCTCTTTGATGGCACGAAGAGCGTGGTCGCTGTCGTAGCAGATGTCGGCAATTTGGTCGCCCGTTTCCATGACGATACGTTTGATAAAAATCGTAATCAGCGGCTCATCATCGACAATCAATACGCGAAGCGGTGTCACCTCAGGCATGGACGCCCTCGCATTCAAAGCGGATCGAAATGGCGACGCCCTCGCTACTCTCAAGTGAAAATGTACCGCCCAGTTTACGTGAGAGCTCTTTGATCAGATCATACCCCAGTCCGGGATGCGTAGCGAGAATCGCCGCATCGAATCCTGCGCCGTTATCACGAAAGGTAAGGGTACGCTGATGCGCACCTCCCGTTTTAAAAGTGATATGGATTTGCGGCGAAGACGTCTGCGCAAAGGCGTATTTGAAACTGTTGATCATCAGTTCGTTCAAAATCAATCCCAACGTCACGGCGGTATCAAAACTGAGCGCGGCATCTTCGACATCATCGATAATACGCACCTCCGGGTGTTCGGCTTTGAAAGGTGCAAGGAAGCTGTGCAGATAGGTTTTAAATTTCACACTTGTCGCATCGTTGGTATAGAGCAGTTCATGCAGGTGCGCGATGGCGTGAATGCGTTTGTCGGTGATCTCAAACGCCTCAATCGCCTGCGGATCGATCAATGACTTTTTCTTCACCCATAAAAAGGTGAGAATAAGCTGAAAGTTGTTTTTAACCCGGTGGTGTAGCTCCTGAAACAGCAAGGTCAGGTTGCGGGTCTGCTCTTCAACTTTGCTTTTAAGCAGAATATTCTGGTCATTTTGCAGACGCAACAACTCTTGTTTGATAAGATTCATCCGATACGCCAGAATAACGGCAAAAAGAATCATCTCTACCATAGCCCCCGCCGGGTGGACATGACGGGTGATGTCATTGTAAGGGATAACGCCGGCGAGCGAAAGCGTGGAGAAGCTCAGCGCCACCAGATAGATGACGAGTGCGAGCAAATAGATTTTTGTCTGGCGATGTCCGTGGAACATCAAGTACACCGCAAAAACCGGCAGAAAAAGTGACCCCACGCTAGAGAAAATCACGGTTCCCAAACGATTGTCAATGATAAAAACAAAAGCGCTAAACAGCATAACGGCGATATAGCCGTCGGTCATCCACGCAAACACGCGCGTCTGAATTTCGTTGCGTAGCAGCTCTCTGGTAAAGAACATGAACGCCGTAAACGTTAATACGACTACGATATAGCCGTTGCGGATGGCATCGCCGCTCAGATAGTAATGGGTAAAACCCGATTGATGCAGCATCCAGAGGCTAAAAAAGACGAGGTACAAAATGTAGTACAGATAGATACGTTCCCGGTGAAAGATATAGATAAAAAGGTTATACAAAATCATTGCAAAAGCGACACCGAAAAAGAAGAAGTAGAAATATAAGATGGTGGCGTTGTCGATTTCAAAGTCATGCGATGCTTTGACAAAGGGCCAGAGGTAGCTAAGCTCCGAGACGGTCTTTAAAAGAACACTCTTACATGTAGAGGCTTCGACGCTAAAGGGGTAGGATGATCGGTAGTTATAAATAAGGCGCTGTGAGGGCGAAACATCCAAACCCGCTTCGTAGCGCCGGAGTACCTCACCGTTTTCACCCAACTCAAAAAACGTGGCAACATCGTAGATGTCTTCGTTTTGATAGAGTATTCGCTCCTGAGGGTGATTGCCCGAGTTGCAGACGGTTATTTTAAACCAGTACGCCCCCTCTTTGAGCGGCAGTACATTATCGTTGACCTTCGGGGTGAAACTATTGGCCTGCAATACCTCTTCGGGGCCCAATTTCCCCGATGCATCATAAAAAAAACTCATAGAGACCGAAACCTCTTCGGTATGATTCAACACTGTATCGGCCATCAGAGAAGAAACACAAAAGAGAAGTCCCAGAAACTTAAAAACAATATGCATCTATAACAACCTTTAATATTATTAAAAGCACTATAGCACAAAGATATCTGCAATTTTCCGACAACTCCCCGACAAGTTGATGAAATAATTCTACCTTATAAATAATACGCATTACATGTAAGGAGATAACCATGCTAAAAGCGATGATATCGCTGCTACTAAGCACCCTACTCTTTGGCGGTCCGGTCTTTAAAACGGGGCAGACTGTCATCTATCAAGCGGGCGATGACGGCAACCATCAGGCAGGCATCAGTCACCAATTCACCCGCGACGACATCCACGGCATTGTTTCCGACACCGCTTCGGCGCTTCAGTGGCAGGACAATGCCAGCCCCGGCATGGGTTGGGATACGGCGCTCACCTACTGCTCCGGCCTTGACCTTAACGGCACCGGATGGCGACTGCCGGACAAAAAAGAGCTGCACGCGCTGGTCGATTACAGCCGCTATGATCCTGCATTAGATTCGATATTTCAAACGGTCACTCCCTCGGTTTACTGGTCCGCCACTGCCATAAGCGCCAGCAATGCATGGGGTATTCACTTCGGCCCCGGCAACGACTATCCGACGAACAAGAGCAGTTCGCTCCCGGTGCGCTGCGTACGCAACGTAGAGTGAGAGGGGGAAATTGATGAAACTGATTTTTTTACATGTAATAACAGTCGCTCTGCTCTTTGGAGCCTACAGCCGTAACAGCCTTAACGATACCGTCTTTGACAGTACGGCCGGCCTGACATGGCAAGACGAAGCCTATAGCACCGATGAAAGGACGGCGTATCTTAACAGCGGCGAATACGGTAAAGTTCTGGAGTGGAGCAACGCCATCAGCTACTGTGAAAACCTTGATTTTGCGGGAGTTCAGGACTGGCGGCTGCCCAACCAGAACGAACTGCAAAGTATTGTGGAGTATGGGGTCAACCCTGCTATAAACAGCACGTTTGTCAATATTGAAAACAGTATTTACTGGTCTTCTACGACTTACGTCAATGAACCGGCAAAGGCATGGGACATCGACTTTTACAGCGGTTCCGATGATTGGCACGGCAAGGTATCTTCGTTTTATGTCCGGTGCGTGCGCAGCGGATTTATCGGCCCCAATACGGCCCCGACCGACGTGAATATTTCAAGTGCCGTCATTGCCGAAAACAGCGCCGTCGGTACGTCCATTGGCACACTTTCCACCACGGACGTTGACCCGTTCGACTCGCACACCTACAGTTTTTGCGGCGGAGCGGACGATAGCGACTTCTCCATCAGCGCCGATACGCTTCAAAGTGCCGTCATCTTCGATTATGAGAGCGGTGCGACACTCAGCGTCTGTATCCGTACTACTGATCTCGCAATCGAGTCGTATGACAAAAACATCACCATCAGCATCACTGACGTCAACGAAGCGCCGGTGATTACTTCGAGTGCGCTCACGACCGCCTCGCAGCAGAGTCTCTACACCTATGCGTTGCAGACGGGAGACCCAGACGGCGACGCTTTAAACTGGAGTGCCACTGCGGGTACGACGCTTCCCTCGTGGCTGAGTCTGCAAGGCGGCGAAACATGGAGCAGTGTCGGCGCTGTTGGATTCACGCCCTCGATTGCCCAGTACAGTTCTATTGCACTCGATGCCGCCGACACCCCTTATGTGGCCTTCACCGACGGAAGCAACGCCTCAAGAGCGACGGTGATGACGTATGACGGCAGCAGCTGGGTCGCTGTGGGAAGTCCGGGTTTCAGCGGCGCGGCAGCACTGTTTACCTCTATTGACCTTGATGCAAACGCTACTCCTTACGTCGCATATCGTGACGGGGCCAACGGCAACCGTGCGAGCGTGAAAAAGTTTGACGGCAACAGCTGGGTCTCAGTCGGTAGCGAAGGTTTCAGCGCTGCTGCGGCCTCATACACTTCCATTGCCATCGATACCAATAATACTCCCTATGTTGCCTATACGGACGAGGCCAATGGCAACAAAACGACGGTGATGAAATATGAAGGCGGAAGCTGGAGCGTGGTCGGCAGTGCCGGTTTCAGCGCTACCGCAGCGTTTTACACCTCTATTGCATTTGACGGCATCGGCACGCTCTATGTTGCCTATACCGATGCCCTTGAGAGCAATAAGGCGACAATCATGCGCTTTAATGGCACCGACTGGGTCACGTACGCAATCATCGGGTTTAGCGCCGATTCGGTCGCTAACCCCTCGATAGCCTTCAATGAGGGCGCAGTGCCTTATATAATCTATTCCGACCCGAACAATGCCGACAAGGCGACGGTAACCAAAGTTGACGGCAGCGGCTGGCTGGGTGTGGGAAGCCGGGGTTTCAGTGCAGGAAGCGCTTCATTTACTTCCATTGCGCTTGATGGCAGCGGTAGCCCTTATGTCGTGTATGCAGACGCCACCGCCGGTGCGAGAGCCACGGTCATGAAGTTTGAAGGAACGAAACTCACCGGTACACCGGGTAACAGCGATATCGGAACGCATGACGTCAACCTTACGGTAAGTGACGGCAACGGCGGCAGCGCGGCGCAGAACTTCACCATCACGGTGAGTTATGTCAATTATGACCCCGTCGTCACCTCGACGCCTCCGACCACCGCAACGCAGGATGTTTCTTACAGCTACACCCCCACGGCCACGGACCTCAATGACGATACCCTGAGCTGGAGCGTCACTTCGGGCACGGCGCTTCCTTCATGGCTTGGCCTGCGGGAAGATGCGACATGGACAGGCGTCGGAAATGCCGGGTTCAGTGCCAGTCAGGCCCCCGAAACCGCTATTGTTATTGACAGCAACGGCACGCCTTACGTGGCCTATCAGGATATAGCCAGCCTCGGCAGGGCGACGGTCAAAAAGTATGACGGCACCAACTGGGTGACGGTTGGCAGTGCGGGATTTAGTGCCGATACGGCCGTGGGCATCTCTTTTGCCCTCGATGGCAGCGACACTCCCTATGTGGCGTACAGAGACATTGGCAACGGCGCCAAAGCGACGGTAATGAAATTTGACGGTACGAACTGGGTGAACGTCGGCAGTGCGGGATTCAGCGCCGGAGAGGTCTGGGATATTGCGCTTGCCATTAATGGCAGCGGCACCCCGTACGTGGTGTATCAGGATCGCAACATTGCCTACAGAGCGACGGTCATGACGTTTGACGGCGCCAACTGGGTGAATGTCGGCAGTGAAGGGTTCAGTGCCGGGGAGGTCTATCACAATACCATCGCCATCGATGGCAACGGCACGGTGTATGTAGGCTATCAGGATGAAGGCAACAGCTACAAAGCAAGCGTTATGAAGTTTGATGGCACAAACTGGGTTACGCTCGGAAGCGCGGGATTCAGCGCCGGTGTCGTTTCGTCTGTTTCGCTCGCCGTTGACGGCAGTAACACGCCCTATATCACCTATACCGATGAAGCCAACGGTAACAGGGCGACGGTGATGACGTTTGAGGGCACAAACTGGGTCACACTCGGCAGCGCGGGATTCAGTGCAGCAGCGGCGCTATACACGAAACTGGCTATCAATGACAGCGGCATCCCCTATGTGGCCTACAGTGACGGGGGCAACGGCGACAAGGCCAGTGTCATGAAGTTTGACGGTAGCAACTGGGTGAGTGTGGGCATTCCGGGCATCAGCCCCGACGGAGCCGATTATACCTCCATCGCGTTTGATGGCAGCGGTGTGCTCTATCTGGCGTTCAGGGACTGGAACAACGACTACAAAGCGACGGTCATGAAAACAGTGCCTTACTTAACGCTGGCCGGTACTCCAACCAGCGGTGACGTGGGCGTTCACGATGTCAACCTCACGGTAGATGATGGCAACGGCGGCAGTGCGACGCAGAACTTTAGCATTACGGTAGGCAACGTCAACGACGCTCCTGCGGGCATTACCCTCTCGTCAAACACCATTGCCGAAAACAGCGCTATTGCTACGGCCATCGGCACCCTTTCGACGACCGATGCGGACGCGGGTGACAGCCACACTTATAGCTTTACATGTAACACTCCTACGGGAGCGGAGGGCAACTTCAGCATCAGCGCTGCAACCCTGCAAAGCGGCGTCTCTTTCGATTTCGAGACGGCTGGCAGCTATACGCTCTGCATCCGCACGACCGACCTGGCGGGTGCGACGTTTGACGCTACGTTTACCATCACCGTTACCAACGTCGATGAATCTGTTGACGGCGTCTGCGGCAGTGCCGACGGCAGCATCTTTAACGCCGCTCCCGCTGCCAACCTCTGTGCCAGCGGAAGCGCTTCGGCCGTCATTGAAAACGGCACCAGCTATGACTGGGACTGTGACGGCACCACGGTAGGAGCCGATGCCGGAGCCAACACGGCGTGCAGCGCCACAAAAGCGCTGCTGCCGGGCAGTATCTTCCTCTCGGCAAATACCATTGCCGAAAACAGCGCCGCAGGCACCTCGGTAGGTACACTCAGTGCCGACGCCAACGTGACGGGATTTGGTTTTTGCGGCGGGGCGGATGACGGAGCGTTCGCCATCAACGGCACAACGCTTCAAACGGCGGTGGTGCTTGATTATGAGAGCGGCAGCACGCGCACGATCTGTATCCGCGCTACCTATACCACTTACGCATCAGTAGCGCTCAGGGCCACGGCAACACTCGATCAGAGTTTTACCATCACGGTGACAAACGACGCCTCCGATGATGCGGCGGCAAACGCTGCCGTGTCCGTTCCGCTTTTTGGGGTGCCGGGTGCGGCATTGCTGGCACTGTTGATGGGGCTATTTGGCTTGCGCCGGGTAGGGCGTGATGCTTACATGTAAGCATTTGAGGGTGATGTTAGATTTCGTATTTTATGAGGCATTTAACATTTGACTTCACCGACAGGGTAACCTGTTCGGTGCTAGGTTTTGTTAACTATTCTATTTTAAATCCACCATCACAAAACCAAATATTCTGGTATAAGGTTTCATACATAGCTGTTTGCCAAGAATTTTTATTATTTTCATATCTGCTTTCAAATTCATCTTTTAGATATTCAATAACACTTTCTTTTCCTCCAGTAGAATATAGTTTATATAATCTATGACTAATGTTTGATAATTCCTCTGCAGCATTAGAAGCATATAATTCATTTAGTGCAAACAGTGAAAAATGTTTTTCTAATCTTTTTTCAATAATATTTACTGGATTTGATTGTTTAATATAAAAGTTTATACTTGGTGGAGTTGTTTGCTCTATTAAAGCAAATAAATATTGTTGATTAGAAATATCATCATAATAAGGATGTATAATTTCTTCTTCAGGTATACTTGGTTGATATGTATCTTTAATTTTATTACAATCAGCACAAGCAGGTATCAAATTAAAAGGTGTTACAGCAAATGTTGGATATAAGGTTTTTGGTAAAACATGGTCTAATGTAGTTACTGTTCTTTGATTACATATAGGACATATATTATTTTTTGCAGCTAATCTTAGTTTTTCATAGTATTTTCTACCAGGTTGTCCTTTTTGAACAAGTTTTCGTTCATATACTTTTTTCATTTCATCTGCTGTAACAATATTATTTACATTAGTTACCATAGGAATACTATTCAGATTATTCACAATAGCTTGAATATCATAATTATTTGTTGCTGTTTCAATAAAATTACTAACACTATTCAGTTTTGCTTTAAAAACTGCATCTTGAAAGTTTGAAATACAAGTTTCAAAAACTTCTTTCACATTATCAGTTGGTTTATCAATATGAACCATTTAAGAACCTCTGCTTTGATTTTTAATATTTATTAATGCTCTAGAGATAGCTTTAGCCTCTGTTCCAAGATTATTGTTGAAATTTGATATAATTTCTTCATAATTTTCATTTTCATTAACAGATTCTTTTATTAAATTATAAAATCCTGCATTAGTAACTTCAAGACCAAAAACCTCATGAGTTAAAGTTCCAACATTTTCTCCAAAAGTTTCTCTTTCAGGTCGCTCTGCCTTAGCAGATGTACCTGAACGATTTAAAATCCAAGCACAACTTTTAGGTACTTCTTGAAGTATTACCGGAGAATGTGTAGCAATAATAGCAACACCATTTCTAAGAATTAAGAGTTCAGATAAAGATCTTATAAAAGCAGATAATAAAGGGGGATGTAAATGTGATTCCGGCTCATCTAGCATTACTAATGTTTTTTCTTTTACTGTTTCTACCAATCTTGTAATTGTCAGTAATACTATTTTATGCCCTGATGAAAGTTTTTTAAAGATTTCTCTTGTTTGAATCTCAAAATTTTGCTCATCTAAATCAATTAAACTTGATATATTTGCTTCTTGAAACATAGGATCAGATTTTAGAAAATTTATTGCATTTAACCATCTTTCTTTTTTTGTTCCAACTTGACAATTTTTAAGACTTTTAATAAATTCATTAGCCAACATAAGTGGACTCTTTGGTAAATTATCCTTTTCATCACCTTTTTTAATTCTTTTAAGCCCAATATACGAATATTGTAGTCCTTTTGTTTTATCTTTTTGCTCTTTTATTGGTTCAGCTTCATCAAAAGCACTAAATGATACAGAAACTACATTTGCAAATAATGTTGCTTTAGTAGCATCAAAAATACCATATCTAGTAGTTTTCTCACTTGATAACAAAGAGTTAAGAATATTATTTAATAAATGTGTTTTTCCTACACCATTTCTACCAATAACAACATGAACATTTGTTGGAGGATTAGACCTAGGTTGAACATTAAATGATAATTGCACATATAAATCACTATTCCTTGGTTTTGGAGCAGTATAAGTAAAGTCATAACTGGTTAATTCTTCACCACCATGTGCCAATCTATTAAATTGCTCTTTTACTGTATTGACTGGAACATCTCTTAGTAAAGATATTTTTGTAACTCTTTCATTTTGTGCTTTTTCAAACAAATTTAAGTCATAAGCAATATCCTTAAGTGCCATTAATATACTATATCCGATTTCGTTATCAAGGTCTTTTAATATTTGATAATAACTTTCATCCTGACCTAATGAAAAAAAGTTTTCATTTAAATTATTAAAACTCTCAGGTAAAGATGCTCTTCTTTGTTCTTTTTCCATATCAAATTGACCTATTTTAACATATCCGAGTGTGTGTCTCTGATTGTTAGAATCATCATAAAAAAGTTGATAAAGTGTTTCGAATTCAAACCAATCATCCCAATTGTCATTTATCAAATAAGCTGTATTGCTAGTGTTTGATTGTGGCAAGGAATCTAAAACAAGAAATTGCAATCCCTATCCTTTTTAATTTTTATAGTTAACTATTTATTGATCCCCAGAATATGCCCTTTTGCCGGAAATCCGCCAGATAACCAGACATTCAAAATGTCCTGCTATTGGAAATCTGCACTCAAAATTTCACAAAATGACATATTTTCATAGATTTTACGCTCTTTTTCTTGAAAATATCTCCGTTTTTATGTCCTGTTGATTTTGATATGCAGACATAATGTCCTGATATCAGGTAAAAAACGTAATAAAAGGACATTTTGTCCTTATGATTTAAAAAACAACGCAATGCGCGTGCCTGGGTATGGTCGCCTTCTTCTTTGAGGCAGCATGCAAGCCTTCGGGTTTACATGTAACGTCCTGTTTCTGCAATTTTCCGACAAGTTGATGAAATAATTCTAAATTTGAATACGTTTGCATCCCTGATAAGAGTGTAAACAGGTGTTACGTGTAAGGACGATCCATGCCAAAAATACTCATACTGTCGTTACGGTCACCATCAGCGGCGCTACCGGAAGCAGAGCAGAGACCTTTGAAGTGATGATTAAAGCTATCAACGGATTGACCCCTTCTATGATCATGTATCTGCTTCAGTAATAAGGGTTACATGTAAGCCTTAATGCCTTACATGCAACATGTTCAAATGCCCCGTTTCTCCTGCCTTCAACCGCTTTTCCAACAACTTTCCGACAAGTGGATGCAATAATGCTTTTTTTGTAAGCCCCAAGTAAACCCCGCCATGCGAACAGCAATAAGAAGCCTTAACAAGGCTTAAAATAGGGAGTTTAACAAGCTTTTCTTAACAACTATTATACCAATAAACGCTAAAATAGTTACATGTATAAAGAGGCGAT
>JBNKLA010000026.1:0-8831 GCA_050292115.1 Sulfurimonadaceae bacterium | reverse complement strand
AGATAGACTCAGCACTTAAAAGCTGTGTGTGATCAAGGCAGGTTCTTGTTAGCGTAGCCGTAGCTACGTTGACAAGAATCTAACGCCGAGCACGCGCAGCTTTTAAGTGCCCAAAGGGAGCCAAGAGACGTAGCAATCTTGGCTCTGAGTCTATTTGGGAGTTTTGCAAGAAGTCTATTAGCCCACAAGGAGCACGTGTGTCCACTCAATCTGAAATGAATGCGATCTGTTCGCAACTGCTCACCAAACATGATCTGGAAATATCTGCTGAACTTTTTGAAAAGATACTCCACGACGGCATTGTCACACGAATCTCTTTTCATGAAGCCAACTGCACCATACGGATCTTTTCTACCAAACAACTCTACCTATCGCAGATTACCCCGCTATTACATGATTTTGACTTTACCGTCATCGACGAAGTCACTTATGTCATTGGGCACAAAACGGATCAGATCTATATCAATCGCTTTAACCTTGATGCGCATGAACGTGACAAAATGCTGGCCTCGCAAGAGAATATTGAGCAGATCATCTCCGATGCACTTGCCGGAAAAATTTTTAAGCAGTGCAAGCTTTTCTCGTTGGTTTACCATCAAAACCTTACACTGCGCCAAGTAACACTGACGCGTGCATTTATTGAATATGTCAATCAAGCCGTCATCGACATTAATCATGATACCATCCTTTATACCCTCGACAAATATGACCTGATTGCACGACTTTTTGTCGAATATTTCGAAGCCCGTTTTAATCCGGCACTCAAAAAACGCGCTACTCTCGTTGAACAACTCGAAGCAAAAATTGAATCACAAATCAAAGACGTTCCGGTCATCATAGACGACAAAGTGCTCAAGCATACCTACGCCTTTATCAAGGCAATGCTACGCACCAACTATTTTTTGCATCACGAGGCTATAGCGTTTAAAATTGATACCGCCATTTACGGCACCAATCTAAAAGGGCTACAACCCAATATCGAAGCCTTTGTATACCATCCTGAGTTTAGCGGTTTACACCTGCGTATGAGTCCCATTAGCCGAGGAGGCCTGCGCTGGAGCGAACGGCATGAAGATTACCGTCAAGAGATTAAATCGCTTATGATTACTCAAGAAGGTAAAAACTCCATTATTATTCCCGATGGTGCCAAAGGCGGATTTGTCATCTATAAAGAGCATTATGATATTAGCAAAGAGTTTTTTGACAATATCTATCGTAGTTTCATCAATAATCTGCTTGATCTTGTAGATAACATGCACACCGGAGAAATCGTCAAAAATCCCAAAATCATTGCTTACGACGGTGACGACGCCTACTTTGTCGTTGCAGCAGACAAAGGCACGGCGGCCATGAGCGATGTCGCCAATGCCATCGCCATAGAGCGAGGCTATTGGCTTGGGGATGCTTTTGCCAGCGGAGGGAGCAACGGCTTTGGACACAAGGATCTTGGGATAACCGCCAAAGGAGCGCTGATTTCATCAAGACGCTTTTTTATTGAACAAGGTATTGATATCGAAAAAGAATCTATTACGGTTGTCGGTATCGGTTCAATGAATGGTGATGTTTTTGGAAACGGTATGCTCTACTCCAGTGCATTCAAACTGCTCGCGGCTGTATCGCACAAAGAGATTTTTATCGACCCCGATCCTGATCCCAAAATCTCTTATAATGAGCGAAAACGTCTTTTTCAAGCAAAAAATTCGGGATGGGGTCACTATAACCCCAAATATATCTCCAAAGGCGGCGGTGTCTTTTTGCGCTCGCAAAAGTCGGTAGAACTGAGTAACGAAATTCGCCAAATGGTGGGCACCTCACGCAAAAGCTGTTCGGGCGAAGAACTGGTCAAGCTGGTTTTGAGCATGAGGGTCGATATGCTGTTTAACGGTGGCGTAGGAACCTATGTGAAAAGTTCGGATGAATCCAATCTTGATCTTGGCGACAAACAAAACGAAGCGGTACGTATTGACGCCTCTGAACTGCGCGCCAAGGTAGTTAGCGAAGGGGGAAATCTCGGTTTTACGCAAAAAGCGCGTATCGAATATGCTCTTAGCGGCGGCAAAATCAATATTGACGGTATCGACAACGCTGCAGGCGTTAACACCTCTGACCATGAAGTCAATTTAAAAATTTTACTCAATCTCATTACCGAAAAAGGGATGCTTACTGACGAAGAGAGCTCGCAACTCTTACACTCATTAACCGATCAAATCGTCAATATGATAGAGTGGAACAACTACATGCAATCGCTCGCCATTTCGCGCGACGAAGCATTGAGCCGCCAATTTTTCAACGATTTCATTTTGACTATTGAGCTACTTGAGAGTCATATCACCGCTTTTAACCGCAGGGATTTTTTTATTCCTAAAAATGAAAACATGTACGAGGTCATCACCAAAGAGGGTACAATCGTTCGGCCTATTCTCTGCTCACTACTCTCATACTCTAAAATCTTTATCAAAAATATTTTACTGGACTCTAAGCTGATTGATGAGAGTTTTGCACAGGAATTTCTGTTTAAATATTTTCCAAAATCGGTGGTAAGTGCCTATGAACGCGAAGTTAAAGCACACCCCTTACACCGCGAAATCATTGCCACATTTATCGCCGATAAACTCATCAATCTTCAAGGCTCCACCTTTATTAGCGACTATAGCGTGCTTGGCACAGAGCGCTTCTTGACTAAAATCAAGTCGTATCTTATCTCTAACCAGCTCTTTGGTGCCAACGATATACGCTATGAAATCTACCGTAATGACTATACACTCAAGGTCGATTTACAATACAAAATGCTCTCGGAGATTGAACATACGCTCAACTTCTCAACACGCTGGATGGTGAAATACCTTGATGGCTCACAGATTGATGCCGCGCATATTTTAGACTATCAGACCCCGCTGTTTGAACTGCTTAAATCCATTAATCCCAAACACCCCAAAGTCTACATTCCCGAAAACAATGACTTCAACCACTTTTTTACGCAACTTGAATACCTGCGTTTCGCCGTTTCAGCTATTATCATTAAAGAGGAGACGCATCACAGTTTTGAAAATGTGGCCACTATTTTTTATAAAGTCGTTGACGAATTTGAAATTCTCAATATCATCGGAGCACTTGATAATACCCCCATTAACACTCAAAACGATCTGCTACTCAAAAAACAGCTCTTGCAGTTTGTAGAATTTATCGTCGTGCATTACACCCAAAAAGTGATCGCTTTTCAGCGCATCGGTGAGAGTGCAGCAGAGGCATTTGAAAGTTATATCGCTAATGACAGTGTGGCTTTTGGATTAATCAAAGAGCGTATTCATACGTTTATGGAAGATGAAAATCGAAGCCTCCAGCAGATCGCCATTACGGTCAATCAGCTGATGACATCGGCTATTTAGAAGAAAAAAAGTTTGCCATTGTCTGAAAAAACTGCTTAACAGCACCGCTGTTTTCGGCAATATCGTCGATAAATTCATCGTAGCTCACGCCTTTGGATTCCAGCAGATTCATTAGATACCTCTCGCTGGCGCCGACACCCTCATTTTGCTCTATTTTCAGTAACTCTTGATATAGCGGAATAATACGTTTCACGCTCTCGGGTTTCGCTGCCTGCCGGTACGCCACATAGCCTTCAATCCTATGATCTACAGGATTATGTTTAATATCAAAACGTGTCGTTACCCAGTAATAGCGCCCATCTTTTGCAAGATTCTTAACGATAGCAAATAGCGACTTGCCACTTTTGAGATACTCCCACATCAACTTAAAAATGACCTTTGGCATATCGGGATGACGAATAATGCTATGGGGTTTTCCTACCAATTCGGAGCTACTGTAGCCTGATATTTCAAAAAAATAATCGTTGCCGTATTCGATAATACCACTGGCATCCGTGCGGCTCATAATGTATTTGTAACGGTCAAGTTTAATCTCTTCGTTGCGAGGAGTAGGTTTTTGCATAATAACCTCACTTTAAACGGCTAAACATTTGTTTGGCTTTAGAAAATTATAGCACTACACTATAAAAAATGATACACTACGAATACAATTTACGTAATAATGTAGCATTAATACGTTCAAGTGACTCCTCTTTGCCCAATGTCGCCATAATGACATCGAGTCCCGGACCTCCCATTTTGCCTAAAAGTGCTACACGAAGCGGTTGACCGATTTTACCAAAACCGATTTCTCGTTCAGTGACTACAGCTTCGATAAGCTGATGGTAATCGCTTGGTAGATGGGGTGAATCCGCATGTTCCAAGCGTGTTTTAAAATCTTCTAAAATGTCTGTACTATCGCTTTTAAACGCTTTTTTGACTGCTTTTTCGTCATACGATTCGGGACGCTCAAGAATCGCTTTAATCTGCATGGCCATATCGCTAAGCGTTTTTGCGCGTTCTTTGATGGCATCGAGTAAAATCTCTTTTTTATCGTGTGAACTAAGATAGAGCTCAAAATCCTCAAGCAGTTCGGCAAGTTTCGCATTAGAAGCATTTTTGATATAGTGGGCGTTGAGCCAATCGAGCTTTTCGGTATTGTAAATCGAGGCCGCTTTGTTGATATCGCTAGGATCAAAAAGCGAGAGCATCTCTTCCATGGAAAATATCTCCTGATCGCCGTGGCTCCACCCCAGACGCACCAAAAAATTTAGTAGCGCTTCGGGCAGATAGCCCATAGTTTTATACGCCATCACATCGGTTGCACCGTCGCGTTTGGAGAGTTTTTTACCCTCGGCATTGTGAATCATCGGCACATGATGAAACTCGGGCAGATCAAACCCAAGCGCGTTATAAACAACAATTTGTTTGGGGGTGTTGGAGAGGTGATCGTCTCCGCGAATCACGCAGTTGACCCCCATCAGCGCATCATCAATTGCCACCACGAAATTATACGTCGGCGTACCGTCTGAACGGGCAATAATAAAATCATCTAAAATATCGTCCACATTAAACGTAATGGAGCCTTTAATGCCGTCATTAACGGTAATCGTCCCCTCTTGCGGCGCTTTGATACGGATGACCGGAGCAACACCCTCGGGCGGCGTACCCTCAAAATCGCGGTAACGACCGTCATAACGCGGACGCTCTTTGCGCGCTTCTTGTTCGCTACGCAAAGCATCAAGCTCATCCTTGCTCATATAACAGCGATACGCCTTGCCCTCTTGGAGCAGTTGGTCGATATAGCGCTTGTAGATGTCACTGCGTTGCGACTGGTATTCTATCTCGCCATCATGCGCCAATCCTACCCACTCAAACGCTTCAACAATAGCTTTGGTCGCTTCGTCATTGTTACGGCTCAGATCGGTATCTTCGATACGCAACAAAAACTTCCCGCTGTTGCGTCTGGCCCAAAGATAGCTAAAAAGCGCCGTACGCAACCCGCCAATATGAAGATACCCCGTAGGAGAAGGTGCAAAACGCGTGACAATCATTACGATTCCTTACATGTAAAGAGAATTGCGGCATTTTACCCTATCTTACATGTAAACATGAAATATGTAACAATAAAAAATATTGTACAAATAATATTGGGTTAATAAAAATTTAACGATTAATATGATTTAATGCAATTTAGTTCATAAAGTGCTTTATATGTGCCATAAAACTGAATGATTGAAAATTTTATACAAGGGAATCGAATGAAAGTAAAAATATCTTTGGCGGTTGCACTCTTCGCATTAAGCAATACGCTATTAAGTGGGGGGGGTGCTGCCTGAAGTTGACAGTACAAGTGTCAAAGCCAACAAAGAAGCGCATGAAAAGCTTTTCAAAGAGTTTAAGGCAGCCATGAAACTAAGCGAAAAAGAGGCCCGAAAAGTCGATAACGAGATGAAAAAAATTTTGCTCTCAAAAAAAGATGACGATACCGTTAAACTACTCGTGGCGCTAAAAAATTTTGACGAATACAAAATTTTATATGATGAACTTCAAATGTCCACGGGTACATACTCCAAAAACGAAGATGGAGACGTGCAATATCACATCAACGGTAAAGAGCTTTTTGAAAAAGAGTTAAAAGCGCACATCGAACAAAAAGATCACGCCATAGATGCCTATTTAAAAAAACAAAGTTCCGCACGAAAAGAAGTTGCCGAGAGCATTCACGCCTACCTAAAAGAGAACAAAATGGCCTCATCACTGGATAATAATAAAGACGAGAGTAGCTATTTCGTTACAGAGATGAGCAAAAAAGAGTTGAAAAAATTTCTTACCAAATACGCTGATTCCATCAAATCTATCGGTTTGGATGCCGAACACTCCTATAGTGTCGATTCAGCCATGATTGCTACACGTGTTGATCCTGTAGTCTTGGACTGGACACCCCAACGCAACAATCAACACGGCGGTGGAATCGGCATCTATTTCTCAGACGCACAGTGTAATGATCCCGAAGATGTTGAAGGTCTGTATCATGAATTTGATGGAACTGCCGGAGATGCATCAAACAATGATCATACATTTTTAGTCGGAGGGATTATCGCTAGCGTAGCGCCAGATGCATTCAAATATTGTAAAAATGCCTATGCCGCAGGAATTGATTATGAAGATGTACTTCCTACAACAAATGAAATAGCCAATAATATTGGGCCACGTATTCGTGTTGAAACCTACAGCCTTAATAGAAATAGCGCCAATAGTAATGTTTATACTACAGAGGATGCAATCTTTGATGAACACGTACGTGACGTCAATATACCGGTTTTTATTTCAACAGGCAATTATGATGATGGCACAGATAATATACATGTAATCGATGGCGGTAGCGATTTGTCAAATTATGAAAACCCGGCACTAGGTAATGAAAAACCTGAATTGGTAGCTCCTGGAACTGACATAAGTTACACTTTTAAAGATAGAACTATCACTGGGCCTGGCACAAGTTTTTCCACGCCTCATGCCGCGGCAATTGCGGCAGATATTTTGGCAGAAAATCCTTTCTTGCAAGGCAACGTGCCGGTTTTAAAAGCCATGATGCTGGCCAGTGCGACGGACGTCATAGGCGATGTTGATGATGCAGCAACTACCGAAGACAGCGCCGTGGGTGCGGGTGGCATTAATGTACAACGCCCGATCTACAATGACCGTTTTGCAGCGTATTGGTATGATCCTAACGGCAATGGGCCATTTTCATGGAGTGGCACCAGCAGTTGCCACTCAGGCTGGACATTCACTGCCCCAAGCTATTATTCCCATGCAAGAGTTGCCTTCACTTGGGAAATTAATGAAGATTATGTCCTGAATAACAATGCACACGGCACAGTGTTGTTTTTTTATGTAACTGACGCCAATAGCAACATTGTCACTACATCATTCAATGGCTCTACGGAATATCCCAACACCAATAATTGGCAAGAAGACAACTGGGCCGTTGCCGAATTTAACCCTAACAACACCAACAGCACCTACACATTAAATATATGCCGATTCAATACCTTCAGTCCAGATCATAATGCGGAGCTCAATATGGGCGTCGCAGTAACAGCCTATTAGGAGCAAAAAAATGTTTCGTACAATAACTATCGTTTCACTGATGACTTCGTTTTTGATTGTCGGGTGCGGCAGCAGTTCCGATCATCACTCCGCGCCCTCGTCTTCCTCTTCTTCAAACAGCTCCAGCAGCAGCGTCAGCAATCTGGGCAACCCCATGAATACATGGGGTTATTATGGTGACGACGTCATGCTCGGCAACGAAACCATTGTGGGAGAGTGGGTCATTGATTATTCTGATGGCAATCAACAAAGCTACCGGCTTGAGCCTGATGGAGGCGGTACATTTACGGCCGATGGGGACTTTTCGTATAGCATGGTCATCTTTGCCTATGGCGTTAATGAAAACGGTACACAACTCGCAGTTTCACTCGATAGTAAAACAGCACATAATTATGCCTGCGTAAAATTTGAAAACTCATGTTGTTATATCAACGACGATGAAGCACTATGTAAAACGGCTCCTTAGTGGAGCCTTCAGCACGGTTGTGTCGTTTTTATATATTATATGTAAAGCGGGCTTTACACCATCTATAGTAAGCGGTAACAACCTATTAGGAGCAAAACCATGTTTCGTACAATAACTATCGTTTCACTGATGACTTCATTTCTGATTGTCGGGTGCGGCAGCAGTTCCAATCATCACTCCGCGCCCTCGTCTTCCTCTTCTTCAAACAGCTCCAGCAGCAGCGTCAGTAATCTGGGAAATCCCATGAATACATGGGGTTATTATGGAGAGGGAGTTATGCTTGGTAGCGAGCCTATTGTAGGAAACTGGATCATTACCTACACCAATGGAAATCAAGATACGTTTTCATTTTATGACGATGGTACCGGTGAGCATGGCTATTATGGTGACATCTCTTTTGGTGGTGGAACAGACTATGGAGTTAATGAAGATGGAACACAACTTACCGTTACAGCCCCAACAGAACTTACATCCGCTCAAGATGAGCCTACAAGTTTCACCTGCATAAAATTTGAAAACGCTTGTTGTTACATCAACGACGATGAAGCACTATGCAAAAGAGCTCCTTAAAGGAGCCTTCAGCACGCTTGTGTCGTTTTTATATATTACATGTAAAGCGGGCTTTACACCATTTATAGTAAGCGGTAACAGCCTATTAGGAGCAAAACCATGTTTCGTACAATGATACTTTTTTCACTGATGACTTCATCTCTGATTGTCGGGTGCGGCAGCAGTTCCGATCATCACTCCGCGCCCTCGTCTTCCTCTTCTTCAAACAGTTCCAGTAGCAGCGTCAGCAATCTGGGCAACCCCATGAATACATGGGGTTATTATGGTGACGACGTCATGCTCGGCAACGAAACCATTGTGGGAGAGTGGGTCATTGA
>JBNKLA010000025.1:0-15546 GCA_050292115.1 Sulfurimonadaceae bacterium | reverse complement strand
AAAAGAGAAGCAATAGCACCAAAAACATAATAATAAAAGCAATGGGAAAAAAATTGATTTTTACCTGATTGCTAAGTCTAAAAGGCCTGTTTTTAAAGACATTACACGCAACCACAAACACGAAGAAAAATATACTGTAATAGGCCATCGTCGCAAATAACTGATACCATGTAACAGAGTGCATACTCGCAACAGACGCAATAATTAGTAACCCCAAAAAATAGAGTGGAGGAATAAACGATTTAAAAGTACGATACAAAAGCCATAAAAAAAAGAGTACTCCTCCCAGACTAAGCAATAAAATAGTGCCGGCAATCACGATTCCCATCTCATTCCCCTTTGTGATAAGATTGAATCAAATGCTTGGCATAAACCGTCGAAATCGTGGCGTCCAGACGCTCAAAAATAGCGTAGTACCCCAAAAGCGTACGATCTAAAAAGAGATAATCGGGATTAAATTTATGTACCGAATCAAACTGTTTTTGATACACCTGCATGACGCCTTCAAATCCCCGTCTGGTAAAAGAGCGGTCGCTTTTAAAGTGGTAGGTATCATTTTCAAATACTTCAATATAAATGCGGTCAAGCGGTTTGATGATCTCGGTATAAAAGCGTTGCATTTGCGTTTCGCTCATCTCATCAATCATGCCAAGCTGCACGTAACACTGCGTAATAACGGCGTCGTTCGCACCCTCGATCAGCATACGGTGCAATAGGGTAAAAGGGTCTAAAAAGCTTTCCTCAAAACGTTTGATGCAGCCAAAATCAAGCATCCCCAGCACCCCCTCATCCATAAACAAAAAATTACCCGGATTGGGGTCGGCGTGAATGCCGCGATGTTTATAGAGCATTTCAAAAAGCGTATCAAACATCAACTGGGCGTAATGATCGCGAAGCGCTTTGGAGGGATTGCTTTGTAAAAAGCGCTCCAGCGTCTGCCCCTCAAGCAGCGTGGTAGCCAATAAGCGCTGCGTGGAAAATTCACCAATCACTTCGGGAATAACAATTTTTGGGTGCGTGATATTGCGACGGAACATCTCGATATTTTCGGCTTCTTGGATATAATCGACCTCTTCGTGCAGGCGGCTTGATATCTCTTGCATGATCGGATCGATATCGTTGCCTTTCGCAAAACGTTTTAGCGCCATTTTCACCAGGCCCAAATCGCTATCAAGCGTAGAAGCAATCCCGGGGTACTGCACTTTTAACGCAATATTTTTGCCATCATGAAATGCCCGGTGAACCTGACCAAGGCTGGCGCTTCCGATCGCAACGGAGTCAAACGCATCAAAAAGTTTTTCGGGATATACGCCGAGTTCTTGTTTGATCAGTTTGCGTATCAGCGCGCGGTTAATGGGTGCAATGCTTTGAAACGATTTTTGCATTTCATTAAGATAGCTCTCCGGCAGTAACGGCAGCATCAGTGCGATCTGCTGCGCGATTTTGACGCTGACGCCTTTAAGCTCGCCAAGCGCTTGCATGATGATTTTTGCGATCTGCTCGTGCGAGCGCGTGGCGGTGTCATGTTTGCCCGGTGCTTTTTGCACGGAACTTTTGGCATGAACGCCTCCCGCTTTGAGCAGCGCCTTTCCCACTACGGCGCTGCGGGAGAGTTTACTTTGTTTGATCCCAGCCATAATCATCCTTCCTAAGTTTTGTGCGAAACGCACTAAAAAGATCGCTACGCGCTTTAGAGCGCCCTAACGCCCCCATAAGATGGGTTTTAAACAAAAACATTCCAAAATCGGCCGCACGATTGAGCACGTTTGAATCAAGCAACGCATCGATCACGCTCATGGAACGGTCAATAAATTCGGTGGTATTTTCAAAACGCGGCGAATCGTCTTTGACCCAGTACGCCACGACAACGACAAAATAGTCCCAAAAAAGCTGCGGCAGATACGATGCGAAAGGCGGCTTTGGCACACTTCCCTGCTCTATGGCGGCATCAAGAATCTCTGTGACCGCCTGCGTAAAAAGCGTGCGGGTTTCATACAAAATTTCAAGCTTAAATCCCGTTTCATGAAACGCCACGTCGGCAATTTGCAGCATAAACTCCCGATCTTCAAGATAAAGCTCCAGCTCGCTCTCAAGCAAAGCCTGCAACTGTTCGCGCAAGGTATAGGTATGAAAATCCTCGATTTCCTGCAGCATTTCAATGCTTTCAAGATGCTTTTGTTCGATATAGGCGCCGATAAGGCGCTCTTTAGTGGCAAAATAGTTGTAAATTGTAGGATTGCTCACTCCGGCACGCTCGGCGATCTCGCGCATTGAAGTGTTTTTATACCCTTTTTCAATCATCAGTTCTACCGCAGCTTGCAAAATAGCACGCCGTGTTTTCTCTTTGGCAGATTTGGAAACCTTCATGACAAAGCTCCTATTTTTTTAAATTGATATATTTTAACATCAATAAAATTAGATGTCAATATATAGTAAATTAAAATTAAAGCCTTTGTTGAAACGAGAAAAGTTAAAAAGCAGAAGTGATTCAGAGGCACTTTTAGTGATTTAAAGCATTCATATGTAGGATGCTCTTAAGCAACAGTAGCTATAATACAGCAAAAACAGTGACAGGGATACTTTTTGAAAAACTCCATTTTAGACAGTATTAAAGCACTTCCGCCGCTTCCAAAGACGCTACTTGAGGTGCAACGTATTACTAATGATGCCGACTCCTCTATCGGTCAGCTCGTTAAAGCGATTGAACCTGACCCCATGATTGTGGCCAACCTGCTTAAAGCCGCCAATTCACCGCTTTACTTTTTTGGCAAGGAGATTCGTAACGTTTCTCAAGCCGTCGCGCTCTTTGGGATGAATATGACCCGCTCCATTGTGATGGGCAATTCGGTACGTAAACTGCTTAATGTCGATATGGAACCTTACGGCATTACATCCGAAAAATTTGCCGAGATTTCAACCAAACAGGCATCGCTGATGATGAAGTGGTACAAAAAGATTGATCGTGAAAAAGCCGACAAGCTTTTTTTGACCGCGTTTTTGCAAGAGACGGGCAAGATTATTATTGCCAGCGATATTATTCAAGAAGATCTTACCACATCGTTTAAATCCGAGATCGAAGTGGCTACCAATATCGCATTGGTTGAAAAATCTTATATTGATGATACTACGGCAACGGTCACCTCGGCGATTTTTGAGCACTGGAATTTTGATAAAGAGTTTGTGGAGATGATTCACTATGCGGATAATCCCGCAGTGGCACCCGAAGAGGTACGAGAATACTCTACGGCACTTAATATTGTAAAAACGATTGTTCCGGTGAATGCACCGTTTAGTGAACATGCTATCAATTTTGGATTGAAAAAAGCGGAGCAGGCGGGATATGATGTGGCGAAACTCGAAGATTGCGTTAACGATTTTTTTAGCCTTCCTACTGGTGAGTAATGTCGAAAAAGACGATCACCATTATTGATACCTTCGGGTTCTTTTTTCGCTCCTTTTACGCTCTGCCGCCACTAAGCAACAAGCAGGGTTTTCCCACCGGACTCTTAACCGGTTTTGTCAACTTTATCTCTAACCTCCAAAAAGAGCACTCCAGCGACTATATTGTTTTTGCGCTTGATTCCAAAGGTCCGACCTTTCGCAACGAGATTGACCCTAACTATAAAGCTAACCGCGAAGCACCGCCCGAAGAGCTGAGTCTGCAACTGCCCATTGCAATTGAGTGGATTGAGAAGATGGGTTTTAAAACGATGTCGCAAAGCGGCTATGAGGCCGATGATATCGTGGCATCACTGTGTGAGAGCGCGGTGGCCTCTGGTATGAATGTGCGCATTGTTTCGCATGACAAAGATCTCTACCAACTTATTGAAGATGATCATGTCGTATTGGTTGATGCCATCAAACGCAGGATCATCAATGAACAAGAGTGTTTTGACAAACACGGCATTCACCCATGGCAATTTACCGATTTTCAGTCGCTGTTGGGTGATAGCGCGGATAATGTGCCCGGTGTCAAAGGCGTGGGCAAAGTGACGGCGCAAAAACTGTTAAGCCAGTATGAGACGCTAGATAATGTCTATAGCAATCTCGATGCGATTACCCCCGCGGGTGTGCAGAAAAAACTGCGCGAAGGCGAAGCCAATGCGTGGATGTCGCGTAAGCTTGTGACGCTCAAACGCGATCTCTATCCCAATATCGATTTTGAAGATTTTGCGATGCATGATGAGAATCCTTTTGTGGCCATTTATGATGAGTTGCAAGAGTATGAGATGAACGGCATCTTGCGTATGCTTCATGCCAAAAAGTTGGTGGATCCCGCACCACAAACAGCAAAGCCGTCTAATGCCGAGCCTTCTACGGCATTGCAGTTTCATGCTACGTTGATTCATGATGATGCGACGCTACTGCGTACGGTATCGGGCATCAAAAGCGAGCACCTTGTCGCATTTGATACTGAAACCACGGGACTTGATCCGCACCGCGACACGCTGGTCGGTTTTAGCTTTGCGACGTCGCAAGATCAGGCGTATTATGTTGCCGTGAATCATTATTACCTCGGTGTGCCCAACCAAGTGAGCGTCGAAGCGGCTAAAGAAGCGATTGCCAAACTCTTTACATGTAAGGTAGTGGGACATAACATTAAGTTTGATCTGCACTTTGTGGCCAATTTGCTTGGCCGTGACGATATGAGTGTCCATGCCGATACGATGATTATGGCGTGGCTGGATAACCCCGAACAACCGCTTGCACTCGATAAACTTTCACTACGTCACTTTAATCATGAGATGATTGCGTTTAAAGAGACGGTCAAAAAGGGTGAAAGCTTTGCTTCGGTAGAGCTTGAAGATGCGTGCAACTACGCCGCCGAAGATGCGATGATGACGCTACGGCTCTTTCATCTTTATAGTGAAAAGATGAAGCTCACGGGATCGTTGCAACTTCAAGATGAGGCTAAGCAGGTTGAGTACCCTTTTATCAGCACCTTGCTACGAATGGAACGCGAGGGTATCTCTATTGATACCGAAGTATTGGAGCGTTTTAAAGTTGAGGTCTCCACACGCATTACCGAGCTGAGCGAAGCAATTTATAAAGAAGCGGGAAGCGAGTTTAACATCAACTCCACCAAACAGCTGGGAGTGATTTTGTTTGAAACGCTGGAGTTGTCCGTCGGTAAAAAGACCAAAACCGGCTATTCGACCGATGAGAAAGTATTAAACGGCCTTAAAGACGCCCATCCTATTATTGCACTGCTTTTAGAGTACCGCGAAATTTTTAAACTGCAATCGACCTACATCGAGCCACTTTTGGAGTTGGCTAAAAACGATGCGGCAGGGCGTATCTATACCTCGTTTGTCCAGAGTGGAACGGCAACGGGACGGTTAAGTTCTAAAAATCCAAACCTGCAAAATATTCCCACCAAAACCGAGTTGGGACGGCGCATCCGCGAAGCGTTTGTGGCGGGTGAGGGCAAGATGCTCATCGGTATCGACTACTCGCAGATCGAACTGCGGCTTTTGGCGCACTTTTCGCAAGATGCCGTGTTGCTTGATGCCTTTAATGCAGATAAAGATATCCACCGCCAAACTGCAGTGGCACTTTTTGGCGAGGATGAAGCCGATGCCAAGCGTCATATTGCCAAAACGGTCAATTTTGGACTACTGTATGGTATGGGGTCTAAAAAACTCTCCGAAACATTAGGCATTAGCACCAAAGAAGCCAAAGAGATTATTGAACGCTATTTTGAATCTTTTCCGAGTGTCAAAGACTATTTTCGCTCTATAGTTGATGGTGCGAAAGAGCAGGGGTATGTGCAGACGCTATTAGGGCGTAGACGCTATTTTGATTTTGCCGCCGCCACGCCGATGCTACGCGCCGCGTATGAGCGCGAATCGGTCAATACCCTGTTTCAGGGCAGTGCAGCGGATCTGATTAAACTCTCCATGAACAAAATCGATACGTTGATACGTCACGAGGGCTTACATGTAAGGATGCTACTCCAGATTCACGATGAGCTTATTTTTGAAGCTAACAAGGATGAAGCTGAGCATTTTGCAACGCGTTTTGCAACGATTATGGAAACGATTCACCCTTTACATGTAACGCTTAAAACTTCAATAAACATTGCGTCTCACTGGGGCGCGTTGAAGTAAATTATCCATTAAATATATTACGATATATTATATTTTCAAAATTTTGTATCACGGATTGGGGTAATAATGAAAATAGTTATTGGACTTTTAGGTTCTATGAAAACGATGGCACTGCTGATGCTGGTTTTTGCATTCACCATAGGTGTAGCAACGTTTATAGAAAACGATTTCGGTACGCAGACCGCCAAAGCAGTAGTGTATAACGCCGGTTGGTTTGAGGCTTTGATGCTTTTATTAGGTATAAACCTTCTTATCAATATTCTCAACTTCAAAATGTACCGCAAAGAGAAAGTACTGGTTTTTCTGTTTCATGTCTCATTTTTTGTCATTTTATTAGGAGCTGCGATTACCCGCTATGTGGGTTTTGAAGGGGTCATGCACATCCGCGAGGGAGCTGAGCAGATGAGTATGATGAGTTCCGAAACCTATCTGGCATTTGATGTGAGCGAAAAGGGGAAGCGCCAGCACTTTTCCGATGCGCTCTATCTTTCAAAAATTACGGATAACACCAAAAGTTACACACTCTCAAATGGCATTGAGGCTACTATAATCGGCTACATCCCTGATGCCGTATATACGCTAGAAGAGGCACCAGGAGGCAAACCCACTGCGGCCATGATGGTTACGGCGGAGGGAATGGGTCAGCCTGAGCAACTACGCTTACGTCAGGGCGATGCCTACGAGACGCCGACATTTGTTATAGATTTTGAATCGCACAACACGTTTGACAAACCGGTGGTGTCACTCTATCTTGAAGGCGATACGCTAAAAATGAAGCACGATTTTAATCTGCGCTCTATGAGTATGGATGATCGTTCTATGGCCGATATTAACGCCAGTGATGCTACCGTTTTGCAAACCCGTTATCTCTACAGTGCCATGCAGACCTCGTTTGTACTGCGCCAGTTTTATAAAAGTGCTAAAGAGGTACTGGTGAGTGCCGAACAGAGCGGCAGTATGCGCATGAACAGTATGGGCGGCACGGATGCCCTTATCATCGAACTGCGCCGTGGTGATGAACGCAAAGAGGTCACTGTTACGGGTAGCAAAGGCGAAGCGGGTGAACCGTTACATGTAACGCTTGGCGATGTTGATATTGATGTAAGCTATGGTGCCAAAGTGATCGAGTTGCCGTTTTCGCTTAAACTGGTTGATTTCCAGATGGAGCGTTATCCGGGATCCAATTCGCCTTCATCTTATGCTAGTGAAGTCATACTTATAGACCGTGAACAGGGAATTGAAGAGCCGTTTCGTATCTACATGAATCATATTCTCGATCATCGCGGCTACCGCTTTTTTCAATCTTCATATGATCGTGATGAGATGGGTACGATACTCTCGGTTAATAACGATCCGGGAACTTTGCCGACGTATATCGGCTATCTGATGCTGGCAATTGGAATGTTTGGTTCGCTTTTTATGCCAAACGGCCGTTTTGCAAAACTCTCTAAAAAGGCGAAAGAGGCATCAGCTTCGCTAGCTACAGTGTCGGCGCTCTTGGCATTGTTTATCGCTACGCCGCAGGCTCACGCAGAGGAGCTCAACCCCATTGTGAAAACCGTACTCTCGTTTGATGCCGCTCATGCGCAAAAATTTGGGGAGCTGATGGTTCAAGATGCCAGTGGACGCATGAAGCCGGTGGATACGCTTAGCAACGAAATTGTGGCTAAAATCAACCGCTCCGATACGATTCTTGGCCTTAAACCCACACAGATCGTTTTAGGCATGATGCTTGCCCCTGATGCTTGGCGCGAGATCAGTATGATTCGTGTCGGTAATAGCGAGATCAATAAAATTATCGGAATTGACGAGAGTGCTAAATATGCGTCGTTCTCGCAGTTTTTTGAGTTTCCGAGCGAGATGTCGGGTTACAAGATTAACCGCTACATTGAAGAGGCGATTCGCAAAGCTCCCGCCAAGCGCAATAAATTTGATAAAGCGGTGCTTCAGGTTGATGAGCGCGTTAACGTTGCTTACATGGTGTACACCGGTGCGCTCATTAAAATCTGGCCGGCTCCTAATGATGGCAACAATAAATGGATGGCAACCATTGAGGCGATGAAAACGCTTCAACCTACAGAGGCCGAAGCGATCCGTCAACTCGCGGTGGGCTACTTTAATGCCGTCGATGCGTCGATGAAAAGCGGTAGGTGGGACGACGCAAACAAAGCGCTGGATACGATTGTAGCGTATCAAAAAGAGGTAGGCGCCTCTATCTATCCCGACGAAACTAAAATCGGTATTGAGATTTTATACAACAAACTGAATATTTTTGAGCGTCTTTGGCCCTACTTTTTTCTTATAGGTTTTATACTGCTCTTCTTATCATTTGCAAAAATTATCAAGCCGACTATTAAAATTGCGTTGGCAACGCGTATTACAATGGCGCTTTTGATTGTATTTTTTATCTCACTGACCGTCGGTTTGGCGATGCGCTGGTATATTTCGGGACATGCCCCGTGGTCTGACGGATACGAATCGCTAATCTATATCTCGTGGGCAACCGTTTTAGCCGGATTTATCTTTTCCAAAAACTCCCCCATCACACTTGCCGCCACAGGAATTTTAGCGGGGCTTACGCTTTTTGTAGCGCACCTTAGCTGGATGGATCCGCAGGTAACGAATCTGGTTCCGGTACTTAAATCGTACTGGCTTAGCATTCACGTTTCGATGATTACAGGTAGCTATGGCTTTTTAGGTTTGGGTGCGCTACTGGGATTTATTGCGCTGATTCTTTTTAATCTTAAAAACAGCCGTAACGAAAAGCAGATTAGCGCGTCTATCAAAGAGTTAAATGCTATTAACGAGATGAGCCTGATGATTGGTCTTGCCATGCTGACCGTGGGTAACTTTTTAGGCGGTGTCTGGGCTAATGAGAGCTGGGGGCGCTACTGGGGTTGGGATCCCAAAGAGACATGGGCATTGGTGACGATTTTGGTCTATGCGGTGGTTGTACATGTAAGATTTATTAAAAAGATTTACTCTGATTACAGCTATAGTGTTATCTCGCTTTTGGCTTTTACTTCGGTTATTATGACTTATTTCGGGGTCAACTACTATCTTAAAGGGATGCACTCCTATGCCAAAGGTGATCCGGTGCCGATTCCCGAATTTGTGCCGATTACATACGGAATCATTTTTGTTATTATTCTTTTTGCTTATCCCAAGCGCCGACTCACATAGATATTACGCAAGCTACATACTTGGCTTGCTAAGATAACCAAGGTAGCTTCTTATTGTTTAGCTTCCTCTTCATAACTAAACATCTCTGCTTTAAAGTTTACAACTTGATCGCGTCCACCGTTTTTAGCAACATAAAGCGCACTGTCGGCATATTTGATGACTTTCCATATAGAGTCGGCGTCACTAGGAAAATGCGCAATACCGATACTGAGCGTTTTTTGTATCACATCATCGCCTACATCAAATTTTGTTGCATCAAAGTGTTCGCGTATTTTGTTGGCAACGTTTGTCGCACCTTCAGGTGTTGCGTTGTGTAATAAGACAAGGAACTCTTCACCGCCATAGCGTATGGCAAGGTCGGATACACGTATACTCTCTTTTAAAATGGTGGAAAGACCTTTAATAACAATATCGCCGGCATCATGCCCATAGGTATCGTTAACCAGTTTGAAAAAGTCGATATCAATCATTAATACAGAATATTTTCCATCTTCACGCAGGGTTTGGCGCATTACTTTGTCGATAAACTCTTCTAAGAAGCGGCGATTATACAGACCGGTCATACCGTCACGCAGTGAAGAGTCGCGTAGTTGGTCCATTAAGATACGGCTTTCAAGTACCGGTTTGGCTGTTTCAAAGTAGTTTTTGATGCTATTGAGTTTCTCGTGATGCTGTTCGATTTCAGATGCTGTTTTTGCAAAGATACTCAGTACAAGGGTAATGTTTTCATTAATGGTAAACGGAATACAGAGGTAGTCATTGTGTGCTGCGGCACATGCGTGACAGAGGTTGGGAAAGTCGGTAGAGATGACATCACTATCCGTACGGAAGGCGCGGCACTCGCTAACATGTTCAAGATGGTGCATACACTCTGCTTCGGCAGTGGTGGCATAAAGAAGATGACGGTTATCATTGGCTTTATCGATCTCAAAGAGTGCAAACTCATCAACATCAAATTTTTTGTTAATCACATAAGCGATACGCTCAAAAATCTGCTCTTTACTCTTATCGAGTTCAATGGTCTTTTTAAACTTATAGACATCCGAGAGTTCTTTAATAATAAGCTGTGCTTCTCGAAGCGGGTCGTCACAGGCGAGTTTAGATTGGGTTAAAAAGGTGGTGAGATTGAGCTTAATTTCGCCAAAGGTCTCTTGCATCTTTCTAAACAGATGGTTGAGTTGTTCGATTACTTCGGCGCCTTCGCCTTTTAGTTTGGTGTCAAAGTTGTAATCAAAATCTCCGGTATAAGCGCGTCGTACACCTTCACGAAGGTCTTCAAAGTGCTGAATAAAGGGTTTTAAGAAGTGGTTAGTAATCCAGATAGCGATAATTATAAAAATAATGTTGTAACCCAGTATTTTGAGCAGAGTCACCGTACCGGTGTTACGTGTATTGCTAATATCAAACTCCATACTAACGGCTCCAAGCACGGTTCCGGCAGGTACGGTGTGGCAACTTAAACAGTTGGGAGTTCCTTCGACGGAGGCCGTGTAAGGGATGGTAACGCGCAGGTGCACGCCTTCGGAATTTTCTTTAACGAGCTCTTTAATTTGACCCGAATCCAATACTTCCTGATCCAGTTTGTCACGGGCGTATTCGCTTAGCATCCCTTTACCGAACTGCTCATCAACCGCCGATGCACGAACGACCCAAAGCTTTTTAACATTTTGTGCCATGGAGATGCTGTTTAAAAAGAACTGGCGTTGATCCATAGTGCCGTTGACCATATGAGCAGTAAGACCGTCTTTAACGATAGAAGCAGCCATAATAGCTTTGTCTTTAGCACCGGAAAGTGCATGAGAGCGAAAGTTTAGTGCGACATTAAAAAGGGTAGCAATCAGGAGTGCTGTGAGCATCCCGAGAAGAATGAGGGTGAACTTATGGTTTGTCTTCATCTGAGCACTTTTTAGAATATATCAAAATTGTACTATGCAAAGACAAAGCAAATCTTTAAAGTAGTTAAGAAATGTTAGTTAAACCAACTTTTGACCTTATCGAATGCCGATTCAAAAACACTTTCGTGCGGTTTTGATTCAATGCCGAAAGACGCTTGCAACTTGGAGAGCAGTTCACGCTGTTCGTCGCTTAGCTTTTTAGGGTAGGTAATCGTGACCTGAGCAATCAGATCGCCTTTACCGTGGCCGTGAACATCGCTAATTCCCTCACCACGGAATCGAAACTGCTGTTTATTTTGAGTCCCGATCTCAAGTTTGAGTTCCAACTCACCCGTAAGCGAAGGAATAGTAAGGGTATCGCCTGCAACGGCTTGCGTAAAGAATACCGGAACTTCAAGATAGACGTCATTGCCGTTGCGGATAAAGTGTTTGTCCTCTTGAACATGAAAGGTGACATACAGATCACCACGGGTGCCGCGTTTGGAAATATTGCCTTTGCCTGAAACACGCAGACGGTTTTCAGAGTCGATTCCCGCAGGCACTTTAATGGTAACCGTCTCGCTACTCTCTTGGTATCCCATGCCGTGACAATCGGGGCACTTGTCTGCCGGAGCGCTACCTTCGCCGTGACATGCCGGACAGGTTTGCGAGAAGGTCATGAAGCCTTGGCGCATATAGACTTGGCCTTTGCCCTCACACTGTTTACATGTAGCGAGTTTGCCCCCTTTGGCACCGGTGCCGTTACAGCTTTTGCATGAGGATTTGTATTTAAAGGTTACCTCTTTGTCGCAACCGAAAACGGCTTCGTGAAAGCTAATAGAGAGTTCTACGCCCAGATCGAGCGGATATTTATCGGCATCGCGCGATTTTCTACGGCTACGCGTGCCACCCATGCCGCCAAACATCTCTTCGAAAATACTGCCCAGATCATCAAAACCGCCAAAGCCGCCCGTACCGCGAGAGCCGCCACCCATGCCCTGAAGCCCCTCTTTGCCGTAGCGATCATAAACCGAGCGCTGCTGATCGTCGCTTAGCACCTGATACGCTTCGTTGCAGAGTTTGAACTTATGTTCAGCCTCATGATCGTCGGGATTGGTGTCGGGGTGATACTTTTTGGCCATTTTTCGGTACGCTTTTTTAATTTCGCCCTTATCCGCAGTGCGGCTGATTTCTAATATTTCATAATAGCTGAGTTCTTCCATATCACATTACCTAGCAAAGTTTTTTGCGAATTATATCGAAATTTGGAAAAGGGTATAATACGCAGATGCGAAATGTTGCGATATTAGCGCTACTGTTGTTAGTGTTTTGGGGATGTGTCACGAAGCCGTTGTTTCATCCGCAACTTCGCCATACGCCGCTTGTGTCGGATCCGGATGCGATGGAGCACTTTAGTAAAGCGGAGTACGCACAAGCACTAAAGCACTTTCAAAACAATTGCCAGATGCAATATGCCCAAAATCTCTATGGCGCACTTTGTGACCAAGCTTTACATGTAACGAACGCTAAGCAGTTCTTTCAAAATAATTTTGAGTTATACCGGATTCTTCCCGATAAAGAACCCGCATTGCTTACCGGCTATTACGAACCGCTACTGCACGGTTCACGCACACAAAGCGAGCGTTATCGTTACGCCCTTTATGAGCCCCCAAAAGATATGTTACATGTAGAACTCGGTGATGCTTATGAGGATTTAAAAAATAGACGGTTACGAGGCAAAGTCGTCGATGGCAAAATTGTCGCGTATGATGATAGACAAGGCATCGAATCGCAAGAGCTGAACACGACGGTAATCTGTTATGTTGATAACAAACTGGAGCGTTTTTTTCTCGAAGTACAAGGCTCAGGCAGGGTAGTTTTGGATGACGGGTCTACAATCTATGTCGGTTATGCCGATCAAAACGGCCATGCGTATAGTTCCATCGGCAAAGCGCTAATAGCGCGCGGTGCGATTGCGCAAGAGGATATCTCGCTACAACGTATTGCGACATGGTTTAAAACGCATCCCGAATCGGTTGATGATATTTTAAATCTTAATCGCGCTTTTGTCTTTTTTAAAGAGCGCACGCAAAGCGCCACGGGAGCGATGGGCCTCGTACTCACACCCGAGCACTCCGTTGCCGTCGATCCGCGCTATATTCCCTATGGTGCCATGCTTGATCTGCAAAGTCCGCACTATCGCCGTATCGTATTTGCCGAAGATAGCGGTGGCGCTATCAAAGGGCGTGTGCGTGCTGATCTCTTTTTAGGAGAGGGCACAGCGGCTTTTGAGAGCGCGGGCAAACTCAATGAAACGCTAACACTGCGAATATGGCTGGCTAAGTCGCCACAAGGTACAATCACACCATGAGACACGCTTTGGAAAAATACAACGCGCTGGTAGAGGCGCTAGAGAGCTTACCCACAATCGGGCACAAGTCGGCAACGCGATTGGCATATCATATGATTATGCACGACAGTTTTTCGGCCATAAAAATTTCGCACGCGATTGAGAACGCGCTGGGAAGCATTAAAAAGTGTGCCGATTGCGGTGGGATGAGTGAAGATGAACTGTGTCATATCTGTTCTGACGAGCATCGAAACCGCGCACTGTTGTGTATTGTCGAGAGTGCTAAGGATATTCTGATGTTTGAAGAAAACGGCCTCTTTGAAGGGTACTATTTTGTACTCGAAGCGCTTGACGGTCTGGATATCGCCCATCTCAAAGCGAGGGTAGAGCGGGGGGTTGAAGAGGTGATTTTTGCGATGACCCCCTCGATTGCCAACGATGCAGTGATACTTTTTATTGAAGACAAACTGCAAGGGCTAAATGTGAAATTTTCGCGCATCGCCCAAGGCGTTCCCACAGGCGTGAGTTTGGAAAATGTGGATATGCTCTCGCTTACAAGAGCGTTATCTGATCGTGTAAAGGTGTAATAATGAAAATCGTACTATGGAGTTTGGCCATCATCTTTTTAAGCGGATGTAGCTGTATGGCAAAGCCTGAGCAAACACATGACGCGCGCTGTAGCCAAAAACCCGATGTGGGTAAATGCAGAGCCTATTTTAAAAGATTCTATTTTGATAACGCTGAAGCTACATGTAAAGAGTTTGGATGGGGCGGTTGCGGCGGTGTCGTCCCGTTTGAGACGATGGACGAATGTAAAAAAGTGTGCGAAGAAAAAAATTAACGTTTGGCGTTAACAACTCGGGTGCTACGGCGTCTGCGGTGATTATTAACACGTCGGCGCATGGTTTGCCTCCTTATAAACAGTATGAGAATGATATATCGGCAATATTACGAAATGTTTACAAGTGTTTTCAAAAAAGATATTAAAAAGCTACAAAAAGTAACATTTATAAAATTATCACAAAAGTATTACATACCTTAAACAAAATTAAGCAAGATACACCCCCCCATAAATAGGTTATTCCACATAAAAAAATCATAAGTTGTTGTAATATAAAGTGAATATTGCAAAAAAAATACTCTTGACAAATTACTTTGTTATATTTCATACTCTCCATCAATAAAAAATATTCTAATAAAAAGGAGAATAAATGTTAAGAATTATTGCAATAACTCTATTGCTTTTGTCAGGTTCACTCTTGATGGCAAATGCAATAGATTTAGACAAACAACACGGTACCGATCAAAGTGCGCTTAGCACTATATCACCGGAGCCAGCAAGTGTATTGTATGATCCTGCTTTAAAACTATCGGTTTCATTTAATCAAGAGATAGACAGTCGCTTTTTGAATAACTATAGCATCTCCGTACGCTTTATCGGATGTGATGAAGAAGCATTGAGTGATTCGCAAACACACCTTGAAGCACAGCTAAAGCAGTGTGAATCGACCTTTGCACGCAATGAACATTTGCAAAACATGTGTAAACGCTGTAGCGAAAAAACCAACACGTTTTTTCAACATCTTCGTCAGTGTACACCTCACCTTGTTAAGGGAGATGTTGCATTAAGTGATAGCAAAACCGTTACCTTTACACCCCGTGAAGCACTTGAATATGGCTACTATCAGGTGAATATACAGCTTATTAAACTTGCCAAATGGAGTGTATCGAAACCGATCGGCTACCGCTTTAAAGTTGAAAAGAATCGTGTTGAAGCACTTACACTCACTCCAGAACCTGTTGAGCTGGCAGAAGGGAGTACTACGACATTACATGTAAATGCAACGTACAAAGACGGTAGCACTAAAACAGTAGATACAAATCTTTCTTGGAGCATTGCCGATGAGAGCATTGCCATCATTGAAAACAATACGACTCTTAAAGGCCTTAAAGAAGGTGAAACACTCATTCAAGCAACTTATGATGATGTCAGTTCGCCAATGGTTTCTGTAATAGTGTATAAAGAGAT
>JBNKLA010000024.1:0-23232 GCA_050292115.1 Sulfurimonadaceae bacterium | reverse complement strand
TCAATTTTGGAATTACGCTAATATTGTGAATGTAAAAATGGTCGGTCTGGATGGATACAGGTTTTTCAGGGCTGACTACTTATGAGAATAAAACTTTTCGGGAAGTTGTCTTGACATTTTGGGGTGCTATAATAGTTACATCTCCAAAAGCTACAGGCTCTTACAGGTAAAGCTATTTTCGCAATGTGGCGATAAGACGTTTTTCGTTCAGACAGAGTTGCAGTGCGTCTTGAATACTTGAGCACACAATGTCACTGGCAAGCAGCGTCGGTGTGGCACACCCCTCTTCGCCAAGCACTGCAATGCCCAAAGCCGCTGTTTTGAGCATCGGCATGTCGTTGTTGCCGTTGCCGATAGCCACACAGTATTCGGCACCGATTCCGGAAATATACGCTGCTTTTTCACTGCTGTGATCGGACGAGGAGAGAATCTTCAGTGTTATATCAAAACCATCCAGTTCACGCGCCACACTGCCAAACGTATCGGCGGTAATGACATGCACATCGTAGTGCTCGCTCATTACATGTAAGAGCGTTTTGATCTCCTGTTTCAGTACACCGTCAAGCGCTATGGTACCGTTATAATCGAGTATCACATAACGCAGCGAAAGCGTTCCAAAGCCGGGAATAACGGTATCAGCCATACCCACTCCTAATACACCAGTTTGGCAAACACGGCGTTTGTAAGTTTGCACAGATCATCCGCGCGCAATTCAATCTCCAGCCCCCTGCGTCCCGCACTCACAAAGATTGTTTCGTAACTTTGTGCGGATAGATCCACAAACGTTTTAAGCCGCTTTTTCTGTCCCAGCGGACTCACGCCGCCAAGCAGATAGCCTGTTATACGCTCGACATCCGCTCCTTCGGCCATTTTGGCTTTTTTGGCACCCGCCGCACCGGCGATCTGTTTAAGACTAAGTTGTTTGGAGACGGGAAGCACCGCTACGACGTAGGTTTTGGCATCAAGCAAAACTACCAGTGTTTTAAAAACGCGTTGGGGATCAAGGGCGAGTTTTTCAGCGGCTTCAAGACCGTAAGAGGCGCAACTCGCATCGTGATTATAACTGTGCAGGTTATAAGAAATACCCGCTTTTTTAGCCAGCTTAACGGCAGGGGTCACGATGTTTTATAAATCACGGCCGTATCGGCCAAAAGGTCATGCAGTGCGCGTTTGTCCTCTCTAAACGCTACCATAAAAAAGCCTATCATTAGCGGTAATATGGATACGATATAACCGATAGAACGCGTAATCATCTGTTTGTTGGTAAGCTCCGGCGCGCCGTCAAAACTCACCACTTCAATACCCAGCATCTTTTTACCCGGTGTCGCACCTGCCCAACGCTTCCAAAAAATAATAACCACGGTCAGCATTATAAGCTCAAACACTATTTCCCACTGCATTTGTACTTGCGGACGCTGTTGCAAGACTGCAATATCACCACGTAGTGCCATCTGAATCATCTGAGTATACTGTTCAAAATTCATCCACTGTCCGTCACTCAGTAGATAAATGACAATTCCAATGGGCACCGCCAAAACGACGGTATCGATAAGTGAAGCGATCAAACGGACCGTAAAGCCCGCGTATCGTACATTGTGTAGCATTAAGAAGCCTTACATGTAAGGATTAGATATGATAGTTGGGAGCCTCTTCGGTGATGATGACATCATGCACATGCGACTCTTTGAGTCCCGCGCTGGTGATCTCGACAAACTCCGCTTTTTCCCAAAACTCTTGGATGCTTTTAGAACCGCAATACCCCATAGAGGAGCGTAACCCGCCCATCATCTGATGGATAATTCCCGCTATCGGGCCACGGTACGGCACACGCCCTTCAATCCCTTCAGGAACCAGTTTATCGGCCGCCGTACCCTCTTGGAAATAGCGGTCCGTGCTCCCTTTGTTCATCGCGCCGATACTGCCCATGCCGCGGTACGCTTTATACTGGCGACCTTGATAGCTAATGGTATCGCCGGGGGACTCTTCGGTTCCGGCCAGTAGTGAACCTGCCATAACACAGCTTGCACCCACTGCCAATGCTTTGGCGATATCACCGGAGTATTTAATACCCCCATCGGCAATGATCGGCACGCCGTGTTTACGCCCGACCTCGGAACATTCATCAATGGCAGAGATTTGCGGCACACCGACACCTGCAACAATACGTGTCGTACAGATTGAACCTGGTCCAATTCCCACTTTAACACCGTCAGCTCCCGCTTCAATAAGCGCTTCAACAGCCTCACCTGTAGCGACGTTACCGGCAATAATATCGATCTCTAGCTCGGATTTGATACTTTTAACCGTATCAAGAATACCCTTTGAATGACCGTGCGCCGAATCCAGTACCAACACATCTACTCCGGCATTAACCAACGCACGCGCACGGTCAAGTTGCCCCACGCCAATCGCCGCGCCCACGCGAAGGCGACCAAACGCATCTTTATTGGAGTGCGGATACGCGATACGTTTTTTGATATCTTTGATCGTTACAAGACCTTTGAGATATCCTTCATCATCAATAATCGGAAGTTTCTCAATCTTGTTTTTATGCATAATATCCGCGGCGTCATCAAGTGAAATGCCCTGCTGCGCGGTAATAAGCGGCATCGCTGTCATCACCTCTTTGGCCAGTTTGTCCATATCTTTTTCAAAACGCATGTCACGGTTGGTTAAGATTCCCAGCAGTTTGTTGTGCGCATCCACCACGGGAACGCCCGAAATACGAAACTCGCGCATTAACGCTTCGGCATCGCCAAGCGTCGCTTCGGGATGCACATACACAGGATCAATAATAATGCCCGATTCACTCTTTTTGACTTTAGTAACCATCTTAGCCTGCGTCTCGATATCCATGTTTTTATGGATAATGCCAATCCCACCCAAACGCGCCATAGCAATCGCAGCACGATACTCGGTCACGGTATCCATAGCCGCCGAGACCATCGGAATCTTAAGCGCAATGTTGCGTGTCAGCATCGATTCGATATCCACTTCTTTGGGAAGTGTTTCAGAGTAACGGGGAACCAATAATACGTCTTCAAAGGTCAGCGCACGTTTACGGATTTTCATTTAAGACTCCTTTTTGAGTTGTTGTTCAAGCGAGTAGGCACCGTCTAAAAGCGTCTGCTCATCAAAAGCGGCACCGATAAGCTGCATTCCTATCGGAAGGCCGTTAGATGCGGTATCTACAGGCAAAGAGATAGCCGGAAGTCCGGCAAGGTTAACGGAAATAGTATAAACATCGCTTAAGTACATCGTCAGCGGATCGGAAAGTGCGCCAAACTCGTACGCTGTTGAAGGCGCTACGGGAGAGAGGATAAGATCAGCCTCTTCAAAAAGGTTCTCATACTCCTCTTTAATTAAGTGGCGCACCTTTTGAGCCTTAACGTAATAGGCATCGTAATAGCCGCTTGAGAGCACAAAGTTCCCCAGCATAATACGGCGTTTAACCTCATCGCCAAAGCCTTCGGAGCGGCTTTTAATGAAGGTATCTTTGAGGTTTTCACCCTCTACGCGCGTACCGTAGCGAATGCCATCGTAACGCGCAAGGTTCGTAGTGGCTTCGGCCGTTGCGGTGATGTAGTAGGCCGAAATATCGTATTTGGGATCCATCAGCTCTTTTTCGATTATACTATGCCCCGCCGCTTTAAGCGCTTCGATCGCTTTGGCGTAGCCTTGTTTAATGTCATCACTGGCATTTTCAACAAACTTGGGCAAGATGGCAATGGTGAGTTTACGCGAAGCATCAAGCTTATCGGCCACGCTCTCATATGCCACATCCATACTGGTCGAGTCTTTAGCGTCGTAACCGCTAATGATGTCATATAAAATCGCCGCATCTTCCACATTTTGGGTAATCGGGCCGATCTGATCGAGTGAACTGGCATAGGCACCCAGACCGTAGCGGCTTACCCGTCCGTATGTCGGTTTCATCCCCACAACGCCGCAAAACGCCGCCGGTTGGCGAATGGAGCCGCCCGTATCGCTTCCTAGCGCAGCAATAGCAATGCCCGCCGCCACCGCTGCCGCCGAACCGCCGGAACTGCCGCCCGGAACGCAGGAAGTGTTACGCGGATTGAGCGTTTTGCCATAACAGCTGCTCTCGGTGGTAGAACCCATCGCAAACTCATCCATATTGGTGCGTCCAAACGGAGCAAGTCCCGCACGTTGCATCTTCTCCACCACCGTCGCGTTATACGGAGCAATGTAGCCTTGAAGAATATTAGAAGCCGAAGTGACGCCCCAATCTTTGACCTGAATGTTATCTTTGAGTGCAATCGGCACGCCCTCGCCCGCTTCGTCAAGTCCGACATACGCGTTGAGTTCGCTGTTTGCTTCGATCGTTTCACGAAGTTCTGCTCTTAGCGCATTTAACGCATTCGGCGAGAGTTTCAAAGCCTCTTTGAGTGTGATCATTCTTGCTCCTGTCGTTTTTTGGCGCGCTGTACGGCAACGATGCCGATGCCCACCACCATAAAGATCATCAGTATGGATTCAATAATAAAACTCATCGGAACGACCTCACTGATACTAGGCACCCAGCACCTCGCTACAGCGCTTACATGTAACATCCTCAGATTCGGATTGATACTTCCAGCAGCGCGGGCATTTGTGCGCCTCGGCAAAACCGATGATGAAGGTGTCTTCACCCACTTCAAAACGTCCCGCCTCTTTAGCAACAAGATTGGTGCTCACACCCGAAACCAAAAACCAATCTTCAGCTTCAAGCGCGCTCATAGCACTAATGCTAGGTGATGTCGTTGAGATCACCAACTCCAGCGTTGCTTTGATCTGTTTCTCTTTTTTAAGAGTATCCACAATCTCCATAAAACGTTCACGAGAAAGCATCATATAGCTTTCGTCAAAGTCGTTTTCTATCGATTCAATTGCTTCGTATCGAATATCAAAAATATCTTGCGCATCACCGCGAATCACCGCTGGGGCACTCTCTAAAATCTCATCGGCCGTATAGGTCAAAATCGGTGCAATCAATCCTAGAAGCGACTTCGTAATGCGCGCCATTGCACTCTGGCTAGCGCGGCGGTGCGGATCGTTTTTATCGTCGCAATAGAGACGGTCTTTGGTGACGTCGATGTAGATACCGCTCAGATCATTGACAATAAAATTGTTTAGCAGACTCATACCGTGTACAAAGTTGTAGTTGCCAAAGCTCTGATGCACATCGCCAAACACCTGCGACGCTTTGGCTAAAATCCAGCGATCCAGCACGCCCATCTGCTCTACATGTAAGATCTCTTCCAAATCATTCACGTTGGCTAGCATGATTCTAAAGGTGTTGCGCAGTTTACGGTACTGCTCTGCCGTCTGTTTCAAGATGTCATCAGAGATTTTTTGATCGTTTTGATAATCGGTCATCGCCACCCAAAGGCGCAAAATCTCACTACCGTACTGTTTGACCACTTTATCGGGTGCCAGCACATTGCCTTTGGATTTAGACATCTTCTCGCCCTTGCCGTCCATGGTAAAGCCGTGGGTGATAATGGAGCCATAGGGTGCTTGGTGTTCTACCGCCGCGCTTAAAAAGAGCGAACTTTGAAACCAACCGCGATGTTGGTCGCTTCCCTCAAGATAGAGATCACTCGGGTAGTTGCCCGCATCGTAGTTGCGCGATTTTAACACCGTATTCCATGTCGCGCCCGAATCGAACCAGACATCGAGAATATCACTTACCTTCTCCAGCTCTTGAGCGTTATAACCGCTACCGGGGTAAAGTAGCTCTTCAATGCTAAGTTCATACCACGCATCACTGCCTTGCTGCTCAAAAATCATGGCAATGAAATTAAGCACTTTCTCATCCAAAATGACTTCGCCCGTATTTTTGTGACGGAAAAAGGCGATCGGAACCCCCCAGTCGCGTTGACGCGAGATACACCAATCGGGGCGGTTCTCTACCATAGAGCCTAAACGGTTGCGCCCCGTTTCGGGATAAAATTTTGTTTTAGCTACCGCATCCACGCAGATCTCGCGCAACGTTTTACTCTCACCCTCAGGAGTAGCATCGACCGAAATAAACCACTGCTTCGTTGCACGAAAAATCAGCGGCGTATGAGAGCGCCAACAGTGCGGGTAAGAGTGGCGCATTTTGCTTACATGTAGAAGGTTTGCACCTAAAAGTTCCAAAATCGGCTCATTTGCTTTAAAGATATGCATTCCTACAAAGGTATCGGGCAAAAGCTTTTCGCGCACTAGCGTCTGATCGTAACAGCCCGTCTCATCCACCGGCATAATCACGTCAAGATTGTATTTGAGTCCTACGCGGTAGTCGTCTTCACCGTGTCCCGGAGCAGTATGCACACACCCCGTACCGTTGTCTAAAAGGACATGCTCACCCAAGACAATATGCGAACTTCGGCCGTTAAGCGGGTTGATGGCGTGGAGGTTTTCAAACACCTTGGCTTCAAACTCCTGAACCACTTCGCCTTTGATAATCTCGTTTTCGATGAGCGTATTGTAAAGCTCTTTAGCCACGATATAACCGTCGCTACTACGCACATACAGCGCTTCAGGGTTGAGTGAAATTCCGGTGTTTGCCGGAAGCGTCCACGGCGTGGTCGTCCAGATCACCAGCGCGGCATCGCCTTCAATAGAAGTGCGCACTTTTGCCTCGTCGCTTAGCTCAAAGGCTACAAAAATAGAGTGCGATTCTTTATCTTCATACTCCACTTCGGCCTCGGCCAGCGCGGTACGCTCCGCCCAACTCCAATAGACCGGTTTGGAGCGCTCAATCAGCAAGCCTTTGTGCGCCACCGCGCAGAGCGTGCGGTAGATGTTGGCCTCGAATTTATAATCCATCGTCAAATACGGCGCATCCCAATCGGCCACAATGCCAAGCGTTTTAAAGTCGTCACGCTGTACGCCGACGAACTTATCGGCATGGTCACGGCAGAGTTTGCGAATTTCGCTTGTGGAGAGCTGCTCTTTTTTCTGCTTGCCGCCGAGTTTTTTCTCGACCTGCTGCTCAATCGGCAACCCGTGACAGTCCCAGCCCGGCGTAAAACGCACCGCTTTGCCGTCAAAATAGTGGTATTTGACAATAATGTCTTTAAGAATTTTATTGAGCGCATGGCCGATGTGGATGTTACCGTTGGCATAAGGCGGGCCGTCATGAAGCGTAAACATCTCAGCCTCTTTGCGATGCGTTTTCATTTTGGCATAAACATCGTTTGTAAACCACTGTGCATAACGTTTGGGTTCATTTTGCGCGAGATTGCCTCGCATGGGAAAGTCGGTTTTGGGTAAGAGGAGCGTCTCTTTGTAGTCCATTACAACCCTTACATGTAAAGTCTTTTAAAAATTTTTGCATTATACCCGCGAGGCTATTAAAAAAAGCTGTTGTCACTATGCTATACTACCTCTCAAAAAGGCTACGGCAAAACGTAATGAAAAACCATCTGCTTTTTATCGGCAACAAATTTCAAAACAGCCCTTACCTGCAAAACTATGTGTTGCGCACGGTGCGCCAAAAACTTGATACGCTTCACCACATCAGCTATTTTAACGACTCTGATAACGCACTGTTTTTAGAGCTTGAAAAGCTTTTAAGCGAAGAGATTCACCTGCTTATCGTTACGGGAAAAGGAAGCGCTGCCGTTATTGGTAAACTGCTAAGTACGATTACCTCAGACAACCAAATTCTCAAAGAGCAGATGCTGATTCCTTCACAAACCACTCTTTATGAAGAGGGAAGCTACCTTCTTGAACACGCTCAGGCACGTATTAATGTCATTATTGCCAACGAAAACGAAACGCTTCCTCCTATTTTGATCGAAGAGGAGCGCCGCTGTGCCAAGCTTCATATTTTTGAAGAGTCGATCCAGAGTGCGCGAATGTTGCTTGATCCGCTGGCTCAAAGCTTTGATATTCGTTTGGATCTTATGATGGTGGTTGAAGGATGGCTCGAAGTCACGGTAACCAGTCGTCGTTATGGCAATATTTCTCAGTTTATTACGGCGGCTAAACAGCTTCTTTCAAATAAACTAATCGCCTCTTCTAATATTATCGCCTATGCCATTGAACGGCTTTCACACCACCAACGGCGTGTGACGTTTGCCGAGAGCTGTACCGGTGGGCTATTGGCCTATTATCTCACCAAAGAGAGTGGGGCTTCAGCCGTATTTGATGGCTCGCTTGTAACCTACTCCAATGCACTCAAATCCAATTGGCTGGCGGTGGATGACACGATTTTAGAAGAACATGGTGCCGTAAGTACCGAAGTCGTAGCCGAAATGAGCGAAGGGGCACTTAATGTAAGCTACGCCGACTACGCACTGGCCATTAGCGGCATCGCGGGACCCGAAGGCGGAAGCACGGAAAAACCCGTAGGTACCGTCTGCCTCTCTGCACGCTCCAAACAGAGTGCCAAACATGAGCAGATGCAGTTTCACGGTGATCGCAACGCTATTCAAGAACAGAGTGCTTTGTATGCAATTAAAATGCTACTACTGCTGGATAGGGAACTTTTTTTCTAAATTTTCCATAATATTCTTGACAATACAAACTGATCAATGTATAATTTCGCCCTCACAAACGCGTTTTGTTGAGCAGGTCTCGTTAGCTCAGTCGGTAGAGCACGTCACTTTTAATGATGTGGCCGTAGGTTCGAATCCTACACGGGACACCATTTGTTATGGGCGCTTAGCTCAGTTGGTAGAGCGCTACCCTTACAAGGTAGATGCCACAGGTTCGAGTCCTGTAGTGCCCACCATAATATTTGCAGCGGTAGTTCAGTTGGTTAGAATATCGGCCTGTCACGCCGAGGGTCGCGGGTTCGAGCCCCGTCCGCTGCGCCACTGTTTTGTTTGATGCTGACCCTTTCGTCTAGTGGCCAAGGACACTATCACTTCATGGTAGGGACAGAGGTTCAAATCCTTTAGGGGTCGCCATTTGGGATTTCTGAAGATGTTATTTGATTTTTTGTATTTTTTACAAATTTCTTGATTTTTTCTTTTATCAAGGAAAAGCGTTTTTGTGATTGAGGAAGCGTACATCGGTACGTGACGAGTGAACAAAAATGATTTGACGCCGAGAAAAGGAAAAAGCAAAAATTTGGGCGCTTAGCTCAGTTGGTAGAGCGCTACCCTTACAAGGTAGATGCCACAGGTTCGAGTCCTGTAGTGCCCACCACGAATATTTAAGGTGTTTTTGTATAAAATACCACTCTTTTTAAAGTTGCAGCGGTAGTTCAGTTGGTTAGAATATCGGCCTGTCACGCCGAGGGTCGCGGGTTCGAGCCCCGTCCGCTGCGCCATCTTTTATAATTTTCCATCTTATATTTTTCGATACGCTTTTCTCTCACCCGCTTCGCTATTTTGGTATCGCTTCGCTCTTTATTGATGCTACTTTACTCATAAAAGACGTGAGGTCGCTCACGTCTTTTATGAGGTATCGTCCGCTGCGCCATCTTTTATAATTTTCCATCTTATATTTTTCGATACGCTTTTCTCTCACCCGCTTCGCCGCATTGGATATGTTACAATTTTGAAAATGATAAATAGTAGGATTTTTCATGGGCTGGACTTGTCAACACGATCATGACGGTTATTGCAAACTGGTCAAAAAAGCATGTGAGCCCGGCATGAAAGGGTGCACGCTCAAACGCAATAGCGAAGGTATTGTTTTTAGCAGCGATCTGTACAATGCTTCGCAAACGGACAAGGAAGATCACGAAACGCCTATCGATTTTGCGGCATTAGCACGCGAAAATTGACAATCTGTTAATAGACTTCTTGCAAAACTCCCAGATAGACTCAGCACTTAAAAGCTGTGTGTGATCAAGGCAGGTTCTTGTTGGCGTAGCCGTAGCTACGTTAACAAGAATCTAACGCCGAGCACGCGCAGCTTTTAAGTGCCCACAGGGAGCCAAGAGACGCAGCAATCTTGAACTTTTTTCTTTGCGCGCGTAGCTACGGCTACGCACTTAAATAAGAAAAGCCCAATCTCACTGCGTCTCTTGGCTCTGAGTCTATTTGGGAGTTTTGCAAGAAGTCTAATCTTTTGTTGCCCTCAGAAAAAATCGGCTATACTCGCAGTTAAAAACAGGGTATGTACCATATGGCCGTTATTGCTATCGCTTCCACCAAAGGCGGTGTAGGGAAGACCTCCATCGCGTTTTCACTTGCCAAAGATCTCGATTATCGCTACGTCACCAACGACATGTCGGTGGTGATTACCAAATACAAAAAAGCCAAATACTATCCCAAAAAGATTCCGCTTTATGAGGATACCGTGTATGATTTTGGCGGCTTCGTGGATCAGCACGCCAACGAGATCTTAAACGTTGCCGATATCATCTTGCTGCCGACTATTAATGATCTAAACTCCATTATGAAATCGCAGATGCTCATTAAAGAGTTCAAACACAAAACCATTTTGGTATTTGCCAATATGATTGAGAATGAGCGTGATTATGAGATTATCAAAGAGGAGATACACCGCTATTTTCCCGGACTCGCTTTTACCCATTTGCGGCGTACCAAACTGCTAAAAAATGCGCTGGAGACGGGTATGAGCGCTACGGAGCTGTTTCATTCTAATAACCAGACCCAGTATATCTACCGTCACGCCTTTGACGAGTACAACAAAATCCTTTCGGTGTTTCAACCTTAACGCACTTTTTGCGCCTCGACAAAGGCTCTGTAATACCCCTCTTGCTCCATTAGCTCTTGCGGGCTTCCTGACTCTACCACGCGCCCTTCATTGATAAGATAGACCCAATCGGCATGCTCTACCGTACTAAGACGGTGTGCGATAATCAGCATCGTCTTACCGTGCAGATGATCGCGCAGTGATGCAAAGAGATTGCTTTCGGTCTGAATATCGAGTGCCGAAGTAGACTCGTCTAACATAATGATATTGGGGCTAAAGACAAACATTCTGGCAATGGCAAGACGTTGACGCTCTCCGCCCGATAAACGAATCCCCTCTTTTCCAATACGCGTATCCAGCCCCGCATCAAGCTTCTCAATCACCGAACCCAGTTGCGCTACATGTAAGGCGCGATAGAGCGTATCGTCATCAATCTCACGCCCCAAAGTGAGGTTATGGCGCAAGGTATCGTTAAACATACGCGGGTTTTGCAGTACCAGCGCAATATGTTCGCGCAGACGATCCAATCCGATCTCTTTGATGGATATTCCGTCAATCAAAATATCGCCGCTTTGCATGGCATAAAGCCCAAGTATCACATGTGCCAGCGTTGTTTTTCCGCTTCCGCTATGACCCAGTAGCGCCACCGTTTTACCTTTGGGGATCTCCATATTAATGCCGTGTAGCACTTTTTTAGTGCCATACGAGAAGTGCACATCACGCAGTGTTATGGCGTTAGTATCGTTAGTGGCAAACGGATTGTGTGTATGCTCATAACGCGGCTCATGCTTTAGTGCGGCGATATCGCCCAGACGCTCCAGTGCGCTACGGGCGTTTTGATACGAAAAGACAATGCCGATAAGCTCTTGCAACGGCGCAATCATAAACCACAAATAGCCCATAACGGCAAACATCTCGCCGATGCTCAGTTGCGAAAAGAGCACCATTGCCATTGCCACCGCGCGTAGCAGTTCGTAGCCTGCTAAAAACACCACCCCCGAAAGCTGTCCCGCCGCTTCGCTCTTCCAGCCGTAAACCGAAGAGGCGTTGCGAATCGCTTTGGCGTTTTCTATCATGCGATCAATATAGCGGCGCTCTTGGTTATGGGCGCGAATCTGAATAAAGAGATCCAGCGTTTCGCTTAGCGCGTCTTGAAAGGTCTCGATATTGAGGTTTTCACGCTTTTTAAGCGCTCGCACTTTACGACCCAGCAAAGTGGTAATCGTAAGCACGCTGGGATTGAGCAACAGTAGCAGTATCGCTAGCTTCCAGTTAATCAAAATCAACACCACACTCACCCCAAGCATGGTAAACGCCGAAATCAGGAACTTTCCGATACTCACCCCGATAAAGTCATCAATCGTGTTGATATCGGTCACCAGCTTGGCGCTCACCCCTGCCCCACCCAGTGCTTCATATTCGGCTACCGAGACGTGACGCAGATGCCGTAAAAGGCGTTCGCGCAGGCGAAATACGATCTGTTTGGAGATACGGGTAAAAATACGAATTTGTAAGACGTTTAATATAAAAAATACAATGCGCAGTGTCACCGTAACCACAAACACCGTTACAATATACATGTAAGGCTCCGAGGGGATAAAAAGATGATGAATCAGCCCTACCACCCAATCGGGCTTTTGGAGCAGTACCTCATCGATTAGCATCGGAAAGAGCAGTGGAATCGGCAAGCTCACCAAAACCGCACACAGCGCAATAAACTGCCCGAGAATTATGGTGTTACGATACTGCATGGCATCGTGTAGTAAAGTTCTATAATTAATCGTCATAACTACCCTTTTATACCGTAATTATATCTTGGCTATAATGACATAAAAAACGGGATAGCCTTATGCTCAAATATCTCTCTTTGCTTTTTAGCTTTATACTCTTTTTCGGATGTACGCTCCCGCAAAAAGCATCACCGCAAAAGCCGCTTGTTATCGGTATGAGTGTCAATTATCCTCCTATCGCCTTTACGATTGATAATCAACCCGCAGGTGTTGAAGCCGATTTTGCGAAACGTTTAAGCGACGAACTTCATCGTGACATTAACATCAAAATACTTCCATGGAACCAGCTCTATCCGGCACTACGAAGCGGAGAAATTGATATGGTCATGTCAGGAGTTTCCATTACCAAACGCCGTAGTGAACACGTACTTTTTAGCGAACCTTATATGCAGATATCGCAGATGGCGCTCATGCGAGATAGCACACCGGCTCCCAACATGAACACTTACGGCAGGGGGCGGCATATCGGCTACGTCTTCTCTACTACGGGTGAGCAGTTTGTCAAAACCCATTTTGACCAAGCCGCACATCACGGGTTTACTTCACATCAACACGGTATTGCCGCCGTCATGAATGGCGATATCGACTACTTTTTTCATGATGCACCCACGATTTGGCACTACACGGCCGAGATGTCACTCGATAATATTGTCGGATGGTATGTACCCTACACGGCCGAAGATCTGGCATGGGCATTTGATGCCAACAATACCACACTACGTGATCACGTCAACACCGTTATCGCCAAGTGGCGTAGTGACGGCACCCTTAGTAGCGTTGTCAATAACTGGATCCGCGTGAAAGTCTACACTCCTAGCGGCCAAAAGCCGATACGTTTTGAGTAACGAAGCGCATAAAATCGCTATTGTCGGGGGCGGTGCCTCAGGGCTGATGGCCGCCATTATTGCGGCACACGCGGGTGGCGATGTCACGCTATATGAAAAAGAGGATCGCTTTGGTAAAAAGATACTGGCATCGGGAAACGGGCGCTGCAATATCTCCAATACACGCTTACATGTAAACGACTACTTTGGTACGCAGAGCGATTTCGTAACCCATGCACTCAAAAACTTTGATTTTCACCACTTTAAAAAATTTTGTACCGGTATCGGATTGCACCTCAACATCCATAATGACGGTCGTGTCTATCCGCTCTCTAACGAGGCGAAGTCGGTTCAGTCACTACTGATTCACGAAGCTTTTGCCTTACATGTAAAGCTACTGCATTCGCATAATGTCACTGCCATTGACAAGCGCGGCGCGCATTTTTATATTAGTGCCAACGGCGTCGAATCCGAAGCCTTTACGTCAGTATTAATCGCCACCGGAAGCGAAGCAGCAAAGCAACTTGGTGCCACCGCCGACGGTTATGCCTTTGCCCAACATTTTAATCATGAAATCCTGCCGCCCTACCCTGCGCTGGTAGGCTTGCATCTCAATTCGCCACTATTAAAAAGGCTTTCGGGTATTAAACTGTACGGCGAACTTTCGCTTTTTATCAACAGAGAAAAGGTGCAACAGATTAGCGGTGATATCCTCTTTACCAAATACGGCATTTCCGGTTTTGCCACACTTGATATCTCGCTTATGGCATCAGCCGCACTACTGCAAGGCGCGCAGGTAAGTGTCGCCATCAACATCCTTCCTCAAATTCCACTTCAGGAGCTGGGGAGCCGTTTGGCTAAAATGGCTTCGCAGCTACCGCATCATAGTGTACAGATGCTACTTGAGGGTATGATTTCCACTAAAATTGCCCCGCTACTTCTTAAAGAGTGCGCTATCGATCCGGAGCTTACATGTAAGACGCTAAGTACCAAGGCGATCAAGAAGATTCTGCATCAGATGACACAGTGGCGTTTTAGTGTCATAGATACACACGGCTTTGGACATGCAGAAGTGAGCGGAGGCGGTGTCAGCACCCAACACATCGATGCGCGCACTATGGAATCCAAACGTGTCAAAGGACTCTATTTTTCGGGCGAAGTGCTTGATATTGTCGGGAAACGCGGCGGTTATAACCTCCATTTTGCCTGGGCAAGCGGCTATCTTGCCGCGCAGGCTATGCTGAAAACACAATCGTAAAACAGGCGCCGCCGTTTTCGTTTTTAACACTAATCTCACCGCCGACATGGCGCTCCACAATCATTTTGGCCATATAAAGCCCTAAACCGGTACCGTTTTTACCTTTAGTACTGAAATAGGGCTCAAATATCCGTGACATAATCTCATCGGGAATCCCACCGCCCGTATCGCAAACATATATAAAAATCTGCTCCTCTTTTTGTTCGCAGGAGATATAAATCTCTTTAAGATGCGGTCTTTGGATGCGTATGGCATCAATAGCGTTATTAATAAGATTCAGAGTAATCTGCACCAGTTCATTAAAGTAGGTTTGTGCGCAAATCGTCTCATCACATCTCACCTTCATTGCTATGGCGTAACTCTCTAGCCGCGCACGCGAAAACGTAACCGATCGCTCAATAATACTCGAAATTTGGCACTCACTTTTAGCTTTATCGGGTTTAAAATAGGTTTGAAAATCATCAATGGTATCGGAAAGATAGATGAGCGTATCGGAAATGTTATCAAGAATCTCATCACGTTGATCGCGCTCCCTATTGCCAAGCATTGCGCTCACTTTATATTGGGTAATCATCAGCGTACTAGTAGCTAACGGTTGGCGCCATTGATGGGCAATCATGCTCATCATTTCACCCATTGCCGCCAAACGTGACTGCGCGATCAGCATCTTCTCTTGCTTTTTAACTTTATCGACCTCATCTGCCAGTGCGCGGGTACGATCATCGACTTTCTGCTCTAGGGTGCTATTGAGCAAATTGAGTTCGCGGTGATAACGCTCAATACGCATAATCATGTCGATTAGTGCATTTTGAATCACTCCCAATTCGTTATCTAACCCTGACGCACTAAGCGAAAAATTCTCTTTTTGGGGATCAAACTCTTTGATCTGTTCAATCAGCATATTAAAAGGTTTACTCAGACGCTGTAGTACGAAAATCATCGCCGCAAGCATTAGAACAAAAATAACAATATACTCAATTACAAAACTCTCGTAATGTTGCAAAACCGCATCATAATAGCGGTGCGAAAATTCTATTTTAACTTTGCCAAGAAGCGATTGGGTCGCATCGTCGGTAATGGTTTTCGTAATGCTATAGCTTTTAGGTCTGTTCTGTTTTGGATTGAGCTCCTCAACGGCGTAGCTGTAAATTACCTTTTCAGATTCATTGAGCAGTGTGATTGACAACACGGCACTATTTTGCCCAGCAATCGTATCGAGATATTGGCGGTTTGAGTCAATCAATCCAAAAGCAAGATTGGTACGCAAAATCGGAAGCATCGTATCGACAAGAATCATATTGCGGTTTTTTTCCGCTTCGATGACAATCTGCTCGACACGGTTGGAATGCTGTGTGTGGATCAATATAAAGATCAAAATCATAAAAAATATGACAACCATGACCATTTTTTGGCGCAACCCAAATGTATGCCTCATGGCGTATCCTTATGGTATATTTTCGATATTCTAATTAAGTTGTTAGAAAATGTAATGCCCGCTTTTTTGGCAGCCTTGGGATTAATGATGGGTTTGACATAGCGGCCTACATGTAAAGATACCATCACCCCAAGATCAATAGCAGACTCTCGAAGCGACATTGTAATCAAGCCCTTATCAGTAACCATGTTGACCAGTGAAGCGATTTTATGTTCATCAATATCGCACACAAAGAGCAAACTACCTGAAGGTGCGGCGGTAGCGGTAAATGTATCAATATATCGTAACTGAATCTTCAGCTGGCGTTTTGATAGACCGTTTGGATAATTTTGAAGAATCTTTTTTTTGAGCGACTCGGCATCGTTGCGCGCACGCTTTTCATAAAGAAGAACGATAGTTATAGTACCGTTATGATCCACCTGCCGAACCTTGCTCATCAGTACGATGCGCGGTATAATTTTAGCATGAATATTAAGCATAACATCTTTATCTTCATAAGCAAAAAGTGCCTGAGATAATACAACCAACACAACTAACAAACGGCTCAAATACTGTTATTCCATATTGAGATAGGTGACGCTTCCAATTATACACAAGTTGTCAAAGAAGCACCTTATTTGATATAATTAAATCTTTTAATTACTTTGGAGCACATAATGAAAACAGCCCTTCTTCTACTCTTTATTTTTCTCTCGGGATTTGCCTTACCACTTGGACAAATACCTCTACATGTAAACCTCGAAGGTGATAACGGCGGCGCGCTAGACGGTACGCCTTGGCATTCACAAACGCTTAAAGAAAAAGTGCGAATCCTCTTTTATGTTGATCCGGATGAGAAAGATACCAATAATGACCTCGCACAAGCGCTTAAAGCAGAGCAGTTTAACCGCGAACACTACGGTTCGGTAGCCATTATCAACATGGCGGCGACATGGCTTCCGAACTTCGCGATTTCCGCATCGCTCGAATCCAAACAGGAGCGTTATCCCGATACGCTTTACGTTAAAGACATGAATAAGCATCTGCTCTCGCAGTGGCAACTTGAAGATGATGCCTCTAACGTACTGCTTTTTGATAAAAAGGGGCGTCTGCTGTATCAAAGTAGCGGCTATCAAGACACCGAAGCCATCGCCAAAATCATTGCATTGATTAAGGAAAATTTATGAACTCAAAAAACGAAGAGAGCCTCTTAAAACTAAGCATCAAAGACTTTTTTAGCAAAGAGATTCTCAAGCTGGCGTTGCTCCCTTTTATCATCACCATGGTGGTGATGTATTCACTCTTTTTTATCGCTGCCGATTACGGGCTGGATCAGCTTTCTAATACACAGGTACACATTGAGCAGAGCGAAACCACACACAATCCCGACGGTACCACCCATACCGAAACGCTAAACCAGTTCTTCTCCGGCTCATCCATTATGACGTTTTTGCTCAAATACTCTGTGACATCATGGTTGATTAGTTTTCTTGTCTATACCGTAGGTTCGTTTTTTGTGATGTATCTCTCTGTGATGATCGCACTACTAGTAATAGGCTTTTTGACCCCTTGGGTCGTACCTATTATCCGTGATCGCCACTATAGCGAAATTGCAATCAAAGGTTTTGGTAGCATACCCGAAGTGCTGTGGCACTTTATCAAAACCTTTGCCATCATGTTTGCGCTTTTTTTACTCTTAATCCCGTTTTATTTTATTCCACTGCTTAATATCGTGGCCTTTAATATCCCCACCTACTATCTGTTTCACCGTCTGCTCAATTTTGATGTGGGCTCAACCATCTGCTCCAAAGAGGATTATCTCCAGATCATGTTTAAGCGTGGCAACAGTATTAGAATCCGTACCTTCGTACTCTATCTCGTCACCTTGGTACCGTTTGCGGCGCTCTTTTTGGTTATCTATTTCGTAGTCTATCTCTCACACGTCTATTTTTACGAACTACGCCAAATCAACGCAGCGACTCCAACAGATGCGTCATCGCCTCAACTTTCATAGGGCGGCCGTAAAAGTAACCTTGAATATTAAAACAGTTGTACTCCGATAAAAACCTGCTCTGCTCTTCACGCTCTACACCTTCGGCCAGCACTTCAAGGTGCATATTTTCAGCCAAATCGATAATGGTTCGGGTAATCGCTTCATCCTCTTCATCGCCGGGAATAGCGCGAATAAACGATGCGTCGATTTTGAGTTTTTGAATGGGAAGCCGTTTCAGCAGTGAGAGCGAGGAATAGCCGGTACCAAAATCATCCATCGCCAGTACAATTCCCAATTTCGATATTTCCTGCAAACGCGCAATCGCCTGATCGGGATCATGCATCACATACCCCTCGGTTACCTCTATCTCAATCCACTCCGGTCGGCATGATGTCTCTTCTAAAACGGTACGAATTTTTTGAATCAAATCACGTTCACGAAGCTGTTTTACGGAGAGATTTACTGCCACACGAACCGGATCGAGACCCTGCTTAAACCACGATACTGCTTGTTGCGCTGCTGAGCGCAATACATAATCACCCATATCAATAATAAGATTGCTCTCCTCACAAACCGCAATAAACTGCCCTGGCGGAAGTTCGCCAAGCGTAGGGTGTTTCCAGCGCACCAGCGCCTCCATCCCGATCAAACGTTGCTTGCGTACATCATACTGCGGCTGATACACAAGATAGAACTCCTCTGCGCTCAAACCGCGCCTGATTGATGCCTCTAATACCACTCGATCCATCGCCTTTTGTGTCATGTCGGCAGTATAAAATTGATAGGTATTGCGCCCTAGCTCTTTGGCTTTATACATCGCCGCGTCGGCATTTTTGAGCAACTCTTCTGCACTGCTTCCATCTTCGGGATAACTGCTCACACCAATACTTGTGGAGGTGTAGAGTGTATGCTCGTAAAACTCCACCGGCTCCGAGACAGCCCTAATAAGCTTATCAAGAATTTCGCCGATAGCATGGGTGTTCACATCCCCCTCAACCAAAATGGTAAACTCATCACCTCCCAATCGTGCCACGGTATCGGCACTGCGCATCGTATTTAAGAGGCGTTTGGCAATTTTTTGAAGTAAAAAATCGCCGGCACTATGACCCAACGAGTCGTTAATTTGTTTGAAATTATCCAAATCAAGAAAAAAGAGCACAAGCGTTGTATCGTGGCGTTTAGCACTCTCTATGGCATGTTCTAGCCGATCAATAAAGAGTAGCCGATTTGGCAAGCCGCTAAGTTGGTCATGATGCGCAAGATGATTAAAGCGTTCACGTTGTGCTCTAAGCTCCTCTTGCGAGTGCATATGGCCGGTGATATCATGCCCCACTTCGATAATCGCCTTCACCTCTCCATCATCGCCGATAAGCGGTGTTGCCGTGAGCTCATAATAGATGGTTTTGCCATTGGGTGTGTGATGCTTATGCATCACCTTGGAGCTACGCTTCGTTTGAAGCACTTCAAACAGCGGACACGGATACGCCATCCCACTGCAAGGCCTCACAAGATGGTGCGATACCTCATAACATTTAGGGTACTGCATATCGGCTATTTTGTGATCATCTTGCAGGCTTCGCGCAGCCTGATTCATGGAGATAATACTATAATCTTTTGCAATTACCATGACCGTATCGGAAACCCCGTCAATCACCTCTTGCAAAAAGGTTTTGTGCTCATGCAATGCCTTGGTTTTCTCGGTAACTTCTTGGCTTAGCGTGGTATTAAACGCATCAATATAGCGATTGTGCCTACGGATATCAAAAACCACAATCAGCAGTACGACTAACAGATAGATACCCGAAATCGCTACATAGTGACTCTGTGTGCTCTGCTTAATCTCTGTAAAATCGATATTCGATAACGGCAAAAAGAAGAAGAGATACCCCATCGGTTTACCAAGATTATCGTTGAGCAGATAGAAGCATATAAGTTGCTGCGTTTTTTCATCAATAATATACTCTTTGTTCTCATTGATAATCCCCTCAATACCAATCTGATGCAGACGCTTCTTATACTTTGGCAAAGCATCAATATTGGCTACATAATAGTCATCAATAAACATCTTGGTAAAGGCGTGTGTTAATTGCGCTCTATACGATTTATCGGCCAAAAAAACCGATTCCACACCATACTCTTTGAGTTTAGTAGCAATCGAATTGAATTTGGCAATCACCTCAAAAACCCCAATCTGTTTGGAATCCTCGATAATGGGAGCAATTGTTTTAAAAGAGAGATCAAACCTGCCCACACTTACAGAGGTGTATAGCTGTTTGCTCTTAAGCGCCGTAGCTATATCGGATCGAATCTCCGCAAGATTATCGCCACGCTTTTTGCTCCAACTGCGATAAAAGCTATTGCCGTCCATATCGACAATCTGAAACCAGACATGTTTAAGCGGTGTGTTGTTGCGCAGGCGTTTTGAAAAACGTACAAGATCTAACGTGCTAAGATTGTGCTCTTGTAGGGCGTTTTTAATGTTTGAATCATGCGAAAGTGCCAAAGCGAGGTGTACGATAGCCTCTCGCTTCTCTTTGATCAACGTTTCGGCGCGCTTTTGCAGTTGCACGCTTGCTTTATAGTACTCATGCGACTTCATCACGCGCTCGCGTTCACTTAACACGACATAACTTATTGCCATTATTACAATATATATTACTGCAATATAATAGATATTTTTTAGTAACTTAGTGTGCTGTATCGGTTTAAATAGCATGAGATTCTTATTCACTTGTAATTAAGCGTCCAAGCACTGATACACTCTGCGTTATCGACTCGGCAGTCGCCCGAATCGTCACGGCCACGTTTTGTGCATGAAAGACTTTCTCAACCGAATCAATACCGGCCTCACCCAGTAGATACTCTACACGCCCCAGATCATTGTAACTGCATGTAAAGCTAAAAGGCTCTTTTTTAACATAGGGCTCAAACAAGGCACTATCGCACACACCGTTTACCGCATCGCTGTATGCCCGCACCAATCCCCCCGTTCCCAGTTTTGTGCCTCCAAAATAGCGTACGATGATCACCGCACACTCAATCAAATCACGTCCTTGCAAGACATGTAATGCCGGCTTCCCCGATGTGCCTTTGGGTTCGCCATCATCACTGCTCCCCTCTACAATCTGATTATGTGCGTTTAAATAGCGAAATGCCGTGACAAAATGGCGCGCTTTGGGGTGCGCGCTACGCAACTTCTCTAGTAGCGTTTCAAACTGCGTATACGGTACTAAATGAGCAATAAATTTAGACTGTTTCACCTCATGTGTAGCATCAGTCATGACGAAACATGTAAACATAAAATCATTGTATCAAAACTTGTGATAAAATCGCAAAAAAAAGTAGTAAATTGTTTCAAGAAAGCTTAAAAAATCTACACCAAACCTTACTACTGTGGTATCAAGCATTCGGACGTCACGATTTGCCGTGGCGCAATACCGATGATGCGTATGCTATCTGGATTAGCGAAATCATGCTCCAGCAGACTCAGGTGAAAACCGTACTGGAGCGCTTCTATTTTCCGTTTCTCAAAGCGTTCCCTACGCTCGCTGATTTAGCCGCTGCAGATTTGGATGATGTATTAAAACAGTGGGAAGGTTTGGGCTACTACACCCGAGATAGAATCCCTATTTTACGGATTTAAATGGCAATTATTTAATTTTTTGCCACCTTTTAACCACCGTAATAAAATTTTCACCTACTCAATATCAGTCCATATTTATTCATTTTTAGCTATAATATATGTACTAAAAAAAGGAGTATTGGAATGAGTAAGCCACCGTTTTCAAGACAGAAAGCCATTAAAGCCGTCAATACGTCCCAAATGATTGAAGGTTATAAGCGTACTACTGTAGAACGTGTAAAAGCCGAAGTCAAAAGAGTCCTCGCTTCTAAATGAAGTATTACCCTCCGTCAGATCACATCTACTACAAAGACTCTGACGTCCCTATCAACAAACTCGATATCAGAGATCCCGAAGTCATTCATGAGATTGAAGCCGAGCTTCTGCTGAATGCCTACGAGCATTTCCATACCAACCTGAACGAAGCAACACCATTTGATCAAACCTATTTTCAGGAGGTTCACCGCTATCTTTTTGAAAAGCTTTATACATGGGCGGGAGACTATCGCACTGTCAATCTCTCCAAGGGCAGCAGTATGTTCTGCCCCTACATCAACCTTGAGAGTTTTTCAAAAGGTGTCTTCGAGCAGTTGAAAGCCAAAAACTATCTGCGGGATTTCGAAGACCCAGCACTACAAAAAAAATTTTCCGAGCGTCTTGCCTATTACACATGCGAACTCATCGTCTTACATCCATTTAATGAAGGCAATGGTCGTGCCCTTCGTCTTTTCATCGATATGATCGCCACTTACAATGGGTATGAATATATCGACTACGCCGATGCCCTGAATGACAATGCGTATATTTCGGCTTCCATCGACTGTATGGAAGCCGACTGTGCCAAAATGGAGTCCATCATTTTGGCGGGGCTGAGAAAGTCATAGTCCTCTCAGATATTCAAACGCCTGCTGAGCTTTTGACGATGCTTTCCAAAGCACTTTCGGGTTCTCTCTGAGCACCTTGATCCATGATTGCAGGTATTGCGGATGCTGGGCATTTTGCAGATCGATTCCAAGATGGCTGCATAAAAACGCACTGCCAAGTTCTGCCACCAGTTCTTCAAACGCATAACTATCACTTCCGAACGTTCTGCTAAGATCACGGTTCAGTCTTGTAGGGTGTCCGCTCGCGTGCGTCAACTCGTGAAGCAGTGTCGCATAATAGCCGTCTGTGTCTTTAAACCGTTCTATCGCTGGCATAGCTATGTAATCCTCCGACGGGCTAAAATATGCCTTGTCTGGTGATGTTTTGATAAGCACATTGGTCTTTGCAACAAACTCATCAATGGCTTCAACACATTCAACTTCATTTACACTCTCGTCAATGCCTTCGATCTGGTCGGTGTTGAATACCATATAGCTTTTAAGCAGCGGGATCGTTTTTATGATAGTCTCACCCTCTTCCGTCTCTTCTTTTACCTTCATCGGTTTAAAGAAAAACACGGGGGTGCCTTTCTCACCCTGTTTAATGTGTCCGTTTAGCTTTTTCGCCTGATTGAATGTCATCCAGCTGTTAGAGCTGAACTGGCGTTCTTCGGCTTCCATTGCCAACGCAATGATATTAAACCCTTTGTAGGCACTCTTACTTAGTCAGCCCTGAAAAAGCGAGCAGAGTCCTAAAAACAGGCATTTCAAAGCACTTTTCAAGTAAAATAAAGACCAAAAGAGACCAGTAAAGTAGCAACTTTCTGGTCGAAACGGACGAAGATTTTGCTCCCTCATGT
>JBNKLA010000023.1:0-42758 GCA_050292115.1 Sulfurimonadaceae bacterium | reverse complement strand
AAGGTTCGGTGCTGAGACTACTGGTGCCACTGGCGGTTGATACCAACGCCAAGTGGCTGGATAGAAAATATGTTTCGTGGGAAAATCTGAAACATGATATTGAGGTTGAAGAAGAATTTACAGAAAAATTTTGACACTATCGACTATTTGGGAGTTTTGCAAGAAGTCTATTGGTTAAGTCATCAGCAAAAATAGTGTATGGATGGGTATAATTATGTAAAGATTGTCAAGATTTGCTAAAAGGGAGGTAAGGTACATGAATGCTAATGTCCATCTTCTTGAGAAGCAGACGGTGCTGTTTGCAGAAGACGATATCATTGCTCGCACTCAGATAGCCGAGATATTATCAATGCTGGTTCGTCATGTTTATGTGGCTGAAGATGGGGAGGAAGCGTTGAAAATGTACGAAGAGTACGCTCCGGATATGTTGGTTACCGACATCAAAATGCCTAAGCGTGACGGCATATCGCTGATTCGTCAGATACGAAAAGACGATTACAATATTCCGGTGATTTTGATGACCAGCTATACCGAGCAAAACTTATTAATTAGTGCCGCGAATCTTTCAATAGATGGGTTTTTGGTCAAACCGATTGACCTGAAAATGTTGACTGCAGCTTTGGGGCGTGCATCGCAACGTTCGATGATACACGATGTTGTGATCACATTGGGCGATCATCTGCATTATAATATGGCGACTAAAATGCTTTATGGAAACGGTGATCATATTGTTCTTGGCACGAAAGAACAAGAATTGCTACATCTGCTTGTGGAAAACCGTAAACGTACCGTGCGTATGGAAGAGATATCGCAAACGCTTTGGCCTTGGGATTCGGTGTGTAGCTCTGCAATCAAAAATATAGTGTTACGGTTGCGTAAAAAGCTTCAGACCGATGTCATTCTTTCGGTACGAGGAGTCGGATATCATATCGCAACTTCTGATGCGCAATGAGTATTGAGCTTGTTGCTGTTACGCTTTTTTGGGCAGTGGGTATGCTTGGGGTCTCTTTATACCTTTATCGTACCAATTTGTATTTGCGTCAAAAAAACAGCCAACTGTTAAAAAGACGAGAGCGCGACGCACAGATCCGTTTTTTAAAATCGCGCAACGCTTCTATGGGGGAGTTGACTGCCGATATTGCCCACCAGTGGAAACAGCCGCTCAATGCTATTGCGGCCATTTTATCAAATCTTGAGGCTACGACCAGACTTAAAGGCGAGGTTCCTTTGGCGAAGCTTCTCGATTCGCTGGAATCGGGACATAAACTGATACATCATCTGGGTGCAACAATCGATACTTTTCACGGTTTTTTGACGTATAAACATAGCGAAGAGAAGGTATTTGTACTCTCTGAAGTGTTTGAGACTATCCAAAAACTAACTGAATATGCTTTTTCAAACAGTCGCATCAAACTACACTTTTCGCTCTCAATAGACCCCAAAATAGAGGGTGATGCCAACGAGCTTGTCCATGCACTACTTAATATCGTGCTCAATGCCAAGGAGGTATTTGAGTATCACGGCATTGCAAAGCCCATTATTGATATTAAGGTTGAAGCAAGCGATAGGTACTCTTGTACCATTACTATCCGTGACAATGCGGGCGGTATTACAATCGAACCGATAGGGGCGATCTTTGAACGCTATATTACCACCAAGCCGGGAGGTTCCGGTCTGGGGCTTTTTATGAGCCGTGAAATTATCGTAGGACGTTTTGGCGGAACGTTACATGTAAGTAATTGCGGCGATGGTGCTTGCTTTAGTATCTCTTTGCTGTATGCGGGTTATTTGAAAGATACCGCTTCGTTTAACGAAGAGAACACACGGGAGCGGGTGCAGCGTTTAAGTGACCGCATTCTTGAACTTGAAGCGACCAAAAACGATCTGGCTAAATGGGCCGATATTTTTCGACATGCGCACTGGGGTATTGCCATCCACATGGGTAAAAGCGATCGCTTTGAACTTACTAATCCCGCGTTTAATGAACTTTTTGGGTATTCGCAGGCTGAACTCAAAAATCTTAGAGTTGCCGACCTTTTTGAGGAGGCCTCTCAATCTCGTGTTTCGGAATACCGACAAAAAGTATTCAACGAAGGATACGGTGTTTTTGAATTGGTACAAAAACGTAAAAACGGAGAGACATTTCCCGCCACCGTGGAAATTATTGTCGTAAAAAATGATGAAGATGAGATTTTGTATTACATGGCAAATGTTTGGGATCGTAGTGCAGAGTATGAAGCACAAGAGATGCTAAAACTACAACATTTTGCACTGGATCATATTAGCGATGCGATCTTTTTGATGGATGTGAATGGCTATTTTAGCTTTGTGAATGAAACCGCTTGCAAGCAACTAGGCTATAGCCGTGACGAGTTGCTTACGATGAGTGTCGGCGATATTGATCCTTACTGGCCTTTTGAGCAGTGGCCTCAAATGTGGCAAGAGATAAAAGTAAGGCGGCAAATTACGGTAGAGGTATACCATCAACGCAAAGACGGTTCGATATTTCCTGTTGAGGTGAGTGCTAACTATTTTGAGTATAATGGACAGGAATATGATCTGGCCATTGCCCGTGACATTACCGAGCGTAAACGTCTTGAAGCCGAAAAAGAGAACCGGCGTATCCGTGCCATTACCGAAAACTCTCCCGATATTATTGTGCGTTTTGATACTGAGGGACGCTGTATCTATGCCAATCCTAAAGCCGAATCGCTTTTTGAAAGAGACGAATCGCAAATTATCGGCAAAACACTTTGCGAAATGAGCCCTGTGATTGATTGCACGGTGTTAGAGACACACCTAGCAGAAGTGATTGCAAATGGCGCAGAATGCTCTTTTGAAAAAGAGTATCGTAGCGCTTCGGGTGAAAAAGGGTGGGCTCATATCCGTATGGTTGCAGAACGTGACGACAAGAACGCCATTGTGAGCATACTTGCCATTGGACGTGATATTACGCAACGGGTGCGTATGCAAGAGCGATTAGAAGAGAGTCGATTTGCTCTGGCAGAAGCGCAGAAGCTTTCGCATACCGGTAGTTGGACAATGGATATGCAGACGCAAAAGATTAGCTGGTCTGATGAGTATTTTCGTATCTTAGAGATAGAACCACGTGATAGCGAAGCATTTTTTGAACGTTTTATGCAACGCGTGCATCCTGATGATAGAGCCTTTTTGATAGAACGCTATGCACACTGGCAAGAGACGCTTGAACCTTACGAAACGGAGCATCGGCTCATTATGAACGATGGGCGAATTAAATATGTGGTGCAGCATAGTGAAACCTCTTATGATGCGCAAAACAGACCGCTGTTTACTATTGGAACGATTCAAGATATTACCGAGCGCAAAGCGATGGAAGCCTCCATTCGTGAACTCAACGTAGCATTGCAAGAGCGTGTTAAACGGAGTGAAGAGAAGTTTCGGGCGATTGTTGAAAATGCTCCCGATACCATTACGTGTTATGACCTTCAGTGTCGCCGTACGTATGCCAACCCCAAAATGTTAGAGTTGCTTGCAAAGCCTTTGGAGTCAGTTATAGGTACCTCACCTGATGATTTTTCGCCGCTACGCCAGAGCGCAGAGTTTAAAAAACAGTTCTATCGTGTTGTGAAGGAGAAGCAAGAGTTGAGTATTAAAAGCATATATTCTCTACCTGACGGTACACAACGGTGGGGCGAGCAACGTATCATTCCCGAGATTAATACGCAAGGTGCTGTTACCGGCGTGATGGTTGTCGGGCGCGATATCGGTGAGGTTAACGCTTAAGCGCACTTTTATTAAGGAGTGCATCAATCTCATAATAACAGGTTTGATACGCAACGATGTTAAGATGCGACGCTTGTGCTTGCTTCTGCTTCATCGTTACTATCATTTTATAGAGTGTTTCAAAGGCTTGACAGCGTTCCCCTCTCATGACATCTATATTTTTTGCCTTCATGCTACATCTTTCAGTATTTTCAAATATTATATATTATTAATAGTCACGTATCGCACTCATATACCAAGCCAAGCATGACCAATATATGACTATTTAATTGCTATTATACATGTCGGTATTTTTGGATAGGTTTTTGTATATATATGGAGCGTTTTAGATATATTTTTGAACATGCCAATATCGGTATCGCGATATGCAATGCCGAAACACGAAAGCTGGAAAAAGTTAATACGATATTTGCGCAGATTCACGGCTATGAAGCGCATGAACTCATAGGGCAATCTGCAGCAGAGATGTTTTCGCCGCAGTGTTTGGCGCGCACTTCAGAAGTTGCATGTGAAATGGGGTCGGAGTGTTTTTGTGATGATACCTCGTTTGAGACCGTACATAAGCGAAAAGATGGCTCTGACGTGCCGGTTTCAGTACATATTGCCGTCATTAAAGATCAAAATGATGTGATTACATATCGTATTATTAATCTTATCGATATCAGCAAGCGTAAAATTGTTGAAAATGAATTGATTCAGACGACACGCAGAATCACGGCACTCTTTAATACCATTCCCGATCTGATCTGGATGAAAAATCCAGAGGGTATCTACCTTACATGTAACCACGCATTTGCAAGTTTTTTTGGCATTAGCGAATCTGAACTCATCGGCAAAACCGATTACGATATTATCGATCGTGATATGGCAGAGTTTTTTAGAACTAAAGATCAAGAAGCGATCGCAAAAGGTGATGTGAGTGTGAATGAAGAGACACTGGTGTCTCGTGAAACGGGGCTACTCACCACACTACTTACGCGCAAAGTTCCCGTCTTTTCATCGAAAAATGAGCTTATGGGCGTGCTGGGGTTTGCTAAAGATATTACGGAACAAAAAAAGAGCGAACGTCAAATTGAACATCTTTACTATTATGACTCTTTGACGGATCTGCCTAATTGGGTCTATGCAAAAACGCAAACCAAGGCGATGCTTGAGAGGTGTGTGCAAAAGCATTGTGAGGCAGCTTTGATGCTGATTGATTTGGATGACTTTAAGGCTGTTAATAAAACCTTTGGTCATTCGCTTGGCGACGCAATGCTACAGGCGGTTGGCAAAAAGCTTCAAAAGCAGTTAGGCGAACATGATATTTTATGCCGACTCGGAGGCGACGAATTTTTGGTGATGCTGATGAATCTAAAATATTTTGACGCATTTGAGATGATTTTAGAGAACATCTTCAATGAATTTGAAGCGCCCTTTTTGGTGGATGAACACCTTTTTTCCATGAGTTTATCGGTTGGCGTTGCCGGATACCCCGAACATGGAGACACGTTTGAAGTATTGATGCAAAAAGCCGATACGGCGCTTCATCAAACTAAAGAGGATGGCGGTGGCGGCTATAGCGTTTTTAATGAAACGATGCGTCATGATATGAGCAGTCACTTTTCTACACTTAATAATCTTAGGGCAGCATATGCGCAAAAGCAGTTTTTGTTGTATTATCAGCCTCAGGTGTGTCTGAAAACAAATGAAATTATAGGTGCCGAAGCTCTGATTCGATGGAAGCATCCTACCATGGGTATGGTGCCGCCCATGCAGTTTATTCCGGTTGCAGAGACCAGCAGTCTGATTGTTCCTATTGGCGAGTGGATTATTGATGAGGCGTGCCGCCAAGGGGCACAATGGCACAAGGATGGCATTAAGATTCGTATTGCCGTCAATATCTCGGCCATCCAGTTTAGACGTGGTGATCTGGTCGGCACCGTCAAAGATGCATTGGCCGCTTCGGGTATGGATCCCACATTTTTAGAGCTTGAACTCACCGAAACCATTATGATGAGCGATACGCAAAAAACGCTTGAGATCATCACGCAACTTAAAGCATTGGGGATTCGGTTGTCGATTGATGACTTTGGTACCGGCTATTCAAGTCTTGCTTATCTTAAGCGTTTTGCAATTGATAAGCTGAAAATTGATCGTTCGTTTATTACTGATCTTATTTCTAATAAAGAAGATGCCGTGATTGTCAATACCATCATTCAGATGGCGGAAAACCTTAATCTTGAGACGATTGCCGAGGGTGTAGAAAACAGAGAAGTGCTTGAACTATTGCGACATTACGGTTGTCATGCGGTTCAGGGGTATCATTTGGCAAAACCGATGCCATCAACTGAATTAAGAGCGTTTGTGAAGCGCTTTAGAGATACCAAGAGTGCGTAAAAGGTAGTCGATGAGAACGTTTTGGGTATCAGTAGCAAGCGTAGTTTCATTATATGCCGAATCTTCTCTTGATGCTACACATCTTGATTTTGAGACACTTTTAGATACCGAATACATTCCTGCTACGCATATTGCCAATCAGATTAGTAACGCTGCTTCGGCGGTTTCGATTGTGACGGCTCAAGATATTCATGATTACGGATACCGTACGCTCAAAGAGATTCTTGGCAGTATGCGGGGTCTGCATACCTTTGAAGATTATGAGTACACCTATCTTGGCGGACGGGGGTATGGTGTGCCCGGAGATTATGCCGGACGCATTGTTATACTTATTGATGGCTACCGCGCTGATGATGCCTTTTATGGGCAGGCATATCTTGACGAAGACGGTATTTTAGATGTCTCTGTGATTGAGCGTGTGGAGTATATTCCCGGAGGCAACTCAAACGGCTATACCGGTAGCGCACTGCTTGGCGTGATTAATATTATCACTAAAAAAGCTCAAACAGTTGATGGGCATGAGTTGGGCGTGGAGTATGGGTCGCATAAGAGTGGCAGGTTACATGTAAACTACGGTAAAGCGTTCTCTAATGGGCTGAATATGTTAGCATCACTATCGGCATATGACTCAAAAGGGCATGATTTAACCTATAGCGGTGAAGAGGGCAGTGCAGTAACCCAAGACCATCAAAACGGTGAAAGAAACCGACGCCTGTTTCTTAAGATGCATGATGATGCCCTCGCTTTTGAGACAGCATGGGTTTGGCATGAAAAAGAGGTGCCTCCCTATCCGGTACAGGGGGTTTTTGATACCCACAGTTCACTGCAAAAAGATACCACGGGGTTTGCCCGCTTAAAGTATGATGGCGATCTTACTTCAAAGCTCAAACTCTCCTCTTCACTCTGGTACGGCACGTATCGTTACGACATTTATGCTCCTTTCGCTTTTGATAGTGACAATAATGATAGCTACAGGGGCGAGAACCGCGTGCAGTGGATCGGCGGTGATGTTAAACTGATAGGCAACTGGTTTGAAGATCACACCCTCTCATTTGGCATGGAGTACCGCTACGACTACGATGCCCTATGGCGTGATAACTACTATATTCTTGCATCGGGTGCTTTTGATGTGGGTTACTCCTATCCTTATAATGATCGTAGAACCTTTAGCGCCTATTTGTATGATGCCTTTCACATTACTCCGACACTCTCACTGAACGGCGGCGTTCGGTATGAGACGAATGATCTTGGGTATCGGGCATTTTCACCTCAGGCGGCACTGATTTGGAAGATGCAAGAATCCACAACGCTCAAACTCTCCGCCGGTGAGACCAATAGGCAGGCAACGCTGTATGAAGAGGAGGGCAATAAAGTAGAGCGGGTTCAGACGCAAGAAATTGTACTGGATCACCGTTTTAAGGATGAGGGGCGTCTGCTATTTTCAGCGTATCGCTACCACCTTTTTGAGTACCGGATATGGGATTATCACCCCGCTTTTGATACCGAGGGCGTGGGAATTGAATTTGAAAAAAATTGGTACTATGGGGCGCGTTTACATGCGAGTTATGCGTGGCAACATAGTGAGCAAGAGCATCATCAACGCTACAATACGCCTTTTCATATAGCAAAACTCAATACCTCAATACCGCTTTTTACACAAAAACTCCGTTTGAATTATGAGGGGCACTACTTTGGTGAACGCTTGGATATTGACAAGAAGCATGTTGGTTCGCATCTACTTCATAATGTGACGCTAACATCAAAAAACTGGATTAGCAACACCGATCTGACATTGCAAGTTAAAAATCTAACCGATGTGGATTATAGCGATGTGACATGGGAGCTTTATAACGGTGATACGTCGTTTCCTCAAGAGGGGCGTACATTTTGGATGACATTGAGGTATACGTTTTAATGAAAAGGTTAATCGTACTTCTTATCGTCATCACGAGACTTAGCGTGCTCAGCGGAGCTGAATTGCCCGAGTATGTCCTTAAAACAGCATTTTTATACAACTTTGCACTGCTCATCGATTGGCCCGATACGATGCAAGCCGATCAGTTTAAGCTCTGTTTTTATCAAAGCGATTTTGGAAGCATCTCCGATACTTTAAAAACAAAAACGATTCATAACAAAAGCGTAGCGGTAACCACCGTTACGATGCCCGATGAGGTTAAAGGGTGTCATGTACTCTTTTTGAAAGAGGATGATCTGCAAAAAGCAAACGCATTTATAGAGGCGGTGGATAGTAAGACGACACTCATTGTGAGCGAATACCCCGACATGCTCACCTCGCATATCAATATTGTGCGCAGTCATAGTAAATTGCAATTTGATATCAATTTAGAGAATCTTCAACATAATAGTACGCTACTTCCAAGCTCCCATCTCTTAAAACTGGCGCATAAAATTAACCGGATACCGTAATGGAAGTCTGGTTCAAAAACCAATCAATTCAAAAAAAGCTGATCTTCTCCAATCTTTTGGGAAATGCGATCGCGTATCTTTTGGTGTTTTGGATTATCTTAGGCTATGAGTATTTTGCACTGCGCCAAGAGAGTCTGGCACAGATTCAGGTAAAGTCATCTATTGTGGCCGAAAACATTGCAGCTGCAGCGGCATTTTATGATGTAGATGCGGCCAATGAGAGTTTGGAGCTACTACGCGGTTCTCATGAAGTGATTGAGGTGCATCTGCTTTTGAATGATAAGAGACTTTTAACCAGTTATTACCGTGATGCTACGCATAAGACCCCAATGGCAGAGCTTAAATCCGTACCGCTTGATTCTCAAAACGTCAGTTTATCGCATATCGTGTTGCACAAGAGAATCTTCTTACGCTCGGAACCGGTAGGCTCTTTATTGGTAGTGAGCTCATTAGAGTATTTTTATAATCGATTGATATGGTATGCATTCATTATCTTTGCCACCACGATTTTTGGGCTCTACTTATCGACGGTAATCGCTTTAAAAACCAGTAAAATTATTACGCGTCCACTTATATCGCTAACCCGCTTTACGCAAAAGGTGATCCGAGAGGGTTATGCCAATCCGGCCTCTATCAATAGTTCTAATGATGAAATCGGGCACCTTTCACGTGCATTTACTACCATGATTTCGCAAATTAATGAGCGCGATAAGATACTACAGCGGATGGCGTATTATGACAAGGTAACGGGAATTGCAAATCGCCACTACTTTGAAGAGCGTATTAAGCAGACACTTGAAGAGGTATCGCAGAATCAACTTTCGTGTTATCTGTTGCTAATCGATTTGGATGATTTTAAAATTATTAATGATCAATACGGTCATCCCGTGGGGGATATGGTACTTAGATATGTGGGCAGTGCGCTAAAATCCGTGCTTAGAGAGAGTGATGCAATCTTTCGTATAGGCGGCGATGAATTTGCCATTATTGTCGAGAGTAACTGTTCAGTGAAATCGATAGATGCTATAGCGATGAAAATTATTGCCGCAATATCTAAGCCTGTTGTATTCGAAAGTCATGAGTTGCGTGTCGGCGCTAGTATCGGTGTGAGTTGTTTTCCCAATTGCGCTATTGATATCGAAACATTAATTAGCAGTGCGGATCATGCGCTATATGCATCAAAAAAACGGGGTAAAAATCAATATACCCTTTGTACGGAGCACCATTAGCACTACTTTTGTTACAATAGCGCCATTACATGTACAAAGAGAGACTATGGAGCAGTTTTTACAAGAAGCAAAATCCGCAAGCCGAATACTCTCGGCACTCAGCGGTAAAGCAAAAAATCGTATCTTAAACGAAATGGCCGAAGCGCTTCGTGCCAATACCCTAAATATTATTGAAGCCAATGCACTGGATATGAACGATGCTAATAGCAACAACCTTTCAGGCGCGCTTAAAGACCGTCTCTTTTTAGATGAAGGGCGCATTGAGGCGATGGCTGTGGCAGTAGAAGAGATTGCCGCGCTTAAAGATCCTGTGGGGCGTGTGCTTGAGGGTTGGGTTACCGAAGAGGGGCTTAAAATCGAGAAAGTGAGTATTCCTATCGGCGTGATTGGTATTATCTACGAGTCGCGTCCCAATGTCACCTCCGATACGGCGGCACTCTGCTTTAAGAGCTCTAATGTCTGTATCCTAAAAGGGGGCAAAGAGGCACAGCGTTCCAACGAAGCAATTGCTTTGGCTTTGCGCGGGGTACTACGCCACAATGATTTGCCTGAAGCGCTGGTATCGCTCCTACCTGATGCCACACGCGAAGGGGTGGCAAAGCTGATTAAAATGGATCGGTATGTGGATCTTATCGTGCCACGCGGCGGCGAAGCGCTGATTCGGTACGTGAGTGACAATGCAACCGTGCCGGTGGTGAAACACGATAAAGGGCAGTGCCATACTTATATTGATAAAGATGCCGATTTTGAGAGTGCACTGAAGATTGCGATCAACGCCAAAGTGCAACGCCCCGGTGTCTGTAATGCGATGGAGACACTACTGGTTGATAGCGCGATTGCAAAAGAAGCCCTGCCTAAGCTCAAAATGGCGTTTGACGCAGCGCATACAGAGCTCAAAGGGTGCGAGACGACACAAAGCATTATTGAGATAGATGCGGCAAATGAAGAGGATTTTGATACCGAATACTTAGCTAATATTCTGAATATCCGTGTGGTTGAAGGGGTTGAGGGGGCGATTGAACATATTGTGCGTTTCGGTTCCGGTCACTCCGAAGCGATTATTACCGAAAACATCACCACGGCAGAGCAGTTTTTAAATGCGATTGATGCGGCAGCGGTATACGTGAATGCTTCAACCCGTTTTACTGATGGCGGAGCCTTTGGGTTTGGCGCAGAAGTGGGTATTAGTACTAATAAACTTCATGCCAGAGGGCCTATGGGAATTGAGGGTTTGACAACGTATAAATTTAAGATTTACGGTAGTGGACAGATTCGCTAAAAAGGTGATTTAGTAGATTACATGTAAGGCATAAAGCCTTACATGTAAGGCTTTAGCAAGAGTAGGTAGAGATAAACTCAAACGCTGTTGGGCGTGCTTCATCTGGGAACACTTGCGTTTCAAATTTATACCCTTGATAGGTATCGATAAACTCATCGGTGAATACCGGTTTAAGGAAATCGTTGTCACGAATCAGTGCTTCAAGAGATCCGCGGAGCGTGTGTGGCATTTGAGGAATACCTTTTTCGCGAATCTCATCAAGTGAAAGTTCGAAAAGGTCTTCGTCCATTGGGCCGACAGGAACATATTTGTTTTGAATACCGTCAAGTCCCGCCATCATCATTGCAGAGAATGCAAGGTAAGGACATGCAGTAGAGTCAGGGAAACGCATCTCGATACGTGTCGCTTTTTCACCCGCACCGTATGGGATACGACAAGAAGCCGAACGGTTTTGGCTTGAGTAAGTCAAGATGCTTGGCGCTTCAAAACCTGGGATAAGACGCTTATAAGAGTTGGTAGAAGCATTAGTGAATGCAGCTACTGCGCGCGCATGTTTAAAGATGCCGCCGACATAGTGAAGCGCGGTTTCAGAGAGGTTACCGTATTCACCCTCTTTATAGAAGAGGTTTTTACCGTCTTTCCAGAGTGATTGGTGGGTGTGCATACCGTTACCGTTGTCACCGTAAAGCGGTTTAGGCATAAAGGTTGCCGTTTTACCGTTAAGGTGCGCTACCATTTTAACCACATATTTGTATTTTTGAACGTTATCGGCCGCACCGATGATATCAGAGAATACGACACCGATTTCACCTTGAGCCTGAGCCACTTCGTGGTGAGCGAGGGTAATTTCAAGACCGACTTGCTCAAGCACTTGCATCATCTCAGCGCGTAAATCAACCATAGAATCCGTAGGCTGAACCGGGAAGTAACCGCCTTTTGTACGTGGACGGTGGCCGGTATTACCGTAATCTGCAAATTTCACATCATCACTCCACTCACCCTCTTCAGAATCTACGCGGTAGTGGCTCTCATTGATAGAGTCTTTGAATTGTACGTCATCAAAAATAAAGAATTCATTTTCAGGTCCGAAATAAGCCGCATCGGCAATACCGAGCTCATCAGCGTGTGCCAATGCTTTTTTAGCAATCGAACGTGGACATTTTTCATACATCTGACCTTTGTAGATGTCATAAACGTCACAGATCACTACAACGGTAGGGTCAGCTGTAAAAGGATCCAAGAACGCAGTCGGTACGTCAGGCTTAAGCAACATGTCTGATTTATTAATCGGTTGCCACGCTTCAATAGAAGAGCCGTCAAAAGGCATACCGTTTTCAAGATTGTCGCTGTTTACGGCGCTCATGCGGTAGGTTAGGTGGTGCCATGCACCTTTGATGTCAGTAAAACGAAGGTCAACGAATTGAACATCATTCTCTTCACAAAACTTGAAAAACTCATCAGCATTATTTACGAATTTTCCCATAATCACTCCTGTCAAAAAATTGCGATTAGTATATCGAATTTCGACAAAAAGGTCATTAAGACGGGTGTTTAAAATTTAACCAATTCACGTTGGCGCCCACGGTACAGGGCGGCGTGGGTATAACCGACCGAACGCGCCAACGCTTCGGCCTCTTGGCGATAAAGCCCGACTTGTTCGCTTTTATGGGCATCCGAACCAAAGGTTATGGGGATTTGTAACGCATAAGCCATCTCTAAAAGCGCTCGTGAAGGGTAGGCTTCGCCAATCGGTTTGCGGTAACCTGACACATTGATCTCAATACTCATGTCCGCTTTTTTAATCGCATTGATTGATTTTTGAGCAATCTCTTCAATCGGTTTTTGAGGCATAAACTTAAAGACTTTGATCAGATCAAGATGGCCTACAATATCAAAAAGACGACTCTGCGCCATCGCTTCAATCAGGTCAAAATAGCGCTGCCAGACGGCATCAAGATCCTCATGCTCATAGCGTCCTATAAATTCGGGATTGTCAAAACCCCACTCATCAATAAAGTGTACGCTTCCGATCAGATAATCCACCTCGGCTTCAAGCACACGTGGATCCATATGTCCCGGCAGGTAATCGACCTCGTAGCCAAACAGCACTTCAATCCGATCTCGGTAAACATCTTTTGCATGTAAGACTTCATCGCGATAGTGTTGCATCTGTTCAAAACGCATACGGTAATGCGGGTCAAAATCCATAGGGGCATGATCGGAAAAACCAAAAACGTCGATTTGGTGTGCTATGGCGGCTTTAACATAATCTTCGACACTGCCCTCGGCATGATTACAAAGTGACGTGTGATTATGCAGATCGATTCGCATAGGTAATAATTCCTTTAAAATAATAGTGCTATTATAGTACAACCAAAAAAACGGTGGGAGAAGATCATGACCCAAGAAGAGTTGGATGCTCTAATGAGTGGTGATGTCGATCTGGGCAATCTCGAAGAAGAGGTTGTAGCAGAAGATACACTTGAAGAGGATGCGGTTGAAGCGACAGCGCAAGACGATGATGATGCGCTTAATGATGCCTATAGGGCATCGGCCAAAAACCCTATGCCGCCACCGGCAAATGATGATCATAAAGTCGTGCACCAGCTTGATGACGTGACCAAAGAGAGCGAAGAGAAAGCCACCGAAATTTTTGATATCATCGAAAATATAAGCAACGAAGTGATGGAAGCGGAGGGCAAAGCGCAAAACACTATCGAAGTGCTCGAATCGAATATTGAACTGTTTCATACGCTTAGCGCTAAATTTTCAGGTGTCGAAATTTTTAAAACGCAACTGGAAAAGAATGAGGGGGTACTGCATGATGCTCAAGAGCTACTTGAGATTATGCAAAATAGTGGCGATAGCATTATGAATGTTATGGATATTATGCAGTATCAAGATATCCACCGCCAGAAAATTGAGCGGGTTATCAACGTAATGCGCGCACTTTCAGGGTACATGAACGCCCTCTTTGAAGGACGCGTGGATGATGATGCACGTGTGGGATCGGCAACCCACCTCCCCGGCGATACCACAACCGATAACGTGGTAAGCCCCGATGATATCGAAGCCCTTTTGGAGTCTTTTGGGCAGAAATAACCGCATATTAGGTACTATTCGCGTATGAAACAAGTCGAACTCCTCTCGCCTGCGGGCAACCTCGAAAAACTTAAAATTGCCATCGATTACGGTGCCGATGCCGTCTATGGCGGGGTAAGCCACTTTTCGCTTCGTATCCGATCGGGCAAAGAGTTTGATAAAGAGAGTTTCAAAGCAGGCATTGATTACGCGCATGAACGCGGCAAAAAAGTCTACTGTACCATCAACGGCTTTCCGTTTAATTCGCAGCTCAAGCTCTTAAAAAAGCATATTCTTGAAATGGCGGAATTAGCGCCCGATGCGTTCATTGTTGCCACACCGGGTGTACTGAAACTGGCGCATGACCTTGCCCCTCAAATTCCGCTACACCTCTCCACGCAAGCCAATGTGATGAACGTGCTCGATGCACAGGTTTACTACGATATGGGCGCACGCCGCATTATAGTCGCGCGCGAGATTTCGCTCAAAGATGCCTGTGAGATCAAAAAGGCGTTGCCCGATCTGGAGATTGAGGTCTTTGTGCACGGCTCCATGTGTTTTGCCTATTCGGGGCGCTGTCTGATCTCGACGCTACAAAGCGGGCGCGTGCCCAATCGTGGCAGTTGCGCAAATGATTGCCGATTTCCTTATGAGCTCTATGCCGCCAACCCCGAGAGCGGCACGCTTTTTCGTCTCGAAGAGGATCCTGGTGTGGGTACCTATATTATGAACTCCAAAGATCTCAATCTCGCATCACATATTAAAGAGATTGTGGATTCGGGATGTGTCGATTCGCTCAAAATCGAAGGGCGTACGAAAACGGCCTATTACGCGGCGATTACGGCAAAAGTGTACCGTCAGGCCATTGACGACTTTTATGCAGGGGTTTCGCAACCCGAACGCTACCAAAAAGAGCTACATACTATGCAAAATCGCGGCTTTACCGATGCGTATTTGATAAACCGCCCGTTTGAAAAGCATGAGGATCAAAACCTCGATTACACCATGATGATGGGTACGCATCAAGTAAGCGGTATGGTCGATGAGAGCGGAGAGTATTTTAAGGTGAAATATAAGACGTTTCCCGAAGATATTATGGAAGTTGTTGCACCTGAACATGCTAAAATGGTTGCGGTAGATAACGATATCGGAACCCTTACATGTAATGAAGAGGGACGCTGGTTTATCAGCTTCAAACAGTTGCTTGCACAAAACGGCAAGGTTTGGGAAGAGGCGCACAGCGGGAATCTTAACCCGTTTAAATTGCCCGTAGCGTTGCCGCCGTATAGCTTTTTTAGAATCGCGGCAACCGAAGATATGATGACGGCACCGCCGAAAATTTGAACCAAAGGAAGTGTATGAAATTTGTCTCTATTATTATTGGCAGTAAGAGCGATTATGATATTATGAAAGAGTGCGCGATGACACTCGAGAAGTTTGGCGTGCAGCATGAACTCATTATCTCATCGGCGCATCGCTCGCCCGATCGTACCAAAGAGTATGTCAAAAAAGCTGAAGAGAAAGGCGCTCAGGTCTTTATTGCAGCGGCGGGTATGGCGGCGCATTTGGCGGGTGTATTGGCCTCTAAAACCATTAAACCCATCATCGGCGTGCCGATGAGCGCATCGGCGCTTAGCGGTATCGATGCGCTGCTCTCCACCGTACAGATGCCGGCCGGAATGCCGGTTGCTACGGTAGCCATAGGCAAAGCGGGTGCAATCAACTCTGCGTATTTAGCGATGCAGATTTTGGCGCTTGGAGATGAAAACTTGCGTATTAAACTGCTTGAAGATCGCATTGCCAAAGCGAAAAAAGTAGAGATGGATTCGTTGGAGATTGAGACGATTCTCGAATAGACAAAGGAGATATGATGGATGAGGTATGGCTAAATATCAATGAGTATGCCGAGTTGACTCAGCTGGATAAAACATCAATCGAAGACCTGATCGAACGCGGCAAGTTAGTGACAAAAGAGGAGGGTGGCATTGTCTATATCGACCCTTCAAAAGGCACTAAAGCCGTAGTGCCTACCGAACTTGAGGCCATCCATCCCAATGCCGAGGTTATCGTAGGCCCGCAGTTTGTCGAAAAAACCATCGGAACGATTATCAATCTGCATGAAAAAGTCCTTGATGCCAAAGATGAAACCATTGCATCGGTGAAAAATGAAAATCTCTTTTTAAAAGAGGCACTTGCGTCGCTTCAAGAGCTTTACGAAGAGGACCGTAAAACCATCGAAACCTTGACTGATCAGCTTAAACACGCACAAAAAGAGGTAGAGTTTATGCGTCGCAAATATAAGCTGATGTGGGGCAAGGTCGTTGATGAGTATGCGGAGAAGGATGAAAATTGATACTGATTGTGTCGGCTGTATAGTCGCACAGAGCGAACGCGTGCTTGATGCCATCAATGCCGATGATAGCCTGCGCAATACGATCCGCTTACATGTAAAGCAGTCTGCACCGCATTTTGATTTTACCCTTTCGCCTCCCGAAGTCGCGACCGAGCTGTATGAAGATATGGCACGTCTTGCCGATATGCCCGATCTCTATGCAAAACAGAAGCAGTACGCTACCAAACGTGCTAAAGCGTTTATGGAGCCAATGCGCCGTATTATAGCATCGGCTACCGATCCACTTGAGACGCTACTTAAGGTTGCCGTAGCCGGCAATGTCATCGATCTTGCCGCCGAAGTGAGTTTTGATCTTGATGAGGAGCTGGATAAGATTTTTCATACCGACTTTTCGGTGGATCACGTGGATGCGTTGCGCCATCAACTGCATCGCGCCCGCACCCTGCTTTATATCGGTGATAACGTAGGAGAGCATCTGTTTGATTATCTCGCAATCGAAGCGTTGCAACAGCGCTATAGCGCCTTACATGTAAGCTATATGGTACGGGGCAATCCCATTATTAACGATGTGACGCTTAACGAAGCCAGACAAGCGGGATTTGAGCAGTTATGTACGCTGGTAGACAGTGGTGTCAATACTCCAGGATTTGTATATGAACGTGCCACACCCGAGGCCAAGCGGCTTTTTGATACGGCCGATATTGTTATAACCAAAGGGATGGGCAATTATGAGTGCCTCTCTCCTGCGCCACGTGAGAATCTGCTCTATCTGCTCAAGGTCAAATGCAGTGTGGTTGCCGCTTCGCTTGAGCGTGAAATCGGCGATATTATCTGCAAGATGGCTTAAAAAGCGGCACCAAATCCTACCAAAAAGCGGTAATCATCCTGTTTTGGGGCGATGCCCTCGGCATTGGCAAGTGGTGTTTTGACATAATCCCATGTAAAGGCCAAGTTCAGATCGAGCCAGCTAGTAAGTGCACTCGATAGCGTCGAGATCATATGGTGACGGTAGCTACCCGAAGCTTCGTCTAAAAATGTAAAATGGTAATCGAGTGTGAGGTCGATATCGTTGCTGATTGCAATCTCCGTAAGCGAATCGATGCGCGCGGCCCACGATTTTTGAAGCACATCTTCATTTGTTTCGACGGTTTCATAGTGCGTATTGACATAGGCCGGCCCCCCCGAAACATACCACTCTACCCATTTGCTCTCAATTAGCGTGTAGCCCAGACCCGCCCCCACGGTGAGTTGCCACTTAATATTTTGATAGGGGTCGTGATAATACTCGCTTGTGAGAGGCGAGAGAAAAAAGTTGCGGGTAACAAAGAGGTTTAATGTTTCGTTGATGCGGTGATTGTTTGCGGTTTCGACGGCTTGGGTTTGTGAAATGTTGCCGATATAATCAAAACGCAAGCGTGTTTTTGAAGTACGGCGTCGCAAGGTTGCGGTGGCCGAATAATCAAGCTGTTCGCTGTTGCCTTTACGCACATCGTAACTCAAAGAGAGTTTGCCCGACCAGTACCGTGTCTCAGAGCTACCGTCAGATGCAATGGAAACAATGAGCGTTTTGGGAAAGGTGAGTGTGGTGTCGCCTTGTATCAGACGTAGCACACCCTCTTTTAGCCTAATGATACCGGTAGCTTCTATGGTGGTACCGGTAAGATCAAAAAAACCGCGATGCTGATCTTCGGGGCTTTGGATATTGACGGTCATAGGGCGGTAGGTGCGTAGTTGACGGATATCATCAAAATCAAAAGAGCGTAGACCGAGTTTATTGCTCTCAAATTCTAGGGTATTTTTATAAAGTACCTGTAGGGATCCTTTGAGCCATTCGCCCGATGTTAGTTCTATCCAGTCATAGTGCTCAGGTGTTGGAGCAAGGTGTTCCCATATAGCCGGCTGTGTGGCCACACTTTTGCGAATCAGTGCGTTTTGTTCCATATTATCAGCTTCGCGGGCTTTAGCTTTGAGCTCGTGTTCGCTAGAGCCTGAAGCGTCTTGAATGGTGATGATTTCATCGGAAAAATAGGGTGCGCACGCGATGCTAAGCACGAAAAGGAGTCGTTTCATGGGCGCTATTATACAAAAAATGCTATTTCGGGCGTTTGGCGTTCCAGAGATTGCGAAGCTGTTCATGATCTACACGATTCATGCTACGGGTTTTTGAGGGGCTGTATACATTGCCTGATAATATAAGATTGCCGTCTTTAATCACGGCATATTCAAAGTTCGCCGTCTTTTTGTTAAAGAGCAGTATATCGCCCGTATCCGTTTCGATCCAGTATAAAAACGCATCACCTTGGAGACGGCCGCTAAACGTGGTGCCGTCACTTTGATTAAAGGTGCGTTTGGCGGTATAGGTGGAGGTGGCCAAAAGCGGCAACGCGAGCAGCAAAATCCATAACACTCTCATGGGGTCTCCTTATAGGTACTGTTTAGCGTTGCGCTCATAACACTGCCACGCGAAGAGACGTTGTCAATTCTAATGCCATCGGCCTCATAATGATCGACATTGCCGGAGTAAAAGAGGTTTTTTGCATGGCCGCGCTCATATGCCGAATCATCGAGTGCGGCTCTGCTTGCTTCGATAATGGCAACGCCTTTGTTGTCTTTGTCGGCATTGACTTTATTGAGCGTCCATGTGGCATCAAGCACACTCTGATTAATTTTCCACAGTGCCATCCCGCCTTTAAATTTGCCGTTTATAGCAGCAAAAAGTCCTTGATCATAGCCGCTGTTGTTGCGGTTTTCAATGAGGTAATATTCACTTTCGCTAACGGGAAGTTTATACACATTATAGGTCTCTGAAGCACTCTCGTGAAGCTCTACATGTAAGGCGGTTGTATCGCTAATCGTTTCGGGTTCGATCCAGCCGTTTTCCATTTTGCTCCACGCGCAAAAGTGCACGGGAGAGGAGCCCTCATACTCCAAAAAGGCTTTGTGTCCCCACATTCCCGCACTCATGAGTCCAAAGTAGCCGATTCCCGCAGAGTCGGGTTCACCTGAGGGCGTGGTGTCGTACAGATCGGGCAGGTCAAATGCGGCGTGGCCGAGTTCGTGTGCGATAATGCCTATTGTAGCATCGTGGCTGCCGTGGCGCTCACCAAACACGGCGTAGTTGCCGCTACCGTCGCATGAGGTCACGCTAACCCCATCAACATGTGCGACATTGCTACCGCTGGTGCAGTACTGGTGGGCAAACACGCCGGGTTGTGTGGCGGGACCATACGCCTCTTCGTTGCCGGCCAAAATAAAAACGACAATAAGCTCTTTGGAAGAGAGTGCTCCGTTGCCGTCACTGTCATAGGCGGAGAAATCAACATAAGCATCGGCCGCTTCAAGAGCGCTCTTAAAATCGGGATGTAGTAGAGTATATTCACTGCCCGGATCGGGGTGCTCTTTTTCAAGGGTGAGGGTAACAATGCCGTCGTTTGGCGTGCCTTCGCTTTCCGTAACGGGATAAAAGGTAAATTGATCGAGTGAATTTTCGGCATAAAAGTGGTTCATTTGCCCCTCTTGCGTGCCAAAAATTTTCTGCGCCCATGATGTTGCATCACTTGTAAACGCGATATTGTCATAGTTAAGGCGCACTACCAGCAAGGGGCGGCTTTTTTCGGCAATAATAGGTGTGGGAGTAGGATCACTCCCGCCACTGTCGTTGCCGCCACAGCCAAAAATCAGCAGTGTCAAGGTGATTAAAAGGATCGATTTCATGAATAGAATTGTAGCCAATGAATGTATACAATAATGTAACATACCCACGGCTGATGCATTCTGCTTCTTCATTCAAAAGCATTGCATTTTTTCCTGCGGATCAATTGCGTTTCACCTTCAAAATGCAAAACTCGCTTCGCTCAAACAGTTGCATTTTGCCCTTCGGGACAGATTCCACTCCATTTAAAAATGCAAATTTTTCATTCAGAAGCAGAATGCATCAGCTGTGGAAACATACCGCCTTTGGTATAATTACAAAAAAATTTTACGAGCCGATACATGATCACCTTTAGCGACCTACTCCTTAAACTCCAAGAATTTTGGAAAAACGAGGGGTGTAACATTGTGCAACCCTACGATATTCCCGCCGGAGCGGGCACCTTTCATCCCGCCACCTTTTTACGTTCACTCGACTCTACGCCGTGGTCTACGGCGTACGTCGCCCCTTCACGCCGCCCCACAGACGGACGTTATGGCGAAAACCCCAACCGTTTGGGAAGTTATTACCAGTTTCAGGTGCTTATCAAACCCTCACCTAACAATATTCAAGAACTTTATCTTAAGAGTTTAGAGTTTTTGGGACTGAATCTCAAAGAGCATGACATCCGTTTTGTCGAAGATAACTGGGAGTCGCCAACGCTAGGTGCTTGGGGCTTGGGCTGGGAAGTGTGGCTTAACGGCATGGAAGTGACGCAGTTTACCTATTTTCAGCAAGTCGGCGGCATTGCGTGCGATCCGGTTGCGGTGGAGATTACTTACGGTACGGAGCGTTTGGCGATGTATCTGCAAGGTGTGGACAGTGTGTTTGATATTGTCTGGAACGAGAACGCTTACGGCAAAACGCTCTATCGTGATATTCATAAAGAGAGTGAAATCGAGTTTAGTAAATACAATTTTGAAGTCGCCGACACGGCGATGCTTTTTGCCGATTTTGATGCCAAATCCGTCGAGTGCGCCAAAGCGCTAGAGGCCGGTTTGCCGCTTCCCGCGTACGATCTGTGCATGGCGGCATCGCACACCTTTAATACGCTGGATGCGCGCAAAGCGATTAGCCAGACCGAACGCGCGAACTATATTTTAAAAATCCGCGAACTTGCCAAAGGGTGCGCCGAACTTTACAAAGCGCAAGAAGCCGAACGCATCGAGCGCGTTAAGGCGTAGCCTTACATGTAATGCAGACACTCATCGGTCAAGTTGAGAAAATCCTCTTTGAAGACGACGGTTTCTTCGTAGCGCTTTTAAAGCAGGGCGAAAAGATCAGCGGTACCTACTATGAGAGTAGCGTCGAGCATCTTAACGGTGCGGCGGTAACACTTCAAGGCGAATATGTCGAACACCCCAAATACGGTAAGAGTTTTTGCTTTGAAAGCTTACATGTAAACCAAAACGAGCTCTTCTTTTTTCTTAACCGCATCATTAAAGGCTTTACCAAGAAGATGACGGCCGATCTGATTGAGAGTTACGGTGAGCAGGGCTTAATTGACATTTTAGACAACAATATCGAGAAGCTACTGGAGTATAAAGGGATTAAGCGCAAGCGTCTTGAGAGCATTCAAGCGAGCTGGAAGCAGTTTCGCTCCCTGCGCGCTTTGGGCGAGTTTTTGATGCCTTACGGCGTAACGCCCGCGCTTTTAACCACCATCGCCTCCGCGCTCAAAGAGCTGCGCGATCCGCAAGAGCGTATTAAAAAAAATCCCTATATTTTAACCTCTATTAGCGGTATCGGGTTTAAAAAAGCGGATGAAATTGCGCTAAAAATGGGTGTGGCGCATGATGATACGCGGCGTATCGGTGCGGCGATGGATGCGGTTTTAAACCGGCTCTGCGAGCAAGAGGGCAACAGTGCGGTGCACAAAAGCAGACTCTATGAAAAGATGGACGACGCTTTAGAGTTTTTTGAACAAAATGGACTCTATGAGCGGGTGTTGCTGGAGCGCATTAACGAACAGAGCATCAAGCAGTTTGCCTCCAATCTCCTCGCACCTGATCGGCTCTATGAAGCGGAATCGATGCTTTATGAGAACTTTAAGCGGCGCGTAAAAGCGTGTGAGGGCACGATTAATGATGATCTCGAAGCCTTTTTAAGCGCGTATGATTTCACTCTGGGCGAGGAGCAGCACAAGGCGTTGGAGCTGATAAACAGCGGCGTGACACTGCTCTTTCTTGTGGGCTACGCCGGAACGGGTAAGAGTACGGTCTCACGAGCGATTTTAAATTTGCTTGAGCAGCGTTATGGGGAGAAAAGCATTATCACCTGTGCGCTTAGCGGAATCGCCTCGCAGCGTATCGGTGAGCGTAGCGGCTATGAGAGCGCCACCATTCAAAGCCTGCTGGTCAAATACGAAACGCGCGATGCCATGCCCTATAGTGTGGTATTGATTGATGAAGCCTCGATGATCAACTCCATGCTTTTTGCGCGGCTTATGCGCATGATAAAGCGCGATGCCGTAGTGATTATTGTCGGTGACGACGCGCAGCTTCCGCCCATTGGCGCGGGTAACGTGCTGGGTGACGCGATAGCGCTTTTTAGTGAGTCCATGGTGAAACTTACACGCATCTATCGTCAAAGCGATGAGCAGGCTATTGCCGTAATTGCAAACGATATTCGTCAGGGTAATGTGCCTGCGTACCGCGAGGAGTATGAGGACTTTCGCTTTATCGATGTTTCAATCCCCAACTACTATGCGCTTAAAAACAGTGTGTCGCAAAGTGAACTTTCAGAGATGCGCGAAGCCAATGCCAAGGCTATTTTGGCCGCCATCGCCAATGAGGCGCTTGCATTTGCGGCCGATGCACGTGAACACCTCAAAAACAGAGAGATCAAAGCCTATTTGAGTGCGTTTCAAGTCATTACGCCGATGCGCGGCGGGGTGTTGGGAACGGAGTATCTCAATGGCGTGCTTCAGGAGTATTTTAACCCCTCTAAAGCGCGTTTTTTTGTGCGTCATGAGCGCGGCTACAGCGTTTGGGACAAGGTGGTACACACCAAAAACGAAAATATGCCCTCTTATGACAATGCGGCGTTTAAAGCGGGGGGCGAGGCGCAAGAGCGTCGGATTTTTAACGGTATGATCGGGCTGTTGTTTCGCATCGATAACGACGAAGAAGAGGCGTATGTCTACTACCCCGACGAAGATATCGTGGTGCGTTATCACAAAGAGCAGATGCACACGCACTTGATGCTCTCTTATGCGCTCACCATCCATAAAGTGCAGGGCATGGAGTATGATACGGTCGTGATTCCCCTGAGCTTTTCGCATTACATCATGCACAACACCAAACTGCTTTATACGGCGATTACACGTGCCAAAAAGATGTGTTGCATCATTGGAGAGCATCAGGCATTTGAGGGCGCGTGCAAACGGGTCGATATTACGAAACGTACTACAGTAATGCAGGAGTTGGCTTTTTGATGAGATGGAGTGTGATTTTTTGGATGGTGACGGCACTTTGTGCACAAAACGATTGGCCGGAATTTTATGCCTATATGGGCGACCCGATCTATGAAGATGCGCAAGGTTACCGTGAATTGGTAGCGCATAAAGCGTTTGTGACCGAGCAACAGCTACTAAGGCAGTTTATTCTAAAAAGCGAGCGCGCTTTGCAGAAGGGAAAAGCGCTTCGAAGCGGTGCACCGAGTAGTGAACGCATCAACTATATCAATACACTTAGAGCGTTGCAAAGTGAGAATGCAAAACTCCATGATATGTTGCTAAAACGGTTTGAGCAACTTTTGAAAAGTGGAAACGATGCAGTGCTGGAAGATTTGCGCCATAATACTTCGCGCTTTATCAGTAAGTCAAAACCGGTTACATCGGTAGGTGCCGTGCATGAACATCAAGATGATAATACCTTACATGTAAGCGCTTCTAACACTCTAAAAGAAGAGAGTGACCTATGGCTTGAACACCACTACCGTCTCGCAAAGCAGAAGCTACTTGCATTACGATCAGAAGGGAACAGTGATGCGTCATGTATGAATGACATTACGGCTGCCTATCACTATATGCGTTTTATGCGGTATCAGCAGTTACAAGAGCAGTGGTGTGACGCATTAAAGCAGTATCAAAAAGTGCAAGAGTATCGTGACAAAGCAGAGCGTACCTGCACGAATGAGAGCGAATCATTTCAGATGCTTCGAGAGGCGTTGAAGCGTTTTGATACTAAAATGTATCAGATAGAGTGCAATAAATATTATTAGAAAGTGTGATGATAATTATATGCAATAATATCTTTTAAGATTTTCTAAAGAAATGTTGGATAAAATAGCCATACTTGGTGAAGAGGAAAAGAGACAAAATGAGTAAGCAAGACGTGGAAAAAACAGGCAATATAGAGCAGATACGTGAAATTATTTTTGGATCACAGAGCCGTGAATTTCAAGATCAAATCGATCAACTAGCGCAACGCCTCCACGAGAGTGATGCGGCGCTTAATACTCGGATTGATGCGATGCAAAAAGTACTCGAAGCGCAACTGGATAAACTCTCAGATATACTGCAAGACGGCCAGAGTGACGAACGTAGCCGTTTTGACCGTGAGCGCGAACGTGTCGATGAACGCATTGAGACGCTTCAAGCAATTACCGAAGGAGAGCTTGGCGATCTTCGCAAAGAGCTGGGTGCTAGCAGTAGTGATTTGCGTGATGAGATGATGCAGCTACATGAAGCCGTGAAATCCTCACTTGACACCGAAGTGGCATCGCTTGAAGAGCGTAAAACATCGCGAGATGAACTCTCAACACTCCTTTTTGGTATCGCGTCACGCATCAAGGGCGATACCCCTCAAACCCCACAAGACGAAGCATAAGATTGTAGCGTGTCTAAAGCAAGCGATTATGACGCTTTAAAAGAGCTTTTACTCTATGATGAGCATAAAGCGATTGTGTTATTACAACAAGAGCTGGAATCGCTGCTACGTCAAAGTCGCGACCCCGATGCGATTATAGAGCAGATGCATCCTCTTTTTAACCGCCTGCTAGGCAGTGTCATTAAGAGTGATCGCGACGCGTTTTTAAATAATCTATCTCCCGTTATCGGCGATGTGCTTAAAGAGACCATACGCGACTCTTCAGAGGAGATATCCAAAGTCATCGCTCCTATTATGGGGCGCGCTATTAAAGAGCAGGTCAAATCGCAACGCGAGGTGTTGATTGATGCCTTGTATCCGATTATGGGCAATATGATCGCCAAATATGTTTCGCAAACGCTTAAACAGACACTCGAAGAGATCAATACGAAAATGCAGCGTCAATTTTCATTTGATGCCGTAATGCGTAAAATACGTGCTAAAATTCAGGGGGTTTCTGAGAGTGAGTTGATGTTGAGCGAGGCCAATATCGGCTATATAGAGACGCTCTTTTTAATTCACAAAAGCTCCGGTTTGCTAATGGCCAAAGCGAGCAGAGAAGGCGTGGTATCGGCCGAACCTGAAATGGTAAGTGCCATGCTAAGCGCGATACGCAGTTTTGTTAATGACTGGATTGCACAAGAGAACGACGTGTTTGAACTCAATGAGATCAACTACGGTGATTCAAAAATCTATCTGGAAGTTTCCGGTTCGTGTTATCTTGCCGTGGTAGCCAAAGGTGACATTTCGTTACGAATGAGCGAAAAAATTACCACGGTGCTTAGCGATATTATCGATCTTGACGGCGATGCGATTGAGCACTATGCGGGTGAGAGAGATACGTTAGCACTGGATGCCATTCATGACCGAATGAGTACGCTTTTTGAGCTGGAGCTACCGCAGGAGCAAGAGGCTAAAAAAAGTGCTATGGCAGAGTGGATTATGCTGTTAATCATCACCGTGCTGATTGGGACATGGGGTTACAATCGTTACAGCATCTATCAGAATGATACCCTGCGTGAACAGCTGCAGCAAAAGCTGTATCACAACGAAGAGATTAACCTTTATCGCATTACGGTTGATGTTGACGATCATACGATTATTCTTGAGGGTATGGTGCCGAATAATTATTATAAAACGTCTGCGCAAAAGACGGTGCAAATGCGTGGATATGAGGTGAACAACCAGATTGTACTCTCAAAAACAGCATCGCCTTCGCTTGAGACACTTGAGCGTGAAATAACCGTAAAAGAAGCGTATTTTAAAGCGCGTAATGGCATAGCTTTACATGTAACGCTTGATGGGCGGGATTTAAATGTGAGCGGTAAGGTTTCGAGTGTTGCTCAACGCGATGAGGTGCGTGAGCATTTTGCATCAATACCTGGAGTTGAAAAAATGCTATTTGATGTCGATATGGCGGTACCTGAAGTCAAATTTATGCTCTATTTTGATATCTCCGTGGCACAACTTAACGCGAAACAGCACGATGCGGTGCATGAATTTGTGAAACGTTTGCATCTCGATGAAATCACAAGGTATTACCCCGAGTATCAATTGCGAGTGGAAGGTTTCTCTGATGGAGTCGGTATCGCTTCGAGTAACGCAGAGGTTGCCAAAGCGCGTATGCAAAGCATGAAGACGGCGTTGATAGCTTTGGGAGTAGACGAAACGAAGATTCGAGGCTTCTTTTGGGATCATCCACCAGCAGATATCCCCCAAGATAATCTTGCGGCAGGCCGAAGTGTTCGCGTCACAATGGAACGATACGATGATTAGTAAAAAAGTAGTCTTAATCGGTGATTTTTCTACGGGCAAAACCAGCTTGATCCGCCGCTATGTGGATAATCAATTTAGCGATACCTATCTCTCCACGCTTGGTGTGAAAATTTCAAAAAAAGAGTGCAACGCCGGAGATAGCAAGGTGATGAATCTTATTTGGGATATTGAGGGAGGTACCGAGAATAAGCCCGTGAACCGTAGCTATCTTCAAGGTGCACACGGCTGTATTATCGTAGCCGATCTCACCCGTAGCGAGACGATTGAACATGTGGCGCATTATATCGAAGAGAATAGGAGTGTCAACGGTGCAATTCCTATCGTAGCCGCATTGAATAAATGCGATCTATTGGCATCTTCGCAGAGTGCAGTATTGCAACAAGAGCTTCAAGCGCGTCTGGATCAACTTGGCGGCGTCTTTGTCACTTCAGCAAAAACGGCCGAGGCGGTTGAGATGATGTTTGAGACGCTTGCTGTGTTGATGGTGGAGTAAAACTGATGCATTTTCAAGACGTTTTTCGAGCCATTTATGCAAATCACTACTACGAGTACATTATCATTAATGATGCTTTAGAGATCATCGAATTTTCAGATCAAGCGCAACGTTATTGTGAAGCGAATGAGCGTGTACAGGCGGGGATCGATGTGATTAGGCTGGTTCCCGAATTGTATGGTATGCACGAGCGTATTAGTGGATTGTTTCGACGTGATGAGCCCCCTTTTCTGATACCGCTTGTGCATAAGAGCCCCGATTATTATGTTAATATCAGACTCCATCAGGGGCGTAATAACCCCCAAAGCGGACAGTGTGAGACCATGATTATTCTGTTTGAAGATATTACGGATCTCGCCAAAATGGAGCAACGCTCTATCCAAGATCGTAATGAAAAGGCGCTACTACTTCAAGAGCTTGAGGAGAAAAACCGTCAGCTTCAACATTTTAACGATCATATGCAGGAGCTTGTAGCCGAAGAGACCCGTAAGAACCTTGAGAAACAGAAAATGCTTGAATTGCAGTCGCGCCATTCGCAGATGGGTGAGATGATCGGCATGATTACGCACCAGTGGAAACAGCCTTTGGGGGTTATCGCTATGATCGGCGGATTGTGCGGTATTCGCAAGGCCAAAGGAAAGATCTCCGAAGCGTTTTACGAAGAGCAGATTGCCGAAATTATGGCTCAGGCTAAATTGATGCAGCAGACGGTTGAGGATTTTCAAGACTTTTTTAACCCGTCAAAAGAGAAGGTTTTTTTTAACGTCAAAGCGACGATTGAAAAAATGGTGGCACTTATTGCCAAAGATTACGAAATCCGTGGAATATCGCTTGAGCTAATTGGCGAGGAACACATTAATGTGATTGGCTATCCCAATGAGTATAATCAAGTAATTTTATCGCTACTCAAAAATGCCCGCGATGCGTTTGAAGATAGCATGAGCGTAGATAAAAAAGTCGTAGTCGAAGTGACGCAAGAGCATGATGCGTCGCTGGTTAAAGTACGTGACAATGCGGGGGGCATTGATGAAGCGGTTATCGATACGCTGTTTGATCTCTATATTTCGACCAAGAAACAGGGTTCGGGATTGGGACTTAATATCGCAAAAAACGTCATTGAGTGCAATATGGATGGCAAGCTTAGTGCACACAATGTGGAGGAAGGGGCGGAGTTTTTAATCCGCGTTTAGGCACTCTAAGCCTTTAAAATGTGTTTGCGCTTGGGAGCAGTAGCGTTTTGGCAATTGAACCAGTAGCGGCTCTTTGGAGGCGTCGAGCCATGTTAAAAGTGTCGCCAGATCATCTTTGGCCATACTGGTACATCCCGATGTCGGTGAATGCGGTGCTTTTTGTACATGTAAGAAGATGCACGATCCGTGACGCGGAAGATTGTGAGGGTTATGGCGCACTACGATCCCCCATTCGTATAGATCATCGTTTCGGTGCATCCACTCAAAACTGCGCGGCTGTTGCTGTAGGCTTACATGTAAGATTTGGTTATAACGTGCATCGGCTGCATCGTCAACACAGATAAGATTGTCTGAAGCGTACATGTAAGGCATGGTAATATTGGCCTCTTTCGCATACCCAAAAGTAGCGCCCAGTGCGAAAATACCGGCAGGTGCCTTACCGTCACCCTCGCGTTTATGCGGTTCGCTTGCATTAACATCAAGTTGAATGTTCCCATCGCCCCATCCTAGGCCGTTGCGCCCAAGATTCACCGCTATCGGCGTACCGATTGGTGTGAATATGCCGTTGTGGCTGCTATAACGCTGTAAAGTTGCTTCGCTGGCATGAAAACCGTCGGCAAGTACCAGCAGAAGTTGTTGCGCCGCTGCTAGTGGAAGTAAGATAAAGGATAAAAAAACAAGAATACGAATCATACACCATTACTTTATAGTGGTTTAAAGAATAAAATATTAGCATAGTGGCATTACAGATTTAAAGGTTGTGCTTATGGATATCAAAATACGCAAGGCGACCGAGGACGATGCCGCGTTTATTGCGTGGGCAATACTTAAGGGGTCACGGTCGGGCAAAAAGGTCGGTCTGTTTGATCTGATTTTCCAAAATTCCGATAGTGACACTTTGAGTAAACATCTCATTGCGCTGACACTAAGCACAACAAAAAGTTTTTGCCATTTTAGCAATTTTCTTATTGCCGAAGAGAGTGGCAATACTGTGGGTGCACTCTGTGGGTATGAGCCACGTATTGCTACGCAAGAGATGCTCTCGGAAGCACTTGAGGGGTTGGGCGTTGATGAAGCGTATAAAGAGCGCATCGCGTCGTATCTGCTCTGTATGCCCGAACTTGACCGCCAGACTTGGGTGCTGGATTTTATGCAAGTTAAAGATGAAGCGCACGAACTCACCGTCCTTAAAGAGCTGGTACAAAAGAGTCTGCTTACTGCACGCCTTAAAGGTTATCGCAAGGCCGAGACTATGATCGAGATCGGGGAGGCGGAGCAGAAAATCAGTTATGAGAAACTGGGCTTCAAGTTCTTGGATGAAAAACGCAGTGATTACTATTTTGAGACCTTTGGTCGCAAAGGAATTATGCGCTTGAGTATGCAGCTGTAGTGGAGCCGACGTTTCTCTCACTACTGCCGCCGCTTGTTGCTATTGTACTGGCACTATTAACGCGCCATGTGCTCTTGTCACTGCTTGGCGGGATTGTGTTAGGTGAGTTTGTTTTAAATCAATTTGTTTTTAGCGATACCCTCTATTCGTTTTGGGATCGCCTTAGCCGTTTGTTGAGTGAGCCGTGGATTCTTAAAACATTGGCGTTTGCACTGTTAGTGGGTGGCGTTATGGCGCTGTTGCGCGCTTCGGGCGGCGTATCGGGGCTAGTGCATTGGGCGACGCAAAAACAGCGGCTTATCGCATCAAAACGCGGCGCACTGCTTTTTACCTACGGCGTGGGCATCGTCATTTTTGTGGAATCGTCTATCACCGCGTTGATCGCCGGTGCGGTGGGGCGGCCGCTTTGTGACCGTTATGGCGTTAGCCGCGCGAAACTGGCATATGTGTGCGACACCACTTCGGCACCCATCTGTTCACTCATTGCGCTTAACGGCTGGGGCGCGCTGATGTTGGGTCTTATCGTCGCGCATTATGGCGGTGATGCGGGGGTGCCCGTACTGCTTGAATCGCTACTTTTTAATTTTTACGCCATGAGCGCACTACTAGTAGCTTTTGCGGTAATCTGGTTTGATCTTGACACCCCCGCTATGCAAGTGTCGGAGATAAAAAACGAGATGGCCGATGAAGAAACACAAGATGGAAACGTGTCGTTTTTACTACTGCCGATTATGGTGATGCTTGCCACGGTGCTTGGCTCACTGTATGTTACGGGTGAGGGTAGCATCTTAAAAGGGAGCGGCTCAAGCGCGATTTTGCACTCTATGATTGTTACGCTTATCTTTATGGCACTGCTGTACCGCAAGCGCCTTTCGGCTAAAGTCTATCTCAACGAGTCATGGCAAGGCATCAAGTCGATGCAGAGCATCACGCTCATCCTCTTTTTGGCCTTTATGATCGGCGATGTCACCAAAGCGCTTCAAACGGGAGTCTATTTAGCCTCATATGCTCAGAGTATACTGAATCCGCACTACCTTGCCGCAGTCGTGTTTGTGCTAAGCGCGGTGATGGCCTTTGCCACAGGCACCAGCTGGGGAACTTTTGGCATTATGATACCCATCGCCATGAGTATGGGTGATGCGATGAGCATGGAGGCACCCCTGCTAATCGGCGCGGCGATCTCAGGCGGAGTATTTGGCGATCACTGCTCCCCCATCTCCGACACCACCATCATCTCCTCGCTCTCGGCGGGGTGTGATCATATCGTACATGTAAAGACGCAATTGCCCTATGCGCTTGTGTCGGGGGCTATTGCGTTGGGAATGTTTTTGCTTTTTGGATTTTTATAAAGACTAAAATATTATCTTTTATATCTATTTTACTTCATTTAAGACTAATATATTATTTCTTATATGCTATAATGGTGCAAAAAAGGAATATTCATGCGGGTCGAGGTCAACGCATGGGGTGACAAAGTAGCTACGCTACTGGAGCATCACGGCATTGTCTATATGCAATCCGAACCCATTGTCCAGACACTTTCGCCGCTACAGATCACCGCCGCCGAAACAAAATCGTATGAAACACTAACGTTTCAGCATGGTCTTTGCGGATTAATCAGCGACCATCTTCCCGGCGAATACGGCATGAGCTTTATGGATGCTTTTTTTGTAGATCAGCATGGCAAAAAGCCCTCAATTTTAGAGCGTCTCTCATTTATAGGCTCCAACGCACTCGGCGCATTAGAGTTTGTGCCATCTAGCACCAAAACGATGCGCGATGAGACTGTTCCGCTCCAAGAGATCTACCGATCCAGCAAAAAAGCGCTTGAGAGAGCGCATGATTTTAAAATCGCTCCGCTACTTGCTATCTCCAACTCGGCGGGAGGCGGTGCGCGTGCCAAAGCGATTGCCGGTTTTAACGCGCAAAATGAGACGATCTTTATCTCATCCAAACATAGTGTGATGCCCGATGGATTTATCCCCTCCATCATTAAATTTGACGAATTTAAAGAGAAAGGACACCCCTACCGACCCGAGCTCTATACGAATGCTTCCGTCTACACCAAAACGGAGTATCTTTATTATACGTTTGCCACAGCGCTTGGCATTACGATGAGCCCCTCCACTTATGTACAAAACGAAGAGGGGTTTCATTTTATTACGCAACGCTTTGACACCGATACGCAGCAACGCTTTCACATGCACTCGCTCTCGGGACTGCTGCATCATGATGCGGGAAAACCGATGACACTGGATTATGAGATGCTCTTTCGCACCGGTAAAGCGCTGGGTATTCCTGCGGATAATTTTGAGCAGATGTATCGGGTGATGATCTTTAATCTGGTCTTTGGAAATCGCGACGATCACTCCAAAAACTACGCCTTTCTTTTTGATTTTAAAAAGGGATGGCGTTTTGCTCCGGCGTATGATCTGACCTATATCATTAATCGCGGTGCCGCACAGGAGCATCAGCTAAGTATCAATAAACAACCGGCCAGTTGGGCAGATCGTCATACACTCATCGAGATGGGAACAAAATTTGGAGTGCGTACATGTAAAGCAATTATTGATGCCACGATAGCGCTAAAACATCAAAAGTTACGCTCCGATGCCACGGCGATGGAGATGCCGCAAGCGTGGATTGATGAGATTTTTGCTCACACCGCCGCGATTGATTCCAACATAGGAAAAACGTAATGACCCCTCAAGAAGTCCTGTTTGCCACCGAAGAGGAGGTGCTTCAAGAGATCGCCTACCTTGTAAAGCAACGGCGCATTAAAAAAGAGGAGCGCCAGATCGATTTTGCCAAAAGAATCGGCATCCCGCTTCCTACCTATAAACTCTTTGAGCAGAGCGGAAAATGCTCTTCGCTCAATCTCATCAAAATAGTGTCGGCTTTGGGCTTAAAGGGTGTGTTGATTGAAGCACTGAAAATCGATAATATTGAGCGTATGGGTATTGATGCGTTTATGCAATCAAAAGAGAAAACCAAAGAGCGGGTGCGCAGAGGCTACTCTTGATTTTTAAGCAACACAAACCCCCGTTTCTTCTGCTCACCAATGATATTAAGCGATTCAAAAAGCGCCTCTTTTTTGCTCTCAAAATAGACGCGTTGCGATTTTTTAGAGCAGTTCATGCCGCAGTGGTGCACCAGCATGTAATCATCAAAAAGCGTGGGGTAGAGCACTACGGAGTAGTATGAGGTGCGCTTGGAGGTCTGTCGTACGAGTGTCATGCGTATTGGCAAAGCAAGGTCTGTTCCACCTGCTATGCTACAATGCAGCTTATGAAAGCAAAAATTCTCCTGCTAGAAGACGATATGGCACTAAGCGAAACACTGTGCGAATATCTTGAAGACTCGGGCTATGGGGTGCACCCTTTTTATGATGGACAGAGTGCCGAAGATGCGCTTTATGAGAGCACATTTGATCTGCTACTTCTGGATGTTAACGTTCCCAGTCCCAACGGCTTTGAACTTTTAAAGGCAGCGAGAGAGCAGGGCGTGAGCACTCCGGCCATCTATATGACCACGCGAAACGCAATGGAGGATTTAGAAGCGGGCTATGGTAGCGGCGGCGATGATTACATCAAAAAACCGTTTGAACTCAAAGAGTTGCTACTTCGCATCGAAAGTATGCTTAAGCGCAACTATTTTCACGCGCCCTCAGAGGCAATCAACATTAGCGATGATATCAGCTACGATAGCCAAAAATCAACCTTACATGTAAAGGGCAACCCCATAACGCTTGGCGACAAAGAAGCGCGTCTGCTCAAACTGTTTATGCAACGTCGTGGCGAGCTGATTAGTCACGAGATGATTATGGAGCATCTCTACGATTTTGATGAAACGCCCAGCGACACGGCACTGCGCACCTACATTAAAAATCTGCGTAAATTAGTAGGAAAGGATCAGATTGTCTCGCATAAGCGACTCGGCTATCAGTTTCGCTGAAAAGCGGAGCTTTCGCGCTTTTTTACTGCTCTATACACTGATGGCTCTGTCTATTTTAAGCCTGCTGGGATTTATCTATTACCAAGGTCAAAAAGAGCAGATGCTCTCAGGCCACCGTCTGGCCATGCAACTGCAAAGCGAGAGCTATATTCCGCGCATTCGTGAATGGATGAGCCAAGAGGCGGGTGCGCCCAAAACATTTCCGATTGATCTGGCCTATAACACCGCATTTTACGATGCGCTGGGCATGAGGGTTGAGGGCTATCTTGATGAGCACACCTTTGCACCCCAAACCGCGATTGCTTTGCATAAAGGCTTTATTCACTTTTATGTGCCGTTGGCTTCGTATGAGATTGGCGACTTTTATGTGGTGTTTGAGACCAAAGATGACGGTTTGTGGTTGGAGCAGACCGTGCGTGATCTTATACAGATCGGGGTCTTTTTATTCTTCTTTTTTATCGTTATCGGCATCTATTTAAGCCGCCTTATTTTCGCGCCCATGAAAGAGGCGATTACGCTGCTTGATCACTTTATTAAAGATACCACCCATGAGCTCAACACCCCGCTTCAGACCATCCGTGCCAATATCGAGATGATCGATACGGCGCAACTTTCTTCGAATGAACACAAAAAGTTTGCGCGTTTGTCCATTGCCGCGCAGAGCATTTCAATGATTTATGATGATCTCACCTATCTGCTACTAAATCACCAGGTGGCTACTCATGATGAAACGCTTGATTTTTGCGAATTGCTAAGCGAGCGTTTAGAGTATTTCAAAGCGCGGTGCGATCAAAAGCGCTTACATGTAAGCCTTACATGTAAAGCATGTGCGCTTACGATAGACCGTAACCGTGCCGTGCGTCTGGTCGATAATCTTTTATCAAATGCCATTAAATATAACCGTGTAGGCGGAAGGGTCGATGTTATTGCCGATGCGAAAGGCTTACATATAAGCGATAGCGGTATTGGGATTGATCCTCAAAAGATCGAGGCGATTTTTGGTCGTTATGTGCGTGATAATACGCATGAGGGGGGATTTGGAATTGGGCTTAATATTGTGGCCAAGATTGCCAAAGCGTACGGTTTTGAAATTGAGGTACAAAGCGCCCCCAATGAGGGGAGCACGATTACGATAGTGTGGCAGAAGTGATTACTTTTTAGTGCTGATATACTCCGCAAGCGCTTCGATATCCTCGCTTTTGAGCGTCGCAACCTGACCTTTCATCAGCGCTTTCATCGCGCCGCCGTAGCTACCGTCTTGATAGCCTCTCATGGCACTTATAAGTTCGTCTTTGCTAAAATCTTTAATGATTTTGCTTTTACCCAGCGCTTTTTTGTCGCCATTCACGCCGTGACACGCCGCGCATTTTTGAAATAGAGCGGCACCGTCTGCTGCCAACAGTAGTGAACTGAGTCCCAATATCATTAGTAGTGTTCTCATCATTAATCCTTTTTAACCGCAACTCGGAACATTGCCCGAGTCGTTGGCGTATTCATAGAAAAAATCGTAAAGATCGTCCATATACTTGCTTTGAAACTTCTCATTGACGATCACTTTTTTGGCTTTAGGACACGCTTTGATAAGCGCTTCGGCAAGGTTGCCCTCCTCTTTGAGTGTTTCCCACTCGTCTTGTGAATGTAGCGCGGCCGTTTTGGCACCGTTGGCGCCGCATTTGGCTTTGAGCTTTTTCAAATAGATCTTTTGCCCTTGTTTGATATCGGCCTGAGCCGCGCTACCCATCAGAGCAACAGCGGCTATTGCCGTTAAAATCAGATTTTTGGTTTTCATGGTTAGTCTCCTTGTTTGGATAGTCTCATCTTAGGGGTTTATCGTGGAGTGATTGTGAAGAAACGATAAAAACAGATCAAATAAGCGCATTTATCGAAATATTTTAGCTCTAATTAATGGTTAGCCCTGATATAATTTTGTAACCGAACATTGCCTTTAGGGGTAGTGAAATACAACAAAAAAGCGAAGTTAATGATTTTGAATGAGCTTGAAGCGATTGGCATAACAAACAGCGGCCAGATTTTCCACAATCTCGATTTTGGGGACTTGGTTGAGCATGAAGTAAAGAATGGTGAAGCTCTCCAAGTCAGCAACGGTGCTACGGCGGTCGATACCGGTATCTTTACGGGGCGTAGTCCTAAAGACAAATATTTTGTAGAGCAAGACGAGTCGCAAAAGTACATTGCGTGGGGCGATGTGAATAAACCGGTAAGCAAAGCGGTGTTTGATGAACTGCTTGAGGTGGCCAAAGCACAGCTTAGCGGTAAAGACCTTTATGTTACCGATGTTTACTGCGGTTCGAGCCAAGCGAGCAAACGTTCGGTGCGTTTTGTAGCCGAACTGGCGTGGCAGTCGCACTTTGTAACCAATATGTTTATCCGCCCTTCGCTTGAACAGCTTCAAAGCTTTAAACCGGAATTTACCGTACTTAATGCGTGTAAAGTTGTCAACGAAAAATGGGAAGAACACGGTTTGAACTCCGAAGTATTCGTGATGTTTAACGTTGAAGAGAACATTGCCATCATCGGCGGTACCTACTACGGCGGCGAGATGAAAAAAGGTATCTTCTCGATGATGAACTACTGGTTGCCGCTTGAGGGTAAACTCTCTATGCACTGCTCTGCCAATGTGGGACACGATGGCGATGTATGCCTCTTTTTTGGTCTTTCGGGCACGGGTAAAACTACGCTTTCAACCGATCCGCACCGCCGCTTGATCGGTGACGACGAACACGGCTGGGACGATGAGGGCGTCTTTAACTTCGAGGGCGGTTGTTATGCCAAAGTCATCAATCTTGACCCTTCAAGCGAGCCTGAAATTTACGAAGCCATCCGCAAAGGTGCGCTACTTGAAAACGTAGTGCTTAACGAAGCGGGCGACGTTGATTATACCGACGGCAGTAAAACCGAAAATACCCGTGTATCGTACCCCATCTTTCATATCGAAAATCACGAAGAGACCCTGCACGGCTCTCATCCTAAAAATATTATTTTCCTCACCGCCGATGCCTTTGGCGTACTGCCTCCGGTGAGTAAACTCTCTAAAGAGCAGGCGATGTACTACTTTTTAAGTGGCTATACGGCCAAAGTTGCGGGAACCGAACGCGGCATTACCGAGCCGGTAGCCACCTTTAGCGCCTGTTTCGGCGAGGCGTTTTTGCCGCTTCATCCCACTGTGTATGCCAAACTTCTGGGCGAAAAAATCGACAAGCACGGTGTAAACGTCTATTTGGTTAACACCGGTTGGACGGGCGGACCATACGGCGTGGGCAAACGCATGAGCATCAAAGACACCCGCGCGTGCATCAACGCCATTTTAGACGGCTCTATCAACAACAGCGAATTTAGAAAAACCAAAACCTTTGGCCTTAGCGTTCCCAACACGCTTGTCGATATCGACCCCAAAGTCCTATTTCCACGCGAATCGTGGCCGGATGAGAATGAGTTTGTCAAAACCCGCGACAAGTTGGCGCAGATGTTTATTGACAACTTTAAAAAATATCAGAGCGAAGACAGCGAGTTTGACTTTTCCGCCGCCGGACCGGAGATTGGCTAATTAACCTTTTTTTTGCGTGTCGCAAAAGAGAGGTAGCTCCACAAAAGCCCCAAAAGCACTACTAATAGTATCGGTGCGATATAGGGGCGCTCAGCAATGACTTCGTAGCCAGCCATAATCACACTGCCCGAAGCGTAACTCCCTAGACCCACTACAACCGCCCAAATGGCCGAAGCGGCAAGATTAAGCATCGCAAAACGTTTGAAGTCGTATTTGGTTAGGCCAATCGCTAGAGGGATAAGCGTTTTAATGCCGTAAACATACTTTTGCAAAAAGATCACCCAATCTCCATGCTTCTTCATCAAAATGTGCGAGAGCGCCAGTTTGCGGCGGTGTTTACGAAGATAGGTCATCATCTCGCCTTTTTGATAGCGCGTCATATAAAAGAGCATTAAGTCGCCCAGAAAATTGGCTACAAAAGCGATGCCAATAGCAAGTGTGATGTCCATTTTTCCCGCATACGAGAGCACGCCCGCGGCAAGAAGCCCCACAAACCCGCCGCCAAGCGAGTAGAGAAAAAGAGCAATGTAGCCGTAGGTGGCGAGTGAACTAAATATATCTTCCAAAAAATATCCTTACATGTAATGGTTATAACTGTTTGATTTTCATAATCTCGTCGCGCAACCGCGCCGCCTCTTCAAACTCTAAGGCTTTGGCGGCCTCTTTCATCTTGCGTGAAAGCTCGTCAACCAGTTTTTTGCGCTCCGCTTTGGGCATTTTGTCTAGCTTTTTGCGTTTGTTATAAAGCTCACCGCCATCCTCGGTTTTGAGATTTTCATCCAGCTTGCGTTTGGTGGTGCGCGGAATAATACCGTGCTCTTGGTTATAGGCTTCTTGTTTGGCGCGACGCTCATTAGTGACGTCAATGGCGCGTTTCATAGAGCCGGTGATTTTATTGGCGTATAAAATTACCCGTCCATTGGCATTACGCGCGCCGCGCCCTATGGTTTGAATAAGCGACGTTTCCGAACGTAAAAACCCCTCTTTATCGGCATCTAAAATCGCGATCAGACTCACTTCGGGTAGATCCAGCCCTTCGCGCAGCAAGTTAATCCCGATAAGCACGTCAAACTCGCCCAGACGCAGACCGCGAATGAGCTGGTTGCGCTCGATCACGTCAATGTCGGAGTGCATGTACTGCACCTTAATACCCAGATCGGCCAGATATTTGGTGAGTGCTTCGGCCATTTTTTTGGTCAGTACCGTAATAAGCACACGTTCGTTACATGTAACGGTTTTTTTAATTTCGTCATGAATGTCTTCGACCTGATTGTCCGAGCTTTTAATGGTAATTACGGGATCAAGCAGCCCCGTGGGGCGGATAATCTGCTCCGCTTTTACACTTGATAACTCCAGCTCATACGCAGCGGGCGTGGCGGATACAAAAAGATAATGCGGCGCTTTATTAATAAACTCATCGGCTTTTAAAGGGCGGTTATCCAGCGCGCTAGGAAGTCTAAACCCATACTCCACCAGCACCTCTTTACGGCTTCGATCCCCCGCGTACATGCCGCGAAATTGTGGCAGGCTCACATGCGATTCATCAACAATGATGAGGTAGTTGTCATGGTGCAGCTCAAAATAATCCAGCAGCGTATAGGGCGCTTCTCCCGGTTTTTTTCCGGTTAGATGACGCGAATAGTTCTCAACTCCTTTACACATGCCGGTAGTCTCCAACATCTCCAGATCAAACTCGCAGCGCTGTTTGAGCCGCTGGGCTTCGACGATTTTATCTTGAGAGAGCAGAAAATCGAGCCGATCATCCAGCTCTGTTTCAATATTTTTTACCGCGCGCGCCATTTTCTCCTGCGTCACGCTAAATTGCGAGGTGGCGTAGACGGTGATTTTTTTCTTATCTTCAAGTCGCTTATTGCTAAGCACTTCAAAGCTGTAAATGCTTTCCACTTCGTCGCCAAAAAATTCGATTCGGATTGCCTCTTCTTCCAGATAAGGGGGATATACGTCGATCACGTCGCCGCTCACACGAATATGCCCACTGTCAAAATAGGTGTCGTTACGAGCATAACCCATTTCAACCAGACGAAGCAGCAGCTTTTTTTGGCTGATTTCATCGCCGACTTCAATGATCTGCACCATTTTTTCATACTCTTCGGGATCCCCCAGACCGTAATTGGCCGAAACCGAAGCGATGACGATGACATCGTTGTAGCTAAGCAGATTGGCGGTGGCCGAGAGGCGCAGGCGTTCCAGTTCATCGTTGATGGAGCTGTCTTTTTCAATAAAAAGATCCTGACGCGGAATGTAGGCCTCGGGTTGGTAGTAGTCGTAATAGCTGATAAAATACTCCACATGATTGTGCGGAAAAAACGCCTTGAACTCGCTGTATAGCTGTGCGGCAAGCGTTTTGTTATGCGTCATGATAATGGTGGGCATTTGAACGGCTTCGATGGTTTTGGCCATCGTATAGGTTTTGCCGCTGCCCGTTACCCCCTCAAGCGCGCTGTAGCGGTTGCCGCTACGAATGCTTTGAGAGAGCATCTCTATAGCTCGCGGCTGATCGCCCGCGGGTTCGTACTCGGTCACTACCTGAAACTCTGCCACATTTCCTCTTTACGTTCTTAATAATATGATAGAATTATAGCCAACACGATTTAAGGAAAATTTTCATGCACGAGCCTTCAGTCATAGATAAACTGAACGAAAAAGTAACACAAATTCTACAAAAACACCAAGCACTTCAAGAAGAGGCCAACGTACTGCGCGGCGAAATGGGTTCCAAAGATGAAGAGATCGCCAAATTGCGCGAAGAGATCAGCCTCAAAGATATGGAGATCGAAGAGATTGTGGCGAAGATAGAGAGTATTTTGGGCTAAATGAAAACAAAAGAGCAGATCGTACAAGCCCTTAGTGAGTATAAAAAACGCTTTGAACCCGAGGGCTTTAGCATTGTAGGTGTGTTTGGCTCCGTAGCACGCGATGAAGCCGATAGTTTTAGCGATATCGACATTGCGTATCGTATCGACCATAAAGAGTTTGCAAAACACTACCCTGATGGCTTTTCCAAGCTCCTGCGCATCGAAGCGATTCAAAAGTCGCTCGAAGCGCTTTTGCATAACCGCATTGACCTGATATCACTACAAAGTTCCAATAAGGCACTGACACAACAGATGCTAAAAGAGATCGTGTATGTTTGAGGAATTATTATTAGATGAGTAAAAAAATCAGTCTCACCATAAACGCCAAGCGCTACGACATCGACATTGACGACACTTTTGCCCCCTTTTTACAGCGCCAGATGGCCGAAGATTTTAATATTCATGGCAATAACGATCTTAAAGTGCTGCTTCAAGCCTATGTGCGCCAAAACTATCGTTTGTACGAAGAAGAGCTAAAACTTCAAAAACTGCTAAAACGTTTGGATAATGAAAATTTAACAAATTAATATATTGTTTACCAAAAGCGTGCTATAGTGACTCTTAAGGTTACAAGTGTAATCTAAATTTATGAATTAAGGAGGACGTTATGAAACGTTCTGGTTTTACTATGATTGAGTTGATCTTCGTGATCGTAATTCTTGGTATTTTGGCGGCTGTGGCTATTCCTAAACTTGCGGCAACGCGTGATGATGCGAAAATTGCGGCGGCGGCATCGGCAGCGAAATCAATTCCAAATGAGATTCAGGCGTATATTGTGGCGAACAATAACTTTGACAATACCGACCCACAAACAATGTCAGCCAATCTTGCAAATATGATTAAGCAACAGGCTGGTGCAACAACGTATAAAGTTGCTACAATTACTGGTAGCCTAAATGCTGGAGGCAGTATAGACTTACGTGATCCTATTGACGGAACACAATGGGCTCAAATCAACTTTCTTGCGTACGCAAGTCCAAGTAATCCAAGTGCAACATGTACTGGTGGTTGGACAGCTACAAACTGGGCAAACAATCAATGCGTTAAAGTAATGCAATTCGTAACAGAAAGTTCCTATTCTCCAGCTACAGGGACGGCAGCTTATATGCTGCAAGGGCTTGTCGGTGAAGGAAACGCAACGGTACGCGGTAGCGCGGTTGCTTGGTGAAGCTAACGTTCTCAACATGAAAATGTTGAGAACATCTCATGCATGAATTTTTTATTAAGCTTGAAAACATTTAAGTTTAGTAAAAAATTTACTTTTTTGGAATAGATTATTATGAAAAATGCGTTTACGATGATAGAACTGGTTTTTGTGATTGTAGTGCTTGGGATTTTAGCTGCTATTGCAGTTCCCAAACTCGCAGTGACACGAGATGATGCACAAGTGGCTAAAATACGTTCGCAAGTCGCTTCGATTCGGAGTGCGATCATTAGTGAACGACAAGTTAGATTGTTGCGCGGACAATCAAATTATATTACTGCTTTAGATAATGGTGCGGCAGTTGATACTGGTGGTCAAACACTGTTTGGTGGTAATGGAACTAACACATTGCTTCAGTATCCCATTCGTACTAAAAGGCTAAGTAATAATGTTCCTACAGATGGACATTGGCTTAAAAGAGATACCAATAGCTATTTAGTTAGTGCTGGGGGTACAGTAGTGCGATTTGATTATAATTCAACTTCAGGTGCATTTGATTGTGACCACACGCTGAGTGGTTGCCAAGCGTTGATGGATTGATCTTTTTTTATTCCATTGCACTTTTAGGTTCACCGCTTGAACCTCTCACCTTTTCTTCCGCTTCTTCTCAGAATTTTTTACATGTAGTCACCGTTTCACTTCGCGGAAGAGAAAAACAGGGTGTTATTCTCAGTGAAACGCAAAAGCCTGATTTTCCTACCGAAACTATGGCACCAAGTACTTTGTACCTAAAACCTCAACAACACAAAATGGCTCAATTCATAGCCGATTACTACTTCTGCTCACTTGGCGAGGCCTTAGCGCTTTTTAACAGCTACGAGACAGCGCTTATATGTAAAGAACAGAGCGTAAATATTACGGATATTTCACTAACGCCTATTCAAAATGAAGCGCTCAATTTTCTAAAGCAGCATAAGGTCTCACTCCTTTTTGGCGATACGGGTTCAGGCAAAACCGAGATTTATATGAGCTATTTTCAAGAGCTTACATGTAAAGGCAAGCGTGCGCTCTTTTTGCTACCTGAAATCTCCTTGACGCCCCAGATGCAGAAACGTTTAAAAGAGCATTTTGGCGAGAGTGCGGTGTTGTGGCACTCCAAAATGAGTAGGCTTCAAAAAGAGAAAACACTGCATAAAATCCATAGCGGCGTAGCGATGGTAATCGCCGGGCCGCGTTCGGCGCTTTTTTTGCCGATTGATAATCTGGGGTTGATTGTGGTGGATGAGGAGCATGAC